>CAZBHS010000025.1:0-53639 GCA_964491915.1 uncultured Clostridia bacterium
AACAAACCGCGCCCCAGGAAAAAGAGCGACATCTCTTTGCGCAGGAAGAAAAAACCGATTAACAATCCCCATAAGGAATAGACCACAAAATAGCGGGTCAGAGTGGACGCTCCGCCGCCGCTGTAAAACCGCGTCAGCCAGAAGGCCAGCAGCACCGGGAAACCATAAAATAGGACCCGCAACAGATTCGTGGTCATCATATCCATCTTACCGCGGAAATAGGCGTAGGCGAAGAGGTGAATCCAGTTGGCCAATAGAAATAGAACCAGCAGCAAGACAAAGACGCCATGTTTTTGCTCATTGTAAAGCAGCACCGCAACGCGCCGGTAAAAAATCAACAGGCCGGCAAACATCGCCAGAGAGGTCAAAAATGTGAGCCCCAACATCGCGTCCAGGTATTTCCGTGCTTTCGCTTTCTCATAGCCTATATAGCGGGTCATGCCAAAACTCAGATTCAAGGTCATGACCGGTAGCAACACGCCCACCCAGCGGCGCACCAGAATAAACAAGCCGAAATACTCCTTGGACAACATTTGCGCCATGATTTTCAACAGCAGAACGCCGAACACGACGACCCCCACCTGGCTCACCGCTGTCACTAGTAGATCTTTGAGAAAATCAGATATCTGGATCCGTTGTCCGTTCAATGGCATCTAGATTTCACCCTCAGTGATAAACGCGCTTACATCGCGAATGCTCAGCGATTCCTCATTGGAGCGAACCTTTAAAGCAATTCCGGCTTCCAGGGATGAGCTACCGGGGCGAACTTTTTTGCGAACCAGATAAGAACGCCAATTGGCGGAGGTAAAATAGTATTGCGATTTTTCCCATGCCCCGGTATTGTCGCGGATAAACAATTCGTTGTTGCGATTCACAAGGGACCGGCTCACCCTCGCGTTCACCAGTAAATACAGATATACATCATGGCGCCGTCCCAGGATCTTTTGCAGTTCCCCACCTTCCAGCCTGTATCCGAGTTTGATTTCACGCCGTCCATCTTCGGCGGGAGTCAAATTTTTAATAGTCAAGAAATTTTGATGTCGATAACGGTGATAGTGAAGGTCAAACTCGCCGGCGGTCTCGATGACCATGAGCCGGGGGGACGCCTGTTCCGGCGACGCGGCCCGATGGTTCCATAGATTCAAGCGACGCAGGGCTCGGGCGTCCGCTTCATCGAGAAAGGGCCGGTCCCGCAAACGGCACAACCGGTACCGCTTTTCCTGGAGAACTGTCCCCTCGATATTGATCAATTCTCCGAACATCCGGTCCTTCAACAAAGCCATCCCCCGGTAATCATAAAAAATATATTTAATCTTCAATTGACGGCGCAATAAATCCCACAATTGGCGCCTGTCCCCATTGCGTTCATAAATCATTTCCACTCGAGGGTCACGGTAATTGACGGCCCCTGTATCCAACCGGTAAAAGTACAACGGTTGTTTGCACACCAAAACCTTTTCCCCGGAATTCAGCGAATCATTTTCTTCCAATATATCCATTATTTGGCGGGGATACCGGTCCTCGGTAGCGTTGAGCTTGTAATTCCAGAAAAACCGGAATCGGCTGGAATAGTTATAGATATTAAAAAGGCAAAGGCCCGCCACCAGAACCGCCAGAATTCCTTTGAACAATCGCGACCGTTCTCTCGTCAACTGCCAACCGGTTATCATAAACACAGCCATTAAAAACGGCGCCATCGTCAACTGGTAACGGTAGTTTTTGAAACCTTTGACGCCCACGAGAAGCGCCAACACCACCACTACAAACACAAGCGCCATCTGCCAGCGTTGGATTTTGCGGTTCACCAGAAAAAACAAGACCACCAGCGGGATTGTCAAAAAAACAAGATTGCCGAAATACTTGAAACGGAAGAATGTTCCCATGTATCCGTTCAACCATTCCTTTGGGAAGGTGTCGATTTCCCGGAGATATTTTTTGGGTATGGTGTGAATATGGGAATAGATTTCCATATCGATATAATGATAGACCGCTCCGATGAAAACCAGCGTTAAAAACAAGAACACCAGGCAAAGTCCGGTGAAAAGGTATTTATTTTCAATTATCGCGTTCTGTCTCAATCGCTCCCCCTAACGGTTCAACAGGATCCATCCGGCCCCCCAGAATGTATCGATCACATAATGGACCCCGCCGCACAACAGAATGATCACAGCGGACAGCGAACCCCACGTCAGCTTCTCCTTCCAGGTCCCCTCGTAAAAGACCATCAACGCCGCCACATTCAACCCGGCGACAATCGCCCCCAGGGAATGGGCGAACGCCGCAAAACCGGAAAACACCGCCATCACTATCAACAAATACCGGCTGCGCTTCATGATACCTTTCGCCAGCAATATCCATGATACCAGCAAAAAAAACATCCGGTAAGAATCCAGGTGAAAGGTCACCAGTGTGAGGAAGAATCCCAGTCCTGAAAAGAGGGCCAATAAACCTAACAGAGTCAATAAACGGCTACGCCGAAGGAGATGATAGGCAAACACAAACACAATGCACAACCCATAATAGGCGCCGACGCTCTTGAAATACAAGTCCTGCTTTCCCCCAAAAAAGCTGTTGAACAACCGCTCCCAGGTGGCCAGCAGCGAGAACGACGGGGCATGGCTGGTGCGGCTATAAAAACCTGTTTTTTCATAGGGGCGGTAGCCATGGAATTCGATGGTCTTCTCCTGAAAATAGATCTTGCCCATCACCGCGTACTGCAACACATCGTGGCCTTCCAGAGGGGTGTGCAATGTAAAATTCCCATACATCCACAAATACCCTGCCAGCACAGAGGTGAGCAACAACCAGAACAGGAGAACCCACACCTTTCGGCTTTTGGATAAAGCAGTGAACGTTTGCCAAGACGATCTACGCCATTGAATAAAATAAGATGCCATTTGCGACAACGCTGTGCGCCCGACAAATGCGAACCCCAAAAACGGGAGAATCACAACCATAAGATAAATAAAATTGGATTGATGGGGAACCACCAGAAGCGAGTAATATAAAAAGAGGGTGGCCAGAACCGGTCCGGAGCCGGACGCGTAAAGGAAAATTTCCCCGTTGGAAAGATCCGCGGAATGATTGAATCGCCACAATATTGTAGCAACCGTTAACGAAAAAATAATATTGGTCAATGCCAAACCAGCAAAAAACAACATAATTTACAGCCCCTGAATGAAAACTAAATAGTTAAAGCCAGTTACAAATTTAAAATCCCGGGAACCGGAAATAACGGTACCCGGAATTTTATTTTCAAAGTTAGATTATATCATAAATTTTTGGACCACTCGACATTTCCGGAGCTATCGATTTTATAAACCAACATATCCGGGTAGCCGGGGGCGCACACATAGGACAATGATTCGCCCACCAATAGGTAACCGCCGTCGGAGGTCTGGATGGCGCTATGCAGCACATCGTCGTTTACACCGCCATAATTTTTACGCCATTGTTTGTCGGCCGAAGCGTTCAACTTGTAAATCAGAAAATCATTACCGCCATTGGTAAAGGAATTGGAATACCCTCCCAGGAGAAATCCACCGTCGGAGGTGGGAATCAGGATTCCGCCCAGATCATCGCTGGTGCCGCCGAATGTCTTATTCCATTCGAATACACCCTTTTTGGTCACTTTGTAAAGAACCAAATCAGCTCCTCCGATCGTATTGGTGTCTGTGGAGCCGGCCATCAAATAACCGCTATCCGATGTGACGACAATCCCCTGGTGTCCATGGGCGAATTCATCGCCGACGCTGCCAAAATTCTTACGACCTTGTTTGGCGCCGTAAGGACTGAGTTTATAGGCCAACAAATCCGTTCCCCCGAAGGTGAAAGAAGTGGACTGCCCAAAAACCACCAAACCGCCGGTGCCTGTTTCAATTAGAGTATAACCTTCATCATCCAGAGTCCCGCCATAATTGAAACGCCACACTTCATCTCCGCTGGAATTGGTTTTAAGGATGAGGAAATCCTTGGCGCCATTGGTGAACGAAGTGGAAGAACCGCAAAGCGCATAGCCCCCGTCAAGAGTTTGAGTGACGGCGTAAGCCTCGTCGATCAGAGCGCCGCCGAAATTTTTACGCCACATCTTAGCGCCGGCGGAATTCAATTTATACACCAAAAAATCTTTGCCGCCATTGGTGAAAGATTCTGTAATACCGGTGATGACGCTACCGCCATCAGACGTGGGCGAAATACTCCATCCTTCATCCAGAGCTGTCCCACCGAATGTTTTACGCCACACTTTTTGGCCGGCGGAATTCAATTTATAGATAATGATATCGTAACCGCCGAGCCCAAAAGAATTGGTACTTCCGGCCACCAGATAACCGCCGTCGGCGGTTTGAATCACCGTGTGGCCAAAGTCATCGTTCTCCGCCGGATCGTACTGAATGGCGAACGCCGCGTTGCTTTCGTCCGTGATGGCGCCGTTGGCGTTCCCGACCCGTATCAAGCAATCGCCGGCGTTGGTCTGAGGCGCTTCCCAGGCATATGATCCGTCATTGACGGCGGCGCTGACAATCGTACTCCAGGACGATCCGTTATCGGTGGAATACTCAATCTTGACGTTATCGGAAATCCCAATCGAAGACCAGGTGATGTTGGTGACGAAGCCGCCATCGACAATCTCGCCGCCATTGGGGGATGTCACTTCGAACGAACCGAAACCATCCCAGGCGGTGCGGGCATAATCATGCCTGCCGGTAGGCCACGGCGCCGCGCCCATGGTCGCTCCAGGCAAGTCATAGACTACCACGCCGGCAAACGCCATGCCGACTAAAATTTCAGGTTGGCCGTCATTGTCGATATCGGCGACAGTGGGGGCTGCCAAACCGCCGTCGAAATTGGCTTTGGACACATTGGGCACAGCGGGGGTAAACGCGCTGTTGCCATAAGGCAACGCGATTTTATATAACTGCTCGCCTTTGTAATTCAAAATATAAAGATGCCCGCTCTTGTACGAGTCATATTCGGGCCAGGTGGCGAATAACACTTCCAGAGAGCCGTCCCCATCCAGGTCCACCACCGACGGTTCGGACGCGAAGCGGATGGTCCCCTCGGAGGAGCTGTACACAGATACCGGCCAGCTATGATGCTCGGTTTTGTCCAACCAATAGGCATGCACTTTGCCGTCGTATGAAGAGGTGAGAATTTCTTTGTTTCCATCTCCATCCAGATCCACCACCACCGGATTGGAGGTCTTGATGACGATTTCGTCGATATCATTGCTCAAAGGACCGCCGGTCTGAGGCGCGGCCTCCCAATTGTAGCCCCCCTGGTTGAAGCGGGTACGGTCGATAGTGAAGATCATGGGAGCCAGATATTTGGACACGTGATCGATGGTGCCGGGCACCACGTTGCGGGAGAAGCCCTGAACGACGACCACCACTTCGTTGGTGCCGTCATTGTTCACATCCGCGATCACCGCCGGCTGATCGGTATTGAGATAAATATCGTGTTCGTCTTCCGGAGGGCTCCAACCCACTAATTCATCGGCATAGGAAATATAACAGGGCACGCCGCCCCAATGATCGCCGATATCGAACACATTGCCGGCGGCGAGGGTCGAACCGTCGCGGTAATAGGCGCACATTTTATTGGTGTCGGAGGGCGAGATGATTTCGCCGTAGCCGTCGCCGGTGAGATCGCCTACCGCGATATTACAATTGAAAATCCCCAGGGCGTTGGCGTTCTCGTTCGGTACGTATTGAGGCCAACCAGCGCGGATGGCGCCGTTGTGCTCAATGACGCAGGTATTTAAATTGTTGGCCTTCGCCCAGCCGATGACAATCTCCATGTCGCCGTTATTGTCCAGGTCAAAGACACTGAGACTCTGGATCCGGTCGGTGCGGCCCACCGGTTGAAGGGGGAAACCCGAAAGAAAGTAGCCGTTCTTGTTATAGGCCGCCAACCAGCCGTTGCCCATCCCGGTGACAATTTCTTCCTGCCCGTCATTGTTGATATCGGCAACCACGACCGATGTGTGCGTGCCGTTGTAGCGGGAATTATTGGTGGGATCCGACATGTCGGTGCCGGAATAGAAGGCCCAGATAGCATCGCCGGTGGCGCCGTCCAACGCCATCACCCAATAATTGGCGAAGATCACATCGAGAACGCCGTCGCCGTTTACATCGAGGGTGGCGGGAGATACATAGTAGCCTTTATTGTATTGGCCGTTAAACTTGTACCCGCCGTTTCTCCATTTCAATGTGGGAGTGGGAACCGCCCCCTCCACCACATTACAGAATGCGAATATTATGATGAAAATAATTATGCCTAACTTAACAAATTTGTTGATCATATTGACTCCTTGGAAATATTGGATTCACTGTATGACAGCAATAACGGTGCCAACAAAAACCGCGGGCACGACCGATATCACATGGCCGCAAAAAGCTCTCATAAAAAAGTTGTCACCTTACCTGACAAATATTGTCACTCTCACTCTGTAATGTAATGTTTGTGGCGACGCCAAAACTCCATAAATAGAGCCAATGGTACAAATATTAAAATTCCCAAAAAGACCCCGAACAATAGATACACCGCTTTACGGGGTCCTGACGGCGCCGCGGGGGATGTGGGACCCGACACGAACCGCAGGGATTGGTTGTACAAAATCGCGAAACGCTGGAGATCCGTGGTCAGGGAATTGTACACTTCCAAAGCCTCGGACTCGCTATTTTTGGAATTACCGAAAAAATCTTCAGTGAATTTTTTTAAATGTTCGAGTAATAGATCGCCATTAGCCACGCCTTCCAATTGTAAACCTTTACACTGTGTAAAGTAACTGAGATACAACTCCGCCTTTTTTTTCTCAGCCTCGAACGTGTCCAGCATCGTCCGGATGTCTAGAATCCTGGACTCGACGCCGACAACTTGCGCTTCCGGGGACAGGTAACGTCTACCATTGCTCTCGAGGCTCACCAACTGCCGCTGACTCGCGGCCCGGGCCCCCGGATATTTATTTTTCAGTTTGAGCAAATTCGTTTTTTGCGTTTCCAATCGCCGGATCAAAGCGCGATAGCGGAGAATATCATTATTGTAACGGCCGGACAAGAGACTAAACTCGCTCAAATTGGCGGCCATATAATCAGACAACCTCTCCTGGAGGGTGGCGAACGCGATATAATCTCCAAACAATTGCAGGGCTTTTGACGCGAACTCCCGATTGCCCGCTTCCATGCGGACATTGACGCCGGACACGAAGTTTCGCTGGTTCTCCAGGCTTCGCCATATGTCCTTCATCTCATCCCTTGACAACGCGTAAACACCGGACACCCATTTAGACAGACCGCCCGCTCCGACGGAGCTTCGCAGCTCATTCAATTCCCCGGCCCCCAGTCCTCCGTTTTTTTCAACGAATGTCAAGAATCCATGGGCGCTACGATAGCGGGAGGAGAATTTTTTGAAATCCTGGATTGACAGAATGTAAGGATTGGGAGCTTCGCCAAACGGTAACGCCTTATCCTTCAATACCTCCAAAACCGGTAAGAGTTCAGCCTCTTTTAATTGGGACAGCACCAGGAATTGAGAGGATTCCAAAAACCGGGAGGCCACCGAAAACACCGACGACACCCTGCTCTGATAGGGATCGGACAACTGGAAAAACCCTGTGCTACGATAGGTTTTCGGAGCAAGGACAGAGACAAGAAGAGATAGGATGATAACCGCCAATATTCCGGCAATCACCAACAAGCGCCGGCGATACAACGCCCGCAACACATCAAGGAAATCTCTTTGAAACATAGTCGTCCCCGGCTCCGCCGGGCCATTCTGGGAATGGGCCATTGTCGTACCTCCCGATAATTTAGTCGTTTCTATGATCTATTCGCCATAAAATTCAGCGATCTTTTTTGCCACCTGGGCGATTTCCTCTTCGGTCAACTCAGCGAACATCGGCAACGAAACGATTTCGCCTGCATAACGCTCGCTCACCGGGCAACTGCCTGTGCCGGGATTCGTCCCTTCATACGCCTTTTGCAAATGGCAGGGGATCGGGTAATGGATACCGGTGTAGATTTGCGAATCGCCCAAGAACGTCTGAAGTTCTTCCCGCCGCGGAGCCCGGATCACGAAGAGATGATAGACATGTTTGACATCATCCATCTCTTCGGGCAGCACGATCTCTTTGACATCTTTCAAATACTCGCGGTAGAGTTCCGCATTCTTGCGTCTCGCATCGACCCATTTTTCTAGATGTTTGAGTTTCACTCCCAGGATGGCGCCCTGAAAGCCTTCCATCCGGTAGTTATGACCGATAAAGTCATGGTAGTATTTCTTCGATGATCCGTGATCCCGCAACGCCATCAGCTTTTTGTACAGAGCTTCATCATTGGTGACCACAGCTCCGCCTTCGCCGTAGGCGCCGAGATTTTTACCCGGATAAAAGCTGAAGCAACCCATAATGCCCGCGGTTCCCACCGGCTTGCCTTTGTATTGGGCGATGTGGGCCTGGGCGCAGTCTTCCACTACGTTAAGAGAATGCCGTTGGGCGATCTCCATGATTTCGTTCAACTGGGCCGGCTGCCCATACAAATGGACCGGAATGATGGCTTTGGTTTTGGAAGTGATAGCCGCTTCCACTTTTTGGGGATCTATATTATAAAATTTATCTTCACAATCCACAAACACCGGAACAGCGCCGGCCAAACTGACCGCTTCGGGGGTGGCGAAAAACGTATTGGCCGGAACGATCACCTCGTCTCCAGGACCGATCCCCAACGCCATCATGGCGGCGTGAAGCGCGGAAGTGCCGGAATTGACCCCCACACAAAAATTCGCCTTGTGAGCGGCGGCGAACGCCTCTTCAAATTCTTTGACAAAAGGGCCGGCGGCGAACGCGGTTTTTTCGATCACCCGCCGGATGGCCTCGTCGATTTCATCTTTTATCGTAGCGTACTGGGCCTTCAAGTCCAGAAAATTGACCTTCATTCTATTACTCCTTCACTAATTTTCTAGCGGGATTTCCCGCCCAAACTTCACCGGCGGGCACATCTTTGGTAACCACGCTGCCGGCTCCGATCAAAGCGCCGTCGCCGATGGTGACATTGCCCAATATCGTGGCGTTACTACCGATGGAGACATTGGCGCCCACATTGGTTTTGACAAAGCGTCCGGCCCAATCCTCTTCGCTTTCCATACTGCCGTCCTGGCGGACGGAACGGGGATGGTTGTCGTTGATAAACACGACGCTATGGCCGATAAAGCAGTTATCTCCAATAGTCACGCCTTCACAAATAAAGGTGTGGCTGGATATTTTACAGTTTTTACCGATCTCGGCATTCTTTTGGATCTCCACAAACGCCCCCACCTTGGAGCCGTCGTGAATGGTACAGCCATAGGCGTTGACAAAATTAAAAATTCTAACATCCTCGCCCACTGTGACATTTTTCAAGCATTGACGATTATTGTCACAGTTTATCACCTTCACAACAAGATCTCCTTCCCGCGATTCTTGATCGACGTTTCGGCGGCTTCCAGAATCGACACCACATCGAGACCGCTCTTCCAGGTGGACACAGGTTCCCGTCCATCGCGAATGGCGGAGGTGAAGTCTTCGGCCACGCCTTTGAGAGCCTCTTTGTTTTCCAGTTTGGGGATGTAAATGTCGCCCACCCGGTAATCCACCAACATTTTGTTCTTTTCCTCTTCGTTTCTAACCTCGAAGCCGGTGTCATACACTTTCACTTTTTCGGTGGGCTCCACATCGTCGAACACGATCATCTTTTTGGTGCCGCCGATGAGAATCCGGCGGATTTTTACCGGCGATGTCCAGGAGGAGGTGAAATGGGCCACCATGGTGGACTGGAAATTCAATGTCAGATACGCGATGTTCTCCAGGTTGTTGCCGGTATGGGACACGCCTGTGGCAATCACGCTGTGAGGATATTCGTCCGTCAAATGCATGAGGATGGAGATATCGTGGGGCGCCAGATCCCAGACAACGTTGATGTCGCTCTGGAACAATCCCAAATTAATGCGGGTGGAATCAAAATAGCGTATATCGCCCAATTCGCCGTTCTTTACAATGTCCCTTATCTTACTGACGGCCCCGGTGTAGAGGAAGGTGTGATCCACCATCAGGACCTTCCCTTTGGAGGAGGCGATATCGATCAATTCCTGGGCCTCGCTCTTCAAGCGGGTCATCGGCTTTTCCAACAACACGTGTTTGCCGGCCAATAACGAACGGCGGGCGATATCGTAATGGAACGACACCGGCAGGGCGATGACAACCGCATCGATCCCTGTATCATCGATGATGGCTGCGGCATCGGTGGACACCTCGAGGGAAGGATACATCTGCTTCGCTTTTTTTACGCGCTCGGGATTTACATCCACAACCCGTTTCACAGTGCACCCCTCGGTATTGAAAAAATTCCTTACCAAATTGGGTCCCCAATATCCAAAACCGAATACTCCAATAGTTATCATATTATAAAACTCCTTATTGATTCCGTCACTAACGACCTGAAAATCAAGGTTTAGATGAAATTTTACACAATTGACACAGAATGTCAACGGCGCAACGGCTACTTCTGCTCTCCGTCGATAAATTCGAGGGTTTCCAACACCTTCCCGTTTTCATCCCATTTTGTCCAGGTCCCATGCTTCTTACCGTCTTTGTACCGCCCCTCTTCCTTTTTCCGGCCATTCTCGTAAAAACTGACATACCGGCCGTGCCAATCTTCATTGGTGTTGATTTCAACCTCGTCTTTCACCTGGCCGCTGGAGTACCAGCTCACATGTTTACTGCCTCTGGGTCCGGTTGGTTCCCGGTCGCTTTTCATCCGGCTCCGCCGCTGCATAAAATCCCCCGGCTGCGCCACCTGCTTGCTGGCGGGAGCGGTCTTAAGTTTTTTCCGGCAGGCATCGAGCTCAACCTTCAATTGTTCATTTTCTTTTTTCAAGGCTTGAATCTCTTCGTCGGAAGAGGAGGAGCCGCAGCCCAGAAGCCCTATCATCAAAAAACACGCCATCATGATTTGTTTCATCTCGTTCGTCTCCATCACATTCTAATAGATTAAATATATAACTGAATAGTATATACCCCATTTTTATTCTGGATTCAAGAATAAAGGAAAGAAAGGGGCAGGCGCCTGTTAGAAGACAGAACAGCCCGCCACAACCTGACGTTGTGGCGGACAGCTCTCTATTGATTGAATTTTTCTTTTTTAACGGCCGAAATAGCCCCGTCCCGCTTTTTCTCCATTGGCTTTTAACTTGTAAGCAAGGAAATCGTAGTAGCCGGGCGTTGTGACGAACGACATGCTCATGCCGCCGATGACAAAACCACCGTCCGCGGTTTGGGACGCCGACAAGCACACATCATCGAGTGTGCCGCCAAGGTATTTATCCCATTCAACCACTCCGACGGAACTCAATTTGCAGACATAAAAATCATTGCCGCCATGGGTATAGGTGTCGCTGCATCCCGCAATAAAATAACCACTATCCGCCGACTGGACAACAGAATAGGCGTCTTCCCAATTGGCTCCGCCGTAATTCTGATTCCAGGTGACATTACCGGATGCATCGAGATGGTACAGTTGCATATCAAAGGATCCGTTAGAGGTGGAATCCCCCATTCCGGCAATTACATAGCCTCCGCCGGAACAGGAAAAGACCTGCCCGCCGCCGGGCGTCAAATTCCAGGCCCATTCAGAACCGGCGCCGCCATAATTCTTGCGCCAGATTTTGTCGCCGCTGGAATTGATTTTATAGACAAGAAAATCAGTGGGTCCTGTGCAGAATGAAGCGGTGTCGCCAAATAACACATAGCCTCCGTCTGAAGTGCAACAAACCGACGTGCCCACATCGTTCTCAGTGCCGCCAAAGTTCTTGCGCCAGATTTTCTTACCGGTGGAATCCAATTTGTATACCAGAAAATCGATCCCTCCATTGGTGAATGAATAGGTCTGCCCCATCAAGATAAAACCGCCGTCCGGCGTCTCCCTAATGCAATGGGCCCGATCATCCAGAGTACCGCCGAAATTCATGCGCCACATCTTGTTCCCACTGCTATTCAATTTGTATACCAGGAAATCTTCCCCTCCATTGGTAAAGGATACAGTATAACCAGCCAACACGTAGCCGCCGTCGGAGGTCTGGCGAATGCAGAGGCAATAATCATCCCTGATACCGCCGAAATTTCGCCGCCATTCAACAACGCCCCTGTTGGTCAGTTTGTAGACCAAAAAGTCGTAACCGCCTAAGGTGTAGGAGTCGGAATAGCCGGCGAAGATATACCCGCCGTCCGACGTTTGGGTAATGGAATACCCCACATCATCGTATCCGGCTGTGGGAGTAAAATTTTCGATGCTGAAATAACCGTCGGTTTCAGATTCCGACACCCCATCGGTGGTGCTGATCTTGATTTTGCCCATGGTGGTTACATTATTGGGAATGGTCCACTGATAAGAACCGGTGTTGGCCACCTCGCCAATGGAAATGTACGTGCTACCGCCATCCACCGAATAGGCTAAATCCACCACCGGTACATTGGTCCCGGCGGTGTCCCAGGTGATGTAGGCGTAATCCGTCACATATAGAGTCTCTCCACCGGACGGATAGGTTATTTCAAACACTGTGGGAGCGTCCGCCCGAAGCGCGTACCAGGCATTGAGCCTCCCGCCGGTGACACACAAACCATCCAGAGCGACCAGCGGATCCGCGTTCAGCAAAATCCTGTAGATCCACGACTTCATGCTCTCCGCCGGATACGCCTCGGCGATCAAAGCGACAGTTCCCGCCACATGAGGCGTTGCCATCGATGTGCCGGACATGTACTCATATCCATAGGTGATGGCTGTTCCGATGCCCACATTATCAATGATCCAACCTTTGTTGCGATACCCCAGATAATTGTAGTCGGTATCATCGGTGGTGATATGGAACCGGAAGCGGAACTGAGTCGTTTTGTAAGCGTCCGGTACCTCGTACACATGCTTCATGTAATAGTAACCATAACCGGAGTACAACGTCTCGAGGGCAGCCAGCGTCGTCCATGTCGAGCCTCCGTCGTTTGAGATGTCCACATGCGCCGTGTCATTGGTAATAAAATAATCCAACTGGAATCCGCCGTCGAATCCAAGGTACACCGTCTGTCCCGCATAACCGGACAAATCGATATCGCTCGCCGTCGCCAACCAGGTATCGGTATTGTGACCATACCCGGCGGCTGGACTATCGCTCCAGAAGTTACCATAGCTCATATCCCAGAAATAGGTCTCCAGGTCTGAGGTGATACCCCACACATCGCCGGTTCCGCCGTGGCTCCACAAGCCGCTTCCACTTTCCATGTCATCATAAAAGATATCGCCTGCCGCCGGCACATACGCCCCGGGGACAGTGCTCAGAATGTTGACTCCCGGAGCGCCTATATCGACGGTGGCGGCGCCGTAGTTGTGCCCGGCGAACGCATCGTCGTGATCGGTCGAGGTTACCGCGATAATGGAATCAAGATCATAAGACGACGGATAGTGGGGCAATGTATCATTGTCCGTCCCGTCGTTTCCGGCGGCCGCGCAAAACACGATCCCCACATCCCCGGCAGCTTCGATGGCGTCTTCCAACAAAGCGTTATAGCCGGCTCCGCCCCACGAGGCGTTAATGGCAACGACATTCTGCCCGTAATTGGCCTTTTGATCGATGGCATATTCGATACACTCGATGGAGAAATCGTCATATCCGCTTCCACCGGCATCGTCAAACATCTTGAGAGCCATCAGGCTCACCGTCCAATTCACACCCGAAACGCCGATGCTATTGTCGCCGACAGCGCCGATCGTGCCTCCTACATGGGTTCCATGACTATGAACCCCCATGGGATCGGTATCCGGCGTCAAACCATCCACGCCTGCGGGATCGATGCCATAGATGTCGTCGATATACCCGTTCCCATCATCATCGACTCCTGCGGTTCCCGCCGCTTCAGCCGCGTTGGTCCACATATTGCTCTGTAGATCGGTGTGGTTGTAATCGATACCTGTATCGATCACCGCCACAATCACATCCGACCCCCCTTTGCTGTAATGCCAGGCCTCGGAGGCGTCGATATCCGCATCCAGAGTTCCTCCGGTTTGGCCCGTATTGTGCAGGGCCCATTGATAATCATAATACGGATCATTCGGGGTGGAACGAAAATCTCTTCGATAATTGGGGGAAGCTACCACCACAGCGGGATCCCGGTTGATAGCAGACAGCATCTGCTCCGTGGAACTCCCGGAAGACAGCAGCACGTAATTGTGCCCCGAACGCTTCGAAAGCACCCTAAAGTACTTTTTGACCACCATGCTATTACGCGAGGCGATTTGATTCACCGCGTCCACAGACACACCTTTAACAAATTTTACTAATATCTCCCCCTCTGCATAGGGCAAAACAACGGCGTCTCCGCCGATATAATCCCTAGCGTCTCCCGACCGGTGGCCGCTGGAAAACAGCGTAAATCCCAGCAGGAGAAACAATACAACGATAGTATGCGTTGATTTTCTAAACATACTCCCTCCTAAACGTTGGGTTATATATCCCATTCGATTTTTGTGCTCTCAATTATCCCCTTATCATTCTCAGTCGATTAATTAGAAACAAGAATCCAACCGCCGGAGGCAAAAGCAATGGGCAACATCAACGGATACAGCTATCCCTTTTTTCTTAAATCAAACCGTCATTCACAGGCCATCTTCCCACTTGTAACCAATCGACCCCTATAGATACAATACTATCTAAAAATCAATTTTTTTCAACTTCAAAGAAAAAAAACGGCAGGCTAAAAACAAGATATCAGTCTAAAATTCTATCGAGAATCGCGATCCTATCCCTGATCTCATCATACAGCGGTACATCAATAGTATCAGACACTTCCAATGTTACTGCAAGTCCGTAAAACACTTCTTCATCCAACGAATTCGCATCCTCTCTACAGATAACAGGTATTATCAAGTTATCGCCATCGCTCAATTCCCTAATTTGTTTTTTTCCTTCCAATATCTCGTGCTGAACGGTTCCATTTTTTACTTGATGCCCATCAGCCTCTTTTCTATTTACTGCACATTTACTCTTACTCTGTTCTATATCCAAACAAAGCGAAGCTTTTCTATATTTTCTATTACCAGGATTGATGGGGCTAAACCATGCAAGAGTGACAATTAACCGCCTTATCTCCTTTAAATCTTTGAGACAGGGAGGCAATGGTAGAAAAAACTCGTGCCTTTCATCCTTTTTTATAACACCATAACCGATTGTTGTTGCCCGTTGAGCGGTACATTCCAGGACACGATCGAACTCGGGATCTCCAAATCCAAGATACCGCGCAAATCGCCTCTTCCTTTTAGAATTTCCCGCCCGATTCGGCAAATACGTCTCCAATATCTGACGATTCCGCCCCCAAGAGGCGCCATGAACCAACAATGCCTTGACAATCACAGCCACGTTCGCGTCCGGTATGGAATGACGATATCTTTCATTTAGATCTTGTAACACTTCAAATATCCGCCCGGCATTTCTTGTGGCCAGCGCCGCCGCATTACTCGTACCTCTTGAATAACAAAACCTGTTTATTTCGCCGGGACTTGTAGAAACCGAAGCAACTTTTTGCCCCGGGGCGCTAACAGCTCCCGAGGGTATATAGACCGTCTTTTCTTGCATGGAAGCTTCAAAAAGCTGCCGCCCTCCGGGGATATAGATTTCAGGTTTGATCGAATTTCTAAAGCCGAGACCAACTGCCGTAACCGGAGACATTAGCCGATGTTCCGGCAAAATATCAATCCGATTCCCTATATTCGTATTTGAAGACTGATCTGAATGGACAGCTCCGACTGTTATCGAATTTATTGAATCCGCGGGAGAGAATATCCGCCGGTTCCGAATATTAGCATCTATATATTCTATTGTTTGTCGCGCCAACTCATCGGAAGACAATTCATTAATTTTCGACAGCGGCAACTTGAGCTCTATTTCTTCAACGATATTCCCTGCGCTCACACAAAAGAGGACCTGGTACTTATAGGACAACCAATCCAACAATCTAGCGGTTGAGCTTAACTGATTAAAAAACATTTTTGTGGGATCACCGATAGATAAGTTGATAATTTTTATTGATGGAGCTACGGGTGGCTCAGTCCCATCGCCTTCAAAAATACGGCGAACAGATCGTTCAATAATATCTTCTATGAAGAATTCGTCCGGGACCTCCTCCCGATTGTCGAATTGATTCGGTCACATTATCGGCCGAAACCAAAGCTCAATTTCAAAAGAAATTTTTGAAGCTGACCCAAGTTTCAAATCTATTTCGTCTTGCCAATACTTTTCAACCCCTGTTTCGCGCACTCTATCCCTGATATCCCAGGGGCGAATCGTTTTTAGGTGCTCAAAAACAATCGACCGCTAATTTTCCTGGATTTGCAATCAGCTATAACTGCATTAATTTTATTTATAATTTCATCACTAACATTTGCAAAGTCTTTCGGAACATATTTGCCAAACTCCTCAATATCATCTCTTTGCAACATTCCGTCTTTATCTATGAACGTTCTTTCCTTGAGTTCTTCCCAAATTGACCTGGAGCTTTTCTTATCAAGTCCTTCAATTTCCATAAATAGTGTCTTATTTATTTTGGGAGTTAAATAGAAATGATGGTCAGCGTCAATATCATCGGCATCAATTTCAGCGAGCCATTCCATACCTTCTATCGCCCTAACAGCACGCTCAAAGTCCTCTATTCGTCCCACTGTTTCTAATACAAGAACATATTCCGGCTCAACACCTTCAGTACTGTCTGTAATAGAACAATTCATCATGGATTCAAATTGCTGGCTTAGCCTGTCCTTAATTAGATTTTGGGTAGGGTAATGATAAGGATCTTGAAAGGGAAAACTTCTATTTTGTTTTCTAGTCGCTTGCTTAGGTTCTGTAAAAATAAGAAGTGGGCGTTCCGCCACTTTTCACCTCCGGTTTATTCTTGGGTATTCTTGGGGGAAAAACGTTTTTGCCATTGGGTGACTTTAGCGGAAACGATGGCCTTGGCGTTATCTTGTTTTCTATTCAAGACCGCTTGTCTCACTATATCTGTACAAAAGTCCTCAACTTCGGCAAAGCTTGCTCCAGCCAATTTTTCGGAAAGGGACTCGACACTATAATTAAAATTTACTCCAGTTCTTTTTAAAAATTGATTAAAAAAGGCCTGAACCTGTTTTTTTGTGGGGGATTTCAATTCCACTCTCAATTGAAATCTTCTCCATACAGCTCGATCAAGTAGCTCAGGGTGATTGCTTGCAGTGATCACGACCACGTAACTTGGCAAACGGTCCATTTGCAAAAGCAATGAACTCACCACACGTTTAATCTCTCCAGTTTCTTTAGTATCTCCTCTTTCCTTTCCAATGGTATCAAATTCATCGAAAAACAGAACGCAATTCCTCGTTTTTACAAAATCGAAAACCTTTTGGAGCCTTGAGGCCGTCTCCCCCAGAAAACTCCCAATTAGATTTTCATACCTGACGATGAAAAGAGGATACATTAATTCTGTCGCAATAGCTTCTGCCAGACTTGTTTTTCCATTGCCCGGAGTTCCAGCCAACAGCACCCGGTGGCGTGGTTCGAGACCATAAGACCTTAGAAGATCCGCTCGATGCTGTTCATAGACTAGTTCACGACATATATTGGAGGCATATTCGTCAAGGATTAAATCGTCAAAACTCTTAAGAGGGCTAATTTCAAAAACTAAATCCTTTGCTTCCCCATTAGGTCGAATAGCAAAATTATTTTTGTTTTGCCCATTAAGTGAAGACACCAGGCGATCAGCAAGGACATGATGCTTTTTGGCGCGTTCATCGGCGATCATGCTTTCAACCGTTTTATGGAATAAAACCATATCACCATGCTTTGCCGCCCGAACCAAACTAATCAACAAATCTGCTTTTGCCATTTTTCCTAATAGTATTTACTAATAGTTTTTAAACCATGAATGATTATACAAAAGAAGCCGGATATATACAAGCACCTCATCATCATGCCTCTCATGGAAAAAACACATCACGATCAAAATGTAATATTATATGCTCATCCAAGAAGTTAGGAGAAATATGAAGGAATTTGGTGGGGGTTTCAATGGGGACAAGCAATTATTTTGTTCCTCGAATCCGGCGAGAGTGTGTAGCGCTCGAGTAAAACGTATAATTTCCAGCCGTAGCTTACAACTCTCTTTGGTATAATACTAGAGATTTTCAGCCATTCATTTACCCTCGAGTTATCGAACCAGACTTTTTCGGAATCCCCGAAGGAAAATTGAAGAAAAATAACTAAAAAAATTATATGAATGCAAGAAAAACGTCTCGATTTGGGGCCAAACAGATAACTCGCCTGTCCCCATAATTTGTCTTGTCCCGGTTGCCGTACAGATTGTACGGTATGGCGTACTGCGGGTACGGATTGCCGTACAGATTGTACAGTATACCGTACTCCGGGTACGGGTTGCCGTACTCCGGGTACGGGAAGTGTTACAAACGCCGTACACCGGGTACGGATGGCCGTACATTCTGTACGCCGCGCCGTACACCCGGTACGCCATACCGTACAATCTGTACGGGAAGCGCTTGCGTTTGTGACGGAAGCGGAGGTGGAATTCAGGGAAGAGTTAGGAACCTGTCCCCTACTTTCTCCTGGGATTGGGTATTTAATTTTTTTTTGGGGTAGGCTACAATAATCACTGAACGGTGATTGCGCCGGGAGGTGGTGTTTTGAATTTTTTCTGGTTTTTGGTGGTTGTTGGTCTGGCTATTTGGGCTGTAAGGAAGATCAAAAGATTCAGGCGGCGGGTTGATTCATTGCAGCGGACTGTCGGCGATCTGGAGGGACGACTGCGGCTGTTGGAGCGGCGGAAGGAGGATGAGATCGTCGAGGAGAAGGTCGAAATCGAGCCGGAAGTTCCAGTCGAAATCGAGACTCCTGCGCCTGCCCCGGTAGTCGCGCAGGTCATGCGGTCGTTTGAGCGGCAGGCCGCCGAGGAGATGAAAAAGGCGACAGTGGAAGTTACCGAGGCGTTGATAACGGCGGCGATTCCGAAAGAGAGCCCGAAGCCCGAATCGAAGCCGGCTTCCAGGCCCCGGCGCAAGAACCGATTGATGGAACTCTGGAAGGTTGTGGAGAGTCGGTTCGCCGAGAATTGGACCGGGGTTTTGGGCTCCATGATCATGGTGATGGGGATTTCGTTTTTGGGGATTTATACGGCGTTAAAAATGGCGCCCTTTTACCGGTTCGTGATGTTGGTGATTGTGGCCGGCGTGTTTGGGGGATTGTATTTTTTCTTGAGGCGACGGCCCAAGTGGCGGCAGTTGTCGTCGTGGCTGCGCTCCAGCGGGGGGGCGGTGTTTTTGTTCGCCTGCGTTGGGGCCGGAGGTATTCCGGGACTGCAATGGGCGGAGAGCGCGATGATGGCGTTGATTTTGTTGGTGGCCGGCGTGGCGGTGAACTCCTATCTCGCTTATAGCGGCGGCACACAGGTGTTTGCCTCGCTTCATGTGCTGCTAAGTTTGATTGCATTGGCGATCGCTCCGGCAAACGCCATTACATTGGTGGTGGCAAGCATCGTCACCCTCATCGGCATTGCCATCACCTACCGGGAGCAATGGGAATACCATCTACTCCTCACCATCGGACTGTTCTTCGCTTTCCACCTGTATTGGTATCTGGAGATGGGGGCATCGGCCATCGGCGGGACCACCGCCAATCCGGCCGGCATTTTGACTGTGTTGGCGGTGGGCGTCGCAGCGTTGTTGGTCCATTACCGGGAGGTATATAGTACGGAACTGTTTGCCCGAGTACCGTTTATGGTGCACTTTTTCAATTGGGCGTTTTTGGGATTCGGACTCTATTTGCACTCCACAGGCTCCAAATGGAAACCCCTCATCATCGCCGCCGGAGCCGTCGCTTCTTTCGTGCTGGCCCGTTTGGCCCGCGCGAGGGGGATTCGCTGGCTCTATGTGACCGACACCCTGGTGGCACAGGCCATCGCCTTGATCGCGTTGGCGACTGTCGGCGATTGGGGGGTCCTGTGGATCTATATCCTGGGCTTCGTGTTTATCGAGTGCTCGATATTCATGCACACCATGATCCGCGAAAAAGAGAAATTGCTCGGGATGGCCGGAGCCTGGTTGGTGATGCTGGCGGGGCTGGCGATGTTGCTTCTCGGTTTTTCCGCCTCCGCCGACAACGCCGCTACCGCAACCCTGCATCGTTACGGCCTGAGCATGATGGTGTGCTCGGTTTGGGCCGCCGGTTTGCTGATCTATTTCATCGAGCGGAACCGGAAACTCAATCCCGAAAACGGAGAAAAGCCTCCTCTCGATATCCCAAAAGGTATCATGTATTTCTCGCCCTTTTATTTTTTGGGGACAGGTATCTTTCTATCGGGTTTCAGTTGGACCATCAAACCATTCCTCTTTCTAGTGTTGGTGATGCTTACCTTCGTTACCGCCAAGTGGGCGAAGATCCGGGGCATGGGGCACATCTTTCCCACCGCGTGCTTCTTCTCCCAAATGACCGCCACACTGGCTGTCTATTCTCTGGGAACATGGGACATTGATGTCTACTTTTTGATGGGACTGGCGTTTGCTGAAGCGTTACTGTTTTACGCCTGGATGATGAAAGAGGAGGCGCGATCGATTTGGGGATTCGCCAATTTCTGGGTGGTGGCCTCCGGCGTTATATTATTGCTACCCGGGATATTCGACGCCCTGGACCATCCGGGGAAACATTGGTTCACCGAAATAACCATCACGCTTCTTGGGGCGGCGATTGCCGGTATCCTGTTTTATATCTACGCCAAATCATCCCCCATCGAACGTCCAAAACTACGGGCCATGAGTTGGTTGCCGGCGTTGATGCTGTTGGCGGTATTTATCAAGATCGCCAATCTGACGGGGACAGGTTATTTTTTCGCAGTTCTGGGAATTGGGCTGTTGTTGGTCCGGCAACGCTATCATTCAACCCAATTCGGCCTGGCGGCGCTATTCTTTTTGGTTGGCTTTAATATAACCGGATGGCGGGAGGTGGAGCTGTCGCTTCCTCAACCGGCGCTCTCCACCCTATTGGATTTTATCCCCCTCTTCGCCCTGTCGTTTTTTGGATACAAATTCTCCTACGCCGGGACAATCAAAAACTATATCCGTTGGCCTGGGATTTATCTTTTGGGCGGCAATGTTCTGTTTTTTTGTTATTATCTCCTGGATCCGGTGTCAAAGTTCCTACCGGGCCTGGCCTGGTTGGCGGCGGGCGCGACAATCATCGTGGCGGCGGACGCTTATGACCGCCGTTTCGGAACAAATACCGGAGCAAAGGGTCACACCGGCCGCTACATGCTCCACACCGGTTATTTTTTGATTGCCGCATTCCTGGGCCGCCACTTCCTGGTCCACGCCATGGCGGGCCAAATGATTGAAGGCTTCAAGATCCGGGTGATGCTGGCGATGGCGGGCATTATCACCTTCGCCTTCCTGGCGTTACGCAAAACAGATGATTTCGCCCTGCCGTACAAAAGCCGCAAGTTCCTATCTCCCCTATTCCTCGAACTCTTCATCATGTTCTCCGGAGCCGCCATCTTGATGGAAATGCGCCTGGAATGGCAACCGCTGGCCTTCGCGGCCCTGGCATTGGCAAGCCTGAAGTCCGGCTGGTTTTTCCCCCAACGGGTGACGCGCTTGAAATTCTACTCTCTCTTCCTCTTCTGGACCTCGGGCATTCTGGTCATCCTCAACTCCATGGAATTCATCACTCCCCAAACCAAATGGAACGAATCCATCTGGTTCTGCGCCGCCGGAACCCTCATCCTGCAATTCATCTACTCCATCCTGATCGCCGACAAATCAGCGTTGGCAAACATCGCGTTCCCCCGCCCCATACAATGGCTCGCCACCTGGCTCTCATCCATCCAACACCGCATGAATCCCTGGATATACTATCCCCTCTTCACTGTCCTGGCCCTATTCCTCTACTTCTCCTTCGACAAAGCCCTCCTCACCCTCTTATGGGTTGTCGAGTGCTTCATCATCTTCATCCTGGGCCTCCTCCTAAAAGAAAACCACTTCCGCATCGTCTCCATGTCAGGCCTCGGCCTGGCCCTCATCCGCCTCGTATTCTACGACATGGCCAAAACCGAAACCCTGGCCAGAGCCTTAGTCTTCATCGGCGTAGGCTTCATCATGCTCGCCATGAACTCCCTCTACAATAAATACAAAGACCGGTTTTAATTTTTGCAGATGAAATAATAAACGATCGTGGATCGTGTGGATAGGACAAAAAAAAGGGCGCCTTGTGATTAGGCGCCCTTTTTATTTGTTTATATTA
Organism: uncultured Clostridia bacterium; assembly: GCA_964491915.1. Taxonomy (GTDB): domain Bacteria; phylum Acidobacteriota; class Aminicenantia; order UBA2199; family UBA2199; genus JAHELQ01. The sequence goes on from CAZBHS010000025.1 coordinate 22,339, forward strand.
CCGTCTTATCTTAACGTCCTAAATTGCGGCGGCCGATCTTGTTGCCGTCGGCATCCAGCACATAGAGCAGGAAGTCGGGATAACCGGGGGTGGTCCCGAATGAAACGGAATATCCCGCCACTACATAATTGCCATCAGCAGCCTGGTAAATACAGAAGGCTGCATCGTCGGAAGTACCGCCATAATTTTTGTGCCATACTTCATTACCGTCGGAATCCAATTTATAAATCACAAAATCTTCTCCGCCGTTGGTGAAGGATTGACTACATCCAGCCAGGATGAATCCTCCATCGGCTGTCTGCTGAATCGCATACGATTCATCGTCTGCCGCGCCACCAAAGTTTTTCTTCCATAAGAGAGCGCCATTATGGTTAATCCGGTATACAATGATATCGAAGGCGCCATTGGTATAGGAATCACTCATACCAGTGAAAGCGTATCCACCGTCCGCGGTTTGCACAATGGCATTTCCACTTGGCTCATAGTAGTAAGCCCATTCGGATCCAGTGCCGCCAAAATTTTTCCGGGCAATCTTGTTTCCGCTTGAGTCCAATTTGAAGAGCAAAAAGTCTTCGCCACCATTGGTGAACGAGTTACTTTCGCCGAACATCACATAGCCGCCGTCGGTAGTCTGAATCACTGTGCCGGCATAATCCCAACCGGTGCCGCCGAAATTCTTTTGCCAAACTGTATTACCGGCTGAATCCAGTTTATAGATCAAATAATCATAACTTCCATTGGTAAATGATTCTGAGGAGCCGAGAAGAATTAAACCGCCGTCGGCCGTTTCTCTCACACTCGAACTATAATCATTCGAAATTCCGCCAAAATTTTTCTTCCAAAGGTAAGTACCGTTGGCGTCGATTTTATAGAGGATAATATCGTCCACGCCGTTGGTATAGGAACTACTGTATCCAACGACAACAAAGCCATTGTCGGATGTGCGCTCAATGTGGAAACCATAATCGTCGCGAACTCCGCCAAGATTTGTGCGCCATACCTTACGACCGTCTGCGTCAAGCTTGTAAATCAAGATATCCATACCACCTGTGGTGATGGAATCGCAATAGCCGCCGATAATGTAACCGCCGTCGCCGGAAGGAAGGATCGAATAAGCCACTTCAGTATACCCCGCGGTAGGCGAGAAGTATTCTATTGAAAACGCGCCGGCGCTTTCGCCGACGAGAGTGCCGTCGGTGGAGGCGACTTTGATTTTACCGTTGCTGGTTATGGCGTCGGGAATTGTCCAGGTGTAGGAACCAGTGTTTGAAACTGTACCGATAGATGTGTAGTTTGAACCGCCGTCAGTGGAATAGGAAAGTACCACATCAGTCAGTGTCGCGTTGGACACGGACCAGGTAATGTCGGTGTAATCAGTGACATACAGAACATCGCCATTTGTGGGAGCGACTACGGCAATAGATGGAGTACCCGAGGCGTCCATCGCGCCATTGACATTCAAACGGCCGCCGGTGGTGCAGCGCCCGGATAAGGCTGCCAGGGCGTCGACGTTATTCAAGATTCTATCGATTCTCTGGGTCACTGTCTCGGCGGGATATTGAGCGGCGATCAAACCGATTGCGCCTGCCACATGGGGTGTGGCCATCGATGTGCCATTCCAGCTTTCATATGCATTTGTATAAGAATAAGGTCCGATACCCACATCATCAATCAGCCATCCTTGCATAAAATTACAATCCGTACTATCGGAATCCAGACGGAAACGAAACCGGAAATTCGCAGTTTTATAGGCATCAGGAATCTCGAAAACTTTGGACTGCCAGGGATAACCATAACCATAACCGTTAACACATTCGCCCAAACTAGCCCAAGAGCTGCCGCTATTATTGGAAATTTCGATATACGCACGGTCATTGTCGACGCCCGCATCGAGAATCCAGGCGGCCAAAAACGAAAGGCCAATCCGCTGATTTGTATAGCCGCTCAAATCGATATCACTGGCAATCGCCAGGTAGGAATCGGTATTGACGAGGTAGTCAACACCGGGGCTATCACTCCAAAAATTAGTGGGATTCGGAGGCCATCCCTGGTCGTCGACAAATTCATTATCAGTGGTTATTGCCCAACTATTGTTTGTTCCGCCAGTACTCCAGTTTCCACTACCGGATTCCATATCATCGAAAAAGATCGATGGATTTACAGAATTTGGAGGAACTGTGCTCAAGATCCCGACCCCGGGTGCGCCTACATCAACTGAAGTGGCGCCGTAGTTCATGCCGCCGTCGCCATCGTCATCGTTCGTGGCCATGACAGAAATGATATTGGAACTAGTGGAGGAAGAGGGCCAATGGGGACTAACGTCATTATCCGTCCCATCATTTCCCGCGGCTGCGCAGAAAACAATACCGGCGGCGCCAGCGCTATTGATCGCCGTAGTGAGCGCTGCATTTTCGGTTGGTCCACTGCTGCCCCAAGAGGCGTTGATGGCCACGATGTTTTGGCCGTAATTGATTTTTTGGTCGATGCAATACTCGATGCACTCGATGGCGAAACTGTCATAGCCATTGCCGCCCGCGTCGTCAAACATTTTGAGGGCCATGATGTCTACTGTCCAGTTGACACCGGTGATGCCGACGCCATTGTCGCCAACGGCGCCGATGGTGCCTGAGCAATGGGTGCCGTGACCGTAACCGTCCATGGGGTCGGTATCCGGTGTGGAGCCGGCTGTTCCGGCGGGGTCGATGCCGTAGATATCATCGATATAGCCATTGCCGTCGTCATCCACTCCGGCGCTGCCGGCGGCCTCGGCGGAGTTTTGCCACATATTGGCGGCCAGATCCGGGTGATCGTAACATACGCCCGTATCGATAACCGCGACAATGACGCTGGATGAACCGGTGGTGGTTTGCCAGGCTTCCGGCGCGTCGATATCGGCGTCTGAGGTGCCGCCGGTCTGACCGGTATTGTTGAGGCCCCAGAGCTCGGAGTAACGGGGGTCGTTCGGGCCGACCGAATCCAAATAACGGCGATAGTTTGGTGAAATGGCCGCGACTGTGGGGTGGTTTTTTAAAGCCAGAATCATTTGTTCTGTGGTGCCGTTGGATTTCATCAACACCCATTCGTTGCCTGTACGCTCAGACAACACACGAAATCTTTTTTTGATAGACATGGAATTGGAGCCGGCCACCTGGTTCACTGAATTCATGTCCACGCCACGGACGAACTGGACCAGCAATTCGCCTTCGGCATAGGGTATCAAGCTCTTGCTATTCTGGGTACTGGTACTGTTCCGGGGGGACAACAGCTTTTTGGTAGCCCCTTTGGCGGGGACACCGGCAACTGCGACAGTACTGGCGCAGAACAAAACGAGCAGCAAATAAATTGCGTACTTTTTCAATAACATCGATCCTCCTGAAATTTTTTTTATGTACTTAATCACTTAAGATGCAAAAGAGGGATCTTTCCAAATCCTTTATAAGTATTATTATTTATAAATCTACAAATAATGTCAATAGCCCTGCATGAAAAAAACTTTTTTTCGGTGGGGAGCAAGAGAAAGACGCCCTCTCGGGCGTCCTTTTATTGCCTAATGATACAATATTACAACCTTATCGGCCCAAGTTACGGCGACCGAGTTTGTTTCCATTGGCATCCAGTTTGAAGAGCAAGAAATCGGGATAACCTGGAGTTGTGCAGAAGGAGTAGGAATATCCGGCCACCATGTAGTTGCCGTCGGCGTCCTGGTAGACGGAGAAGGCCGCGTCGTCTCCAGTTCCACCGTAATTCTTGTGCCAGACCTCGTTTCCGTCGGCGTCCAACTTGTAGATGATGAAATCCTTTCCGCCATTGGTGAAGGATTGACTGGAGCCGGCGAGAATGAATCCACCGTCGGCGGTCTGGCGAATAGCGTGCGCTTCGTCGTCCGCCGCGCCGCCGAAATTCTTTTGCCACAATAGGGCGCCGTTGTGGTTGATCCGGTAGACAATGATATCCCCTAGACCGTTGGTGTAGGACTTACTCTGTCCGCAGAAGGCGAAGCCGCCGTCGGCAGTCTGAATCACGCCATTTCCACCGGCGTCATCCGGTCCCAACGCGATTTCGTCTTGAGCGCCGCCGAAATTTTTTCGGGCCTCTTTATTTCCGTCGGCGTCCAATTTGAATAGCAAGAAATCTTTGCCGCCATTGGTGAAGCTTGTGCTCTCGCCGAACAGGACAAAACCGGCGTCCGTGGTCTGGATAACCGATGTTCCGGTATCCTCGCCTGCGCCCCCGAAGTTTTTCTGCCACAACGGATGTCCGTCGGCATCCAACTTATATATTAGGTAATCGGTCGAGCCGTTGGTGAAAGAGAATGAGACGCCGAAGACCACGTAGCCGCCGCCGACTATTTCTTTCACGCTAAACGAAGCGTCGTCCGCGACACCGCCGAGATTGACTGTTCGCTGGAGTTTTCCGGTTGAATCGATTTTGAATAGAATCAAGTCGTATCCGCCATTGGTATATGAGTCGCTGAAACCACAAAGAATAAAGCCGTTGTCAGCCGTCCGTTCAGCGTGAAAAATCTGCTCGTCTCTGATGCCGCCGAGATTTATCTGCCATTCTTTACGACCGTCGGCCCCCAGCTTGTACGCCAGGGCATCGGTTCCGCCATTGGTGATGGAATCGCAATGGCCGGCCATCAGGAAGCCGCCGTCGCCGGCATCCACGATGGAGTAGCACCATTCGGAGTTGCCTGTCACCGGCACAAAATCGGTGATGGTCCAGAAGCCGTCGTTCTCGCCTTCGATAGATCCATCGGTGGAGGTGATTTTTATTTTACCTTCGCTTGTAGGTTCCGCGGGAATGGTCCAGGTATAAGAACCATTATTGGCGACAGTTTCCATAAACGTATAACTCGATCCTCCATCGGTTGAGTAATAGAGGGACACCATTTCCAGACTGGCATTCGAAACGGTCCAGGTTATATCCGTGTAATCCCCGCTATAGAGGACATCGCCATTAGTGGGAGCGGTGACCGTGATTTCCGGCGCCATCGCTCCGGCCATCGCGCTATTGACATTCAAGCGGCCGCCGGTGACGCATTTGCCGTCGAGAGTGGCCAACGAATCCACATTGGTCAATATCCGGTCGATCAGTTGAGCCATTGTTTCGCCGGTAAAATGGCCGGCCAACAAGGCGTAGGCTCCTGCCACATGGGGTGTTGCCATGGAGGTGCCGTTCCAACTGTCGTAAGAGTTGTCATAAGAATAAATTCCTACGCCAACATTGTCAATGAGCCAGCCTTTCATAAATCCACTGTTGGTGCCATCCGACACAAAATGAAAGCGGAAACGGAAGTTGGCGGTTTTATACAATAAGGGGATTTCAAATTCTTTGGTTTGCCAATAATGCATATATCCGGCTTCATTAACACATTCCCCAAGGACAATCCAACTTGCGCCACTGTTATTGGATATCTCCAGATATGCGTGGTCGTTATCCAGACCGGCGTCCAACAGCCAGGCGGCGTCAAATGTGATTCCCACCGTATTCCTGGTATAACCGCTCAGATCGATATCAGCAGCGGTTGAGAGATAAGAATCAGTGCCCACCAAATAATCGACGGCGGGACTATCGCTCCAGAAGTTAGTGGAATTCTGATATGTGGGATCCGCGATAAATTCATTGTCCGTGCAAATTCCCCAGCTATTGTTGGTTCCGCCGGTGGTCCAATTGGCGCTGCCGGATTCCATATCGTCGTAGAATATGGTTGGATCGAGAGAGATGGGGATGGTGCTCAAAATGGCGATTCCCGGAGCTCCGATATCGACCGAGGTGGCGCCGTAATTGAGGCCGCCGTAGACATCGGAGTGATTGGTGGCTGTGACGGCGATGATGTTGGTGGAGGTATAAGACGAGGGGTAGTGGGGCGTCGCGTCATTGTCCGTACCGTCATTTCCCGCGGCGGCGCAAAATACGATGCCGGCGGCTCCGGCGTTGTCGATGGCGGTTTTCAATAAATCATTATACCCGGTGCCTCCCCAGGAGGCGTTGATGGCCACGACATTTTGGCCGCGGTTCACCTTTTGGTCGATGGCGTATTCGATACAAGCGATGGCGTTACTGTCCCAGCCGTTTCCGCCGGCATTGTCGAACATTTTGAGGGCCATGAGTTTGACATTCCAATTGACGCCGGTAATGCCGAGGCTGTTATCACCGACTGCGCCGATGGTGCCTGCGCAATGGGTGCCGTGGCCAAAGCCGTCCATGGGGTCCATATCCGGGATAACTCCCAGATCGCCGGCGGCGTCGATACCATAAATATCATCAATGTAACCGTTGCCGTCGTCATCGGTTAAGGGCCTGCCGCTGGCTTCCGCTTCATTGATCCATATATTCGTCGCGAGATCGGGGTGAGGATAGGCGATACCGGTGTCGATCACAGCGACGACGACATTTCTCGAGCCGGTGGTGGTATTCCACGCTTCCGGGGCGTCGATATCCGCATCCGACACTCCGCCGGTCTGTCCGGTGTTATGAAGTCCCCAGAGTTCGGAATAGCGGGCGTCGTTTGGAGTGGCGTCCAATTGACGGCGGTAATTGGGGGAAATCGCCGCCACCGAGGGGTGGTTTTTCAAGGCCAGGATCATCTGCTCGGTTGTCCCAGAAGATTTCATCAGGACAATCTCGTTTCCAGTACGCCGGGACAATAGCTCAAAGCGCTTTTGGATGCGCATCCCGCGCGAACCGGCGATCCGGTTTACCGAGTTGGCGTTGACCCCCCTGACAAACTTGACCAGGAGCTCGCCCTCGGCATATGGTATGATGCTCTTCCGGTTTTCATCAGACACAATCTTTTTTTGGGGACCCTTGACCGGAAAGCCGGCATGGGCCATCGTGGTGATAAAAAAGAGGAAGAGAAGCAACAAAAGAGTACTTTTTTTATAATCCATCAATCCTCCTATATTTGATTAAAGATAAATCGACAAAACATTCAATCAAAGCCATTTCTCACTAAATCATTATTTAAGAAACCCGCCGCAAAGTCAATGCAAACTTGCTAAAAATATTAACAATGCCCCAAAAACCAGTTTAGAAATTAATGTCGCTGAGATTCATGATGATCGGCAAGATAGACATAATCAAGAGTCCGATAAATACTGCGATAAACATGATCACCAAAGGCTCCAGCAAGTTCATAAACCGTTTGAGTTTTTTCAAGAAGCGTTGACTCATGAGAGTGTACAACTCATTGAGCACATTGGCCAGATTACCGGATTCCTCCCCTACCCGGATCATGTTGGGGATGATTTCAGGGAATAGGGCCGCCTCCTTGATGGCGTCCGCCAGGAGTTGCCCCTTACGGAGGGCCAATGTTACATGGGATAACTTGCGACGTATAGCGGCGGAGGTAAAACTCTCGCTTGCCAGAGTCATGGAGTTGAGAATCGGAACGCCGCCGGACAATAAACTGGCCAAAGAATTAAGAAAGCGAATATTTTCAGAAGCGAATTTAATGTTTTTGACAAAGGGGATCTTGTATGGCAGCGCGCTGAGACGACGCCTGAATTTCGGGTGTCTTCCCAACATCAACACCGCTAAAAGCGATAAAATAAGCGAGATCATGATCAGTTCCTGGTTGGCATTCAGAAAAATACTCAGTTTGAATAACAATTTTGTATGCAAGGGCAACACCACTTTGAAACTCTCGACAATATCCTGGAAGCGGGGAATCACAAACACCAACATGATATACACCGCCAACAAGCTGGTGCCGATCAGAAGAACCGGATAGACCAGGGCGTTGGTGATCTCTGAACGGATGCGAATCCAGCGCTCCAGATTGTCGGCTATTTTTAGAAAGCTTTCCCCCAAACGTCCGGTTTTTTCTCCCATCTTGATGATGGGGATCAGGGGGCCGAAATCGTAGAAATTTTTGCTGCCCTCCATGTGCAGAATATCGGAAAAGCTTTTTCCCTCTTTTAGTTGAAACAGAGAATGCTCAAGGAAAGTCCGCAACGAAACTTTGGAGGTCTCGCCGATAATCATGCGAACGCCTTTAGTAAAGGGTACGCCGGAATTGAGCACAATTCCCATTTCATAAAAAAAATTGTAAATATCTTCGTCATTTACTCTGCGAGCGCCCGCGAGATTCTTTACCCAATCAACCGCTTTAGATATTTGAAGTTTATCAGCGCTTTTTTCTTTGTATTCCATCAAGATGAAGCCTTGCTGCCGCACATCGGCTTGCAACGCGACGACATCCTGGTATTCCCGTGCGATCTCTTCGATCTCGCCCGACTTGTTTAGAATTTTTAACCGGTACATCCCCATATCACGTCACCCGGAACACCTCTTCGGCGGTTGTTTTACCTTTGAGCCACTTTACGATGGCGTCATCCCGCAGCGACTTGAAATGCCGCTGACGCAACACGCCACGCAAATAATCATATTCTTTATGTTTCAGTAGAGCGCCTTTTAGTTCATCGGTGAACTCGAGGATCTCAAACACACCCATTCGGCCGCGGTAACCGGTGCCGGCGCAGACGTCACAGCCCTCGCCTTTGTAAAAGGAGTTATCTCTGAGACCCAGCTTCGCTTGCACTGTATCGACATTGAGTTCTCGCAAAATCGCCGGATCCGCGATCGCCGGTCGCCGGCAATGGGGACAAATTCGCCGGACCAACCTCTGGGCGATCACCCCCAGAAGGGATGAATTGACAAGATAATCATCCACTCCCATATCTACCAGGCGCGTAATGGCCGATAGGGCGTCGTTGGTATGGAGGGTGGCCAGCACCAGATGGCCGGTCAAGGAGGCGCGGATGGCGATTTCAGCGGTTTCCCGGTCGCGAATTTCACCAATCATGATGACATCGGGATCCTGCCGTAAAATATTGCGCAAGATGCTGGCAAAGGTCAGACCAATTTGCTCCAGCACTTGAATTTGCGAAATTCCCTCGATCTGATACTCAACCGGATCTTCCACGGTGATGATTTTCCTCTCTTTGGTATTCAACTGGCTGAGAATGGAATAGAGAGATGTGGATTTTCCCGAACCGGTGGGTCCGGTTATCAACACGAGGCCGAAGTTGTGACTGACAAACTTCTTCACCAGGCCGATATCGGACGCTTCCATTCCCAGCGTATCGATATCATAGTTTATATTCTCTTTTTCCAACAACCGCATCACGATATTCTCACCATATATGGTGGGCAGGGTGGAAACCCTGATATCAAACAAGCTACCGGACACTCGCAATTGGATGCGGCCGTCCTGGGGGAGGCGTTTCTCGCCGATATCCAGATCAGCCATAATCTTGATACGGGAGATAATGGCGGACGCGGTGTCCGCCGACACCTGGTCGATATCCTGAAGCACGCCGTCGATGCGGTAACGGATTTTGAGATAATCGGAGTGGCTTTCCAAATGGATATCCGATGCCCGGTATTCCGCCGCCCTGGAGATCATGGAGTTTACGAACTTGATGATAGGAGCCTCGGCAGCCAGATCTTTGAGTTTCTCGATTTCATCCCGCCCAAACTCGGCCTCGCCTTTTTCAAAATGTTTGAGTTGGAAAAAATTGGACAACTCACGGTACTTACGATCGTCCGCCATCAAGAAGACGCGCTCGTAATCGCCATAAAGCCCGCGCACAACCTCGATGGGATAGCTGACGAGCGGATCGTTCAACGCAAAGTACATCGTTTGCTCACGGGCGAACAGCGGAATCAATTCATTGGTGATAAACCAATCGGGAGAGATGTTCTGAAGAGGAGCAAAATCAAGGGTAGAAAAATCCTTGACCACGGATTTCACTTCAGAAACGCCGAATTGCATGGCCAGGGCCGACGCCAATTGCTCTTCAGATATCACTCCTGAATTCAGCAATATCTCCCCCAGCTTGCCTCCGTATTCCCCCTGGAATTTCAGGGCTTTTTCGATCTCTGTAGATGGAATGGCGAAATTGCCGGTCAGCACCTCGCCAAATAAACGCTGCTGCATCGCGGGCTCCTACTTCATCCTCTCGGGCCTTTTATTCGGTCCCGACAGTATAGTTAAAAATATCGGCGTTTTCCCCTTCACCGCCCGGTTGTCCGTCGGCTCCGAGACTGGTTATTTCAAACAGATAACTTTTCCCGGGGTAGACATACGCATATTCCCTGCCCCATGGATCTTTGGGCAGTCCCTTCTCCAGGTATGGGCCGTCCCAATTGTTGATATTAGCCGGCTTTTTCATCAATGCTTCGAGGCCCTCTTCAGTGCTGGGGTAACGGCCGGTATCCAGTTTGAACATTTTGACGGCGTTTTCCACCATCACGATCTGGGTTTTGGTGATCTGTTTCTTGGATTTTTCCACTTTTTTAAACAAGCGGGGTACAATCAATGTGGCGATCATACTCATAATGATAACCACGATAATAATTTCAATGAGCGTAAACCCCCTGTCCTTTTTTTTCATTGTCCATTCTCCATATAAATATATTCGGCGATATTCTTTTTCACTCCGTCCACAATCTCTTTCATCTCACTGCTTTTGCGGATGGTTTTGGAATTGATGAATACCACCAATTCCGTTTTGCGGGAGCGGCGGGATGATTTTCTAAAGAGCGATCCCAGAAGGGGAATCTTCGACAATACCGGGATCCCCGATTTGGAATCGGTTTTCTTTTCCTGGATCAAGCCGCCGATAAAGGCAATTTCACCCTCTTTGACGATCATTGTGGTTTTAATGGTCCGCTTCAGGATTTCCGGCGAAGAGATATCGGTCAATTTGTTCTCCTGCGCCTCGCTGATTTCCTGGGAGATTTCCAGGCCGATTTTGTTATCCGACAAAATCGCCGCTTTTACTTTCAATATGATTCCAGTACTGATATATTGGACCGATCGATAGGGAAAATAATTCTGCGTTCCCGTGGTTTGGTCTCCGCTTGAAGATTGACCCAACTGATTGTAACCGCCGGATTCGCTGGAAATCACCGGCACATCGGCGCCCACGGTTATTTCAGCCTCAGCGTTTTCCGCCACCGTCAATTTCGGGGTGGAGATGATGTCAATTTTACTGTCAGTTACCAGGGCGTTGAGTAAAATCTCAAAGTCGGTCCCGGGAAGTGTACCTCGCAAAAAGGCATTGCTTCCAGAGGGGATGGCATTACTACCGTCGGAGTTATAACCATTGAACACTCCAAGCCCACCTTTGGTCCCGAAGGAAGTGCGGTAAAGATATTTGTCGATCCAGAATTCCAGGCCCAATTGAGTTTCGCTATCGAGCGATATTTCACCGATAATCACTTCCACAAACACCTGGTTCCGGGGAACATCGATTTTCTGGATGATGTCCCTTATCTCCCGGTACTCCACAGGAGAGGCCACAATCACCAACGTGTTGGTCTCTTTGACCGGAATAACGCTGATGCTTTCGTCGATCTTTTCAGCGGTGGGTTTCGTTTTGGTAGTTTTTGACGAAGCCAATGACGCCGGAGCGGATTTACGGTTCGGCCCCAGTCCTTCTTTGGCGAATTCTTTCAATACCTGGAACACCGAGTCCACTTCGACATTCTTTAGCTTATAGGCGTAGACATTGCGGGATTCTCCGGCTGCTTCCGGCACATCCAGGGTTTTGAGCCAATAGAGGACCCGCTCGGCCCACTCGTTTACCGAAGAGATAACCAGCAGGCTATTGAGCTTCTCCAATGGAATCAGGAGTAAACTGCGGGCCTCTTCAACCTGTTTTAGGTCTATGCCGTCCGCTTCCAGCAGTTGCTTGAGCTTTTCGCCGAAATCATAAATATTCCAAAATTTGGGAGACACCATCAATATGGACTTTTCTTTGAATTGCGCCCGGTCGAGAAGATCGATAAACGACAGACTGTAGCGAATGTCCTGCACCACCCCGCTGATGACCAAGAGATTCAGGCTTTTGACCACTTGAATCTCTGTGGAAGCCGGCAAACGGGCGGCGAGGATTCCCTTCAACGCTTCGGGAGAGATATTGTAAAAGGGCACCATAAAAACAGCTTCGTCCCCTTCGGAGGCATTTAAATCCGCCGGCACGGACCGTCCATACACAATCGGACCGCCGAGGGTCAATTTCGTCCCTTTGCGAAGATCAAAAATATAGGTGTTTTGTTTGAGGGTGACCGCTACATTGTGTAGGTCCAGAATGCTTTGAAATAATTTAAATACATTCTCTTGTTTCAAATCCTCCGTCATCTTGATGGAAAAATTTTTTTTCAACCCCTTGACTGCATCGGACATATAATAATTCAGTTTGAACACACCGGACATCATCGCCTCGATAAAATCCGGAACTTCGATATTGTCGAAATTCATCAGGTATTCGCCGGCTTTGGACTGTTCCGCAATGGAGGAGATAATAGAACCGGCCTCCGGTTGTTGCACCCAGGAAAAATTTTCCTGCTTGACGGTTTTGCCCGGTCCCGCGCCCGGGGCGGCGTCTTCCTGCGACACCCCTTTTTTTATCAAGTTGATCGGTTGATGTTTCCGGGGGACACACGACATTGCGAACAGCATCAACGCCAGCAACACGAAACAACATTTGGTTTGCCTCATATCAGAACGACCTCCCCTGATTAGATTGGGTTTGCTTTTTATTTGTTTGTTCCTTTACGCCTGTAAACGCGAATATTTTGTGAGTCTTTTCTTCGCCCCCTTTCCGGCGAATAACCACAGATGATGTTGTCAACTCTTTTACGGTGCTCTCGCTATTCACCTCTTCCCCCTGGGCGATCAATCTAATTTTCCCGGAGGGCTTGGTTCTCACCACGAGAAACAATCGGTCCCGCTTAACCACTCCCAATATGTCGAAGCCGGAAATTTTACCGCTACCTTCGGCCGCGGCAGGCTTCGCTAATGCCCGATTCATAGTAAACACCTCATATAGGTGCAATTGCTGGGGCGGGGGGACGAAACGAAAAAACTCCGGTGCGGGAAAGGGTTGTTGCTGCGCGACTTGTTTTTGCGGCGCGTTTTTTGACCGCAAATAATTCGCGGCCTGGGAATAGAACTCATAAAACGCCAAAAACGTAGCCGCCAACACGAAGACAAAGCCGATCCTATACCAGGTTTTAACGGAGAATTTTTTCGGTAGTTTCATGGTTTTGTCTCCGCCTCCCCGATTATATCAAACTTCAAATCCATCCGCACAAACTTTTCGCCATGCAATTTAATGTTGTAATTTCTGACATACAAAAAGGGCATGCGCCGGCCAATGGAATTGAAAAAACGGATGACATCGATGAAATCCCCCAATACCGACACATTGTATTTAAACAACTGAAATCCATCCTCAGCGGCAACTTCAGAACGATACGAATCCACTTTTAGATTAAATTGCTTGAGAATGTTCATCACATCGTTGATATAGCGGGATTTAATCTTCTCCAGATCCGTATCGGCCTGGAGAGGCAGCACAACTTGCGCGAACCGCTGCAAACTCTGTTTCAGAATTTTATGTTGTTCTTGCACGTTGGCTTCGTTGCGATTCAAACGCATCATCTTGCGATTCTGCGCTTCAACCCCTAAACACGCCAGGTATAACAAGACGCACGCCGCGACCAGGAGGAGAATCATCCCGATCTTTCCCGTCAATTTTCGACGGTGCAGGTCCATCCGGCCGAGGCGTTCGTTAAAAAGTCTGTGCAATGATAATTTCAATGTCAAACTTCTCCTTCTGCGAATAAATGTTCTTGCGCACGGTGGATTTGAATGTCACCTCTTTGAAAAACTTCGATTTCCGTAAACGGGCCAGAAGTTCGAGACTATTTCGGGAAAACCCTTCCAGATTGATAGTCTCGCCCTCCAGCGTGTAGGAGGTCAGGAATGATTCCTGATCCAACGCTTCGCACACGGTTTTCAGGTAGCGCATATGATCCGGGTAAGCGGAGATTTTTTGCCGCAGCCGGTTCAATCCGAATTCGAACCTCTCTGAACGGCTCTGCAATTGATTCAACTGGGTATATTTTTCCTGGTACCGGGTTTGGTCCTTTTTGAGGTAAAAATAGAATCCGCCGCAGACCAACAAAAACGCCAACAATAATATAGCGACACCGTTCAGGCTGCGGTCCAGGGATTGCACAATGTCCCTGACGTTACGCACCTGTTTGCTGCGTGAGATATTGGAAAACCGTTTCTTCAACGGAAAATAATCAGGCAAATAGTATAATTTCCCGTTGCTTTCCAGATCATGTACCGCGCAACAGGATGGGGGGGATGCGATTTCAACCTCCGAACATACTTCCAGGCCGGATGGGCGGGAAAATTTGCGGGACAAAAACAGAATCCGGTCTCCGATATGTTGGGGATCCTCTTCGAAAAGTGTAAAAAAATCATTCTTGTGCAAATAGATGATCTCAAAACCGCTCATCCGCTGGAACACAAATATATCGTAATGCTTCAATAATTGAGGATCGCCTTTGAACACGAGCGTTTCAGGAACTTCGTCATAATAGAAGCGCTCGGTTTCCACAGAAAAATTACCAACCCAAAAAAAGAAGCGTTTCTCGTCTTTCGAATCAATGCCGAAAATAATATTCAGGAACGCATCCTGGAAGGGAACAAAATTCTTCTGGATAGTAATGAGTTGATTGTCTTTAATTTTTTTCTTACTTTTGACGCTAAAAGAATGAAACGAGAGTTTCTCGCGATTGACCACCATATAGAGTTGGCCGCGCCGTTTCGGGACCTCGTCCTCGGACAGAAACACCTCTCCATTGTCAAGATTGAGGAAATAGGCTGATTTTTCCTGGCTCACTGCCGCGCCTCCCGTTCATTTGTCCTTACAGTCCCGGTCCCCTCGATCCACTCCAGAATTTCGTATGGGCTTCCACTTCCACTCCCGCCGGCAGACTTTCTCCGCGCGCCGGAGTCCCGGTCACGGGAGAACACTCCGCCGCGGCTACTCTTAGCGAACCTGGAAAAAATAAAGAAATAGCGATTATCGGCCATGTTATTTTTTATAGTTGCCTGTATTTTAACATAAGTGACGTTTGATGTAAAAAACTGAAAAACTCGGGGATAAGGAGAGAAATTGAAGCCAGTGGCGAGGGTCAGACCTTCAACGCTTTCAAACTCTCGCTCCAATCGCTTTTGCAAAATGCTTTGAATCCTTTCTTCCGTCATGCCCCGGAACAACCGGAACGCTTCCGGCGGCATGGTATTGGGATTGATCCCTAGATTCTTGACGGAAAAGTCCAACACTCCCCCAATATGATCGTAGACATCCCGGTCAATCCCCCTCACCATCACCATTTCTTCATTGGAATCCAACAACCGGTTCGAAGGTTGGGCAAGAGATCGATCCAGATAGTACGTCTTTTCTGCGCCGAACGGCCGGCTAAAGCTATCCGGGTCCATCCAGTCGAACAAAGAGTCGATAATGATCTCGGCCCTGCCGTTGTCGATCTCATGATACGCGAAAAAATTCTTCAAAAGCACACGGTCCATTTTGAAAAAATTAATGAGGCCCGCGCTATCTTGCAAACGGACCGACATCTCCATCTCTTTGAGTCGTTGGGGGGCTACCGGCAAGTTTTCACGATAATTCTCCGGAATCAAGCTAAAAAGATCTATATGGTTCGCGCTTCCATCCAACCGGAGACGCGGGGAATAGGGCCGTTTGTCGATATTCATCAACTCCGCCCGCGTTCTCAAACTGGTCAACAATCGGTTCACGGCGAAGTGATGCCCGCTCACCGATCGGCAATAGGCATCCAACCGGTTCAGTTCGTTTTCAACCAATGAGTATTCGGCGGACATCTTCATACTGCTGACCAGGACAACAGTGGTCACCGCCATGATGAACAGAAGCACTATAAATAGGACTGTCCCTTTATTTGAGGAATTGCGGTGGAATTTTATCATAACTGTCCCTTATAACCACGTTAAATGTAAATTGGAATTCCTGACCTTTATAAGTGAAACTCAGGTCTATTTTTTCAGGGAATTCCTCCTTTTCAAATGATAGCAACTGATTTCGCCATTGGACGCCCGTCCCGGCTTCATCCTTGACCTGATAGCGAAGATGAAAATCATCGATCCCTTGCAGAAGTACAAGTTTTTCAGGGGACGATGAGGAAAACATATCGGAACCGGGTCGTTGTTCCTCCGGCAAACCGTGCATGCGTTGTTCTCGATACACAAGATCGCCGTTCTCTTCCCTAATATCGACAAAATGAAGGGAGCGATGCGGAGCCACAAGGGGCTCGCGTGTGATGAACAAGACACTGCCTTCTTTGCCCACAAAAAAAGGACGGCGGTTGAGATTGTAAAACACCTTGACCGAAGAGGCATTCTTGAATAAACCATTGAAGGAATGGTACAAAACATACACTTCCTTTTCAATTTTTTTCACTTCGTCGAACCGCGTCTCGTTGAGGCGCGTGCGTTGCCAGGCGGAAAAAACCACCGCCACCAGAATCGCGGTGAGAGCAATGGAAACAACCAATTCCATCAATGTAAATCCCTTTTGTCCGCGTCTCATTTATTGCCTCTGCAACGTCGAATAATCGTTGATTAAAAAATCATATACTGCCAATTCTTTTCTATCCCCGGATTTACGAATCGTTAGATGAACCAATTGCAATTGGGCGAATGTCGTAGCTCCGCCGGTATAGGGAATTCGCCGTTTGTCTTCCGCCGGGAAAATTTCCCAATTGATGAGGAATCCTTCCTTCTCCTGAGAACCGGATTCGGCGGTTACAGAGTTGTCGAGGAAAGAATCTATGGTTTCGCGGGCCACGCGGATCAAGCGGTATTTTTCTTTGAGCTTCTCCTGGTGATTCATCATACCGGAAAAGTACTGAAACACCGCCACCATCACCAACATGAAGATCATAATGGCAATCACCACTTCGAGTAAAGTAAACCCCCGCTGTTTCATTGTTCCAGCAACCTTTCCAACCGGACCCTACCCCAGGGTTTCATCACGAGAATCACGTATTTTCTGTCCCGGGCATACGGAATCACAACTTGACCTCCGGCGGTCAATCCATGGCGATTGAAAACGATATCTTTCTCAAGTTCCACAGGGTCGTCGAATTCAAAGCGCCGCCGCTCTTCGCCGCCAAGGAAAAAAAGTAGCGAATGGCCGTCAGAGGTAATACGGCCGGTTTCTAAAAACGACAGCGAATCGTTCTTCAAGCGTTCAACCGCGTGGACCAATGACGCGATCTGCCGCCGTTCGGAGGAGCGATTCAGGGTTCCGGAAAAGTAAGGGATTATGAGAGCGGAGATCAATCCGATTAAAAAAAAACAAGGATCATTTCTAGAAGTGTGAATCCGCGATGTTTCATGTTAGAGTTTGACCTTCGCCTGGACTATTTTTTTGTCGCGGATCGCGTAAAAACGGAGCGTCCCGTCCGTGCCGAAGAAAAATTTCTCTTTGTGTTCCGGTTTGGCGCTCATCCGCCCTGGACGCATGCCCATCATACGGCGGGGGTCGCCCGGGTCTTTGTCGATAATACTGGTAAACGTCCCGATTTTATGATGGTTTAGCAACACATCTTGCTGGTTGCGGTTACCGGCGATATACGCTAAATGTTTCCCATCGGGGCTGAACGTTATCGATTTATCGTCGATCCAGGGAAAACCGGAACTTACGCTCCCGTCTTTATAGATAAAATATTCCGATCCTTTGCGGAACACATACAAAAGATGTTTCCCATCAGGACCGAACATAATACTGCTTTTCTCGATACCGATGCCGCCGGCATATTCTTTTGTCCCCTCCACCAGCATCCAGTCTTCGCCTTTCCGGGCAATATAGACCATTCGCTTGTTAAGGGAATCGGTGATAATGGAATGGGGGCTGATAAAATCATATTTTTTATGCTCTTTGTCGCCGACCACCAAAAACCATCTGTCGCCGACAGTTTTTTCGCCTTTTTTTTCACCGTTTTCTTTGGCGATATACACCACCTGGGATGTATCTCCCAAAAACATGGGAGTGCCGATCATCACACCGTCATATACCTTGTATTTTTTCCCATCCGTCACGACCCTCTGCCCCTCGCCGACCCTTACCGCATAGGTAATATGCTTGAAATCAGAGCTGATCCTTACAGACCCGGGAAGAAACGCCTCGTTCTCCACCTCGCCCATCGCCTTGAATGTGGCGGAAACGTCCGCTTTTTTTTGAGCCGGCGACGGTGCGGCGATTATTATGATAACTATAATCAATGGAATAAAGCGTTTTACATGCCGTTTCATTGCACCCTCCCTCATATATTCCTGTATATGTTAATTAAAAATCGAGACGGTAACCTGCTTTGAGGAGCTGTTCTCGCCACCGCGGTCATCCACCACCGTCAAGGTGACGGTAAATGTCCGGCTGGTACTGGTACCGATAGAATAATCGTGTCCTCTGCGCACTCCCGCGCCCAGCGTCCCATCGCCGAAATCCCATCTGTAGGCCTGGATGGAACCGTCGGAATCAGTACTGGAAGCTCCATTGAAATAGACTGTTTCGCCGGGTTTTGGATTGGTGGGGGAAAAGGAAAAATTTGCCAGAGGCAATAGATTGTCCGCGGCTTTAGAAACAGTCACCTGCTTCTGCTTTTCACCGGCGTAAATTGTTATGGTCGCTTCCTGGTCCGTGATCAAATAATCTGTGACAGAACCCTGATCGTCAGTGACCAACGGAGCTCCTCCGGAATCGAGCGCGCCTTTGTCCGCCTCCAACACAACGGAGATACCCGGCAAGGGCGCGTTATACTTATCATACACCAGAACGGTGATGCGGACCGTTCCCCCGCCATCCGGCAACACCGGAGGATCCAGGGACGCGACAATCCGCTCCACCGCCTCGATACTGCCGACGGCAAGACTCAATTCCTCGGAAACAATATTACCGGAACGGGCCACAACAACCATCTCACCCCGTTCTCGATCGGCGGCGACCGTCACCTGGGCTTTCCCGTCTTCCAGTTCGACACTGGATACATTCGCCGTTCCATTGGTAACCGTCAGGTCCACCTGGGTGCCGTCCCACAAATAGGAACCGTCGGCGTTGAAGCCGGCGATGAAGATGGTGGTACTCTCATTCAACTGCAATCCGCTTTTAGCGGCAGTCAACAAAATGGAGGCATCGGCCCCGGCAAAAAACGGTTGTTTCACACAGGAAGAGAACGATACCAATAAGATAATTACACTAAGGAAATAATACCTTATTCTCGCCATACTGTCTATAATTAAACACGAAAACTTAATTCATGTCAAGATAATAAAGCTATTTTTACACAGGTGGACATGGCGCGCCTCCCGCGTAAGATTAAAGAATCCTGTCGGTAGTTTAGCGGCACGCGTCGCCGATAAAGGCGAAAATAGTTATGTATCAAAATATATAAAAACCCGCAAATGGTTTCAAACAGTTGACTTCACAAGGATTTTCGGATAAAATAGTCAACGGTCAACAGAAACAGCGGGGGCCGAATGAAGGATTAGGTGTGAAACCTTACAGCACTTAGAGGTTAGGGTCGCAAATCCGAAAACGCCTTAAATATTGCTTTCATTTACCTAAATCCAAAAAGATTAATTTATAATTCTATTGATATCGCAAGCGGTATCAAAGCGGAATATGCAAATATTACAGGCACATAAACTATTGACAGCCCGTTTAATAACCGCATTTTTTTTAAGTGGGAAAATATTGGATGAAAGGGTTCCTCAGGGAACCCCTCCTTTTTGCGCATGCACGTTTCAGGGGAGCGGTGGTCTATCACACATTTTTCAGACCGCCTCTCCTCTGTTTCGTCTATAGGAGCATCGAGATTCATTTTTAATAATTTGTTACAATATAGTATATCAGATTAAAATCAGGTTGTCAGGCAGCATCCCTTCTTGCATAGAGATCAAAGCCGAAGTGGTTATGAGCTATTACTTTTTTATGAGATATGGGGATAGGATTTTGCCGATGGCCGCCACATGGGGAAGATCGTTCATGGTGTCATGGTCGCCGGGGACCTGGTGGAGGTCGATGGGGACTGTGGTGTATCGCGACCATTTGGCGATGGGATCTTTGGTATTGTGGGAACTGTGGTCCAGAGGCTGGAAGTAGACGATGGAGTTATCTGTTGGAAGGGGATGATAACTTTCCATGGCGCGGGCGTGCGCGCCGTGGATGTCGATCAAGATGTTGACCTGTTCTAGAAAGACTTCGGGATCTTTTTGCCCGGCGTTGTAAGCGAATTGGACGATGGTCTCCCGCTTTTGGGATGGGGACATGCGGCGAATGGCGTCGGCGTCGATGTTTTTTCCCTGAGGAGTAAAACTTGCCAGGTAGGCCAACACCGCGGCCTCGTCCGCCAATTCTTTCGAATATTCGCCGGGGGCTGGAGTGTCCCCCATAAATAGGAGTTCGGTTTTTTGATCTCTGCCTGTCAGGATCCGGGCCAATTCAAAAGCCACCAAACCGCCGAACGAAGCGCCGCCCAAGCGGTACGGACCATGGGGACGGATACGTTCAATCTCTTTCAAGTAGAGGACGGCCATCTCCGGGATGCTCTCGATGGGTACTGAAGCTCCGTCCATTCCCCGGGCCTGCAAACCGAAGACCGGAAGCTCTTTGGGTAAATGGGCCGCCAGATCGCGATAGAAGTAGACGTGCCCGCCGATGGGGTGGATCAAGAACAATGGATTGACCTCATCCTCTCCTTCCTGGATCTCCACTATATGGGAATCCCCGCCGGTATCCACATAACCGGTGACAGACTGTTGCCCGTTTTGAGATTCCGGCTCGATGAGATTCGCCAGCGAGGCGATGGTCTTGTGCTTGATCAAGATGTGTGAAGGGAAATCTTTTGAAAAGGCGTCGTTAATACGGGCGATCAATTGAACCGCCAGCAATGAATCGCCGCCCAGGGCGAAGAAATCGTCGTTGACGCCGATGGTGCCGATCCCTAAAAACCGTTTCCATAGCCCCGCCACTTTTTGTTCAATCGCTGACTCCGGCATAGAAAATTCGTTTTCCAACTCCGGCCGCTCTCTGTGTTGGACAGAAATATCCCGGTGGATTTCACGTTCGATGTACGCGTGCAATGCCTCCAATTCTATAGTAGATACAGATATACGGCTATGACCACAGCCGAGAATCCGCTCGAGAGCATCCACTCCTTCGACTGGAGCCAAAGAGGCATCGAGAAGGGCGTCGTGATGATCAGAACCCAAAGGATCCCCATCCCCCCCGCTGGACGCCCGCACTGTCATCCCCACCTCTTTCCAATCAATCCAGTTGACAGCGATGGTTCGTCCATGACGGTTGACGGACCGGTACGCGGCAAACGCTTCCAGGAATTCATTCGCAGCCTGATACCCGACCTGTCCGAATTTCAGTTTGTAAAGGGTGTTGCCCAGAGACGAACACACCAGGAAAAAATCTAACCTGTCCCCTTGCAGAAGAGAGTCCAACACCAGGGCGCCGCTAACCTTCGGAGCTAACACATCGGCGTTCATCTCACGTGTCCGGTTCTGGATAATCCCAAAATAATCCGCGACACCCGCTGTATGTATCACGCCGTCAATACGGCCGAAAAGATCCCGCGCCTCTGCGATGGCAACATTCATCTGCCGAGGATCCGCCACATCGGCGGTTGCCATCATGATTTGCGCGCCTTGCTCTTCCCAACAGCGAATCTGCTCAATTTTCCCCGGTTGCGTCAGTTCCGAGCGGCTGACAATAATGAGCCGGGCCTTCCAGTGTTCCGCCAAATAACCGGCGAATGTCCAACCCAGACCTCCTTTACCGGTCACAAGATAAACCCCTCTTTTTTTGAGAGGCAATGCTCCGGTTTCCGGCATTTTTAATGGATGGGGCTTCAACGTCTGAATCCAACGATGCCCGCCTCGATAGGCCACAAGAGGTATCGAAAAACCGTGTTCAAATTCTCCGAGAATATGATCCGCCAACGAAGCGGCTTGCCCATGCCTTGATTCTATTCGCATCATATCTAAACAGCAGCATGACATATTTGGGTATTCAAGGGGGATCGTTTTAATTGCCCCCAATAATGGGGCGGCACAGGGAAGTAAGGGTTCTTCTCCTGTTATATCCTGCATCCCGTGAGTCACAACCCCCAATTGCGTAGCTACCGCTTCCTCACATTCTCCCAACGCCTTTACCAGGGAAAGGACGCTATAGAGGCCCGACTCCAGTCCTGTTCGAAGAGAAGCCAAACCCATTGGATCCTGGTCATCGTTAGTATAACACCATAAATGTACCACACGCAGGCGTTTTTTTGACAGGGCGAGCAATCCTGGAACCAATTCACGAAAGCAATCTTCGTTTGCAGGGTTGACACAATATTCCATCGCTCCCATCCGGGCAAACAACGCCCCTATCTTCACCATAACCACAGGGTTCCCCGACCGGTTCAAGCGATCGATGAATACTTCGGTCAACGGATCATCCCCCCCCAACACCAACCATAATGTTTGATCATCCGCTGCATCCCCCAAGCTGCCGACCACCGGATCTTGTTGCCAGGAGGGGATGTAGAACCAATCGGCGGGATCTTCCCGCCGCGGCGGCATACCGTCGCCGGCGAGACGATCCAGACTCATGGTTTTGGGATCCACATCCAACCAATACCGTTGCCGTTGGAATGGATAGGTAGGTAAAGGAATACGGCGGCATTGTTCAGCTTCCCGCATCTTTTTCCAATCAATGGGTTGCCCCCATTGCCATAAGTTCCCCACTTGCTGAAGCAGCAGCGTCTCATCAGCCGATTCTTCACGGGGATGGCGCACCAGGTTCACCACCTTGCTGGAGAGTTCCGCTGTACAATGTTTGTGCTGGCGAATAAACGTGCTGAGGGCGTTGCCCGGCCCCACCTCCACAAAGACAGGATTCTCCATTCCCAGCAAAGTCTTCGCTCCATCGGCGAAACGAACCGCGCCTCGCAGGTGGCGGGTCCAATACGACGGGTCGTTCAAATCATCGCTCGAAATCCATTCGCCGCTTAAATTCGAGATATATGGGATGGCAGGCTGCTTGACGGTCACGCCGTTCACAACGTTGGTGAACGCAGCGAGGATCGGGTCCATCATAGCCGAATGGAACGCGTGGGATGTATGGAGACGCCGCACATTGAGTCCCTGCTCCACCAGCCGCTCCTCGAAGGCGACAATCAATTCGTGGGGGCCGGAGACCACCGAGCGGTTACTGGAGTTGGCGGCCGCCAGAGAGAGGGATGAATCGAGCATCGCTTCCACTTCAGCCGCCGGCAACGGAACGCTCAACATGGCGCCGGAGGGGAGGCTCTGCATTAATTCCCCCCGTTTCACCACCAACCGCAGGCAATCTTCCAACGATAAAACTCCAGAGAGGCAAGCGGCGGTGTATTCGCCGATACTGTGGCCGGTCATGGCCGCGGGGGCGACGCCCCAATGGATCAACAAGCGGGCCAGGGCGTATTCGAACGCCACCAGCAATGGCTGCGTGACAGCGGTCTGATTGATGTCCGCCGCCGGATGGCCCGGCTCCGGATACAACGCCGGTTTCAGATCAAAGCCCAGCAAAGGCTTCAGAATATCGAAACATTCATCCAGTTCCCGGCGGAAGACCGGTTCGGCCTCATACAAACCCTTGCCCATATCGAGATACTGGGCTCCCTGGCCGGGAAAGAGAAACACGATGGCCGGTTGCCCTTCGTTTGCCCCGAAGGAAAGGCTGGAAGAGTTTGTGCTCCGGGACAGAGCATCCACAGCTTCGCTCGCGGTTTTGCACACAATCGCCCGTCGATGGGGATATGCGCCCCGTCCCACTTGCAAAGTGAAGGAGACGTCGCGAAGCGGAACTCCAGGATGGGATTTCAGATAAGATGACAGTTCGGTGATGGACTGCTGGAGAGCGGCCCCGGTTTTGGCAGAAATAGGAAGAAGGTGATAATCACCGCTTTCGGAAGCCCTGGATCGAGCGTTGGTGGGCGATGGGCAGTACTCCTCGATGGCGAGATGCACATTGGTGCCGCCGATGCCGAAGGAACTGACCCCCGCCCGCAACGGCGCGCCATTGTTATCCCACTCTTTTAAATTGGCGTTGACATAAAAAGGGCTCGACGCCAAATCGATGTTGGGATTCGGCGATTTGAAATGCAACGACGGGGCGATCTTTTTATGATGAAGCGAGAGAACCGTCTTCAAAAATCCCGCCACTCCGGCCGCGGCATCCAGGTGCCCGACATTGGTCTTGACCGAACCCACCGCGCAATAGTTCTTCCGTTCGGTGTCGAACGCCTGGGTCAAGGCGGCGATTTCAATGGGGTCGCCCAGTGTTGTGCCGGTGCCGTGGGCTTCGATGAACGAGATGGTATCCGGATCAAAGCCCGCCATATCCAACGCTTCGCGGATCACCTCCGCCTGTCCCTCGACACTGGGAGCTGTGTAGCCGACTTTGCGGTTACCGTCATTGTTGGCGGCTCCGCCTTTGACCACCGCGTAAATGGTGTCGCCGTCCTTTTCAGCTAACGACAGAGGCTTCAGCACAACCACACCCGCGCCGTCGCCGAACACAGTGCCGCCGGCCTCTTTGTCGAAGGCCCGGCAAAAACCGTCGGAGGAGCGAATCATGCCCTCCTGATACAAATAGCCCTGATTGGGTTCCGGAGATATAGACACGCCCCCCGCCACCGCCATCCTACACTCGTTGGCCATCAGGCCGCGGCAGGCCTGGTAAATAGCCATCAATGATGTGGAGCAGGCGGTCTGAACTGTTGCCGCCGGCCCTTTGAGATTGAGATTGTACGCGATACGGGTGCAGAGAAAATCGCGGCTGGCGAGATTGACTGTGCCGAAGGAGCCGAGGTCGCGGCCTTTGTCGCTGAACATAGCCATCCCTTCCCAATGTAAACTGGACGAAGCGCCGGCATAGAGACCGATGGCATCGTCACAGGTATGCGGATGATAGCCCGCGTGCTCCAATGCCTGCTCGACACACTCATGGAAGACGCGAATCTGCGGGTCCATCAATTGGGCCTCGTTGGGAGTGTAGCCGAAGAAGTCTGCGTCGAAGCCATCGATGCCATCGATAAAACTTGCCCTTTTTACATAGCGGGGATTGTCGATGAGCTCTCGCTTCACGCCGGCAGCCAGCAATTGGTCGTCCGTCAACGGCGCGATGGATTCGACCCCATTCTCGAGGTTTTTCCAGAAGGCGTCGCTATCCTCCGCTCCGGGGAAGCGGCAACTCATGCCGATCACAGCCACGCTCATGGTGGTTGTCTCCGGCAACTCCGCATGCTGTTTTGCCGCCGGAAGCTTTGAATCGCCGGATAGATGGCGGGCCAATTGGCGAATGGTGGGATAGCGGAACAGGTCCACCACCGGAATATCCCGGTTGAGCCGCTCCTTCAGTTTGGAGTTCACCATGATGATATTCAACGACGTACCGCCTACTTCGAAGAAGTTGTCGTCGATGCCCGGCGCGGAGATCCCCAACACCTCTTGCCAGACAGAGGCCACAATCACCTCCATCCGGTCGTGGGGCGCTACCGGCGTCGAGGGAGCGTTCGCTTCCTCTTTGATGGAGGCGAGGGATTTTCGATCCACTTTGCCGTTGGGGGTTAGCGGTAGGGATTCCAGAATCTGTATCTCCGCCGGCACCATGTAATCCGGTAAGGTTTGAGAGAGAAAATCCTTCAATATCGAAGGCTTCAATTCTTTTGATTGGGAGGAAACAAAAGCCCGAAGATACTTCTGCCGGTTTTGATCGGTGGCCGTCACTACCGCGACGCCATCTACAGCCGGATGTTGGCTGAGCCGGCTCTCGATTTCCCCCAACTCGATACGCAAGCCGCGAATCTTGACCTGGTGGTCGATGCGGCCCAAGAATTCGAGTTTTCCGTCTTCTCTGAACCGGACCAAATCTCCGGTGCGGTAGAGACGAGTCAGTTGTTTCTCCTCTTGCGCCAAACCTGTCTCATTCAGAGGAATGAACCGTTCAGCCGTCAATTCCGGCCGGTTTAGATAACCGGGCGACAATCCTTCGCCGGCAACCCAGAGCTCGCCCGGGACGCCGATAGGTTGCAAACCGCCGGTTTTGGCCAGAACATAGACGCGGGTGTTGGCCATAGGAACGCCTATAGAGATGGCTCCATCGCCGGCATCGACAATATCACTGGTGGTGCAGACTGTATTTTCCGCCGGTCCATATATATTTGCCAATAAATAGTTGGTGGCTCCGGCTTCTTTTAACCGGTCGCCGCCGGAGTGAAGAATCCTGAGGGAATGATTCTTTATCTTCAAAAACTGTTCGCACACTGGGGTGGGCAAAAAGCCTACCGTGATATCATGTGATTCAACATATCGATTCAATCCTTCCAGGTCAAGTTTGATCGATGATGGAATCACACAGAGAGTCGCCGCCCCCGCGAAACAAGGAAATATTTCCCAAACCGATGCGTCGAAGCTCATGCCCGCGTATTTGGAAAACCTATCGCCGGCGGTCACTTCGAATTGCCGTTGGTACCAGAGACAGAGATTCAGAAGAGAGCGATGGCGGATCAAAACGCCTTTGGGTTGTCCGGTGGAGCCGGAGGTGTAAATGACGTAAGCGATGTCTTCCTGCTTGACCTCCGGACAGGGCGGATCGTCTTCCATGTCCGCGGTTTGCAAATCCTGGAGGCTCAACCAACGTACATCGCCGGAGCCGGACACAGGTTCGCCGGCGGACAGCGCGATGGAGGCGCAACAATCGTCGAGCATATAGCGAATCCGCTCTCGGGGATAGGCCGGATCAACGGGCAAGTAAGCGGCGCCCGCTTTTTGAACCGCCAGGATGGCGATGATCATATCGAGGGACGAATCGGAAATTATAGGAACAATGCCGCCGGGTGTTACGCCGTTTCGGATCAGAAGCCCGGCTGCGGCGTCCGAGAGACGGTTCAATTCACCGTATGTGATTTGCCGCTCGCAGCCGGAAGAACCGCCGCTGTCTGTTATAGCGATGTGATGCTGATAATCGGCGGCATTTTTTATGAAGATATCGAGGAATGTCTCATTATCCGGCAGTTCCATGGCTGTATCGTTGAATTCGTGAAGAAGCTTGAATTTTTCCTCGTTGGAGATGAAATCGATGTCCCCGATGGCCTTTTCGGGATTTAGTAGGACGTGCCTGATGACGGCGATAAAGTGGCCGGCGAACCGTTGGATAGTGGATCTCTTGAACAAGGCGGTGCAATATTCGAACATAAACGCCAACCTGTCCCCATCGCTACAGAACAGGGTGATATCGGCTTTTGAAGAATCTTTGAGCACTTCGTCGGGGCGGCGCATCGAAAGACCGCCGGCAGGCTGAGGGGACGAAACGGATGACGACATCGCCGGTTTGTCGAAACTCATGAAGGAGAATTCCACATCCGCCAAAGGATTGCGGGAAAAGTCCCGGGGGATGTCCAGATCCTCCACCAATTGGTCGAATTGAACATCTTGATTGGCAAAGGCCGCCAGCACTGTTTCTTTGACTTCGCGCAAAAAGGCGGAGAATGTTTTTCGCGGCGACGGGAAGTTACGGATCGGCAGCAAGTTGACAAACATGCCGATCAACCCTTCCACATCGGCGTGGGACCGTCCGGAGACCGCCGACCCCACAACGATGTCTTCCTGCCCGTCGCGGCTATAGCGATGCAGGATCGTATACAGGACCGCAAGGAGCGACATGTACACAGTGACGCCGTGCTTCCGGGAGAAATCCACCAATCGCTTCGTATCCTCCTCTTCCAATGTCGCTTCCACCAAATCTCCGGCGAAGCTCTGGATGGCGGGGCGGGGAAAGTCGAGGGGCAAATCCAACGCCGGGATGGAATCTTTATAGATATCGAGCCAATATTCTTTTTGCCGGTCGATGGCTCCGGTCTCGAACAATTGGTTTTGCCAGGCGGCGAAATCTTTGTATTGAACCGGTAATGGCGCAAGCTCCGCGTCGCTGTACAAGAGGAGGAGCTCCTTCATCATGATCGCGCACGACATGGCGTCGGCGATGATGTGGTGGCAGTCCATCATCAAGACATGGCGGTTGTCCCCGCTTTTGATCACCTGAGCCCGCAGGAGCGGCGCGACGCTCAAATCGAACGGCCGGATGAAGGCGTCGATCCGTTGTCGCAACGATTGCTCCACCTCTTCTAGAAGAGGAAGAAAAAACTCCGGTTCGTCATGCACCACCTGTACCGGCCGGCCCTCCACCAAATGAAACGAGGTGCGCAATGATTCATGCCTGCGGATGAGGGCGATGAAGGCCTGCCGCAATCGTTCCACATCGAGCTCTCCCTCGATCACCTGCACATCCGGCAGGTTGTAGCCGGTATGGCGGTTGTCGAATTGGTCTAAGATAAACAGTCTTTTTTGAGCCGCGGACAGAGGGTAATGGGCCGCCGGGGCCACCGGTCCAATGCCCGCGCCCGCATCCCTCTCTTCATCATTCCCGTCATCTTGGCCGCCGGTTCTCTCTTCCACCAAACGGGCGAATTCTTCCACCGTCAGATGACTGAATAGATCCGCAACGGAAAAGTTCGTTTCCAATTGGCGGTTCAATTGGTTCACAATGGTGAGGGCGCTGATGGAATCGCCCCCCAACTCATAATAATTGGCGTAGACATCGATCTCATCGAATCCCAATGCCACGGCCCAGGCGCCGGCGACCCGCCGTTCGGCGGAAGAGTAGTCTCCATCCTCCCTACCGGTGAGAGTCGCCGCTTTGGACTCGAAGCCCTGCCGCGAAATGGAAGCCGGTTTGCGGAACCGTTTTAACTTACCGGACAATTCAGCGGACAAACGGAGAGGCAGATCTCGCTCCTTTTCAGCCAGCAATCGCATACCCAGGGGGCTGATCAAAATATGAGGAAGCTCCAGCGCCAATACCGTCTCAAAGGCCGAAGCGGCTTCGTGGTTGGTAATATTTTTAAACACATCATTCGCATCGTCGGCTCCGAAGCGACGGGCCATGCCCACCTCTTTCCAACCGGTCCAACCAATGGAGAGGGTTCGCTTCCCCAGCGCTGTCCGTTGGGCGGAAAACGCGTCCAGGAAACAATTGGCCGCCGTGTAATCGCTTTGTCCCGGTCCGCCGGTCAAGGCGGTGAGAGACGAGCACAAGATGAAGAAATCGAGGTCGTCGCCGGCGGTGGCCCGATCCAATGCCAGGGTCCCCTGGATTTTGGGCCTCGAGACACTGCGGAAGGTCTCTTCGTCTTTGTCAACCATCAAGCCCTTACCCGCCACGCCGGCGCAATGGATCACGCCGTGAATGGCGCCCCATTGCCGGCGCGCCTCCCGCAACACTTCATCGAGAGCATCACGATTTGACACGTCCACCGCATGACACTCCACATAGGAGCCCATCGCCGCGATCCGTTCCAGGCTCTCTTTTTGAGTGGAAACCGCGGACCGGCCCAGTAACACCAGATTCACCCTCTCCATGGAGGCCAGCTTCTCCGCCAACACCAGGCCGATACCTCCCAGACCTCCGGTAATCACATACACTCCGTTTTCCCGGATAGTGAGAGCGGCCTCTCGATCGGCGGCGTCATCCAGCGAACGGAACTCTTCGACGAACCGCTCGTCGCGCCGCACCGCCGTAACCGGCGTTTGCTCCGGCGAGAAGATGTCGTCGATGACGCCTTCGAGTGTGGACTCCAGATCCACATCGATCATGCGGCATGACACAGAGGGATATTCCTGGGGAATAACTTTCGCCACCCCGAATAACGCCGCGTGCCGCGGCAAGAGGAAGGGCTCGCCGCCGGTGACCGCCGCCGCGTAATTGGCGATAACCGTCAATTGAACATCCACCACTCGCTCTTTCATCAGTTTTTGGGCCAGATGGAAGAGATCGATGTCGGCTTCGGCCTCCGACGAAGGATTCTCGAAGGCAAGGAACAAAACGATATCCCCATCTTCAGCTTCCACCTTTCGTAGCCAATCATCGCCTTCCCGCTTTAAGCCTATAAGATGGGGGACATCTTTTTTCAAACAATTCAGCAGTTCATCTTCCCGGCGATGGCCTCCGCCGCCGATTACCCACACTCTTCGATTTTGAATCAGGTCTTCGACCGCGCCTGTCCCCTTTTCAGATTCTTCACGGGGGACCCAGACGATATGATGAAACATGCCGGCGGTTGCCGGCGCCGCCATATCGCCGTGGACCCGCTTGAGGGTATAATCCGTCAATTGAACGGCAACCTCTCCCTGTGGTGATGCCAAAACTATATCGTAGCGCACAATCTCGCCTTCGTCCCCGTCTTTTTTCTTGACATGGCACACAGCGTCGGCAGGCGCCTGTCCCCAAATTTTCACCTCCGGGTATGCCAGGGGGAGATAATTCCCCTGCAAGCGGCCGCTACCGATATGAATGGCGGTATCCATGAGGGGCGGATGCAGAAAAAAATCATCCAGATCCCCTCTAAAATCATCGCCCAATTCCAACGTGCCCAGGCATTCGTCGGAGCCGGCGTGAATGATCCGCAAGCAATCCCAGCGGGGACCGGTCCAGACGAAAGCATCTTCCGGCAACGGTTCATCCCGCCTCTCGATATGATGGACCTCCCCGAGGCGTTCTTCGATGGCGGGGATATCCAGAACTTCCGGTTCCTCGCCCTCCTCCGCTCCCAACACCGCGACGGTTCCGGAGGCGTACTGGCGCCAGAGGTCCGGCTCCGGTCCGCCGTCGTCCCGGTGAACGACGCGGAAATCAAAACCATCGCCATGGGTCGTGACAATAATCTGGACTTCGAGAGACTCCTCTTCGTCCATTATCATGGGGCTGGAGATTACCAAATCCCGGACACACAGGTGTGCCTCCCCGAAGAGCTCGCGTCCCAATTCCGCCGCTATTTCCAGATAGCCTGTCCCCACCATCACGCAGCGGCCCGCCACTTTATGCTGCCGCAGGAGCCAATGCTTCGCCGGGCTGAAAACAGTGGAATAGATGGCGATATCTTCCGATTCCGCCAGGCATGTGTCCACCAAACCGAGATTCACCCGGCGGGCGTAACGGCTGTCGATGGCGGTTGCCACTAATTGCTGCCGGATCCGCGCTATGTCTTCATCCGCCGGTTCCAGCCAGCAGCGGCGACGGTCAAACGGATAAGTGGGGAGTGGAACCCGAGAGAAGCCTCCCCCATGGTACAAACGGCTCCAGGGGACATCGCCCCCTGCGACATAAACTGCCGCCAACTGGTTCAGCGCATCGTCTTCCCGTTGGTCCAGGTATCCGGTCGCCAACCGCCCGGCCTCCCGGCTCACGATTGCCAATTCTTGTTCGGTCACATCGCCGGGTTTCTTTTGGGTTTTGCCGGGGGGAACGATATGAAAAGCGCCGAAGAAGATTCCGTCGGCCGGTGAGTGAGCGATACCT
>CAZBHS010000025.1:53649-80845 GCA_964491915.1 uncultured Clostridia bacterium
GTGTCTACTTTAGATAGTAAGGCCTCCCGGTCTTTAAACCTCAGGAGTAGTCGATAGCGGTAATGCCCTTTGCCGGTGTTGGCGGTGAAGCAGGCATCGTCGAGGCGGCGATTCGATGATTGCTGAAAATACGTTTGGTAACTCCGCAACCAGTCTTCGATACCAGCCTGCGATTGAGCCGTTATCGTCAACATCAGAGGCGGGGAATATCGAGATGGAGCGTTCGCTTCCAAATCCGGCGCTTCTTCCAGCACCACATGGCAATTGGTGCCGCTGAGGCCGAAGGAACTGACGCCGCAGCGGCGGGGATGGCCGTTTGCATCCCAATCTCTTAATTCAGTATTCACGAACACCGGTGATTGGTCGAAGTCGATTTGCCGGTTAGGGGTAGTGAAGTGGACGATGGGGGGGATCTGTTTGTGTTTCAACGCCAATACCGCGTTAAACAAACCCATGAGTCCGGCGGCGCTGTCCAGGTGGCCGACATTGGTTTTGACGGAGCCAATGGCGCAGAATTGCTTCTTATCGGTGTAGCGGCCGAAGGCCCGGGTTAAGCCCTCGATCTCGATGGGGTCGCCCAGTTTGGTGCCGGTGCCGTGGGCTTCGATGTAGGAGATGGTGGTGGGATCGACGCCCGCGTCCTTCCAGGCTTTGAGGAGAACCTCGGCTTGAGCCGCCGCGTTGGGAGCGGTGATACCGGCGGAACTGCCGTCCTGGTTGACGGCGCTCCCTTTGATAACGGCGTGAATAAAATCGCGATCTTTTTTCGCTTGCGCCAACGGCTTCAAGAGCAGGGCCAATACACCCTCCCCTTTTCCGGTGCCGTCCGAGGCGTCGTCGAAGGCGTGGGTCCGGCCATCGGAGGATTCGATTTCCGAGCGGACACCGGTCTCGATGGAGACAAAATTGATCTTTACGGCGCCGGCGATTGCCATGGAGCATTCTCCCCGGCGAATGGAGCGCATCGCCAGATGAAGCGCCACCAACGCCGACGAGCACGCGGTATCCACCAACACCGCCGGTCCTTTCAAATCCAACAAATAGGAGATCCGGCCGGGGATAATGGACGGGAGGTTGCCGGGCATCGCCTGCATCTCCTGTCCCGGAGCCACCAGGGACACCAGTTTTTTATAGCCTTCGTTATCGCCGGCAAATCCGGCGAACACACCGGTTTGAGTCCCGGATAGCGACGATCCTCCATACCCCGCGTCCTCCAGAGCGGTCCACGCCGTTTCCAAAAACAACCGTTGGTGCGGATCCATGAGGGACGCCTCTTTGGGGGACAGGCGAAACAGGGAATAATCGAAGCCGTCGATCCGGTCGAGATACGCGGCCTCCTGGAATGTCAATCGACCGGCGTTTGCTGTGGTCAACTCCAAAAACGAACGGACATCGGCCTCCCGTCCCGAAGGCAGTGGTCCCACAAGGTCTGTCCCTTGCCGGATATAATCCCAGAATGCTTCGGGCGAGTGGGCGTCGCCAATGTTCAGCCCCATACCGATGATGGCGATATCTTTGGAAGAGATTCCTATCGAGGCTTCCTTCCTGGAAGAGGACGATAAAGAGAGCGTTGATTTACTGGTGTCCAATAATTTGCGTTTCATGTGGTGTTCTCCGTATGCCGGCGTCGTTAGTGTCGGCTCACGACATCGAGCAATTTCATATAGGTTTCCGCCAATTTTTCGGCGGATTGGGGTGTCAAGCGCTGTGAGCAGCGGCAGATAAATTCGATCCGGTCAGTCAAACATTCCGGCTGGAAGACAATATCGAAGACGCCTGCCCAATCGGCGGACCATTGTATTTGAGCGGCGCCGCAAAAAAGCGCCGGGGCCTGTCCCCTCTCCCGCCGCAACGAAATCCGGTTCATATCGGTGGATTCGAATTGGAGGCCGCTGTCGCCGGTCACGACGTCATCCACCCGCGCGAACAATGCATCGATACTATCGAGCGATTCCAGATCGACCGAGACTTCCTGTAGTTGACCGGGCTCGCCAATGGCGGCAACCAGCCCCACTCGCCCATTATCCCCCGCTTCATTGAAGAGGTAGATGAATAGGGACAGGAGGATGCGCTCCAGAGCCACACCGGTTACCGCCGCCAGGCGCAGCAAACCCTCCAGGATTTCCCCGTCGATGAAGAAATCGATGGCCGACTCCTCTTGCCGGTCCCCCTCCGCGGCGAACCAATCTTCGGGAAGATTGATTAGCGGTAGCTCCAGTAGCCCGTCGTCTCCCGACAATCTCTGCCGGATCAATGTTCCCAGGCCGGCAATGGTGGGATTGGCGAAAAGATCCACCACGTTTACTACCTCAGGGAAGATGCCGTCGATGCCCCGGTGCAATTGCAAGAGGAGCAGGGAATTGCCGCCTAAATCGAAGATGTTGTCGTGGATGCTGAACGCCTCGATGCCCAATACCTGCCGCCAAATCCCATAAAGCTGTGTCTGGATATCATCGACCGGCGCCTCGAAGCGCGCTCCGGTGCGGAGATTCTGTTGGGGAGAGGGAAGGGCGCGGGCGTCCAGTTTGCCGTGGCTGGTGAGGGGGAGCGATTCCATCACCACAAAATAGGCGGGAATCATATAATGGGGTAATTGACCGCCCAAAAATTCACGAAGCATCGCCGGTGTAAGATTATCCGGCTCATGTGTCCCAACCGCCAGATAGGCGCACAAGCTGATTCCCAGATTCTCATCCTCCCAGGTTGTCACCGCCGCATCATCCACCGATTCATGCGTTGCCAGGAGCGCTTCGATCTCCCCCAACTCGATACGGTAGCCGCGGATTTTCACCTGCCGGTCCATCCGTCCTAAAAATTCAATGGTTCCATCTTCCAGCCAACGGCCCCGGTCTCCGGTGCGGTACAGTCCCTCCGCGAATGTCTCAGCCGTCAACTCAGGCCGGTTTAAATAGCCCCTGGAGACTCCGGCCCCGGCGACACACATTTCTCCCGGTATTCCCACCGGCAACACATTGCCGTGTCGATCCAGAATCGAGACAGTGTAATTGGCAATGGGACTTCCAATGGGAATGCCCGACGCCTCTTCGCCGTCGCAACGGTAATAGGTGGCACAGATGGTGGTCTCGGTGGGCGCCGTGTCATTAAAAAAGATCCCCTGCTTCAGCAGACCATCGATATGACTTTTGTTCAATGTATCCCCGCCGTTGATGAAGGTATGCAAACAAGCCGGCGGCCCGGTGCGGTTGAGTTCGCCGAGCATCAGGGGCGTGCAATCGATGACATTCACGCCATGCCGCTCGATCCCCTCCACCAATAAGCCGAAATCTTTGAGCCAGTCCTCCTGCGCCAACACCAGACCCGCGCCTCTAAACAGTGTGGGGAAGACCTCTTCGCAGAACACATCGAAGGTGAAGGCCGCCTGTTGCAGCGCCCGGTCATGAATCCCCAGGCGAAATTCCTTCGCGAAGGCCGCGGCGTTGGCAAGCAGATGGCGATGCTCCACCACGACTCCTTTGGGCTTGCCGGTGGAGCCGGAGGTATAAATGATATAAGCCGGATCGTCCGCTCGAGCCGCGTTTTTTTCCAACGGCGATATATTTTGCGCGTGAAGGCGGCAATCGGCGAAAGTCAGAATCCTTCGATGAAGCCGCTCCTTCCCTTCCTTTGTATCTGTCAGCGCCAGATGGGCTCCGCTATCGGCCAGCATGTAACGAATGCGTTTCTCAGGAAGCGATGGGTCGATGGGCAGGTAGGCGGCCCCCGCCTCCAGGACGGCCAAAATCGCAACCATCATCTCCACGGAACGACCGCACACCAGAGCCACAATACTGCCGCGCCCCACCCCATGGGATTGAAGCGTTCCGGCCCAACGCATCGCCGTCTCACTTAGTTCCCGGTAGGTCACGTGTTGCCATTGGCCCTGAAGACCATGATACACCGGTCCTGTCAACGCCACAGCGTCCGGGGTTTTCTCCACTTGCTGTTTCAGCGTTTGGGGAATCGTCATGTCCCCCGCCGGAGGGCATGTATTATCATTAAATTCTTCTAGTATCCGCGTCTTCTCCGCCGCCGTCGCCAGAGGGATATTCGCCAGCCGCTCTTCAGGCGACGCCAGAATCCGGTCCAGTAAATGAACGAAAATTTCAGCGAACCGCGCGATAGTAGACGGTTTAAACAACGCGGTGCAATACTCGAAGCTGAGCCGCAACTCCCCATCCACCTCATGGCCGTCGAGGCTGAGATCGAACTTCGAGGTCCCGGTCTCGATCGATATTGGCTCGATATCCCCCAGCGCCGCATCCGCCCCTTCCAATTGCCGGCCGATTCCGGTGTTCTCCAGCGACAGCATCACATCAAATAGCGGATGCCGGCCCGTGTCCCTGCCGGGAACAACCATATCCACCAATTCCTCAAACGGAAAATCCTGGTGTTCAAACGCCTCCAGGCAATGGGTTTTAACCGCCGACAAGAGCTTCAAAAAGGAACCGTCCATGTCACCAGCGGTTCGCAACGCCAACGTATTGACGAACATACCGATGATCCCTTCGAGATCTTGATGACGGCGACCCGCCACCGGGGTGCCCACCACAATGTCATCCGCGTCGCACACCCGGGCCAGGAACACATTGAACGCCGCCAACAGGCCCATAAACAGCGTCGCGTCATGGCGTTGCGCCAATTCCATCAAGGCGGCGGTGTTGTTCTTGCCGATGGAAAATGCGTACCTGTCCCCTGTCAAATCCTGAACCGCGGGCCGGGGGAAATCGAGGGGCACATCCAGAGGTTCCGGCAAACGGGAAAATGTCGAGAGCCAGAACTCTTTTTGCTTAGCCATGGTTTGCAATTGGTCTTCTGTTTGCAGCCAGTGGCAATAATCTTTGTATTGCAACGTCGCCGGCGGTAACGTGCCGCCGGCAACCAACGCCAGCGTCTCTTCAATGAAGACTGAGATGGACAATCCGTCGGAAACGATATGGTGCATATCCAGAAGCAACAACTGACGGTTATCGCGGGCCGGAGCGATCCCCACCCGCAATAGCGGCGGCTTTGCCGGATCGAAGGGACGGATGAAGCGCCGGATAACCTCTTGCTCGGATTCACCGCCGTCGAGATATTCCACAGAAAAGTCCACCTGCCCGAGCACCCGCTGGAGCGGTTGCCCATCGATCAATTCAAATCCGGTGCGGAAGCTGTCATGCCGCTGGACCATGCGGCCGAAGCTGTCTGCCAGCAGCTTGACATCTATATCTTCCGGCAACAATAACGCCGCCGGCAGATGGTAGGCAGTGGAGGATGGATCCATTTGTTGCAGCACGAACAAGCGTCGCTGCGCCGGCGAACAAGGATACACTTCCATTGGCGGCGCCACAGGAATCGCCCGCTCCCGCGATTCGCCGCAGGTATCCAGGAATTTGGAGAAGCGACGAATGGTCGGCTCTTTGAAGATGTCCAGGAGTTTTACATTGCCGTTGATTTGTTTCTGGATCCGCGACACCAATATCGTGGCCTTCAATGAATGGCCCCCCAATTTGAAGAAGTTGGCGTCGATACCGATGCGCTCCTCGGCGACGCCTAAAACCGACGACCAAATGCCCGTCAGCGTCTCTTCCAATGGGTTGCGGGGCGGAGAGTATTGTTCCTCCAGCACATCGTCCGCCGCCGGCAACGCCGCCATATCGACTTTGCCGCTTGACGCCAGAGGCAGCTCCGCCAATTGAATGAAATGGGAGGGCACCATATAATCCGGCAGTTTGGCTTCCAGATACTCCTTCACATCGAGCCGTTCGTCGCCATGGTCCTGATGGGGAACGATATACGCCGCCAGGTACCTGTCCCCCGACGCGTCCTGCCGGGGAAGGACCAATGCCTCGGCGATAAGCGGATGATCCAGAATTTTTTTTCGGATCTCGTCCGGCTCGACGCGGAAGCCGCGAATCTTCACCTGCCGGTCCAACCGGCCGCGAAACTCGATGGTGCCGTCGGCGCGGAAACGCCCCAAATCGCCGCTGCGGTAGAGACGGGATCCTTCAAACTCCACGAATGTCTCCCTCGTCAATTCCGGCCGGTTCAAATAGCCGCGCGCCACGCCGTTGCCGCCGATGCAAATCTCGCCCACAGCCCCCAAAGGAAGCGGACGTAGATTCGAGTCCATGATATACACCCGGTAATTGGCCAATGGCCGTCCGATAGGAAGAATCCCAGTCTCCGGCTCACTATCGCCCTCCCATAAGGTGGCGTTGATGGTGGTTTCGGTGGGACCGTAGATATTGATAAGATGGCGGGGATTGAAGGTCTCCCGCAATTGGCGGTGCAACGTTTGCTGAAAGGCGTCGCCCCCCACCAACAGATAATCGAGGGAAATGTCCCGCCGGTCCAAGCGCTGCATGATCGCCTCCATGAACGCCGGGACCATGTTGAGGATATTGATGCGATTGCCGGCGATAAAATCCCATAACTTGCCGGGATCTTGCCGGATGCCGTTGTCGATCAAAAAGAGCCGGGCGCCGGTAATCAGCGGCAACGAAATATGCATCAGCGAGACATCGAAGGTAAAGGTGGTCAGCAACAGATAACGATTGGCCGCGTCCAGACCGAACCGGTCCCGCAAGCCCATCACCTGGTTCGCCAGATTGCCGTGCTGCGCCATCACCCCCTTCGGTTTACCGGTGGAGCCTGAAGTATAAATTATATACGCCAGATCGCCGGCCGCCGGCTGATGCCCATCGAACCCTGCTTCGACCTCTTGCGGTTGAAGAGGCAAATCATCCATCAGCACAATGTCGCGACTTGCGGTCGGCGCCTCCCCCGTTCCCTTGAAGGGAGCGATAGCCAATCCCGGGATATTCTCGAGAATGTCATGGGGCGGCAATTGGTTACCGTGCGCCATCATGGTCTCGATCAAGTGGGCGAAGGTGATCTCCCCCTCCCCCAACACCGCCAGATCGATGTTAGGATCCTTGAGCATTGTAGCGTAATTGCTGGTGGCGTATGGACCGCCTGAAACGATCGGCGCATCGACGCCCCATCGGCGCAGATGGGCCACTGTTTTATGGAAAAAATCCTTGTAAAAATTGAGGCTGCGAATGCCGATGATATCCGGTTTGAACGCCAACACCATTTGCTTCAACTCCTCCAAACTGTCGAAATCAATGCGGGATTTGGCCACTTTGCCCACAACCTTTGCGGGGAAGTTCTTCTGCAAATGGCTCATCACATACAACAGCCCGATGGGCGGCTCCACCACGTCATACATGATGTGACTCTCGTCTGTGAAGAATTGGCTGAGATCCAGGAGTAACACCTTCATCGCCCCCGCTTCGGGCTCCGGCTTCGGAAAGGCCGCCTTGATTTTTTTGTCCAGATCCGGCGCCATGCCGTAATCCGGAGGCAAATACGCGGTCTCCAACTCAGAGGGCTCGATAGTGGCCACCCCCAGCAAATCGTCGATGGAGGCGATCTCCATCGGCAAGTAGGAATTATATTTTTGCACTAGTTCATCTTCGGTGAGGGCTTTCATCTGCTGAGGCAGGACATCCAACAGTCTCTGTTTGTTCAAGAAATACTCGTTCAGGAATTCCGCCTGAAAGCGGCGGGTGAACTCTTTGGGGAAGGGCAATGTTTCGGGAAGCTCATGATAGGCCAAATCGGCGCTCCGCAGAATCGCCTCCTCCGATACCCCGTTCTCCATGGCGATCCTGGCCATGAGGGAATTGGGGTAGATGTTGAGGATATGAATGTAGGGAAAATGGAGCCATTTGAGACTCTTGATATACTCCAACGAATGCATCGCCTCCTCTTCAGTCTCGCTGGGCAGGCCGTGCAGCAATTGGGTCTCGAGAATCACATGGGGGTATTTGTCGATGATGTAACTCATATTGTCATAGAGGCGGTCCAGGTTCAGATGCTTTTGCACCAATTTTTGCAGCCGCGGCGATGTGGTCTCCAGCGCCAAATCCATAGTGACGGTCCCGGCCTCCACCATCACGTCGATGAGCTCTTTGGTCAGGATATCGCCGCGAATGCCGTTGGGGAAGTGGAGGTGCGGCTTCATCTTGTGATCGATGATCAAGCGGAACAAACGGGTGCTCTCCTTGAGGTTCATATTGGGCAAGTCGTCCACAAACGCGAACCGGCGCACCCCCATATCGTAATAGAGCTTCATCTCTGCGAACATATTGTCGGCGGAGCGCACCACATATTTATCCGCCCAAATCTTGAAACAATAGGCGCAATGAAACGCGCAACCGCGGCTGAACTGAACGGTCATGGAATTTTTGGCCACAGCCTGGCCGATAAAAGGGCGGTATTTTTCGTAATTGATATACGAGCGGTCCGGGATTTGCAAGGTATCCAGCTCTTCCACCTGCGGCCGGGGCGGCGTGAGCAGCATCGTCACCTCCGCCGGCTCGAATCCCCGGAGGGGGATATGGTCAAACGAAGCGGCGATGTCCCGGTTGGCGAGGACCAACGCCGGATGGGCGTCATCCAATATCTCCACGATCCGCTTTTGCGGCGCGTGTGGATCTAGAGGCAAATAAGCGCCGCCGGCCCGCCAAATGCCCAGAATGGCGACAATCATATCCAGCGACGGTTCCATCATCAACGCCACGATCCGGTCCGGCCCGATCCCTTTGCCCTTCAACACAGCGGCCAATCGCGACGACCGCTCTCGCAATTGCCCGAACGTCAACGACTCACCGTCAAAGGTAATGGCCGGCGCGTCCGGCGTCAACGAGGCCTGCTGGAGAAACAAACTCACCACTGTCTCGCCCGCCGGAATGTCCGACGCCGTATCGTTGAAGTCCGTCAACAATCGCTCCAATTCTCCGGGCGACAATACCTCGAGCTCCAGCGCCTCGCCGTCCACATTCTCTAGAGCCTCTTCCAGGAGACGGGTAAAATGACCGGCGATTCGCGCCACCGTCTCTTCCAGGTAACGATCCTCATTGTAAGTAATCCTGCAATTCAGATTTTGGCCGGAATAGGAAAACACCATATTGAATCCTGTGCCCACATGGCGGAGATAAGCCGGGTCATGAATGGTATCCAAAATCAAGGTTACGTCAAAGAGTGAAAAATCCCCATGCAAATCATAGGGCCGCCCCAATTGTTTGGCCAATATTTCCATGGGGTAGCGGTAGTGTTTAGTGGCGCCCAACACCGCGGCGCGGGTTGCCAGGAGAACATCTTTGAATGATGACGAAGGGCTGATAGGGATCCGGATCGGCAGCAATTTGTTCAATAGTTTGTCGGGATTCTCCTGCTTGTATACAGTGATGCCGATGACGATATCGCCGGCTGAAGTGTACTTCTGTAGCAGGATGGCCAAGGCGGCGCACAATATCATGTGTTTGGTGTGGGGCGAGTTGTTGCTCATTTTTTTGATCCTCCCCAACAACGGATCTTTTATATCGAAACAAAATTCCGCCATTGCCGGCACATCGCTTCCA
The DNA here is from genome assembly GCA_964491915.1 of uncultured Clostridia bacterium. Classification (GTDB taxonomy): domain Bacteria; phylum Acidobacteriota; class Aminicenantia; order UBA2199; family UBA2199; genus JAHELQ01. The sequence goes on from CAZBHS010000025.1 coordinate 63,060, forward strand.
TCCCCGCCTTCAGCGGCGGGAACAGTATCCGCGGGAAACCGGCACAATTGCCAATCACCGGCCAATTGCTCCAGCCAATACTCTTTTTCCACTACATTTTGATGTGCGGCCAATGAAATATTACTTGCGATTCTTTGTCGTTCCATTTTGCATTCTCCAATTTTTTTTCCTACTTGCTAAAAAACAAATTCAGCGTCCGGCAGCTCGATCTCTTGCCGGCAAAATCCGTGCGTGACGTCGATGTCCCGGATCAATGTCTCCGGTCTCAACGACACGGTCTCGAGTATTTCCACAAACCTCTCCACCACTGAATCAATGGTCTCGGGCTTGAATAATTTCGTGCAATAGAGCATCTTGAACGCGATCTCCCGTTCCCGCTCGAATACATGGGTGATTATATCGAATTGGGCCACATGCTGCTCGAACGGGTAGGCCCGCATCACCAATCCATCCAGGGCCACATCCTCCCAGCCCCGCTCTTGATTGACATTCTGTACCACAAACATTGTATCGAACAGCGGTTGCCGCGCCGGATCCGGTTCGATCCCCAGACGGCTCACCAAATGGTCGAATGGAAGATCCTGATTCTCGAACGCCTCGATGCAGTGAATCCTCACCTCATCCAAAAACCGGCCGAAGCTCTTCTCGCCCGCCGGATAGTTGCGGATAGCCAATGTATTGATAAACATCCCGATCACATCGCGCAGGTCCGCGTGAGGCCGTCCGGCAACCGGCGTCCCCACCACCACGTCCTCCTGCCCGCTATATTTGGACAGCAAGATATTGTAAGCCGCCAAAAGCGTCATGAACAGGGTGCAGCCATGTGCGGATGCGAGAGATTGAACCGCGCGAGTCAGCGATTCATCCAGAACAAACTCTTTGGTTTTGCCCTCAAAACTCTGAGTCTCCGGGCGCGGAAAGTCGGCGGGCAACTCCAACTCCGGCAACGGACCATCATAGACTCCGGCCCAATAATCTTCCTGCTTGACTAAATCTCCGCTGTCTATCTTCCGCCGGCGCCAGAGGGCGAAATCCTTGTATTGAATCGTCAACTCCGGCAAAGACTCGCCCCGGTACAAGCGGACGAATTCCCGGAAGAAGATTTCGGTGGAGGTACCGTCCCGCACAATATGGTGGATATCGTACAAGAGGATGTGCTTTTGCTCACGGATGGCGATCAACTCGACCCTCAACAGCGGCGCCGAAGAGAGGTCGAATGGACGGATGAAGCGTTGGATGACGGCGGCGATCTCATCATCGCCGGCTTCCGTCACCTGAATATCCAGTTCCACCTCGGAGTGGATTCTCTGCACCGGCACCCCGTCCAACGAAAAAAAGGATGTGCGCAACGCCTCGTGACGGGCCGCCAGATCCCGTACCACTCTCTCGAACCGGTTGATATCGAAGTCTCCATCGAGTTCCAATGCTTGCGGGGTATTATCACTGGTGTCGTCCCCTTTGAGTTTATTAAGGATGTACATCCGCTCCTGGGCGGAGGAGACCGGGTAATAGTCCCGTTTTTCCACCGGCTCGATCTCCCGGCAACCGGCGCTTCGCTCCTGCTTGTCGATGAATGCGGCGATATCCCGGATTGTAGGGGTGCGGAACATTTCCCTGAGAGGCACATCGACGCCAATCTCTTTGTGGATCTGCCGCGCCGCCAATGTGGCTTTGAGAGAATGGCCGCCCAATTCGAAGAAGTTATTGTCGATTCCTATCTGATCGGCATGTATATTCAAACTATTACTCCAAATTTCCGCCAACGCTCGCTCCACCCGGTTGCGGGGTAGACATATCGATGTCTCTACCGGCAACGTCGGCTCCGGCAGCGAGCGTCGATCGACTTTGCCGTTGGCTGTCAGGGGGATGCCCGCCAATTCCATAAAATAGGAGGGCACCATGTATTCCGGCAGCCGGGCCTTTAAGTATTCCCGCAAGAGAGACGAGCTGTCTTGAAGCCCCGCGTCCGGCCGGAGCACGAAATAGGCGCACAGGGATTCTTCGTTGCCGCCGTTTTTCCGGGCCGCCACCACCGCCTCTTTGATGTCTTCATGCTTCAGGAGATGGCTCTCGATTTCCCCCAGCTCGATTCTGAAGCCGCGGATTTTCACCTGATGGTCGATGCGCCCCAGATATTCCATGTCGCCGCCGGGCAATACGCGGGCCAGATCGCCGGAGCGGAAGAGCCGCGATCCGGGGGCCAGATTCTCCAATTGCACAAACCGCTCATGGGTCAGTTCCGGCCGGTTCAAATAGCCGCGGGCAACGCCGTCGCCGCCGACCATCAATTCCCCCGCCACACCGGTGGGGCACAGATTGCCGTGGCGGTCCGCCACATAACAGGAGAGCGTGGGGATGGGTCCGCCGATATTGCTGATGTTCCCGTCGATCTCCGCCGGGCCGATCTCTTTGTAGGTGACGTGAACCGTTGTCTCGGTGATGCCGTACATGTTCACCAACCGCGATTGCGGATAGCGCAGGGACCAATCTTTCAAATGAAGGGGCTTTAGCGCTTCGCCGCCGAAGATCACCATCCGCACCGCCAGTCCCGCTTCCGGCTGTTGAGCCTCTTCGGCGCTCAAACTGTAAAACGCCGATGGCGTCTGCTTTAATATGGTGACCGACTGCCGCGCCAGCAACTCCAAAAACCCTCTGGTGTCGCGGGCCGTCAGTTTCGGCGCCATCACCAGCTTCCCCCCCATCAGGAGCGCTCCGTACATCTCCCAAACGGAAAAATCGAAACAATACGAATGAAACAGGGTCCAGATATCCGCCTCTGAAAAATCAAACACATCGCGGTCGTTGAATAACAACCGCACCACATTGCGATGCCCGACCAGCACCCCTTTGGGTTTGCCGGTGGTGCCGGAGGTGTAAATCACGTAGGCTGGATCGTCCGCCGCCGCGGCGCAGGCTCCATCGAGAGCTTCCTCTTCAGCGAGACAATCTTCCATTTGCAGAAATTCTTCATTGACAACCACCGTCGCGCCGCTGTCTTCCAGCATATAATCGATCCGTTCCGGCGGCAGCGAAGGATCCATCGGCAAATAAGCGCCGCCGGCTTTGAGAACGCCCACTATCGCCGCCATCATATCCACACTGCGATCCAGCGACAGGGCAACGATACTTCCGGCGCCTGTCCCCATCGTTTTTAATGTCCCGGCCACGGCATTGGCCCTGCGGTTCAAACAATCATAAGTCAGTTGCAGCATGGCATCCCCCTCTTCCGGGGATCCCGGTCCCACCAACGCGGCGGCGTGCGGACGGGCCGATACTTGCTGCTGGAACAAGTGATGGATGGTCTCTTGCCGCGGGTAAGCGGCGGCGGTATCGTTCAACGTATGGAGCAACCACTCTTTCTCCTCCGCCCCCATCACCTCGATATCCCGCAAGCGGATGTCCGGTTGCTTTAACACAGCCTCTGCGACGCGGCGGATATAATCCGCCCAACGGGCGACGCTCCCCTCCTTGAACAAGCGGGTGCGATATTCAAAATACACCAGCAATCCATCATCGCGTTCTTCCACCCGCATGGTGAGATCAAACTTGGAAGTAGCGGAATCCACCGGATAGGCCTCCAACTTGAGGCCCGGAATCTCCATCTCCGGAACGCCGATGTTTTGCAGCACGAACACCGCGTCAAACAGCGGATTCCGGCTCTGGTCCCCGGCGCCGCCGGTGATCTCCACAATCTTTTCAAAGGGGAAGTCCTGATGCTCCAACGCCGTCAACGTCCGCGACTTGACGCTTCCTAAAAATTCCCGGAAGGTGAGGCTCCCCTTGGGGAACTGTCTCAGCACAACTGTATTGATAAACATGCCTACAATCCCCAACAGCTCCGGATGCTGCCGTCCGGCCGACGGTGTGCCCAGCAGGATCTCCTCCTGCCCGCTGAGTTTGGACAATAAGATAGAATAAATGGATAGGAGGACCATATACAATGTGGCCCCCTCGTGTTGGGCCAGTTGTTTCAATCCCGACGCCGTATCCCGGTCCCATTTGAATTGCGATACGTTTCCCTCGAAGCTCTGTCGCGGCGGACGGAGATAATCCAGAGGTAGATTCAATACCGGAAGCTCGCCCGCCAATTCGTCCCGCCAGAAGGCCTCGTGAGCGGCGATTTCCTGTCGTTGTTCTTCACTCCGCCGCCACATCACCACATCTTTGTAGTCAATCGATTTTGCAGGCAAAGATTTCCCGCTGTACAGATCGAGCAACTCCTTCATCATCACCGCCATTGAGCCTCCGTCGGACACGATATGGGGCATGTCCACCAGCAAAAGGTATTCCTCATGGCCGGCGGGCTGTAGAGTCGCCCGCAGCAGCGGCGCTTCAGTTAGGTCAAAGGGCCGCACCAACGCTTCGAGCGGCAGCTCGACATCCCCATCCAGGCGTTCGAGCCGGAATTCCACCGCCGGATGAATCGTCTGCATCGTCCCCTCCTCCGTGTCATGGAAGGAGGTTCTCAAACTCTCGTGGCGATCGATCAAAGAAACGAACGCCTCTTCGAGCCGCGCCACATCGAGCCGCCCCTTCAAACGGCACGCGGTGGGCAGGTTGTAAGCCACGCTTTCGGGCTCCATTTTGTGAAGCAACGCCATCCGCTCTTGCACCGCCGACAGAGGGTAATAGTCCAAAATCTCAGCCGGAGGAACGACTGCATCGAGTTCTTCCTCTTTATTTTTGCCCCGGCTGAGGGCGGCGATCGTCGGTTCCTGGAAAAAATCTTTGAGAGACACCTTCACATCGAGCTCTTTTTGGATGCGGGAGGTGACGATTACCGCTTTCAGCGAATCCCCTCCCAATTCAAAGAAGTTGTCCTCGACTCCCACCCGGTCGAATCCCAGCACATTGGCCCAGATGCCGGCCAACGTTTGCTGCATCGTTCCTTCGGGCGGGACATACTGGTTTTGCAGCCGCGGTCGCGGCCGGTTGTTTGCCGACCGTTCGTTTTCATGCGCCGAAACAGGTTCGTCATCTATTTCATCCACCTGTCCCCAACGGTCCATCCGTTGCTGCAAATCACCGGTCGATTGAATCACTTGACCGGCGAAGCCCGGCGCCAGAATCCGCTTGAACACGTCGAAGCCCTCATCGGGGGTCATGGCCAGATGTGCGATGGAAGCTCCCAATCGAGCGTCCGCATCCAGATCTTCGTTTGCGCCGGGGATTTGCCAGCCGTCCCAATTGACGCTGTACCAGGGATTCTTCCCTTCGCGATTATGCGCCGTCGCCATAGCGTCCAGGAAACAATTGGCCGAAGCGTAAGCTCCAAAGCCAAGACCTCCCAGCACCGACGCGGTGGAGGACATCAGCAGGCAGAAATCGTAGTCGCGGTCTCGCAGCAATTCTTCCAACACCAATGCGCCGCTGACTTTGGCTCTAAACTGTTCGGCGCAGTCGTCGAGGGTCACATCCCCCAGGGAGCGGAAGTTTTTCTCGCCTACGATCCCGGCTGAATGGATGACGCCATCGAGTACTCCGAACTCCTCATCGATCCAATCCAACACCGCCTTCATTTGCTTCACGTCGGACACATCCGCCTGCCGAACGGCGACGCGAGCTCCGCCGGCCTCCATGTTCCTAATCGAGCGGATAGTACGGCCAATCTTTTGGTCCGGCGAATGTTGAAGCGAATATCGCTCCCAATCCTCTTCAGCGGGAAACGGCGACCTGCCTACCAACACCAAACGGGCGGCGAACTGCTCTGCCAACCGCTCCGCCAGGATCATACCGATGTCTCCCAATCCGCCGGTCACAAGGTAAACGCCATGTTTTTTCAGCATGCTATCGCCTGCCCCGGTGAAGGAGACCTGCTGGAAGTCCTGAATCCAGCGATGTTTGCCTCTCAAGGCCACCACCGGATCAGTCCCGCCCCCAAAAACTTCCGAGGCCAACCGCTCCGGCGAATCTGTATCGATCAACCGGCAATGAATATTGGGACATTCCTGCCCAATCACCGGTAGGAGTCCGCTAACAGGCGACCGGCGGGGGGAAAGGCCTTCGTTTCCCGTGACGTCGAACACACCGCCGGTTACGATATCCAGCTCGATCGGCTGATTCCATTGCCTCTGTAGTACAGCTTTTACCAAAAATAATACACTATAAAAACTATCCAGCAGGTAAGGCTCTCCCGCTTCCACCGCCATAGCAGGAGATTCCGGCGCATAGCCGGGACTATCACTCTCCAGCCCCCAGGCGTGGATAATATGAGTGGGCGCTCCGCCGCCGGATTCAACGCTCTCGAGCAGCTCTTCATACGACGCTGGATCGAAGGGATCGATCATGTATCTATCCCGCGATTCCCGTCTGAAGCCAGCGCCTTTGCGAACGCCAATCACCCGGCCACCGGTGTCTCTGAGTTTCCCACCCAAATGGTCGAGAATACTTTCGCTCCCCGCCAGTAAAAGCACAACCTCATTCTCCGGCTCCGTCGCGGGACCTGCGGCTTCCTTCATCGCCCGCTTCCATGAGGGAATGTAAAACCACTCTTCTATCCGGGGATTCTTGACAATGGCGGTCGATGGTTTCTGCGCCTTCCGGTGAATGGCTGTGATATCGCCGCCGGCGCCGACCCGTTTTCGTTTGAACGGATAGGTGGGCAGGTGCAGCTTGCGGGGATGGCGGTCTGCGAAGAGGGGGCTCCAATCGATGGCGAGTCCGCTCATCCACAAGCGGCCGATTTGTTGTAGAGTGTAGAGGCGGTCATCGACGGCCTCTTTGTGGTGGCGCACCATGTTGACGATGGGGGTCTGCGCGGTGGCCTTCGGGTGGCGGCTAACAAACAGGCTCAGTCCGCGGCCCGGTCCCACTTGAATGAACACCGGATCGGATTCATCGAACAGAGTGGTCACTCCATCGTAAAAACGAATGGTCAACTCCAGATGGCGGCCCCAATAATCGGGGTCCATCGCTTCGGAGGCTGTGATCCATTGGCCGCTGAGGCCCGAGATATAGGGCATATTCGGTTCGTTGCGAGTCACCGCCGCCACCGCCCGCTTGAACTCGTCGATGATGGGCCTCATCATGGCTGAATGGCCGGCTCGCGGGACTTTGAGCGACAGGCATTCGTGGCCCAGGGCTTCGAGCTCCCGCTTCAGGGTATCGACGGCTGCGACGGTTCCCGACACAATGCTCATGGACGGTCCGTTAATCGCCGCCAACCAGAGGTTCTGGCTGAGATGAGCGTCGAGTTCCCGCTCAGACAAAGGAACGCTGAGCATCGCCCCTTCGGGAACCCGCTGCATCAGGCGGCCTCGTAAAGCGGATAAATGCAGGGCGTCTTCAAGACTGAACACTCCGGCCAAAGTAGCGGCCACATATTCTCCAAAGCTGTGCCCGATCATGGCTGCGGGCCGGATGCCCCAGTGAAGCAGGAGCTTGGCCAACGCGTATTCGATCGAGAACTTGATGGGCGATGTATAGATGAATTGCTGGATGGCTTCGACCGCCGCTTCTTGCTGCTCAGGCAGACTGGGATAGAGGACCGGCTCGATGTCGATGTCGCAGTCGTTCTTCAAATAGGCGAAGCAATGCTGCATCTCTTGCCGGAACACCGGCTCGCTCTCGTAAAGATCGTGGCACATGTTGACGTATTGGTTGCCCTGGCCGGAGAACATGAAGATGATGAAGGGATCGTCGCCGCCGGCTTGTTGCCGGAGCATATCCTCCGCTTCCAATTGGGCGATGCCGTCCGCCGCGTCCCGGCAGACCACGATGCCGCGATGCCCGTGCGATCGTCGGCCCGAAGCCAGAGTGAAGGATACGTCGTCGAGCCTGGCTTCGGGGTGGGTTTTTAAATAATTCGCCAATCCCCGGGCAATGTCCCCCAACTGCCCGTCGCTTTGGGCCGACAGGGGAAGGAGATGATAGCCTGAGGGAAGACTCGGCGCCTGTCCCCTATGTTTGGGCTTGTCGATGTGTTCTTCGAGTAAAACGTGAACATTGGTCCCCCCAAGGCCAAACGAGCTGACCCCCGCGATCCGGCGTCGCTCTTCCCCATCCCAATCTCTCGCGGTAGTGTTGACGAAGAAGGGGCTTTGCTTAAAGTCGATGGCGGGGTTCGGTTCGTTGTAATGGAGACTGGGGGGGAGGATGTGGTTCTGCAATGAGAGTACGGTCTTGATCAGACCGGCGACTCCGGCTGCCACATCCAGATGGCCGATATTGGTCTTGACGGAACCAAGGGCGCAATAATTCTTCTTGTTGGTGGCAAAGGCTTGAATCAGCCCCTCCACCTCGATGGGGTCGCCCAATGTGGTGCCGCTGCCATGGGCTTCGATGAGTCCGATCTGGTCGGCGCTGATTCCCGCCCTGTCGATGGCGGCGCGAATCGCCGTCGCCTGTCCCCTGGAACTGGGGGCCGTGAATCCCGCTTTGTCGGAGCCGTCGTTGTTCATGCCCCAGCCGAGAATCTTCGCCCGGATGGGATCATGCGCATCCAGAGCCTTTGCCAGCGGTTTGAGCACCACCGCTCCAACGCCGTTGCCCGTCAATGTGCCGCCCGCCTCTTTGTCGAAGGCGCGGCAATGGCCGTCGGGCGATAGTATCATCCCCTCCCGGTACAAATAGCCATGGCGATCGGGAATCGTCACGCACGCTCCCCCCGCGATGACCGCGTCGCAATGGTGATTGAGCAATGCCTCGCAGCCCATGGCCACCGCCAGCAGCGATGTGGAGCACGCGCTCTGCACCGCCACCGCCGGACCGCGAAGATTCAGCTTGTAGGCAACCCGTGTCGCCAGGTAATCTTTATCGCAAAATTGCAATGCCTGCCATTTTTCCAGGAATTCTCCCTCGCCGTCAAAGAGCATGGCCGTCTCCCAATGGGGATTGGGGGTGGCTCCGGCGTAGAGGCCGATGGAGTCTTCGCATCCGAAGGGATCGATGCCGGCGTCTTCTAGAGCCTGGAAGCAGATCTCGTGGAACACCCGCATTTGCGGGTCCATCATCAACGCCTCCTGGGGCGAATAGCCGAAGAACTCCGCGTCGAAGTAATCATCGTCGTCCAGTACTCCTTTGGCCGGCACGAATTGCCGGTCGTCCAGCAGCCGGGCTTCGGCTCCCCGCTCGATCAATTCTTCGCGGGTAAAAAAGCGGATGGATTCCCTGCTGTTGACAATATTATCCCAGAAGGTCTCGATGTTTTTTGCGCCGGGAAAGCGGCCCGCCATGCCGATGATGGCGATAGTCTGGTTTTTTAGATCGCTTCCGTCTCGAGGGGAGGTGTCGATGGCAGGCGCCTGTCCCCTTTCAAGGAAACGCGCCAACGCGCGCACCGTGGGATACTGGAACAATGTCGTCACCGGCACGCTTTGCCCCAGTTCTTTCTTGAGCCGGGCCGAGAGGCGGATCATCGAGAAGGAATTGCCGCCGCAATCGAAGAAGTTGTCGTCGAGGCCCACTCGATCCCGGTCCAGCACCGCTCGCCACACCGACGCCACCTGCTGCTCCAGACCCCGGGACGGAGCGCTATAGTCAGTTTTTGTCGAGAGGGAGCTCCCTTTGGTAAGCAATGCCTTGGGGTCCACTTTGCCGGCGCCGGTTAGGGGGATGTCGTCGATGAGGTAGAATTGCGTGGGAATCATGTAATCGGGCAACGTCTCCGCGAGGTGGCTCTTCAACGAATTGGGATCGTCGAGAGTGTGCGCCGGGACGATATAGGCCGCCAGAATGGCTTCGCCGCCGGGGCCGGGCTTTGGAATCACCACTGCCGCTTTGACGATGGGGTGCTGGAGCAGACGGTTCTCGATCTCGCCGGGCTCGATTCTGAAGCCGCGAATCTTGAGTTGTTGGTCCATGCGCCCCAAATACTGGATGGTATGATCCGGAAGCAGGCATGCCAGGTCGCCGCTTTTGTACCAACCGGCGACGAACCGTTCTTCCGTCAGCTCCGGGCGGTTTAGATAGCCGGCGGCAACGCCTGCGCCTCCGATCCACAATTCTCCCGGAACGCCGATGGGTTGCTGGTTGCCGAACCGGTCTCGAATCGAAAGCTCCATATTCGCCAGCGGCCGGCCGATAGGAACCCGCTCCCGCGGCAGCCAATCGGCAAGCGAATAACCGCTGGAGTAGACGGTCGCCTCGGTGGGACCATACAAATTTTCCAGTTTCGCTCGAAGCCCGGTGCGGCGAAATGATTCCACCACATCCGGCAGCAATGCCTCCCCCGCCGCGAATATATATTTCAAACGGAAGAGGGTCTCGATATCGTCATATTCCAGGGACGACAAAAAGAGCCGCAGCATGGAGGGGACAAAATTGACATGGGTCGCCCGTTGGCGAGCCAACACTCGAGCCATGGCAACCGGGTCTTTTTCCATTCCCGCAGGCAAGATCGCCAACGTACCTGTCCCCTTCAAGAAGCAAAAAATCTCGCTCACCGACACGTCGAAACAAACGGAGGTCTTGAGCAGGAAGACATCGCTCGCTTCCAGCGGATAGCGCCGCTCCAGAAGGGTCAGTAGATTCACCGCCGAGCGGTTCTGGATCATCACCCCCTTCGGCGTCCCGGTGGAGCCGGAGGTTGTAATTATATATGCGGGATCTGTCGAGGTTGGTTCGAGGACCGGCTTCGACTCTTCCTCGGAAGCTTCGCTAGAGTCTGTGATGGCGATGATGAGGATTCCGCTTTTGGGAAGATTGGGATAAACCCGGTCGCAGATCGCCATCTCCGCTCCGCTGTCCCGGAGGATGAGCTCGATGCGCTCCGCGGGGGCGCCGGGGTCCAGCGGAAGATAGGCAGCCCCCGATAGGACGATGCCCAGGATCCCTACCATCATCTCCTTCGACCGCTCCGCCATGACGGCGACGATCCTTCCGGGCGACGCGCCGTCGCCAGCCAACCTTCGGCTCAGAGACGAGGCTTTGTCAAAGAGGCGGCGATGCGTGAGATGGTGATTCTCCTCATCGTCTATCAAGGCTACGGCGTCCGGCTGGGCCGCCGCTCTCATGCGGTAACATTGCCGGAGGGTCGGGGTTTTGTTTATCTCCATGGTTGGGCCGGTTAGGGCGGCGGTTATGTCTTGTTTTTGTTTTTGGGATAGGAGGTGGACGTTGTGGACATTGTGGACGCTGTGGACATTGTGGACCTGGTGAGTTGTCAATTGCTTTAGGAGGAAGAGGTACTGCTCCGTCATTTGCTGGGCCAGCGCCGGGTGGATGCGGTTGGAGTCGAAGATGGCGTCGATGGTCATGTCGCCGAAGAGGCTTATATGTAGGGCCAATGGGTAGTGGGTGCGCTCGTCCATCGTGAACTCCCCAAACCTGATGGGAGACTGAGGGTCTCCCTCTTTGAGCCGCTTGTCCAGGGGGTAGTTTTCCACCACCACCAATGTATCGAAGGGTTCGCGGCCTTGTGCGAAGCCGGCGTAGCGGCTGATGGCGGGGATCGACGCTTGCTCGAAGGGTGTTCGCTCCCCGAGATCGCGGTTCAACCGTTGAAGCAGATGATGGAGATTCTCCTCTCCCCCGCTTTTGATCCGCAACGGCACGGTGTTGATCAAGAGGCCCGCCATCTTATCGATGCCTTCGATGGGCGTTTGCCGTCCCGAGACGGTGGTGCCGAACAACACATCGCCGCAGTCGTAATAATGCTGCAACAATAGTCCCCAGGCTCCGTACAGTATGGTTGCCGGGGTGATTTTGAGCGTCGCCGACGCCTCGTCGATGCGGCTTAGCAGTCCCTCCTCCACCGGCGCGTGGATGATGCCCTGAGGCAGATCTTCATCATCCGCCCCGTCCTGCGGGAGCCATTGCTCCAGCGGCGGCAGCACATCATAGCCTTCGAGATACCGCTTCCAGAAGGCCTCGTCGTCCGCTTGCGACCGTTTCTCCATATGGCGGACAAAGGTTTTGAAGGGAATCCGCTCCTCCACCGGCGGCGCCTGTCCCCCGGCGATCGCGGCGTAGATACCGTTGAACTCCGAGAGCAGGATGCCGGTGCTCCAACCGTCCAGAATGATATGATGAAAGTCCACTATCATGAGGAAGCGCTCCCGCTCCACCTGTTGGAGGGTGACGCGGAAGGGCGGTTGCCTGAGGTCGAAGGGTTCCCGCTTGCCGGGCAGCGGGCCGTCCACAAAGCGGATGTCCGCGTGCGGCTTTTTGAGCGTCACCTGCAGCGGCTGCTTCGCCTCTTCCCAACGAAAGCAGGCGCGCAACACATCGCGCCCGGCGATCACCGCTTCCCAGGCCTTGACAAAGACTTCCCGGTCAACGGGTCCCAGGATCCGGACCGACAGTCTTTCGACGTACCTGTCCCCTTCGGGATCCTGTAAATAAAAAAACAACATCCCCTCTTGCAGAGGGGTGAGGGACGAAATAAAAGAGATCTCTTTTTGGTTTAACCGATTGTTTGATTCCATGATACCGTTTCCTTTACAAAAAAAATAAGAGTCAAAAAAAAACAAGCGCAATTCCACCGGTGGAAGAACGGGATTTTTTTTCTAAATTAGATTAGATTACGTGTGATGTGAGACTCGCTACCAACCATTTTTTCGATTTTGGGCAGGCTACCGCCCATGTCTGTAATAAAAACTTTGACGCTAGCAAAATTTTTGTTGTTGTATTCCAACATCAAGTCTATGCTGTCGCAATTCTCGTTCCAACCGTGGAAAACGGCTGGAAATCACCTTGCAGAATAAGATGACAGGAATATGAGTCCGGGGAGCGTCCACTCCCGTGGTGAACGTTTCCGGACACCGGGCGTACAAATCCGCAACAGCGGGGAGGAAGCAAAAATAAGAATGAATGTTCGAGGGGTCATAAGCATGGGCATTTTGTTAAAACGCCTAACGAGACGTTAAGGTTCATGATACACCCGGAGAAACAATGAAGTAAATCAATAAAAACATGAACCAATAGTCTTGATTTCCGCTTAACTATAGGGGAATTCCGTTATGAGGGCATTCTCTCACAATTAGCGCTTGGAAATAATCAAGTGGTTTTGTAATTTGCGTCCACGGTTTCGATTTTCCCCATGTCCATTTTGATGATCCGGTCCGCCACATCGAAGTAATGGTCGTCGTGGGTGATGGCGATGACGATTTTACCCTCTTCTTTCATCCGCATTTAACAAAAGCACACATAAAACTGAAGCGCCGGATCTTTTCATCGCACATCTCAAAAACCCTCTCGTCCCACCAACCATTTTTTATATCAAGGGAGAGAGAAATCTCCTATTTCTTTCGAAAAACAATCGGATATATCTCTTTATATTATTTGGTAATCTTATAGATGAATAATTTCTCGACCTCTGCGTCCGGTCGTTTGCCCAGCAGATAGCCATCTTTGGTAAATGCAAACGGCACAAATCCATCTTCAATATCGAACCGTTCTTCGAACGTCCCCTCGCTGGAGAACTTCAAGCAGAAAGTGCGCCTATCATAGTCTTTGTAAGTCCGATAGTACTTCGCATCTATGAACACATACCAATTGTCGGCAAAATTAACAATGCCTCCGATGTTGGCCAGATGAATATCTTTCAATAAGTCCAACGACATTTTATTCGCGGTAATGAGCCGCATGGGATAGCTGTACTTTTTATCGATCTCGTATTCAAACTCCAGCAATTGTTTTCCTGAAACTGAATACAAGTAAAAAGCCAGCGGATTAGCTGGATGGACACAGGAAATCTCCGGGTCCTTTCCCTTTTTGCCCGATACTATGAATGAAGTTGCCCTGCCAATCATATTTGGCCACAAAATTTCCCAATTGATCGCAGACAACAATCTCCCTCTCCTCCGTCAGCGCCGCCCCGGAGAGTCGCTGAAACATATAATTATCCCGGTCATCCCCAATAGTCTTCACCAACCGGAAATGCCTCTCGAATCCAAATCCCACCGACTGCGCAAACCAAACCACCAACAAAACCAAGCAGACTCTCTTCATTTTGCCTACCCCGCTTGTTGGAGCCAGTCGTGAGTGAAGAGTTCCGCTTGTTGGAGGACGGTGTCGGTGGCGATTTGTTGTTGGTCGGGGGGGTAGCCGTATTGGCGGAGGAGGCGTTTGACCGCGACTTTCATTCGGGAGCGGACGCTCTCTTTGATGTTCCAGTCGAGGGTGGCGTTCTTTTTGAGTTTGATGACCAATAGGGACGCCAATTTCCGTAAAGCGTCCCGGCCCATGAGGTCGCGGGCGCTTTGGTTCTCCGCCAGGGCGTCGTAGAAGGCGAGTTCGTCTTCGCCCATTCCCATGGATTCGCCGCGGTTGGATTCGTCGCGAAACTCCTTCGCGATCTCGATGAGTCTGTTCAACATGTCAAACGACGAGTACTGGTCGCCCTGGTAGCGGTGGATGGCCTGCTCCAGCATGTCCAAAAACCGTTTGCTCTGGACGCGGTTCTTTTTGGAGCGGGCGCGGATTTCTTTTTTCAGCAGGGATTTGAGCAATTCGGCCGCCAGATTTTTGTGCTTCATGCCTTTGATCTCCTCGAGGAACGGATCGGATAAGATCGATATCGACGGCTTCTCGATCCCGGCTGCTTCGAACACGTCGATGACCTCTCCGGCTCGCAGGGCTTCATCCACCACCCGGCGAATGGCGGACTCGATCTCGGCGGGACTGCGCTTGCCCGGTGTTGTGTCGAAGGTTTGCAGGCGGGCCTTTACCGCTTGAAAGAACGATACCTCCTCTTTGACCGCCATGGCGTCGGCATGGGGGATCGACAATGCCAATGCCCGCGAGAGCGCGGTCACTACGGAGATAAACCGGGTTTTTCTCTCATCGGAGGCGAGGATGTATTCTTGCGCTTGCAGGATCATCGAGAGCTTCCGGGAGACTGTGGCGTCAAAGTAGGGCCAATAATCGAAGCCCCTCGTCAATTGCCGCGCCTGTTCTAGTTTTTCCAGCAACAAGTTTACGGCGTCGTCCTGGTACGAGGCCGGTTCGCCTTTGCCGCCGCTATTGGAATAGAAGGCCAGAGCGCGTTTCAATTCGGAGGCGATGCCGATGTAATCCACCACCAGGCCGCCGGGCTTGTCGCCGAACACCCGGTTGACGCGGGCGATGGCCTGCATCAAGTTATGGCCTTTCATGGGTTTGTCGATGTACATGGTGTGCAGGCACGGGACGTCGAAGCCGGTGAGCCACATGTCGCAAACAATGACAATCTGCAACGGATCATCGGGATCCTTGAACCGGTCGGCGAAAAGACGGCGCTGCCCTTTGCTGGTCTGGTGTCTGGTCATGGCGGGTCCGTCCTGGGAGGTGGAGGTCATCACCACTTTGATCACCCCTTTGTCGAGGTGGTCATCGTGCCATTCGGGGTGGATGGCGATGATCCCGTCGTAAAGGAGGGCGGCGATGCGGCGGCTCATGGCGACGATCATGGCTTTGCCCCTGAAGACCTCCTGCCGCGCGTGGTAGTGGCCGATGATATCTTCGGTCAGGGCCTTCAACCGCTCTGTACTGCCGGCAATGGCTTCCAATCTCGTCCATTTGGCTTTGGCTTTGTCGGCGGCGTCCTGGTCTTCCCGCTCCAGTTCGTCGTCCAATTCTTCCACCAGGGCGCGGCCTTCGTCGTTCAGGAAAACTTTGGCCAGCCGGCTTTCGAAAAAGATTTTGACAGTGGCGCCGTCGCGCTCCGCCTGGGCGATGTCATATATATCGATGTATTCTCCGAATATCTGTTTGGTGTTGCGGTCGCTCTCTTCCACCGGCGTTCCGGTGAATCCGGTGAATGTGGCGTTGGGCAGGGCGTCCCGCAGGTATTTGGCGTATCCGTACACGGTCTTTTTGCCCACCACCTCTCCATTCCCGTCCAGCACGTCCCGTTCGCGGGCCAAAAATCCGTATTGGCTGCGGTGGGCTTCGTCGGCGATGACAATGATGTTGCGTCGCTCCGAGAGTAAGGGATAGCTGTCTTCGTCCTCGAAGGGGGAGAATTTTTGGATGGTGGTGAAGATTACGCCGCCGCAGGCTACGTCGAGGAGTTCGCGCAATTGTTGTCGCGTCTCCGCTTGCGCCGGTTCTTGCCGCAGCAATTGCCGGCAGGCGGCGAAGGTGTCGAAGAGCTGGTCGTCCAGGTCGTTTCTGTCGGTGATGACAATGATCGTCGGATTGTCCAATTCCAACACCATTTTCCCGGCGTAAAACACCATAGAGAGCGATTTCCCGCTGCCCTGGGTGTGCCAGATCACCCCTCCTCGCCGGCGGCCTCCGCCCGACGCCGCCTCTATCCCTTTGCGCACCGCTTTGTTGACGGCGTAATATTGATGGTAGGCGGCGATTTTTTTCTGCACCGTCACCTGGGTGAGGCCGGTGTCGGGATCCTCCCGTTTGGTTTTCTCGAATATTGTGAAGTGGCGGATGATGTCCAGTAGGGTCTCTTTGGTGAGCAGGTGGTCCAGCATCACTTCCATTTGCGACCGTTTCGCCTCTTGTTCGTCTTTATTGGCGTCCGGTCGCCAGGTGGAGAAACGGGAAAACCCGGCGGTCAACGAACCGGCCTTCGCTTCGAAGCCGTTGGATAGGATCACCAGGCCGTTGTAGTAAAATAGCGCGGGGATCGCCTGTTTGTAGGTGGCGATTTGGTTGTAGGCTTTCTGGAGGTTGCCGGTGTCTCCGGCTGGATTTTTGAGCTCCCCCACCGCCAACGGCAGTCCGTTGACGAAGATAATCAGATCGAAGCGTTTCTGAACTCCGTTTGAGGTGATCACCATTTGCCGGACCGCGGTAAAGGTGTTTCGCTCCGGGTGGTGGAAATCAATGAGCGACACCCGGTGGCCGCGAATGTCGCCGTTCTGCATAAATTCCACGAGCACGCCTTCGGTCAGCATGTGATGGAATGTTTCGTTATTGGCCATGAGGTCCGCCGACGGTAGATGCAGAACTTGTTTTACCGCGTCTTCCCGCGCCGTCTCCGGGATCGAGGGGTTCAACCGCTCCACCGCGCTCCGCAGCAAGCCTTCCAGCACGACGTCATCGAATGATGGTCGCATCCGTTTTACGTTATCCGGGCCGGTTTCCACTCCGTCCAGAGTTTCAAATCCATTTTCCGCCAACATGTCCATTGCCAGCAATTCGATGCTGTTCTCGTCTAGTTTCGCCATCCTATCGTTCCTTTGTTTTTTGATGCGTGATTTTACAAAATTCATTGTACCCGGACGCGGGAACTTTTGCAACCGTCTTTGAAGAATCGCTCCCAGAGGGTTTTTTAGTTGCCGATGGGACAGATTGTACAGCTTCAAGGACCGGTTGTACGACTTCGAGGACTGGTTGTACGGGTAGAAGGACTGGTTGTACGGTATCAAGGACCGGTTGTACGGCACATTCTCTCTATGCAGGTGATTTTCTTCCAGAATCACTCGTTTCAACTCTCGAAGCACATAATTTTATCCCAGGGCCACCTACTTTTTCCTTCGCTCCAGATGATTTTGTTTCCCAAGCAGATGATTTTATCGCCGCGACAACTGAAACTATCTCCCAGAAAGGTGAATCCGGTTTGCGCGCTGGTAAAACCAGGTTCCGGTACAAATAATATCTATGCGCGCCCGGCGCATTTGGCTTCAAACCCCCTTTTTTCCACCAACGCGAAGTATAAAACAAAGTTATATCTATATATTCGCACCTCGCCTGCGTTTCAATCCCAACCACAGCGACAAATCCAACCTGTAGGGGCGTGGCCACCGTGCCCGCCCTGATGCGACCGCCAACAAACGTCTCCCACCAACGTTTCCCGCCGGGCGTTCGCACTATTTTCGCTTCCAGACCACCCCAATATTCTCAATCACCAGCATCTCATCATCAAATTCTACCTTCACTAACGAGCCTTCCCTACCTAAAGA
>CAZBHS010000026.1:0-78726 GCA_964491915.1 uncultured Clostridia bacterium
AGATCGAAAGAATCATCAAAGATATTGTCGATCCGGCGGGGACATTTTACCGGTTCAGCTTGCCCGGTTCAATCTTAAGGAGGACGATCAAATGAAACGCTATACCATAGATCCGATAACCCGGTTGGAAGGTCACGGGAAGATTGAAATTTTTTGTAATGATAACGGCGATGTGGACAATGTATATTTTCAGGTTCCCGAACTCCGGGGCTTCGAAAAATTCTGCGAAGGCAGGCCTGTCGAAGAATTATCCCAAATCGTCACTAAGATCTGCGGCGTGTGCCCCGGCTGTCACCATATGGCCTCGGGCAAAGCCGCCGACGCAGTGTTCGGAGTGAAACCCACACCCACAGCCCAAAAAATCAGGGAGCTTTTTTATATGGCCCACTTTATCCACAGCCATATCGCCCATTTCTACGCCCTGGCGGCTCCGGACTTTGTAGTGGGTCCAACGGCGGATCCGGCGGAACGCAACATTCTCGGCGTCATCGGCAAAGTGGGAGTGGAAATCGGAACAGAGGTGATCAAGCAGCGCCGCATCGCCCAGGAGATCCAGGCCTTGTTGGCGGGCCACCAAACTCACTGTATTATGAACACCCCCGGCGGCGTCAGGAAAGGACTCACAGAGGAAGAACGTAAAGATATAAAAGAGAAAGCCGAAGGGTTTGTGGAATTCGCGAAATTCTCTCTAAAAATCTTCAACGACGTAGTCCTGGAAAACAAGGAATATGTGGATATCATCCTCAACGGCCCCTACTCATTGAACATCCATTCCATGGGCATGGTGGACGAACACAATAAAGTCAACTTCTACGACGGCAACGTGAGGGTGGTAGACACTGACGGTAACGAACATTGCAAATACGCACCCGGCGAATACATGGATTTCGTGGAAGAGAGAGTCGAACCCTGGAGTTACCTGAAGTTCCCGTACTTGAAAAAAATCGGCTGGAAAGGGTTCGTGGACGGCAACAATTCCGGCGTGTACCATGCGACGCCCCTATCAAGGCTCAACGCCTCCGACGGCATGGCGACGCCCATTGCCCAGGAAGAATACGAAAGAATGTACTCCATTTTGGGGGGCAAACCGGTTCACGCCACCCTGGCCATGCATTGGGCGCGGCTCATAGAATTATTGTACGCGGCTGAACATTGCCTCGAATTGGCCAATGATGAAGAAATCACCAGCCCCGACCTGCAAGCGGTGTTGGATAAAACCCCAAAAGAGGGAGTCGGCATCGTTGAGGCCCAGCGAGGCACCCTCACCCATCACTATTGGACCGATGACCGGGGCATGGTGGAAAAAGTGAACATCATTGTCGGAACCACCAACAATCACGCCGCCATTTGCATGTCATTGAAAAAAGCCGCTCAAAGCCTCATAAAAGAAGGAGTGCTCGTAGACCACGGCATCCTCAACATGGTGGAAATGGCGTTTCGCGCGTATGATCCATGTTTTTCTTGCGCCACCCATAGTCTTCCGGGGCGGATGCCATTGCTCGTGAACTTCCGCGATCAGGATCACAATATCATCCGCAGCGCCAGAAGAGACCTCTAACCTCGCTCCCCCTCCAACCTCAATCGCAATCCCGGACATCGTTATCTTTTTAAACATCCTTATTTTATTAGTTGACAATTGAATTGCCAACTTCTATAATTTTTTTGTACATAGAACAATTTACCCAGTATTAAGGACTCATGAGAATCAATGTGTTAAGAATATTTAAGCCTGTATTGACCGGAGCGAATTTAACCCGGCGTCTGGACTGGCTGATTCTGTTACGCTGGTTCGCCGGCATCGGAGTCATCATCGCGATTTTGACCGGAAAAGCGTTCTTTCATATTGAGCGTGTGGGGATTCCATTGCTGATAGGCGTTTCAATCCTGGCGTATAATGCGGTCTTTTATCGCATCAGCCGCCGCCTCAGCAATCAAGAGGATTACCAACAGGATGAGAGCTCGCCCCATCGGATTCTGTTTATCAATATCCAGATCGGCATCGACCTCCTGACGTTGGCTCTATTAATCCACTCCACCGGCGGAATTTTGAACCCGTTCTTGTTCTTTTTTGTCTTCCACATGGTCATCGGCAGCATCCTGCTAGCCAGAGGTAACGCCTATGCCATCGCCCTATTCACCATCTTTTTGGTAACACTATCATTCCTACTGGAGCACTTCAAAATAATCGACTCCATCAATTTTTTCGGCTTTTATCCGAAGGCGTTGACAGTGGCGGGGCCATATGTTTTATTGCTCCTGGCGGCATTCAGCGCCACCATGATCATCACCGTCTATTTTACCACCAATATCGTGGCCTCTATCCGGCAAAAACATCTGGCGCTCACCCAGTTGCAAAAAAATTTGCAAGACCAAAAAGACCAACTGCAAGCCACGAATCTCGAATTGGAAGCGCTCGACCATTCCAAAACAGAATTCCTCTACCGGGTGGAACATGAACTCAAAGCGCCCATCGAAGCTGTCAATAGCATTCTCTCAGTCGTCGCCAGAGGCTATGCCTCCGTCAGCGACGAAAAGAGGGACGAATTCATCAAACGGGCCGCCAGCCGGGTCATGTCGATGAAGGGGTTGGTATCCGACCTCCTGTCTATCTCCCGCATCAAAGAGCGTAGCTTCAAACTGGATAAACAAGAGGTGCAGGGAGACGCCATTGTCCTGGGCATTGTCAATGATTTGAAAAATCTAGCAACCAAAAAAGGGATCGGGATCCAACTGGACATTGAAAGCGGATTGCCCAAACTGACGGTGGACGAAAACGCCTTCCACGACATTGCCAGAAACCTGATCCATAACGCCGTCAAATATTCTTTCGAAGGAACCGTCACCATCGCCATGTATGAAAAGAACGATTTCATCACATTGCAGGTGAGGGACCAGGGAATCGGCATCGCTGCCGACGATCTGGAAAAAATCGGCGAGGAATTCTTCCGCACCGGCAATGCCAAAGCCTTTGAAGAAGGGACAGGCTTGGGGATCTCATTGGTGAAGAGATTAGTGGAACAACACGGTGGGAGACTGGACATTCAAAGCCGACTGAACCACGGTTCCACATTTACAGTCTATTTCCCCCGTACGAACAATTACTTTTCCACGTTATAAGAACCTAAATCTTGTTTTTTATAGGAAGAAAGACTGTAAACTCCGCCCATTGTCCCGGCTCCGAATCAGCCGCAATCCGCCCGCCATGCTTCTGGACAATCCACCAGGTCAAATAAAGACCAAGCCCGGTGCCGCGCCGGTCCTCGGTGCCTTTTTGCTTGAGCCGGCTGAACCGCTGGAATAATTTTCGCGCCTGCTCTTTCGTGAATCCGACCCCGGGATTCCTCACCTTGAACTCCAGCATCCTATTTTCGACCTTGAGATTCACCTGGACAACAATGTCATCATACCCATATTTTACCGCATTATCAATGAGATTGACCGCCACAATCCGCAATAGGTCAAGATCCCCAAACAGAGTCACGTCATCCCCCTCCGATTGGACATCTATTTTGGAGCCCCGCTCCTCCGCCCGGGCAACCGCCATATCCACGGCGAATCCAACAACATCAGTTAAAAAATCCACCCCATCCCTGGGATCGAATTTCATTTCACCGGATTCCAGGCGGGAGAGATCCAGGTAATTGTTCACCATATTCACCAGATAACCCGCGGTCCGGACCATTTTCCCCATGGTCTTTTCCGCCACAGGATCCACAGCTCCCATATAGCCCTTCAAATAGGTCGTGCCGACAGTCATCAACGACGCCAGTGGACTTTTGATCTCGTGAGAGACAAAGCCGAGCACAGAGAGATAATCACTCGTTTTCTCTTTTAATAGATGAATCCGCCACACCTTCTCCACTGTCTGGGCGATAATATGAGACACATTCAACAATATCCGGGCGTGAACGCCGGTAAACGCCTCCGGCTTTTTACTGGAAAAGAAGAGGAACCCCACCTCCCGTCCCTCCACAGTCAACGGCAACGTAAGATTGGACCTCACACCCTCGGCCACCAACAATTGGGTGGATACGGAATGGGGGTGAATCCGCAGATATTCTACCAGATCGTGAATCAAGCGGGCCTTTTTTTGCTCCAGGATTTCCTTCAAACTTGAATTGGCAAGGCCGTCGGTATACTCGCCCCCCAATTTTATGTCTGAATAATCAGCTCTATAATAATGCGCTTTCACCCGCTGTCCGTCATTATCGATAAACGAGAGACCGATCCGGTCATGCGGCAAGACAGTTTTAGAAATTTCCCACACCCGCCGCATCACCCCGTCCAGTTCCAGGCTGTCGCCGATAGAATCCCTCAACGTCGCGAGGGCGGTTGTGACCGAACGGCTAAACCCGGTATGCGAATCGTCGGGAGTCACAAAAGTTACAACATTGTCTCGATTAGTCCCATTCAAAGTATTCATTATAATTTCCTATCGTGGGCTTCCAATAAAAACGCCCATTTATTTATAATAGTGTTAATATATATTATAATAGATTTGAGGAGAATGGCAATAATTTTTCATCAAAGAGCATGAAGGTATTTTCTGGAAATGTTATAATAAAAAATTATAAGAGAGGTTGAGGTCAGAGATGAAACAAAAATCGTTGGTATTAGGCATTGGGAACGACATTTTAAGAGATGATGGAATCGGGCCGAAATTGGCGCTGAAACTGGGAGAAATCGAGCCTCTGGATGGGGTGGATTACCAGACCACCACCCTCGGCGGTCTGGACATCCTGGAATTGATCCAGGACTATCAAACCGTTGTGTTTATCGACGCCATCAAAACACGGGGCGGCGTTCCGGGAACCGTCTACGAATATTCGCTCGACGATTTCCAGGAGACACTCCATCTATCCAACCTTCACGACATCTCATTTCTCACAGCCATCGCGCTGGGGGAAAAAATGAACATGCCGATCCCGGAACAAATTGGCGTCATTGCCATCGAAATAGTGGAGGACATGGAATTCGGTGAACAATTCACGCCGGAGCTGGAAAAAAAATATCCGCAAATCCTTCAATCGGTACGACAAAAGATCCGCGATTTCCTCCACTAGCCCCTAAATTGGGAAAATTTAATTATTTATCGAAAATCAAAGCTAAAGTCACTGTATTGCTAAACCTTCCACCTATTGCACCTATTTTTCACAGATAAATCGATAAAAAAAATATTTTCGTATTAATTTCTTGTTGACAAGGTTATCCAAATTGATATAATGAGGCCTACGAGATTAGAAGAATCGCTTCCAAATTTCAAATCCATACTTAGGAGAATAAAAATAATGGAAATTCTAAAAATCTCAAAAAAGGATTTTATATCTTTCATTGAGAAAAGAATCCAAGAAAAAACCTCAAGAACCATTGGCGTAATCAAGAAAGGTGACCATTTTGCATTTGGCGACCTGGATTCGGCTGAAGAACTGTGCCTGGATTATGATGTCACAATCCTCCCCCCCAAAAAGTACTTTCAACCTCCAAAAGAAGTTCTGCTCAAATTCCAGCCTAAAAAAGCCGATTCCTACGTGGCCGTAAACAATTGCGATCCCCTCACCATCATTGGCATCCACTACTATGATTTGGCTGCTATCTATCTGATGGACCGTGCCTTCTCCGAGGGAGAACGGGACGACCATTATATGGGAAAACGTGAGAATTCACTTCTTATCGGAATGTTCCCCACCAAACATTTCAAACACCGCTTCGCAAGATCTGTCATCAAAGATCAGTACTACAAAGTCGCGGACCTTATGCTGGTAGACATGGGCGACGAATATGTCATCGAAGTTGTCAGCGAAAAAGGCAAGAAATATTTGGAAGGAAGCAACGTTCAGGCCAACGACCATTCAATCAAAGATATCGAAGAGGCCAAAGGCAAGATCAAGGACGACCAGAAATTGCCGATTCCGATGGAAACGACCCCCGATTACCTGAACAAAAATTATGACCACAAAGTGTGGGAACATTTTGGTGAAAAATGTTTCTCCTGTGGTTCTTGCGTCTTGGTATGCCCCACATGTTATTGTTTTGACGTCCACGAAGAGATCGAACTCTCTCTGGCTGAAGGCAAACGCGTCCGCGTATGGGACGGCTGTTTGCTGGAAGATTTTGCCCTGGTGGCAGATGGACACAACTTCAGGAAAGAGCGTGGTAACCGCTTCAGGCACCGCATTTACCGTAAAGGGAAACATCTCCCCGAGAAATACGGTTATTGGGGCTGCGTTGGTTGCGGTCGTTGCGCGGACGCTTGCACCGCCGATATCGCCGGCCCGGTGAAAGTGTTTAAATATATCGAAGAGAATAAATAAGGAGACCACTATGTGTGAAAATTGCAAATGCACTGAAGAAATCCAGAAAGCATCGATATATTTACCGGAAGTTGCCGTTCTCAACAAAAAAGAGATGATGACCGATGTGGACTGCTATTTTGAATTTGAATTGAAAGACCGTTCATTGGGTCACTTGCCGGGACAGTTCGCTGAAATTTCGATCCCCGGCATCGGCGAAGCCCCCATCTCAATCTCTTCCCCTCCGTCGGACGACAACAAATTCGAAATGGTCATCCGTAACGTCGGATCCGTCACCAATGCCATTCATGGCCTTAACGTGGGCGAATCCGTCGGTATCAGAGGCCCCTTCGGAACATCTGTCCCTATGAACAACCTCAAAGGCAAAAACCTGTTGTTCATCACCGGCGGCATCGGCCTCGTACCCGCTCGCTCCGCGATCCTGTACTCCATGAAGCACCGCGCAGACTACAAAGATCTGACCATCCTCTTCGGTTGCAAAGATCCCAGCCAGAGACTGTTCACCAACGAAATCGCCGAATGGGAAAAGATGGAAGATGTCAACTTTATGGAAACAGTTGACCAAACCAATGGTCACGACTGGAACGGCAATGTCGGCGTCATCACCACCTTGCTGCCTAAATTGGAAAATGTCGATCCCAAAGAAACCTATGCCAT
Source organism: uncultured Clostridia bacterium (assembly GCA_964491915.1). GTDB lineage: Bacteria > Acidobacteriota > Aminicenantia > UBA2199 > UBA2199 > JAHELQ01. The sequence goes on from CAZBHS010000026.1 coordinate 6,969, forward strand.
TATCGTAGGCCCCCCCGTGATGTACAAATACGTCATCATGGGCCTCAAAGATATGGACTTCGCGGACGACCACATCATCGTCTCTCTCGAGAGACGGATGAAGTGCGGCGTCGGCAAATGCGGCCATTGCCAGATGGACGATATCTACGTCTGCCAGGATGGTCCGGTATTCTATTACAATGAGATCAAACACTTGAAGGAGGCAATCTAATGGGAAACAAACCGAAAGTCGCGTTTTTTGATTTTGCATGTTGCGAAGGTTGCCAGTTACAGATCGCCAATTTAGAAGAAGATGTCATTGGAGTGGCCGAACTGGTTGACATCGTGGAATTCCGCGAAGTTATGACAGGCACCGCCCCGGAATATGATATCGCTTTCATCGAAGGCTCCATCACCCGGAAAGCCGATGAGGAAAGAATCAAGGATATCCGCAGCAGAGCCAAAATTTTGGTGGCCTATGGCCAATGCGCGTGCACCGGCGGTATCAACCGTCTGAAAAACAATTGGCACAGTATGGATGAAGTGAAGAAATGTGTCTACGGCGAAAGCTACAACATGCCCCATCTAGACACCTATCCCACCAAAGCCGTTGACGAGGTGGTGGATGTCGATATGTACATCTACGGCTGCCCCATTAACCGGGATGAGTTCGTACGCGTCGTCAAAGAACTCAGCCTCGGCAAAATGCCCACCATCCCCAACTACCCGGTCTGTGTGGAATGTAAATTGAAAGAAAACATCTGCCTATTCGATATGGGAATCATTTGTATGGGTCCTCTGGCCAGAGCCGGCTGTGGAGCCGCGTGCCCCTCCAACGGAGTCGCATGCGACGCTTGCCGCGGTACAGTGGACAATCCCAACAAAAACGCCATGCACGAAATTCTCGCCAAATACAACTACACAGTTGAAGAAATCAAAAGAAGAATCAATATCTTTGGTGTAAACCCGGAGGTAAAATAATGAGCAACAATCTTAAAATCGATGTCCATCATGTAACCAGAGTCGAAGGTCATGGAAATATTGTAGTCAATGTCAAAGACGGCACCCCCGGATTGATCGAGTGGCAGGTCCCTGAAGCCCCCCGGTTCTTCGAGGCAATGGTTGTCGGCAGAGAATACAACGAATTGGCCACCATCACCTCCAGGATTTGTGGAATTTGCTCCATCGGACACACATTCGCCTCCTTGAAAGCCACCGAAGCCGCGTTGAACATCAAAATTTCCAAACTGACTCGCAATCTGAGAGAACTCTTACTCCACGGCGAAACCCTGCAGAGCCACATCCTCCACGTCTGCTACCTGGTTGTTCCCGATCTACTGAAAGTCAACTCCGTGCTCCCCCTCATCGCCACCCACAAAGACGTGATCCTCCTGGTTACCAAACTTCACCGCCTCTCCAACGAATTGTGCGACGTCATCGGCGGCCGTACCACTCACCCCATCCGGGCGAGAGTCGGCCATTTCTCCATGATGCCCACCAAAAAACAGTTGGAAGAGCTGAAGAAACGGTTGGTGGAATCCGTGGACGACCTGAAAAAGTTGGCCGAGGTTGTAAAGTCTCTGGCCGGCGGCATCCCGAACTTCACCCGCGAAACCGAATACCTCGCCATCACCTATGACAAAGAGTACGCCTTCTACGAGGGTTCCGTCATCACCAACGACATTAAAAAAACCATCCCCGTGGATGACTACAAAAATGTCGTCAACGAATTTGTCGTACCCCAGTCAACAGCCAAATACGGAAAATTCAATCGCGAATCCTTCATGGTCGGCGCATTGGCCCGTTACAACAACAACCACAAACAATTGACTCCCCTCTCCAAAGCAGTCGGTGAAGAGCTTGGCTTGAACGGCCCCAACTTCAATCCCTACATGAACAACATCGCCCAGGTGGTCGAGTGTGTGTTCGCCGTCGAACGGTCCATCGAAATCATCGATTGGCTGCTTGGCCAGGAATTGAAAGTGGAAAAACCGGAAATCAAGGTCGAAGCCGGTAGAGGCGCAAGCGCCGTTGAAGTTCCCAGAGGTTTGTTGTTCCATGAATACACCTACAACGACGACGGAATCTGTACTGCCGCCAATTGCGTCATCCCCACCAACCTGAACCACAACAACATCCAGAAAGACTTCGAAAAGATGGTCCCCGAAATGATGAGCCTGGGAGAAAAAGAGCTCCAGTTCAACATGGAAATGCTGGTTAGAGCATACGATCCTTGCATCTCTTGTTCCACCCACTTCTTGAATGTAGAATTTAAAAAATAAATTAAGTATGAAACGCCACAAGACTGCGGTGATAGGGCTTGGTAATTGTTTACTGGCCGACGAAGGAACCGGGCTTCACGCTATACATCTGCTGGAAAAAAAGCTGCAAGGCTGTGACGTGGATGTAATCGAAGGCGGAACGCCCGGTTACAACCTTCTGCACCAATTTGACGAAAGGGAAAAGGTGATTTTTATCGATGCCGGGAACTGCGGATTGCAGCCCGGCGAATTTACCCGTTTCACCCCTGAAGAGGTGATCAGCCGGAAAGCGGAGCCGGGCTTTTCGCTGCACGAATTCGACCTCATTGAATTTATCGAATTTGCCGGCACTCTGGACAAGACAACGAACGTGGAAATCGTCATCTACTGCATGCAAGCCGACGAGATAAAAATGTCTCTAGAATTAAGTAAAACGGTAAAAAAATCCCTTCCCTTTCTAGTCGAAAAGGTATATAATGAAGTAACGAGAGGGAAAAACAATGCATGAATTTGCATTAGCTCAAGAAATCGTTGCCACCATTAGCAGTAAGGTCAGCGAAGGCCTGGAAAATATCCAATCCATTGATATTGATGTCGGAACTTTTTCCGGAATCGTGGTAGATTCCCTGGAGTTCGGTCTCCAAACGCTATTTGAAGAGGCGAACGCCCCTGATATCCAGGTAAATATACAAACCATCCCCACGATCGCCGCATGCGAATGCGGGATGGAATACCAACTCAAGGAAATCTTCGAAATGTGCCCCAAATGCCAATCATTCAATCGAAAATTGGTGTCCGGCACCGACATAATCATCAAATCCATCGAATTGAAAGAATCCTACGGACACGACACCCCCTCTCCTCATGAAGATGGAAATGACATAGGCACTGAATACAGACACGCGCTGGCGACCATGGCCCATGAGATCAAGGCGCCATTAGCCGCCATTATTAGTCTGCTCAGCGTGATCGACAAAGGTTATGTCACGGACCCGGTAAAATCGAAGGAATTGGTAGGTCGCGCATGGAGTAAAGCCGGAATATTGATGCGCATGCTGAACGACATCCTGGACTATTCCATGTTGTCGGACAAAACCCTGATGAAACGCGAACAGCTCGACATCTACCAGGTGCTGAAAGATTCCATCTCCATGATGAAACCCTATGCCCAGCAGCGCAACATCAGCCTCATCTACAAAGGCTCGTTCCAGGACGCTAGACTGGTGAACGGCAATTATACCTTCCTTATGCGTGTGTTCAACAATCTGATTATGAACGCCATCAAGTACAACAAGGAAAAGGGAAAAATTGAATTCACTTGCCTTGTATCTCCCCATGAGGATGCGATCACGATCAAAGTGCGCGACACCGGCATTGGGATTCCAGAAGACGACCTGGAGCACGTATTCACTATCTTTGAGAGAGGAAAAACCGCCCGTAAAAATATCGACGGCAGTCTTGGACTCGGACTTTCTTTAGTGAAACAGATTGTAGAGGATCACGAAGGTTCAATAAAAATATCCAGCACCATAAATGTTGGTACAACCGTAACTGTAACACTACCAATTGTTAATTAGGAGGAAACAATGAGCAAAAAAATATTAGTTGTTGACGACGACGTTGATGTTCTGGAAACACGAAAAATCGTCCTGGAACACAATAATTTCGAAGTAGTTACCGCAACCAATATCAAAGTGGCAGAGGAGATCCTCAACAAAGGCTCGATCGACCTGATCATCCTGGACGTCATGATGGAAAAAGACAGCGATGGTTTTAACTTCGCCCAGTTTGTCAAGGGTGACGAGCGTTTCAAATCGATCCCCATCATCCTGGCAACCGCGGTTAACCAGCGGACCAAGTTCAAATTCGACCTGGAAAAAGACGGTAATTTCCTTCCGGTAGAAAAGTTCATGGAAAAGCCCATTGATCCGGACGATTTAATCGCCACGATTCGTGGATTGTTGAAAAACTAGTTTTTTTATAAAACAATAAAAATGTCCGACAATGGCGCGCAAAATAGAGGAACATAGAATGAAAAAAACAATAAACATATCAGCACACGAAAGAAACAGACAAATTGCATCTCGAAATCGCCAGTTTTTTTATGACAGGGGAATCTTCACCATGAATATCATCGGCTCTCCCGGCTGTGGAAAAACATCCCTTCTAGAATACACCGCCCGCCACTTCGACCAGAATTTTGCCGTCATTGTCGGAGATGTCAAAACCGCCCTTGATTCGGATCGGTTGGTAAATTCCGGGCACACACACGCCTATGCCATCGAAACCGGGGGCGGTTGCCATCTATCCGCCCAAAGTATCAGCGACAAGATCCACGAGATCGACCTCAAGGATGTCCCCTATCTCTTCATCGAAAACGTCGGCAACCTGGTCTGCCCCTCCACATTCGACCTGGGGGAGAACTTCAAGGTCGCCGTCCTCAGCATCCCCGAAGGCGATGAAAAGGTCCGCAAATACCCGGCCCTCTTCCTGAACGCCGCCGCCGTCATTATCAACAAAATCGACCTATTGCCCCATATGGACTATGATGTCGAGCGGGTCAAACAGGATTGCCGTATCCACAATCCCAAAGTGAACATATTCGAAACCTCCGCCAAGACCGGCCAGGGCTTTGATGAATGGTTCGCCTTCTTGAAAGAGCAACGGAAATATTTTTGAGGCGTCCCATCGAACGACTGGCCGCGATCGCGGAACTCGGTAACTGATAAAACCGCCGGACACCAGGGCGACCGGTATCCGGCGGCATTCAATGTTCTTACAATTGCCTGATTTTACTATCTTATATAATTAAATTACTATCGAAAAAAAAGAATCGTCGTTCGATTATTTGGGATAGTCGGCTTTCGGCTCGGTCAGAACCGGCAGCATCCAATCGCAATGAGCGAACTCAATTCCATCTTCGGAAATTTCACCGGTGACGAACAATGCCGGCTCCATCACGCCTTTGCCGTCGTCATACATCACCAGCTCGGCCTTCTTGATGATAATCGACTGGGTGTCGGCCTGTTTCAATTCAACCTTACCTTTGATGTAATCGCGCATATCGCCGCCTCTCAAGCCTGCGAACTGGGAGGGCGAGACATCCAACCAGCGAACGATCAATCCCGCCAGGTCGCCGTTGCTACCCAGCATCACAACGATGCGGGAAGCGCCGATTACCGGGAGTCCGGCCAATTTCCTCTTGAAGAACACCAGGGTCAATTTTTCATACACGTCTCCGCCGGCCACAGCTTTCTTCAAAGTGGTGACTTCGTGTAGAACCATTCCGCCTTTAGGCAGGAAGCCCAAACTCTTCAAATGCTGTTTAGCGATTGCCGGAGCCTGTCCCTTTTGAGGCAAATTCGGTGTGTCGGCATTACCCATCATAAGGCCCAAACCTTTCTGGAATACCAGGTCGCCGGAAGCAAGATTGATGTTCAATTTGGCGGTATTATCAGTGTCAGTTTTGTAAAGCAGAAATTCGCCATCTTTCTTCAACGTCATCGGCAACTTCGCATAATCCAGAACTTTCTGGGCGATGCCATCGGCGTCGGCAAAGGCTAGATTCGGCAGAGCGGCGGAATATGAACCTTTGGCAAGAGACATATCCGCATCCACATAATCATTGGCGAATGTAACTTCCGGGCCATTGGCAAATGCGGCGCCGGAAAACAAAAACAGAGAAACGACTAAAACAAGAATATTTTTCTTCATGATAATTCTCCCTCAATCCTAATAATACCAGCAGTTGAAGGTGCCGGAAGACGGATCCGCCGCGTAACTGGTCAATGTATCGCCCTGACAAGAGACATAGAATACAGAGCAGGCTTTGTCGTAGTTGGTGGAACTGCAATAGGAATAGGTCCAGACAGCGTTGAACCATTCAGTCAGAATTTCACCGCCATTGCAAATAGCCGTGCCATACTGCGTGGCAACCGTCACCGCGGGGCTGACATAGGCGTTGGTGCGGAATCCGTTCAGGATATGAAGACCGTCGAACACAGCCACGGGATCCCGGTCAATCCAGACATCCGGCCAATCAGCGCCTTTCTCGATGGGCGAGCACACAACCTGGCAGGAATAAAGGACAACCCAATTGGCGTAATAATCACCCCAACTGCCGTCGGCGCAATCGCCGAAGCCGGCGCTATCCAGATTCACCCCTCCATTATTCACCACAAAATACCAGGGAGCGCCATGTTCGCAACTGAATACAAAATCCCACCAATCGATACCGTTGGGAATCGCGTTGTTGTAGCAATCCCAATCATCCACATTAGCGGCATATGGACCACCGGTATAATGGCCACAATTGGCCATCGTATTGATGAACGCTTGTACCGGGGGCAAGGTGTTGCCATGGTCTGTCCCGTAAAATCCTCCGACATAAAGGGAGAATGCGGGAGTACAAAGAAAAACGAATAGAAAGATAGTAGTTACTAGCTTTGCAAACTTCATGTTAGTTTCACCTCCAAGTGAAGTCTGATAGTAAAATCAAACACTCCCATCATAAACAACTACAAACAAAAAAGTCAATACATCAGAAGTTGTATTTTGAGTTGCATTGCATTATTTCCGGCCATACTACCAAAGAATTACCCCAAACCTGTAACCCTCTCTAACAAAAGGATTACACACATCCGCCATTTTTTGTTGATTCTCCCCCTTGAGTTCCATGATGTTTTCCATGATTCTTCACTTAAAAAATATTTTCCATTTATCCTCGGTAATTTTCTTAGACTTCCCCTTTTTTACTTTTTTTTTTGATTTTTTTTTGCTTATAATATACCATTTCCCTAACTTGCAAAAAAAGGAGTATCTATTATGAAACCAGCTACAACGTTTAAGGTTTTCACCTTTTTATTGGCCTTGATCTGGACCCTGCCCATTTTCCCCCATTGTTACGAGGTGGGATTCCAGGTGAAAGACGCCAACCTCAACCTCGTGTCCATCCCCATCGAAGTGTACGTCAGAGACGGAGGAACCAGGATCGATAACGGCAATCTCAACTCCGGCACCAGCGGGTACAATTTCCAGATCGACCTGAACGACAATTGCCCCCCCTTTCCCGCCGATTGCCCCGTCAGTTGCAACATCATCTCCCTGGATGTGGCAACCGAATATGTCATTGTATTCAAGTATCCCACCGGCGACAAAAGCCTCTGCTTCAACCGCGAAATTTTCCAATGCGAATTGGGCGGTTACGACGCCTATTACCAGGTCACCCCCTCCACCGTCACCCGGGTGGACGGCGATTATTGCGACGAGATCGGCACCTACCCCGATTGTTGCGTCATCTACCCATTGGCCATGAGCCTCGTCATCTCAGACACCGACTACATCGGCGACAAGATCACCTACACCCTCCGCGCCACGGCCTCCGGCGGCAACCAGAGCTACACCTTCTCCTGGAGCAACGCCACCCAACTCTCCGCCCCTTCCGCCAACCCCAATTCCGGCCGCCGCACCATCCTCAAGAGCCAGACCGTCACCGTCACTTGCACAGTCTATTCCAACGGCGAATACGTCGTCAAGCAAAAGGTCCTGCGCGGCGACCTCGATCCCTGAGCCAATCCCCAAGCCACCATCTGAACTATTGACCTAACTAAACCGGGGACAGGGAAACACCAGTTCGCCTGTCCCCAACTTTCCCTCAAATAATGATCACCCCTCATTTATATCGGATAACCGCCTGTTTATATTTGTCCCGCCACTTCGGCCACCGATTCCTCAAAACCAGCTTACAAAAAGAACTTCAGCCGCGACACAATTCTGGCATCATGTCTGCCTTCTTACATTAAATCATTCTATTCGATTTAAGGAGGAAGTGATGAAAAATCAACGATTATCATTCATCTGGATCGGAGTACTAATTGTTCTCCTCGTCTCAGCGCAACCGGCGTGGACAGCGACATTTACGGTAAACACCACCGCGGATACCAGGGATATCAATCCCGGCGACGGTATCGCGGAGGACGGCAACGGCGACTGCTCGTTGCGGGCCGCCATCATGGAAGCCAACGAATTTCCGGGACCCGACACTATCGAGATTCCCGCCGGTCTGTATGTGTTGACCATCGACGGCAACGACGAACTCTGCGCCAGAGGGGATCTGGATATCCGCCGCTCCCTCACCATCACAGGAGCCGGCATGGAGGAGACCATCATCGACGCCAACTTCCTGGACCGGGGCATTGAAATCCTCGGCCCCTGGGACGTGTTCATTTCCAACCTCACCATCCAAAACGGCAAAGCCCAGGATGGCTATTCCAGCAAATACGGCAGCGATGGCCGCGACGGCGGCGGAATATTGAATGCCAAAGCCCACCTGGCCCTCGACCATATCAAGCTCCTCAACAACACCACCGGTGAGGGCGGCGTCATGGAGTATTACTGGACAATAATGAACGGCGGTAACGGCGGGGGCCTTAGAAATAGCGGTTTCGCCACCCTCACCAATTGCGTCATTTCCGGCAACGAATGCGGCGAAGGCCGGACCGGCGGTCATGGCGGCGGTATCCACAATACCGGAATCCTCGATATGTCCTATTGCCGGGTGGTGGGAAATCACGCCGGTCTTGGAGGTCACGGTTGTTACAATTACAACAATTGCGGCGGCGGATATGGAGGCGGGATCTATAACGGCGGTGGACAAATGACATTGACCAATTGCGAAATTTGCCACAACGATTCCGGCGCCGGCGGAACCGAGAGCGACATTCGAGGCGCGCCAGGAGTGGGCGCCGGTATCTACAATGAGGGGAAAATCTACGAATCCTCTATCACCAATTGCACCATCAGCTACAATTCATCCCCCAAATACGGTGGCGGCTCCAATCGAGGCGGCGGCATCTACAACAAGGGGTTGCTGACCATCAACCATTGCACCATTTACAGAAACATACTCCACCATATAGAGTTCTGCCAAAACCCTTATGGAGGCGGTATTTGCAATTATAACTACTCACTCAAAATCAAGAACACCATCGTCGCCGCCAACCAAACAGGAGCTCAAACCAATGGCCCCGACCTTTACGGTATCTACAAGTCCCTCGGCTATAATTTAGTGGGTATCGACCATGGCTTCCAATTCTTAGGCGATAAAACCGGCAATCTCCTGGGAGTGGATCCCAAACTGGAAAACCTGGGGGTAAACGGCGGTTTCACCTGCACCCAACGGCTCCTGCCCGGAAGCCCGGCCATTGACGCCGGCTCCCCGGTTTGCACAACCTCCACAGACCAGAGGGGCGTCTCCCGGCCGCAAGACGGTAACAACGACGGCCAGTGCCGGCCGGATATCGGCGCCTTCGAGATGATCGTCCCGCAAGTCCAAATCACCTCCCACATGCACGGCCAATCGGTCACCGGCACAGTCCAAATCGACGCCGACTGCAACATGGCCAACACCGAATTCTCCATCAACGACACTCCGCTCCACACCGACAACTCGACACCTTTCTCCTGCGTTTGGGACACCACCACCCTTGCCAACGGCACCCACAACGTATCGGTCAAAGGCTTCGACATTCCCGAGATCTCCGCCACCGACTCCATTATGCTGGATGTCCAGAACATCGCCATCCAACTGAACGCCTCCCGGTTGCTGGCCAAAGGCTGGCTCACTCGAAAACCGTTCGTCCGCCTGGTTATCAACGTCTCGAACACCAACGCCGCCACCGCGGCAAAGTATATCATCTACCGCAAACAGGGGACAGGCTCCTTCCAGCCTGTACAAGAACTTTCGCCGGCCAACCCGGAGAACGATTCCCACACCTACAATGATCTGACTGTCGATCCGGCCTTCGATTACACCTACAAGGTCGAAGCCGTTGACGCCGGCGGCCAACGTATTGGACTATCAGAAGAAAAAACAATATAAACCGGGACCTATCCCGTTGTAAAACCTTCTCGTAAATGTACTATGGAGCGCCCGCCCGGGCGCTCCTGTTTTCCGGTCTACATGCCGGTAATCGCCCGTTGCACAAAAGCCAACGCCGCCATCACCAGATATAAGGTGACCGACACCACCGCGTATGGGCGTCCCGCCAGAGTCGCCACTCCCAGCATGCCTCCGGTGGCGGCGAAAAACAGGGTCACGTAACAGATCACCATCCAGCGAACCTGCCGGAAGTTGATGTCGAGTATATAATCCAATAATAATTCAACCAACAAAAACACGATCATCAGCACGATTTGGATGTAATAAAGAGCCGGTCGGCCCAATTTAGGAGCCGTTGCCAACAAATAACCCAACGGGATGATCATCATCACCAATACCCCTCCGATCCAATGCTCGATCTTCGGTCGCCCCAATAAACGGAACACAAACACCATGATGGTCATCACGTAAATCAACAACGCCGCCATCGCGCCCAACTGATTCAATTTTTCCACGTTTATCTCCTGAGGTCGTGATAATTTTGACTTTCCAATATCTTTCCGCCCTTATAATAAAACCCTGAAAATAAAAAATCAAGCCATTTGAATGGAATTTCGGGGGTTTTGATGGCATTGCGCATCGCGGCAATGGTTTCGGTGTTTGGGCAGACGACTGATAGCGCCCCGATGGGCGCTTCGTTCTCCTCCAATAAGTCAAGAACGCCACATTTTTGCGGGTTGTAAAAAATATTTTTTGTTTGTAAAATTATTTCAGCTTGACAAATAAAAGTCGAGATATCGAGTCAATCACTACAATGTACAGCGGCAGATGTTTGTGAGAAGGAAGTACACTGGCGGAAGTCTGCGCGGAAGACGTTTTAGACCTCAAGTGACATCCCAGACTAACATAATTAACGATATTTCTTGTCCCGAATTTCTGGAGAACAAATTTGATTACACGTCTAAACTCTTTTATATCGACAACTTCGAGAGACAAAACTCGACGGAAAATCGACGAAAACCGGCGTTTTTTATCAAATTTGAAGTGAAAAAAAGGCATTTTAACCGTTGCAAAAAACATCCAAACCTACCAACACCAAACAATTTATGCTAAAATTGCTGTTGCAGTGCAAGTTCCACTAAAAGAAGGATTGAAACACCTTCGTCATCTTGATTATTTGTTCTTGTGTCAAGTTGCAGTGCAAGTTCCACTAAAAGAAGGATTGAAACATCAACTACCTCCTGTCATTATGCAAAATATAGATTGTTGCAGTGCAAGTTCCACTAAAAGAAGGATTGAAACAATTTTCTATCATCTATATTGCGCATTGCGGTTGAAGTTGCAGTGCAAGTTCCACTAAAAGAAGGATTGAAACAAAATATGGTCAAGAGTTTGGTGGAATCAAGGCCGTGTTGCAGTGCAAGTTCCACTAAAAGAAGGATTGAAACCCAGGCTAACACGTACCAGGGCGGTGGGAGCGTTGGTTGCAGTGCAAGTTCCACTAAAAGAAGGATTGAAACACTGCCCTACCCCGCCTGCAATTTACTTCTCCCCTGAGTTGCAGTGCAAGTTCCACTAAAAGAAGGATTGAAACACGAAATCCTGTGACATCGCCTGTACGATTTCTTTAGTTGCAGTGCAAGTTCCACTAAAAGAAGGATTGAAACCGGGTATATTGTCACCCTCCATATGAACACGCAAAACCGTTGCAGTGCAAGTTCCACTAAAAGAAGGATTGAAACTTTCGGAACAAAAGAAGTTACTAAGGGGTGTTGTAGTTGCAGTGCAAGTTCCACTAAAAGAAGGATTGAAACAGCACCACCCTTGAAAAGTGAAGGGTGGCACCCAAGTTGCAGTGCAAGTTCCATTAAAAGAAGGGTTGAGTGGGGGGGGGGTGTTACATTTTTGTGGGTTGTAAAAAATATTTTTTCCTTGTAAAATGACATCATTGAGTCAAAAAACCAATATGACGGGTTGAAATAGGCCTGCCGAACTGGAACCGTAATGACGGTTTGGAAACTTAGAAGGAAAAACGCATGGTGAAAACGCTGAAAGTCGGGAGAGTCAGTTTCCCGGAGTTGAAGATTGGGGCCGGCAAAATCCATAAGGTGCGGGGCTACTTTTCCGACCGGTTCCGCCAATACGACCTGCTCCACAACCACCAGCAAGACTCGGATAAATTTTATTACCGCTATCCCGCCATTCAATTCAAAAAGGATCGCCGGCTCATGATCGTGGCCTTCGGCTCAGACGCTATTTCGGTGCTGAAAAAGGTGTTTCTGGCGGCCGAGGAGGTGGATATCGAGGGGACCCGCCTGGATATCCGCTCGAAGGAGATCGATGTCGAAGAGGTGTCGATGGGGGAAGACGGGGAACGTTATGTATACCGGTTCATCTCTCCCTGGTTGGCGCTGAACCAGAAAAACCACTCGGAATACCAAACCCTCGAGCTGCCGGAAGACAAGCAACGGAAACTCAACGGTATTCTGATCAACAACATCATCTCGTTCTGCAAATTCGCCGGCTACACCATCGAGGACACATTGGAGGTGAAATCGCGGTTCTCCCATACGGAGGCCAACCTCAAAGGCTATACCCACACCGCCATCACCGGCCAATTCATGGTGAATATACTACTTCCCGATTATCTGGGGCTGGGAAAAAGCTCGAGTCGCGGATACGGCAGTATTATGAAGGATTTTTAGAAGAGGGCAATCATGATCGAAGATTTCAAGACAATGGGCCGGACAGTACTGGACAGGAACGGTTATTTCAAAACCGAAGACCCAAGCGAACGGAGACGGGCCTTCCTCTCGCTCCTCACCCTCATGCCCGCCCCCCGCAAAGACGGCATGACCCGCGCCATTTGCCTGGATTTGGACCTGGAAAAGAAACAATTCACATTCAAATCGGACAAAGAGTTGACTAAAGAGAACCGCGATTACTTTTTCGCCTTGCGGGTGGGATCGCCGAACGACAAGAAAAAATTCCTGTGCACCAACAATTACGAGAGCTTGATCGAAAAAACCTTTGCCGACATCCCCGCCTACCTGGCGGATAAACGGGCAGATAAACTCTCGAAGCAATGGTTCGCCGAAAATGTATCGACCAAATACGACCAATTAATCCAAACCATCGCCGATACGTTCTTTGAAAAGAAAATTATCAAGAAAAAATCTGTTGCAATACTTAATCCAGAATTACTGGAAGAGGAACAAAAGGCTCTATATAACCGCATCGCCGAGGAAGTGACGGATCCTGTTAAAATCTATGAGAAGCTCTTTCTCCAATTATTCCCCGAAGCCAACCGAATGGAAGAACTACCATCTATTTATTCGGTCAAAATCAACGGCAACCACATCATGGAGCACCCGGACCCGGACATCCGCTCCGCTTATCTGGCGGTGGCATTCTACGACCTCTACCTCCGTTTTGTATTGGAAGGAATCCATACGGACAAATACTGCCATGGTTGCGGCCAGCCGGCCGATGTGGCGGGAAAGCTGCCGCTGCCTATGAAGTTCTACGGCGTCACCAACCGGCTCTATTTCGAAAACACCAAAAACCAGAACGCCTATAAAGCCTTCGGGCTGTGCCGCGACTGTATGGGACAGGTACTAGTGGGGATGAAATACACGGAGCTCCAATTGCGCGATTACCTGCTCGACATGTCCTGCTATCTGATCCCCAACCAAACCCAAAACGGAGCGCCATTTGAAAAACAATTGAAAAAAATAACCGGACTGTTGAGGAAGAAAGGCGGATATTACAAGGATGACATCCAGGCAATTGGAGATTGGCTGGATAAATCTCAAAAACGGCGCACTCCCTTCCGCTTTAGTCTCTTGTTTTTCCACAGAGAAAAATCGGAATTCACTATATTGAGGTATATCTCCGATATCGAGCTGCGGGAACTGATGGGCAAGATGGAGTTATTCGACCAAATGACCGAACGCTACCAACTCCACAAGATGGGCGAGAACGACAACAGCTTCACCCTCGCCGACATCCGCTACGCCCTATTCCCACCCAAAGCGTCCCACGCCAAAGCGGACTTTGCAATTTACGGCAAATCATTGCTCAATTTCCTGGACAATTTCTTGAGCGGCCGGCCATTGAGCTATCGAGATATGATCGGCGGATTCACCTCCATTTACCGGCGGCGCTTCTTGAAAAAGGACGGCTATACCGACCGCTTATCGCCGCTGAAAATGGTGTGCTTTCTGACCATTTTAAACGAACGAAACTTATTGAAGGAGGGGACAGGTATGAACCGGATCCAACCCAATACAGAGATTCTCAAGCAGGAATACCGGGACTTTTTCGCCACCCACGCCGCAGTGTACGAATCAGACTTCCATCGGCAGGGGCTATTCTTGCTGGGAGTTTTGATTTCCCGCATCGCCTACGCCCAAAAAATAAAAGGCGAGGGACGAAAAGACAGTTCGACTTTTTTAGCGAAACTCAATTACGACGGCATTATGCCCCGGCGGGTGCAAAAACTGGTGGCAGAGGTGAAAAAATTCGCCGTGATTTACAATATCTACCAGGAGCCGGAACTCTGGGGCACGATTACAGACCGGCTGCAAGGGATCGACACATCGTCGATGAAACCTGACGAAACGGTCTTCTACATCCTCACCGGCATATCCTTCGAAAGCTACCTGGGGAAAAAAAAAGGAAACGAAAACCGAATGAAAGAGACACAACAAGGAGAGGACAATGGAGAGCAATAGCGAAATTTTATTCATCTACGACGCCAAACTCACCAATCCCAACGGGGACATGGACAACGAGAACAAACCCCGCATGGATTACGACACCAACACCAATCTGGTGAGCGACGTGCGCCTCAAACGGTATATCCGCGATTATTTCGAAACCAACCTGGGCATGCCCATTTTTATCACCAACCGGGCCAAAGACGCCAAGGCCAGAGGCGAACAATTGAAGAAAGAGAACATGGTCCACACAGATCTCATCGATTGCCGCCTCTTCGGAGCCGTGTTCGCCGAATCGGGAGATAACAAACACCTTACCGGGCCGGTGCAATTCAATTGGGGCTATTCCCTCAATCCGGTGGAATTGAACGAAAGCTCCACCATCACCTCCAGCTTCAGTTCCGGCCAGGGAGTGGGCAAGGATTTTAGGGTCAAATATTCCTTGATCGCCTTTAGCGGCGGCATCAACGCCCACACCGCCAAAGGGACCAAACTCACCGCAGACGACATCGCCCTCTTCGACGAAGCCATGATCGCCGCCATCCCCGCAGCCCGCACCCGCTCCAAGACCGGCCAGACGCCGCGCTTTTATCTACGGGTTCAGGCGACGGACAACAAGTTGGTGCTCAAGGACCTGAGAGAATACTTGACCCTCGACTACAACACGAACAACGAATACAGCGTCCGCTCCATCGACGGCATCACCCTCGATATCTCCCGCTTGCATCACTATTTGCAAGGGTTCGAGTCAAGAATCGAGAACATCGTCTACTGGTGCGACGACAACATAAAGATAAAGGGCCTGGACGAATTGAAAGCCGCGTTTGAAGGCAAATTGCTAGAGGTCGATCCGGCGGAGCGGTAATTCGACATGGATCCGCGTATCGATCACATCCTGGGCTTCACCCTGCGGGGGACATTCGCCCATTTCCGCAAATTCTATACCAATGCCTCGTCATTGTCCTACCTGGCCCCACCCCGCACCGTGTTGGCAGGCATGCTGGCGTCCATCCAACTAATGCCGCGGGACACCTATTACGAAAGTCTCAATCCAGAGGATTGCCTCCTGTCCACCGCCATTGTGCCGGGCTCCGCCCCCCGCAAGATCATGCAAAGCGTCAACATGTTGCACGACTCATACCATAGTCTCTTGACCAAAGGCTCAGGCTCCCCCAAGAGCATGCACACCCAATGCAAAATGGAGCTCCTGGTACCGGAAGACCGGGAAACCATCGCCTATAAAGTCTATGTGGCGTTTCCCGGCCATGTGGAGAATCTGTTCACTTTGGAACGCAAGCTGCAAAGCGGCAACCTGGGCTACGGCCTCTATTTGGGCCAACGGCAATTCCGCGCCATTGCCTGCGATCCGGCGCTCTACAAAGACGACCAACTGGAATACCTGGAGCAGAGTGATTGCATCGACTCCATCTGCCCCAAAGACCGGGTGGAGGATATCCAGGAGAATGAAGGCGTCCATGTGTCCATAGAGCAGATGCCCATCCACATGAAGCGGGTGCAGGACAAAAAGACCTCAGGCCGCGAACCGGTGTCGGTCAAACCAATTTTATTGGAAAGAAGCGGGAAACGGCTCTACGGTAGATTCAACCATTGCTTTCGCGTCGGCGACCGGATCATCGCCTTTTATTAGACAGATGGGAATCCGTCGATGACCCTGATCTCCCATCCGGCGGAAAAAAATGTCCCGGAAAAACCGTTAACCGAACACTTGCTGAACACGGCCACCGGCTGCGCGCAGCAAATCGAGGGCATGAAGCTCGATCTCACGGTGGTTTCCAAACCGGAGCTCTCCCGCCTGTCGTTTCTCATCGGCCTCTGCCACGACTTCGGCAAAGCCACATCATTCTTCCAGAGCTACATCCGCGCCCCCGGCAGCCGCGGCGCCCCCCTCACCCGCCATAGCTTCGTATCCGCGCTGGTGGCCTATGAGATAGTCAAAGAGGAGTTGGACTCGGAACTCCTGGCCATCGCCGCCTTCCGTATCGTCAAACGCCATCACGGCAATCTCGAAGCCTTTGATAACGAAAACTCCTCTCTCAAACGAAATATCGCAATCGCCCTTGACCAACTCCAGGATATCCAACGGTCTCACAAGCAAGAGTTGGAAGATTTTTTCGTCCCCCATCTCCAGAGAGCCACAATCCCCTGGAACGAAGATTTTTCCTCATTTCAAGATGACCTCGACGAATGGGAAGATATCGCCGAAGACGAATTAGGGGACAGGCCGGAAGAACGTATCGAATTCTTCTTCGTGGTGAACCTCTTGTTCTCGCTATTGGTGGATAACGACAAAAAGGACGCCGCCCGGCTGGACTCGACCTATTACGACGGCAACCTCGACGAATCCTTCCCCAATGTGTTCGACTACATCGAGCATTTGCGCCGCCGACAGCCGGAGAAATTCGATCCAAACTCCCCAATCAATATCCGTAGGCAAGAATTTCTCAGCGCAGTCTCCAGCCATCCGTCCATTCACCCCGGCCAACACTTCTACACCATCACCGCCCCCACCGGTATCGGCAAGACCTTCGGCTGCCTGGCGTTTGCCCGCGCGTTGATGGACGCGATGGAAACGCCCGCCGCCCGGGTGATATACTGCCTCCCCTACACCTCCATTATCGACCAGAACTTCGCGGCGTTCGAAGAAATCATGCGCTTCCATCACGGCGAAGCCTTCGATAGCAGACCCGGCCGCTACTTGCTGAAGCATCATTACCTGGAATCCAAAAAGGTGGAAAACCGGAAGGAAAGCGAAGCTTACAGGTACAAGGATTATCTGGACGATGTACTGTTGGTGGAATCCTGGCAGTCGGCGATGGTGGTGACCACCTTTGTGCAATTTTTTCATTCGCTGGTGGGCCACCGCAACCGTATGCTCAAGAAGTTCCACCGCATCGTCAACTCCATCGTGATTTTGGATGAGATCCAGAATATCTCGCCCCATTATTATAAATTATTGCGAAAAGTCCTGGATGTATTGGGCCGCCGCTTCAACATCTATTTTCTGTTGATCACCGCCACCCAGCCGGAGATATTCGCCCCCTCCCCCATGCCGCCGCTGGAGCTCACCGCCTCCCTCGACGCCATGGAGGATCCGCTCTTTAACCGGGTGAAGCTGGATATCGACATCGCGCCGCGACCGTTGCCGGATTTTCTGGAGCAATTTGTCCGGGAATTTGACCGGGACAATTGCCTGTTGATATTCAACACCCGCGCGAGCGCCATCGCCGCCTACCATCACATCCGTGACGCGCTACCGCGTTTCCGGGTCTTTTGCCTCACCACCAATCTGGTGCCGGCGGACCGGAAGGATAAGATACGGGTCATTGCCGAAGCTCTGGACAGGAACGAACCGATCATCGTGGTGTCCACCCAATTGGTGGAAGCGGGGGTCGATTTGAGCTTCCAGTGTGTATACCGGGATTTCGGGCCGCTTGATTCGATTGTCCAGGCGGCGGGCCGTTGCAACCGGCACGGGGAGTTCGGACCATTGGGCGGATTGGTGAAGTTGGTGCGCCTGCAAAATCCAGACCATAATCTCAAGGAATTTCACTCCTACATCTACGAATCCAGAATCGGAGAATTGGTGCGAGAGGTTCTCGACGGCAAATGCTATGAGGGAAGACAATTTGCCGCCCTGTCGGCAGACTATTTCGGGCGCTTTGATTTTGAAATGGAGAGCGACCGCTTGTTGCGGGCAATTCAAGACCTCAACTACGACCGCGACGCCGGCAACCAGACACCGGTCTCCCAGTTCCGCCTCATCGAGGAGTACAACGACGCCGAACTCTACATCCTCACCACCCCACAAGCCCAGCGGGATATGGAGCGATTGCGCCGCCTCATGTCGCAATTGGCGGAGGAGGAATTGCCGCCGGAAGAGCGGGATGAGGCGATGCTTCAGATCGAAGACCTAAAAATCAAGCTCCGGGAGTTTTGCCTCTCCCTGCGGTCCGCCGACCTACAAGAATACGAGCAAGGAAACATCATCGAAGAGTTCGGTTTCATCCGCTACATCTCCTTCCAGGATCAACAGGACTTCGCCTACCACCCGCACACAGGATTTCTCGAGTCTCCGAAGCGGGAGATATCCAAAGCCTTGATATTTTGAGAAAGAAAGGGGACAGGCGAGTTATCTGTTCCCACTCCAGGGAGGAGAAAGGGGACAGGCGAGTTATCTGTTCCCACTCCAGGGTGCTCGAGGAGTTTCAGGCGTTTTACCGGCGCAACGCCGAAGTCTGGCCCGAGGGAAAAAATTCAAAAGTCCAATTTTATTTTTTGGGAGGTTGAAACATGCTGATATTAATAATATAATGGATTTATGCAAGAGGATCAAATTTCCAAAACAGTCGAATACTGGTTGAACTCTGCGGAATATGACCTTGAAGTTGCCGATTCTTTATTTTCAAAGAAAAGATATCATTATGCTCTGTTTTTCGGTCATCTGGCTCTCGAGAAAATTCTTAAAGCTATTTTTGTTGAAAGAAAGAACGCTCACGCGCCTTTTACTCACTCTTTACCAATGCTGGCTCAGAAGTCAGGTATTGACATAAATGGGGAGCGGCTTGAAAAACTTGCTGAATTTATGGAATTTTACATCGAGGGACGTTATCCAAAAGACCTTGAGATAATTTTCAGAAAGTATGACAAGCGTTTTTCCAGTGGAAAACTGGAGGAAGTCAGGGAGATGTTTGCATGGTTGCAAAAGAAATTGAAGATATCATAAAACGATACGTCCTTCTTCTGAAGGATGAAAGGATCGATGTGGTGAAAGTGTATCTTTTCGGCTCTTGGGCCAGGGGTAACAACCGGGAAGATAGCGATATAGATGTGGCTTTGATTTGCAATGATCGAAATGACGACGCCATCGAGCAGGGTATGAAGTTGTGGCGGCTGGCTGTCCGCGTCGATACAAGACTCTCACCGATCTTTCTGACTCCCGCCGATTTTGCCAAGGACTATGTTCCGATTGTTCCCGAAATCAAAAATGGCCTGGATATGACAGATATCGCCGCCTAATAAAAAGGAAGAAAATATCACCATAGTGGAATGTAAAGGATGAGACAAAACTAGCCGTTGTATCTGCGATCGTAAGTTCAAATCTCACCATAGAGAGACTTAGAGGACAGGCGAGTTATCTGTTCCTCACCATAGTGGAAATGTGGATGCGGATAATTCGTCTGTGGGCAGAGTCAGTCGAGTACTAACCATTGTTTATATTTGATAACCCAGGGGTTATGTGGCGAGGCCCACATTTCAGGTTGGCTCAGATAACCCTTGCCAGAAGGGGATTTCTAGATTCCTTCAGATTGGCATCAATGCTGCTAATTCAGTGGAATACCACAACATTTTTTTGGAGGAAACCATGAAACAGAAAGAATGGGTAACCGCATGGCCCGTAGTATTTTTCATTCTAGTGCTGGCAATCCTACCTACCTGGTCGGCAACATTCGAAGTCAACACCACAACCGACTCGCAAGACACCAATCCCGGCGACGGCGTTGCGGAGGATAAAGATGGATACACGTCATTGCGGGCCGCCATCATGGAGGCCAACGCCCTGGCGGACGAAAGCGAGATCAATTTACCTGCGGGACTGTTTATATTGACAATACCGGGACACGAAAACCAATGCGAAGCCGGTGACCTGGATATTCTCAAGAATATTACGATCAATGGAGCTGGAATGGAACAAACCATCATCAACGCCAACAGTTTGGACCGGTGTTTCCATATCCTGGGTTTCCATACGGTTGAAATCAAAAATCTGACCATACGCAACGGGAAAAGCCCGGATGGCCGCGACGGCCGGGAGGCGATGGCTGGAGAGGATGGCGGGGGCATTCTCAATCGCCAGAGCGATTGCAGTTTGTACTATGTCAAACTCCTGAACAACACCTGCGGCAATGGGAGCCTCCTAAATTCCACCGGGCGTCGGAAAAGAGGCGGCTGCGGAGGAGGTATCGCCAACTCAGGGGAAATGCGTCTCAATGATTGTGTGATTATGTCCAATCGAGGAGGGGGAGGCTCGACTGGTGGTCACGGCGGCGGTATCTACAATACAGGGAAAATCCACATGTTTTCGAGCAGAGTGGTGGGAAACCACGCTGGCCCGGGAGGGGGTAATGGCGGCGGCATCTACAGTTACGAGGGGAGCCTATCCATTTACGATAGCGAGATTTCTTATAATGAGGCGGGGCCGGGCGGATCCGGCGGTGGTATTTATTTTGGCCCCCAACGAGACAGTTACACGAATACCTATAAGTCCTATATTTGCGATTGCACCATCAGCCACAACTCCTCTACCCAAAACGGAGGCGCTTTCTACGGCGGCGGCATCTGCAACCTGAATTGTATGTGGGTCCGTCATTGCACCATCGCCCACAATGTCCTCAAGGGCAATCACGGATATGGCGGGGGGATCTATAACTATCACTCCATGTACCTCTTCAGTACCATTGTAGCCGGCAGCCAGACCACAAAAATTTCTCGTGGCCCCGATCTTTTCGGGAGTTATTATTTCGGAGGGTATAATTTAGTGGGCAACCAAAAGGGATTTTACCACTACGGAAATATACATACCAATTTCATAGGCGTGAACCCAAAGCTCGGCGGCCTGGCGTTTAACGGGGGAAATACCCGCACGCACGACCTCTTACCCGGAAGTCCCGCCATTGATTCAGGTCCCGAAGATCCCTGGATCAACACAGATCAGAGAAATGTCCGGCGCCCGAAAGACGGGGATCACGACGGTACGAGCCGCACCGACATCGGCGCCCTCGAGGCAGTTCTTCCGCGCGCTCGTATCACATCGCATATGCATGGCCAAACAATCTCCGGCTCCATTCGTATCGAGGCGAAGACCAATATGCAGAAATGTGAATTCTTCATCGACGACGTTTGGACGGACATTGACACGCACTCCCCTTTCTCCTTCTATTGGAACACGACCTATGCGACGAACGGCACTCACAAGGTGACAATCAAGGGATTTGACACGGATGATATTTTTGCCACCGATTCCATCATGCTCAATGTCAGGAATGTTGAACTTAAGTTAAAAGGCAACCGTTTTTCTGTTAATGGCTGGCTCATCCACAACACCGTTGTTCGTCTGACTGTCACTGTCTCGGACACAGCCGCGGCCACAGTTGCGGAGTATTTGATCTACCGCCAACCAGGGAACGGTTGGTTTTCAAAAATAGGGAAATTTTATCCGGGGGATCTAGTTGACAATTCGTACACGTTTGAGGACCTGGATATTTACAAGAATCTCGACTACACATACCATATCCAGGCTATAGACGGGAATAACCAATGCGTCGGACGGTCCGAGAAGATAACTCTTTAGTTACGAATAATTACGGGATCGAGCCTGCGGTGCCGGGGTGAAAAGACATGAGAAGCAAGAGGCGCGTGGAAGAAGCTAAGTGTATCTCCACTTTGGGCGCTCCACCTTTCTTTTAAGCTCGTCTGTATTTATTTTTTCAAACATGGTAGAATGCATGTAATTCCAGTTCTTTGACTGCTTTGTTCGAAGAAAGAAAAGAGTGAAATTCGGTATGAAAAATAAATGCCGCAATTTCCCTATAATTCATTCAATAGTCCTCTTCACCCCGCAAATTCTTCCGTCGATCCCCAGGGGTTTTTACGTTATCGCCGATCGACGGAAAAAGCACCCAAAAAACAACAATTTCAAAATCTAAAACCCCCATTACCAAAGGATCTCTCCCCAGAAATCCAATGGGTTTAAATCTCACCATAGTGGAATGTAAAGTAATAAGTTGAACATTTTCTCTTTGTTTATTTTTACGTTTAAATCTCACCATAGTGGAATGTAAAGGATTCACTTTTATCTTGTGCCACTTTCTTTTGATCAGTTTAAATCTCACCATAGTGGAATGTAAAGTTCACAACTTCATCAACTTTGGTATCCGTTTCGGTGTTTAAATCTCACCATAGTGGAATGTAAAGATAGAATTTTTAGATTTTTATGAAGAACAAATAATGGTTTAAATCTCACCATAGTGGAATGTAAAGTTCGCAACTTCATCAACTTGGGAATCCGTTTCGGTTGTTTAAATCTCACCATAGTGGAATGTAAAGGGGTATGAAAGGTTGACAACACTAACTTCATCTTTTGTTTAAATCTCACCATAGTGGAATGTAAAGATATTAGAGTTAGATTATCCAGAGTTCTATGATGTCAGTTTAAATCTCACCATAGTGGAATGTAAAGTCACTAAAATTTGCCAAAGATGGATCCATTACATTAGTTTAAATCTCACCATAGTGGAATGTAAAGTTTGCTCTCCGAGAATATTGAAACAATCGGATTCACCGTTTAAATCTCACCATAGTGGAATGTAAAGTATTTGCTATAGTGCCTTATTCCATCTTCATTGAATTGTTTAAATCTCACCATAGTGGAATGTAAAGTGCATCGCGGGGGCGGAATTAATCCCCGAGAACACCGTTTAGATCTCACCATAGTGGAATGGTTGGGGGTGGATGTAAAAAATTATAAATGTCAATGCGGGTGTTGGGGAGGATGTCTTTCTTCGGATAGGAGGATCTGGCGTGTTGGAATGCGGCGATATATGAATGTTGCGGGCAAAAAGAAATAAACATTTATAAATCTGAACATTTTTGTATTGATAATAATTTTCAAATGGTATACCATTTGTTTTTGCAAAGGAGCGAACCAAACATCGGATTCTGGAGGGAAGCCTTGAATCCGCATCGTTCTAAAAAAGGAAACTAAGGAAACTCATTCCTTAAAACAATGGGAGCATACTATGCGATTAAAAATGTATTTCCGTTTGAAAAAACCGGAATTACCTCTCGAATACCGCCGCGCCTTCCTGTCACTGCTGAAACAAAGCTTCAACCGCGCCTCGCCGGAAGTCTACTCCGCGTTGTACGAAACCGGCAACACCATGAAACCCTTTACATTCAGCGTCTATCTACCGGGAGCGACATTCAGCGGCGACGCCATCCGCCTCAGAGGGCCGGATATCGCCTTGACCTTTTCCACATCCCAGCCGGGACCCGCCATCTATTTCTACAATTCCCTCTCCAAAACCAGATTCTCTTCATTCCCCCTGGCAAACGGCAACACAATATCTTTCCAACGGGCGCAGATCATCAGAGAGCAACCAATCAGACAACCGGAAGCGGTGTTCAAGACCCTATCGCCGTTCTTTGTCCGCCAACACGATGCCGGTACGAATGAAGACCGTTATCTATTGCCTGACCATGAAGAATTCCAACAACAATTCAGCGCCATCTGCGGCGTCATGATCAAGGAATTGACCGGTATCGCGGGCAACGTTGCGGTGGAACCGGTGATGTTAAAAAAAGTCCCGGTCCGGCATTACGGCAGATTATTGGAAGGGAACCACGGCATCATCAAACTGACGGCCCATCCCGAAGTCTTGACACTGTTATACCAAAGCGGCATCGGCTCGCGGCGGTCCGAAGGATTCGGCGCATTGGAACGTCTGGGTTAGAGGAGATGACCATGACAGAGCAGAACACACAGACCAATCACACCATCAGGGTAGAAATCAAGGACTGGCTATTCAACGCAGGCCTGGTCGGCCTCTACCGGATCCTGAAACACGCCGGCATACCGGTCACCCGGCAAGACAATTACATCCAATTCGACGCCCAGGCATTCGACGGTTTTGAGCATCATTTTTTCAAGTATTTCTACGACACCTACGAAAAAGACAGCTATTGGTACGAACTCATCTCGTTTTACGACCGGCACATGGCTCAATTGGACGGCGACAACCTCTCGGAAGAGGATGAGGAGCGTATCGCTGAATTCGAAAAGAGATTCTGCGCCAAGCCCACCTGGTACTCCAGCGAATCGGCGTACCGCATCATCAATGGCCAGGCGGATTACGTCACGAACATTCTCAAAGCGATCAAATCCAAAAAGATCACGCTCGCCGATAAGCTGGAACTCATTCAAAAAGCCTATCACTCGCTAAAAGAGAACAAACACATCATCCAGTCGAAGTTCGTCTCTTATTGGGTGATCTTTCACTATTGGCGCAGCATCTGTTTCCTCAACCCGCAAAAAGTGAGCGTAAACATGTTCGAATTGTACAAGAAAGATTTTCTCGACTCCATCCTCCCCTTCCTGAATGCGGCTCCAAAAGAGAAGCCCGCATGCAACTGCTTTGCCTGCAACCGGCCCATCAATACCAGAAACGCCGGATACACCGGACTCACCTGGTTGAATATGGATTTAGACCCAAACCGGAAGACCAATCTCTACTGGAACTACAAAACCGATATCGTCACCTGCCCCATCTGTCACCTGGTCTACAGTTGCGTGCCCGCCGGCTTTGTCACAGTCAGGCGCAAAGGAATCTTCATCAACGACAACTCGAACATCGACTCCCTACTCAATTTAAACTACGTGACAAAAGACCGGATGGAGGAGATCAAAAAAATCGAAGAGGCTGAAAATCTCAGCTATGTTCACATCATCAACCTCATCCGCCAGGCGCGTGACAAGAACCTGCCGCGGGAACTCTCCAACATCCAGATAATCAAAAACGAAGGGGACCGCAAATACACCTTCAACATGCTGTCCAAACACCTACTAAAAGTCATCGAAGCCTCTGAAAAGGAGCTCGAATATCTCAGCGGACGCAAAGGATTCCCTCTGGAGGGATATAAATCAAGGTCAAAGAACAAAACCTACATCGACCTCTACCAGGACGTCATCCGCCGCCTTTACCTGAACATCAGTCTCTATCCCCTGATTCACACCCTGTTCCACGTCTTGATGGCCGACGGCAGCACCAATTTAGGAATCATCGAAACAATCTTCAAAATAAACATCAACTATATAGGAGGTAACATGTCGGACAAAAAAATATACGCAATGAAAAAAATCGGTCTCGATTTAAAAAATAGCTACCGGAAAAAAGAAGAGAAAAACAAGATCCCGGGCATCGCCTACCGGCTGCTCAACTACCTGAAAACCAAGAACCCCAACGGGTTTCTCGACGTGGTGATCAATTGCCACATGCACATCGGCAAAGAGATCCCAACCCTGTTTGTGGAAGCCATCGACAACATCGACCGCTTCCAGGCCTATGGATATTCATTTTTACTCGGTTTCACCGGCGCGGAATACAAGCCCGCCGAAAAAACCGAAGAAGCAAACGCGTCATAAACCAGGAGGAACACAATGAAAAGTAAAGGATTAACCATAACAGTCGTATTCCAGGCCGAGAGCGCCAATTACGGCGAAGGCATCGGCAATGTCACATCATTGAAAAAAATCAGTCGCGGCAACGGCGAAAGCTATTCGTACATTTCCCGCCAGGCCTTGCGCTACAACCTCGTTCACCAAATGGTGGAACTCAACCCAGACTACACTCTCACTCCCGTGAGCCACGAAAAAGTCATCCAATTCCACCCCGAAGCCACCATCGAGGAAAACTTCGAAATCGACCTCTTCGGCTATATGAAAACCAAGAGCGGCGAAGGGGCCGCCACCCGCTCGGCCATCGCCCGTCTCAGCAACGCCACCGCCCTCGAGACCTTTAACGGCGACATCGATTTTCTCACCAACAAAGGCATGTTCGACCGCTTGACAGACCAGGACAAAAAAAAGGCCGAAAAAGGCGAAAAAGATTCGGAAGACTCCGCCAAAGGCGGCAACATCGCCCAGAGTGAAATCCACCGCAGTTTTTATTCCTATACCCTGAGCGTGGACCTGGATAAAGTAGGCATCGACACCAACGGCGCGGAACCGGTGGAAATCGCCAACCAGGAAAAATACAACCGCGTGGCCCTGTTGCTCAAAGCGGTCAAGTTCCTGTACCGGGATATTCGCGGCAGGCGGGAAGACCTGGCTCCATTGTTCATTATCGGCGGCGTGTACGACATAAAGAACCCATTCTTCATGAATGTCGTCAAATTGGATAATCACAAACTCACGGTTCCGGCCATTCAGAATGTATTGGATAAAGACGACCATATCAAAGAGAACTCCCTGGCCGGTTATGTGCAGCAGACCTTCAAAAACGACGACGACATCGCCGCCTTGAATCCAACCTCCATGAAGGAGTTTTTCACCACCATCGACACACGCCTCAATGAGTATTACAATGGATGAAGCCGTCAAGTTGAAGATCTACCAGGATCTGGTGAATTACAAAACCCCCACCAGCTTCCAGCTCAGGGAGAGTTACCCTCTCCCTCCCTTTTCCACAGTCATCGGCATGGTGCACAGCGCCTGCGGCTACGACAGCTACGTCCCCATGGCTGTGAGTGTGCAAGGGACACACCGGTCCAGAGGCAACAATTTCCAGATCGGTTACTTCTTCAAAGACTCCCACACCTATGAATCAATCCGCCATCAAATCTGTTTGGAGATAAAGGAAACCGGAAAGAAATTCGGCATCACCAAATCGGTGTTCGACACCGAGCTATTAGCGGACGTCGAACTCATCATCCACATCAAACCCTCCGACCCCAACCGCCTCCAGGAAATCTTCGCCCGCCTCAGCCAACCGGCGGAATACATCTCCCTGGGCCGGCGGGAAGACATCGCCAGAATCGACAGCATCGATATCGTCCAGGTGGAGGAGGCGGAGGAAGATCAGGACCGCTCACTACTATACGACGCCTACATTCCAGTGGAGCAACGGGAGAGCGGAACCTTCGGCGGCACCATCTACGATCTCAATGTCACCTACAAAATAGACCAAACAGGCATCCGCCGCTGGAACAAGCAGAAGGTCTTCTACGCCCCCCAGTCTTCCGGCGTGATCTACGCCCAGGAGACAATCCAACGGGACAGCGAAGGCGACATCGTGTTCTGGGCCGAGAAGGGACTCTAATGGCGGAAAACTTATTCCTGGCAAAATCCCATCCCCGTGAGACCATCATGCAACATACAGACCTGTTGCTCGACAATCTCGACACTCTACGGAAACACTATCCCGGCCTTCCGGTGGATTGGGACATGTTGCGCCTGATGGTGGAATTCCACGACCTTGGCAAGATGAACCCCCAATTCCAGAACAAGCTCTATCAGAAGCTCAAGCTCCCACTCCTGGAACTCGAGCATCCAGTGGGCGATGAATTCCCCCACGGCAATGTCAGCGTCGCCCTCTTGAACCTCAAAGAATTAAAAAAACTCTATTCAAAAGAGGACCTCACCATCATCTACCAGGCTATCTATTACCACCATCCCCGCTTTATGGGACCGGACCGTCTCGAAGAATTCAAAGACTTCCTGACAGCCAATCTCCAATCCCATGCCGAAACCTACCCGTTCCCGCCCCCCTGCTACAATCCGTTGCCCATGGCCAGCTTCACCCGATATTTATCCCCCCGCATCGATATAAAAAACAACAACAATTCAGCCGGCAATGATCATTTCTACAAATTTGTCCTGCACAAAGGTCTTCTCCATCGCCTCGACTACTCCGCCAGCGCCCACATCCCTATTGAAGAACCCAATCGCCACCTGCAATCAAAAACCGAGACCTACCTCCAGAAGCTCGGAGGCTTGCGGGACATTCAGAGCTTTTTAAGGGACAGGCAAGATCAAAACAACGTTGTCGTCGCCTCCACCGGAATCGGCAAAACCGAAGCGGCCCTCCTCTGGATCGGCGACCACAAAGGCTTCTTCACCCTCCCCTTGCGGGTCAGTATCAACGCCATCCACCAACGGATCAAGCATGGCATCGGCTTTCAGCAGGCGGCCCTCCTTCATTCCGACGCCCTGGCGGTAATGATCAAGGACCAGCACGAAGACCAACCGTTTGTCCAATACACCAGAGCCCGGCAACTATCCATGCCCCTGACCGTCACCACTGTCGATCAATTGTTCAAGTTTGTCTTCAAAGAGGAGACATTCGAGTTGGCGCTGGCCACCTTGAGCTACTCGAAGGTTGTCATCGACGAGATCCAGATGTACTCGCCGCAGATTGTGGCCTGCATTGTCAAAGGCTTGCGCTACATTTCCGAAGCCGGCGGCAAATGGACCATCCTCACCGCCACCTTCCCCGAAGTGCTACGCCATTTCATGCAACTGGAAACTCTGTCCTTCAACTACGAAGAATTCATCATCGAGCGCACCCGCCATCAAATGAAGCTCCATGATGACGACCTGCTATCGGCAACCGGCGACATCATCGCCGCCGGGCAAACCGGCAAGGTCCTGGTGATCGCCAACACCGTCAAGCAAGCGCAGAGCGTCTACTCCGCCCTGGGCGACATCCCCGGTAAATTCCTTCTCCACAGCCGGTTCATCAAAAAAGACCGCGCCGCCCTCGAGAAACGCATCATGGAGTTCAGCGATCAACGAGAGGAAAACGGCGTTTGGGTCGCGACCCAGGTGGTGGAAGCCAGTCTCGATGTGGACTTCGACATTCTCTTCACCGAGCTTTCCACTGTGGACGGGCTATTTCAACGGATGGGCCGTTGCTTTCGCAAGCGGGAATTGACAGAAGACCGCGATAACATCCATGTCTTCACCAAAGCATCCGGTATCGGTTTCATCATCGACCGCGACATCTTCAACCTCTCCCTCAACGCCCTCCGCCCCCACGACGGCCAACGATTGACAGAATCAACCAAACTCGCTATCGTCAAAGAGGTCTATGCCCTCGACAACATCAAAGAGACCGGCTATTACCGCTCCATCAAAGATAGCCTGGAATTTCTCGACCACATCCCCGCCAATGAATTGAACCGAGAAGAGGTCGATCAAAAATTCCGCAACATCCGCAACCTCACCTGCATCCCCCGCTCAGTCTACAACCAACACCTCCAGACCATCGAAGACTCCCTACATCAACTCCAAACCCTCGGCTTCTCCCCCGCCGGCCGCGAACAAAGAATCAAAGCGGTCGAAATCATCAAAGACCTCACCGTAGATATCCCTCTCTACCTCAAAAAAGCGGTGGTCGATCAACTCTCGATCAACAAATACACCCGCTTCAACATCATCGACCTCCATTACGACTCCAACCTGGGCCTCACCAACGACAAGGACGAGGAAAACTTCCTATGATCCAGGAGCTGCGAATCACAGGCGTCTACGTCCAATACTATTTTATCTGTAAGCGGGGCAGAGGGTGTTGCGCCGGGTATTCAAGAAATGCAAGCAGTATCTCGGTCATATCCAGAACTCTGTGTTCGAAGGCAGTTTGACTGATGGTCAGATGATGGAGTTGCAATGTGAGTTGAAGGAGATTATCCGGCCGGATAAGGATTCGGTGATTTTTTTTTCCAGTCGTAGCGAGGATTGGTTGACCAAGGAGATTTTAGGACAGAACAAAAATGATCTGTCAAATATTTTGTAATTTCACAGAATTTGTTCTTTGACTTGCCTATTTTCAAGCTAAAAAGGCCCAAAATCCGGTATGAAAAATTAATGATGGTATCTCCCGATAATTCATTAAATATACCCTATCACCCCCTAAATTCTTCCGTCGATCCCCAGGGTTTTTTACACTATCACCGATCGACGGAAAAAAAACCCAAATCACATCAAATCTAAAATCTAAAACTCCCATTACCAAAGGATTTCCTCACAGAAATCCAATGGGTTCAAATCTCACCATAGTGGAATGTAAAGCATGTAATTCTTTGTTTTCTCTTTTGTTGACCATGGGTTCAAATCTCACCATAGTGGAATGTAAAGTTCTTTCGATTTCAGAATTGAATGCCACGCGACGGGTTCAAATCTCACCATAGTGGAATGTAAAGTCATTTAAGACCACAACTTGATGTCTTATGTCTTGAGTTCAAATCTCACCATAGTGGAATGTAAAGATCAGTTCGGGACATATCATTATCATGACCCAAAAAGTTCAAATCTCACCATAGTGGAATGTAAAGACATCATTCCCGGAATGTCAACAAACTCGACGGGCCGTTCAAATCTCACCATAGTGGAATGTAAAGTACAACATCCCGGCGAGACCATACATGATTTTGTCTGGTTCAAATCTCACCATAGTGGAATGTAAAGAGTCTCTTCAGGCTTTGGGGATTAGCCTGCGTATCACCGTTCAAATCTCACCATAGTGGAATGTAAAGATTGTATTATGAGCGTGAGCCCCGTCGGGGGGGATGTTCAAATCTCACCATAGTGGAATGTAAAGCTTTACACCGTCTCCGGTAGAAGGAGAAAAAAGAAGGGAAAAAAGGGACAGGTACATGTTGGATGTTGGAGATCGAGGACCTTAAAATCAAGCTCCGGGAATTTTGTCTGTCCCACCGTTCAGATTCCGATCTTCAAGAATACAAAGATAAAAACATCATCGAGAGCGATGAGTCGGGCCACAGCCACTATATCTCCTCTCAAAACCAGAAGGACTATGCCTACGACCCACAAACGGGCTTTCTCAAAACCCCCAAACGCCCGATCTCCAATGCCGCAATATTTTGAGAGGGAAAGGGAACAGTTCACTATTTCTTAAAACCTACTTAATGAACGTTACACAAAAAATACTTCGTGCCGTTACTAGCAATTAAACGCGCAAGAGGAGGTAACTGAAATATAGATTGTATACCCACCTTTCAGATTTTTTAACTCTGTATCATCCAGATTCACGAGAGTTGTTTTGTTTAAATCCAATTTTTTTTCTTTCTTGGTTTTCATTAGCGTTTCTCCTTTTTTAGTTATTTGGGCCAACCCAGTTGGTCTTATATCTTACGGGGCGACTGTCCCCTTTCCGTAATCTAGTCTGACGGAGTTCAGTTGCAGGCAGCAGTAGGGATTCGAATCGCAGGCTGGAGAGATCCGCGAAATAGTTTCCGAGAATGAGCTTGGTTTTACCTTTAACGTCATTTTATTTGTTTCCATTTTATCGTCAAAATCAAACAATTCACGTCGCTAGATTCTAACAATAACACATGTAAAGAAAATATGCAAATATATAGGGATAAAGGAAAGGGATAAATTTGCCTGTCCCTTTAAATCTCCGCACATATTACGTTATCAGCCTTTTTCTAAATCCCGAGCCAAAAGATTCCACCCTGGTGGAACGGCCGGTGGGGAGACTTAGGGGACAGGCGAGTTGTCTGAGAGAAACAGAAACGCCAGAAAAGAAAGAGGACAGTCTAAAGGTTTCTAAATCAATGTATCAAACAGTCACGCAGTGTATGACGCGACTAGCAAATGGGTAATTTACACGACTGGTTATCTGTGGGATTATCCCACCAACCGCCTTTCAGGTCTTTTAATTTGGAATCTTCCAGATTGGTCAACGTCTCTTTGTTTAATTCTAATTTTTTGGTGATTTTTTTGGTTTTCATGTGGGTATCTCCTTTTAATTAAAAATTACACAATATATGATACGCGGTTAGACGCACAGGAACTTGCAAGATGAGGTCAATGACGGAACAATGAACGTCTCCCCACCTTTGATGTTTTTCAATGAGGAATCATCCAAATTGGTCAAAGTAGTTTTGTTTAATTCTAATTTTTTGTCTTTCTTGGTTTTCATTAGCGTTTCTCCTTTTTTAGTTATTTGGGCCAACCCGATTGGCCTTATGTCTTACGGGGCGACTGTCCCCTTTCTGTTTTTCTAGTTTTTCCGGGTTTCAGTTGCAATATACAGCGAGAAAGTGAGCCGTAGGTGGGTGGAGTCGTAATCGTTACTTTTTTGTTTCCTTTTATTAATTTTTTTAAACAATTTGTATCACCAACCTTAAAAAATAACACAAACAGAAAAAATATTCAAGAAAGTCGGGCTTTTTGGAAAAAAACCGGACGATTTGTCCCGGTTGCCGTACAACGGGTACGCCATACCGTACAATCAGTCCGTGATACCGTACTCCGGGTACGTGATGCAGAGGGTATCCTTGGGGACAGGCGAGTTATCCGGCGAGTTATCTTTTCCCAAATTATCACCTTGAAAATAAAATCTCGTTATGTTAAATTCTTTAATGAAATGCGGAGAGCGCCGGTGGCGGTGGAGATCACCGAAACTCCCCTTCAGGCATTTCAGGCTCTTCGAGAACTGAGACTTATGTCCTGAGTTTTTCATGTTTTTGAAGATGAGGAGGCTAATAATCGTTTAAGGAGATTTTTATGCCAAGAGCAAGACGGTTAAAAGTGAAAGGTGAAATAGCCTTCTATCACATCATGTCCCGCATAGTGGGGCAACAATTTTTATTGAAAGACAGGGAAAAAGAAGAGATGCTTCAGATCATCACGCATTTTTCCAACATGTATTTCGTCGAAGTGATTGTATTCTGCATCATGAGCAATCACTTCCATCTAGTCATCAAATCCAATCCGGAACACATGTATAGCGACCAAGAGGTGATTCGCCGCTTCAAAAAGTACATTCTCAAAACAGACGAAAACCCCCACCTGGAGAATCGCGAAATTACATGCCATGACATCAACCGCACCCGAAAAAAGCTCGAAGACATCTCGGAATTCGCCCGTTCAGTCAAGCAGACCTTCTCGTGCGAGTACAACAAGGCCCATAACCGCAAAGGTTACTTATGGGGCGACCGCTTTAAAAGCGTACTCCTGGATTCCGGCGACAGCCTGCTTCGGTGCTGCGCCTACGTCGAACTGAATCCTGTGCGGGCGGGCATCGTCCAAAAACCCGAAACCTACCGTTGGTGCAGCCTCCACTACCGGGAGTTCACATCCAAACTCCACCAATTCCTGACATTTGACGGCAACCCCCTCAACCTCGACGACTACCGCCGCATCGTCTACGCCTGCGGCAACATCAAACGAATCACACCGAGAGACCTCGAAGAGGGCCGCACAACCGACGACGCCGGAATTCCCATCTCAGACGAGCTCTCCGCCGGCACACTCATGCTGGGTCGAATACGCCACTTCACCGACGGTCTGGTCATAGGTTCAAAAGAATTCCTGACGCAGGCCTACATCACATTCGGCGATACTATCATCCGCAAAAAAGACCGCAACATCTACCCCACAGGAATCGCAAAAGAAGTTTTCTCGATACGAAACCTAAGAAAACAGACCTAGATAAACCAAGCGACGCCGACGACCTCCGCCCAAACCAGGAACCAGTCTGTCCAAAAAAGGCCGAAAAACCATCGAAGCGTCATCGCATACGAGAAAGACGCAGATAATCTTCCACAAAATCACAAAAATTGAGCCCTATCATCAAACGTTCCCTTATTTTAAGCCTCGAGAGCCGGCCAAAAAGATAATCCACCTGTCCCTTTCTGTTCCTCCGGCGCCAGGATTTGTTCTTGCGGAACCAGGATTTGTTCATCCGTCACCACAAGTTTTTCAGTTCGCGCCACACATGATTCTATCTACACCACAAACAATTCCTTCGGAGCCATAACGCCTTCGGCCTCCACCACAAACCGTTCGTTTTCCGCCTCAATCC
Source organism: uncultured Clostridia bacterium (assembly GCA_964491915.1). Taxonomy (GTDB): domain Bacteria; phylum Acidobacteriota; class Aminicenantia; order UBA2199; family UBA2199; genus JAHELQ01. Next base: position 41,215 of record CAZBHS010000026.1, read on the forward strand.
CCTGGGGCTTTGCCACAAAGCGTGCGTTTCCCGCCACATTGCGTGCGCGGGACGCCATGAGGCGATGAGGATGCGCCTTGCACATTTGTTTTGTTTGATGAATTTAGGATTTGGGCTTCCAGGAATTGGTTTTTAGTAGGTGCGGGAACCCGAAAGGGACAGGTATACGTTGGGCATCGCCCGGGATATATAGAAAGGGAACAGTCAAGAATTCTTAGAAAAATATATGACGCAGGTGCGTAATACGATGATATAGATCTAGGAACAATCTACCGGCAAACACGTCTCAGACGGAAAACGATGATCCCATCCCGCCTTAATTTCATTCAATTTGGGATTTTCCAAATTCACTAAAGTAAGTTTGTTCAAATCTAATTTTTTATCTTTCTTGGTTTTCATTAATCAAACTCCTTTTTCTAGTTGTTAGTTTCACGTAAAATATGAAACACAATTAGACGCACAGCCATTTGCAAGATGAAGTTACCGACGGAATTATTATAGGATCCCCACCTTTCACGTTCTTTAGCATAGAATCATCCAGATTCACTAAAGTTGTTTTGTTCAAATCCAATTTTTTTTCTTTCCTGGTTTTCATGAGCCTATCTCCTTTTTTAGTTATTTGGGCCAACCCGGTTGGCCTTATATGTTACGGGGCGACTGTCCCCTTTCCTTGTCTACGGTTTTCAGTTACAAATAGCAACGGGAATTCGAGCCGCGGGAGATGGGTTGAGTGCGTGATGCCGGTCTGGTTTCCTTTTTGTTTCTTGATTAAACAATTTGTGTCACCGATATAAAAAAATAGCACAAACAGAAAATATATTCAAGAAAATAGGGCGTTTGGAAATATTTTGTCCCGGCAGAAAGAAAAAAGGGACAGGTACTTCGAGGTTTACTTTTTTTCGCCGAACTGGTATGATCCGGTCAGGAGACAACCATGACATTCGAGCCTATGCCTCGACAACTATACGGCGCCCTGGGAGCGATCACCGCCACCTTGATATTGGTGAAGGCCAAACTCCATTTCGAATACCTCAAGCTCACCAACACCGCGTTCCAAAATGTGGATCGTTTCAGCTACTTGTTGTACAGGCCCAGCGTCATATTCGGCCACTACCTTCTCATCCAAAAAATCTTCCGCCCATGGTTCCCCTCCTTGAAAAAAACCGTCAATCCAACCCCCGAATCCGGCGACTTGCGCAAAAAAATCATCGTCCTGGCCATCCTCATCTGGATCTTCGGCACATTCCTCCCCTACCAGGTGATCACCACCTTTATCTTGTATAGCCATCCATGACCGGAATCGTATTTGTTTCTATAATGTTATTGTCTTTACTGCTACTGGTATTCGAGAACCTGGCGGCCTCTTTTTTCTGGACATTTTTCTACAGGAAATGGCCGGAGCGGTTGGTTTTGGAGGAGGAGCTGGACAGGGAATTCCAGACGAACATTCAGAAGTTGGAAACACCAAAAGGGGATTTGCGTGGCGACGGTCTGCTAGTGGAATATAAAATCACCCAAAATGGCGATGGCATGACGGCTCCCTTCATTTTCCTGAAACTAGCCGGAAGCCGGGTATTCGCGAAGGCGACTATTCACTCCGAAGGAAACGTCCCTAAATTGCGCCTCCAGCAAAAGCGCCTCATCTCCCAATTCCTCTTGCCCGTCATCTTCGCCATCATGCTCATACTCTCCCTCATTCCCGTCGAGCGCTCCCTTATCCTCATCATCATGTGCGCCGCCGGCCTCATGGCCTCCCTACCCAAACCACGCCGGGAGTCGGAAAAGCTAGAGAGAATCTATGAAGCCTTCAAAAGTCACACCATTGGACATTCTTTTGGGGGAATGTTAGACTAAACACGAAGGAAACCTAAATATAACCAGGTGTTGACAAACGAGGAGGAACGCCGGATGAAGAGAGCATTGCGGACTATTGTCTTAGTATCGATTGTATTGGCGTCGGCGATTGTTTTGATTTGGCCCGACCAGCGCCGGGACCAGACTGGGGAATCATTCGCCACCGGACTCAAGAACGGAGCCGGGGAGATGACGTCGAATTTCCAATATCACGACTCGGTGATGTTCCAGGCGGCGGATCTGGAGCCGCGGACCGTTTATGTGGTCAGAATCGTGGATCAAAAGGGCCATGTCCAGCACGGGGTGCGCTTGGTGACCGACAAGAATGGCCGCATCCCCGAAACCGTGCTCTGGTATAATGTGGGAGAGCGGGCCAAAAGGGCGAGCGCGGCGCTGAACATTATTTTGAGTTACACAGTGGAGGTCGCCTTGCCGGAAGACAACCAGGCGATTCACCAAATCCCCTTCCAGGTGATGGAACTATTGACCCGCCCGGTGCTGTACGCCGCAGACGCCGACGGCAATCCCAAATCCGGTTTCTTGATCGGCGAGGAGAATGTCTGGGTGGTGGGGAAAAATTTCCCAAGAGGGAGCATGATCCGGTTGTGGGCCGTGCCGGCTAGAAGTTTATGGAAGGAGGGCGACCCCTTAAAGGACAAAACCGGGCAATACGGTTTGGAACTGCCGCCCCTGTTTGTGTTAAAAGGGGAGAAAACCGAATTCAAGAGAATGTTCTGGCCCAAATATTTCACCTCAATGGGCAGTTACGATATTGTGGCGGAGGTGGTGGCCTATGATTTCGGGACCTATCGCCCCGAAGCCCGGGCGGCTGTCCAGAATGTGGTGTCCCATTTGACTCACTCGGGTTTCGTTGTGCAACGGCGCGCCGGAGCGGGCGAACATTTGGAAGTGGAGCTTTCGGGCACTCGAAAAAGCCCCTACACGTTTCGGGATACATTTTTAACGGACGAGGATGTGTATGTGGGGGTGGATCCCTGCGTGCAACCGTCAAAACTGGGGGACGCGGCATTGGTGTGGATTGTGAAGGACAAGAACGAAGCCCAATGGACCCAACATATAAACACGCCGTCGGACCTGTTGGACGATGACGACGTAACCGGCGGTCCCACCGCCATTACAGTGGGCGGGGTGTGCGGCAATTGTTGGAGCCAATTGGCCTGGCCCGCGCAGCTCAAGACCGGGAAATACGATATTGTGTTGGATTTCGACAAAGACCGGCGTTACACGCCGGGTGTGGATTTGATCGACGGCCTGGATCGCGCCGGTTTTTCGGTGTCGGAGATACGGGTGGATTCCATTGATTTTAGCCCCGGTTCCGAAAAGATCGTCATCTACCATAACATAAGCAGGGAGAAAATTTCGGGACCGGAATACGAAGCCCAAGATATTATCAACAAACCGGCGGTCTGGATCATGGGGAAGCCTCATTCGGTGGCGGTCACATTCAAGGCCTCTTCCACAATTGCTACGGCTCAAATTTGGGCGGAGAGCGGTCTGGGGGGGCTGGCAACCGAGAGCAGTCCCGTACCGGTAACATTCAGCAACGGAAGCGGCGGCGGGCAATTTCCGGTAAACCGCGTGCCCGGAGGCATCGGCAAACACCAGTTTTTTTGGGCCTGGCATTATAAAACCTCCTCTTCGGCAAATCCCAGGGAGATGGGGGTCACCGGAGAGCACAAGATTTACACGGTATTCGACACACCTCAGGCGCCGATGAAAGAGCCGTGGTGGGAGGTGTTGGAATACGCGTGCAATTGGGCTAACGGCGAGACCTCCGCCGCCGGAGTGTCGTCAAAGATTGTCCAGCGCATGTACGATTCCGGGATTCGCTATCACGGTTTTTCCGAGCATTACACCTACCCGTTCCACGAGAATTTTTACTTGAATCAATTGTTCTCGGATTTGCGCACCCCGGGGTTCACCGTATACATGGATTGCCGGGATTGCGCCAATTTTTTCCATTGTTTGACCAATGCCCTGGGCTTCAATTACCAGTACATGGTCGTCGAGGAAGAGAAGAATAGAGGGTTCCAATACAAGTCATTGCGGCCCATTGGGCATTCATGGTGCAACAGCATGATATGGAATTTTCATCAAGTGGGTTGGTGCGGCAGTATGGTGGCGGACTCAAGCGTCAAGCTGAATTGTCCGGAGCCGTATGTGCAGGCGGCGTGCGATTTGACGGCGGAAGAATATTTCGCCTATTTGTCGGACACCACATTAAAAGGGGCGCAATTCGGCGTATGCCGCCCCAAGAAATGAGCGAGCAAAGGAGAAAACAATGAAGACCCTCGTAATTTTATTATTGACATTGACGCTAATCCTTCCAATAAAGGGACAGGTCCAACAGCAAGATCAAGCGGCGGACGAGGCGCGCCTGGGATTGTACTCCCTCTATCGCGCCCCGGAACCGGAGCGGTATGTTGCCGACGTGAATGTAAAAGAGCTGACCCAAGTCCATTTCCCCGGCATGACCATGCTGCGTCAAACCCCAAACGGGAAATTCGGCATGACCTACAGTTTGTTCAATCCGGAGACCAAACAACAGGTCCGGTTATCCACAGCGGTGTACGCCAATGTCAAAGAGGCCGAAGACATGGCGCTGGAGTATCTAAACTCCGTGAGCGGAGTCTTGAAGGCCGGCAGTCCCTCGGGCCCCATTATCGGCACCCATAGCTGGTTCCACGTAGCCGCGGACAATAGCGGCGTCATCGTCTTTGTATACCACAACACCCTATTCAAACTATTCTCCCCGGATTACCATCTTACAGAAAAGCGGGCGACCCAAATACTCAAAACCCTAAAAACCGGCCGCGACAGCATCCGACCGGCGAATTAGCGCCCCCGCCGGCAACCGGAAGAGGTTTACTTTTGAGAAGCATAAAATGGATACTATTGTTGGCGTGCCTGGTTTTGGTCTTGCAAGCCTGTTGTCCGTCGGGTGTTTCAGCCACAGTGGTCAACAAGAAGGGGGAAACCGTCGAGACATTCACGTTTTTTTATGAAGGCGGAACAGTAGAATTGACCGACCTGGAGCCCCACAAGCCCCAAACCGTCATGATCCCCATGCCGCCGGAAAGTCCGTTAGCCATCGAACTGGCGGGCCAAAAAAAAGAGATCGACATCTATGTCATGAAAGATCCCTGCAAAACCCTAGACTTGACAATCGAAGAGGGAAACGTTGTCAATTGGACCTACCACGAAGAAGAATTCTTTTGGGGATCTTCCACCACCACCGGCACCGCCCGCGATATATAGGAATTCACCTATCCCTGTTCTCTGATGCAGAAGGGGACTGTTATCTCGAACAAATATCGTTGGTCCGCTGAATCGTCGAAGCGGTTGAGAAATTCAGGGGACAGGCGAGTTATTTTCTTCTATTTATTATTGACGTGGGATTTGGTATCTTATAAGAGTGTTCCGGATTTAGATTTGCGTCAAAGGAAACGAGTGCGAAGAAAGCGAGGAGGCAAGCAAGATGAAGAAGATCCTGAGCGTCATATTCATGATTCTATTATTAGTAAGTATTGCGATTTGGTATACTTTTTGCCGGGATAAAGGCGAAGAATCCTTGCCCATAGGTCTTAAAAACGCTTCCGGCGAGATAACGTCGGAATTCCAATTCCACGACTCGGTGGTATTCCAGACGGCGGACCTGGAGCCGCGGACACGTTACGCTGTCAGGATCGTCGGGGAAGACGGGCGCATTGTGCGGGATTTGAGATTGGTCTCCGATTCGAAGGGCCGCATCCCGGAAACCATCATCTGGTATAATGTGGGCGTGCGCCCGGTTGTGGCCGGCAGCGCTTCCCAAAACGGAATGACGACCCATCAGGCGGATGAGGAAACCCTGGATCCGACCATTGTCATGGGTTATAAAGTGGAAGTCGCCATAGCGGACGACAATCGATTGGTTCAAGAAATACTCTTCCAGGTGATGAAGTATTTTACACGGCCGGTGTTGTACGCCGCCGACTCCAGGGGGTATCCCAAATCCGGCTTCTTGATCGGCGAAGAGGATGTCTGGGTAGTGGGCAAGAATTTCCCCACCGGCAGCACCATCAGGTTGTGGGCCGTTCCGGCCGGCAGTTTCAGGAAAGCGGGCGATAAGTTAGTGGAAAGAACCAAACAATACGGTATCGAGCTACCGCCCCAGTTTGCTTTGGAAGGGGGAGAAACCGGTTTCAAGAGATTGCTGTGGTCCAGGAATTTCACCTCCTACGGCAGTTATGATATTGTGGCGGAGGTGGCGACCTACAATGCCGGGACACACGGTTCCGCGCCGGAGACAACGGTTCAATACGTCATTTCATATTTGTCCCATACGGGATTTGTGATTCAACGGCGCGCCGGATATAAAGAGCACCTGGAGGTGGAAATCTCCGGCACCAGAAAAAGCCCCTTCACGTTCCGCGATACGTTTTTGACGGACGAGGATGTGTGGGTCGGGGTGGACCCCAGTGTTCAGCCGTCGAAATTATGCGATGTAGCTTACGTGTATATTGTCGCCGATAAAAACGAGGCGCAGTGGACACAGCATATCAACGATCCCTCCGACTTGTTGGACGACGATGATGTGACCGGCGGCGCCACCACGATTATCATTGCCGGAGTATGCGGTAATTGCTGGAATCAATTGGCCTGGCCGGATCCGTTGAGAGTGGGCGATTACGACATTGTGTTGGATTTCGATAGAGACAAGCGGTACACTCCGGGAACGGATTTGATCGACGGGGTGGAACGCGCCGGTTTTTCGGTTGCGGACATCCGGGTGGATACCATTACCTTCACGCCGGGACCAGGGAAGATAACCATCTACAACAACATCTCACAAGCGAAGGTCACCGGCCCTGAGTATGAAGCTGTAAACATTGTCAACAAACCGGCGGCCTGGGTAATGGGCGCTTCCCAATCGGTTTCCGTCACGTTCAAAGCCGCGTCCACCCTTGGTTCGGCTCTGGTTTGGGCGGAGCACGGTCTGGGGGGCCTGGCAAGCAGCGGCGCCCCTGTTCCGGTGACCCTCGCCAACGGAAGCGGGAGCGGAACATTCGCGGTTAACAATGTGCCGGCAACTATCGGGAAACATACATTTTATTGGGGTTGGAACTATAAAACATCGGCGTCCGGCAGCGGGAAAAGCATGGGGGTAACCGGAGAACACCGGGTGTATACCGTGCTTGCCACTCCCAAAGCTCCGATGGTCGAGCCATGGATGGAGGTGTTGGAATACGCCTGCAATTGGGCGGGGGGCGAGAGCGCCGCCGCCGGTGTGTCTGAAGCAATCGTCGATCGCATGTACAATCACGGCATGGAATACAACGGGTATTCGGAACATTACACCTACCCACATTACAAGACATTTCACTTGAACCAGCTCTTTTCCGATCTTCGCACCCCGGGCCTCAAAGTCTACATGGACTGCCGGGATTGCGCCAACTTTTTTCACTGTTTGACCAATGCTCTGGGATTCGATTACCAGTATATGGTCATCATGGATGAAAACAACAGAGGATTCAGATACAAGTCGATGATGCCGATGGGGTATTCATGGTGCAACACGGATATATGGAACTATCATCAAGTGGGCTGGTGCGGCAGTATGGTGGCGGACAGCAGCGCCCGGTTGGATTGTCCCCCGCCGCTGGTAACCGCCGCTTGCGACCTGACGGCGGCGGAGTATTTCGATTTAATAGCGAACAAAACATTGAAAGGCGTCGAGTATGGCGTGTGCAGTCCACAGAAGTAGGCGAGATTTTTAAAATCTTTCACATTCCTGGTTACGATACAGAAGGGAATCGTTATTATCAAACAAAGTGACAATCGATCTTCCCGATGATCTAAGCGGCAAAGAGCTCGAAATCATTGTCTCGCCGGCTAACCAGGAAAAATCCACGCCCAAGGGAAAAAGACATTTCAAGACGTTCGACAAAATAACCCTCGACACTCTCAAATACAAATTCGACCGAGACGAATTACATCGGCAATAAGGTCCTGATCCTTTTATCTCCCTATTCCTCTACCTCTTGGAAGATAATCCACCTGTCCCTTTCTGTTCCTCTATCCTCCGTTCTCCGCCGTTCTCCGCCGTTCTCCGGCGAATCCATCGCTCTGTCACGCTAACACAAAACAGTGAATGTTGCAACCGTATTTTCAAGAAATTCAGGGGACAGGCGAGTTATCTTTCTAGTAGAAAGGGAAAGAATCCCCGCCCCGGGGGAAGTTAGGTCCCGGGGCGGGCTCGATCATTAAAGACCGAGAGGATAGTTGTATAAAAGCGGTTTATTTTTCCGTCGTGGCTTGCAGGGAATCTAGAACCGAGGGGAAGGGAGTGAGGGCTCGATTTAGGATGCCGAGGGTGTAGGCGATGGCGACTCCGTAGTTGGTGATGGGGACGCCGGCGTTGCGGCATAGGAGAAGGCGGGATAAAAGGGCTCGTTTGTTGAAGGTGCAGGAGCCGCAGTGGATGATCAATTTGTATGGGGACAGGTCTTGGGGGAAGTCGTGGCCCTGGACATGGGTGAACTCCAGTTTGCCGCCGACGTATTGGGTGAGCCAGCGGGGAATCTTGACGCGGCCGATATCGTCGGCGATGGGGTGATGGGTGCAGGCTTCGGCCATGAGGACGCGGTCGCCGGTTTTTAGGTGTTCGATGGCGGCTGCTCCGCGGACGAAAGTGTCCAGTTCGCCTTTGAGGCGGGCGAAGAGGATGGAGAATGAGGTGAGGGGGATGGTTGGCGGAGTGTCGGCCGAGACTTTCAGGAATGCTTGTGAATCGGTGACAACGAGAGCGGGTGGGCGGTTGAGGCGGTGGAGAGCGTCGCTGAGCTCGCGGTCTTTGACCACCAAACAATAGGAGTCGTGATCCAGGATATCGCGGATAGTCTGGACTTGGGGCATGATGAGTCGTCCTTTGGGGGCCTCTTTGTCGATGGGGACGACGAGAACCACCAACTCGCCGGGGGGGATGAGGTCGCCGACAATGGCGGGGTTGATGAGGAAGTCGTCGGGGATGACGCGGAGCAGGGTCTCGCGGATGGCGGGGATGCCCTCGCCCGCGATGGCGATGGTTTTGACAAAGGGGATCTTCTGGGAGTCGAGGCGGTTGAGGAGTTCGTCGTTGGGGATGGAGAGGTCGGTCTTGTTGAAGACCACGAAGAACGGGACTTCGCGCTCCTGGAACTCGAGAATCAGTTCGTCTTCGAATGTGCCCCATTGGGAGGCGTCGGTGACGATGATGCCGATGTCGGTGCGTTCGAAGATTTTTTTGGTCTTTTCCACCCTTAGTTGGCCCAGGGCGCCGATGTCGTCGATGCCGGCGGTGTCGATGAAGAGGACGGGGCCGATGGGTAGCAATTCCATGGGTTTTTCCACCGGGTCGGTGGTGGTGCCGGCAACATCGGATACAATGGAGACTTGCTGGCGGGTCAAGGCGTTGAGGAGCGACGACTTACCGGCGTTGCGGCGGCCGAAGATGGCGATATGCACCCGCATCCCTTTGGGGGCTTTGCGCATTTTCATGATTGTCCTCCTCTACCGGGACTGCCCAGCCGTGTGACGGCTTCGGGACTGGTGAGTTGGGCGAACTCCTCTTCAGTGAGGAGATTCTTCTGGATGACGATATCGCGAAGCGAGACATTCTGCATTTGGGATTGATGGACCAGTTCCTCTACCATCTTGTAGCCCAGCCGTTCCACCAGGGCGGTGGCGACGGCTGTGGAGCTATACAATTGACGGCGGCAGACCTCTTCGTTGGCGGTGATGCCGGCGATGCAATGGGTGTTGAAGGTGGTGGAGGCGGCGGTGAGAAGGTCGAGGTTCTGCAGCAGGGTGTGGGCGATGAGGGGCATGAAGGCGTTGAGTTCGAGATTGCCGAGGGAGCAGGCCTGGGTGAGGGCTGTGTCGTTGGCCATTGCCATGATGGCCGATTGGATGACGAATTCAGGGATGACGGGGTTCACTTTTTGAGGCATGATGGACGATCCGCTTTGCCGCGCCGGGAGCCGGATCTCGCCGATTCCGTTTTCGGGACCGGAGGAGAGGAGGCGGCAATCGTTGGCAACTTTAAATAGGCTCCCGGCGCAAGCTTTCAGGATGCCGCTCACTTCGATGAAGACATCGGTGTTCTGGGTGGCGTCCATGAGGTTCTCGGCCCGTGCAAGGCCGATGCCGGTGATATCGCGGAGGAGTTCGACGGCGCGGAATATATAACGGCGAGGCGCCGTAATTCCGGTGCCGACGGCGGTTCCTCCGAGGTTCACCACCCTGAGGCGCTCCACACATTTGTAGACGCGCCAGCGGTCGCGCCCGAAGGCTTCGGCATAAGCGGACATTTCTCGTCCCAGGGTCACCAGCACAGCGTCCTGTAACTGGGTGCGCCCCACTTTGACGATATGAGAGAATTCCTTTTCTTTTTGTTGGAAGATTTCCTGCAGTTTGACCAGGGCCTCTTCCAATTGTTGGAGTTTTAATATTGCGGCGATTCTTAGGGCGGTGGGATAGGTGTCGTTGGTGGATTGGTGAAGGTTGAGATGATGCAAGGGGTGGAGAACGTCGTAGTCGCCCGGTTGGCGGCCCAGGATTTGCAGGGCTCTATTGGTCAGCACTTCGTTGACGCTCATGTTGGTGGAGGTGCCGGCGCCCCCTTGCAAGGCGTCGATAGGAAAATGGCCGTCCAGCCGGCCTTCTATCATCTCTTCGCAAGCCTGGGTCACGGCGGCGAAGCGGTCGTCGTCGATGAAGCCCAGTTCATGGTTGGTTTGAATGGCTGCCAACTTCACCATGGCGAAGGCGTGAATGAGAGAGGGATTGACAAAGCCGGTCACAACGGGGAAGTTATCGATTGCCCGCTGGGTGTGAATGCCGTGAAGGGCGGAGAGGGGGATATTCAATTGGCCCAGGGCGTCTTTTTCTTGTCGTGTGGCTTGGGTCATGATCGTCCTCCTTTAAAAATAAAAGTCCCGGTCATCGGCGGATTCGATTCTGTCCAATCTCTGGATGAGCTGGGCCTTCATATCTGAATCTTCCATTTGACCGAGCTCTTTTTTGATGAGGGCCAGGCCGGCGGCGCGGGTTTTGGGGGAGGCGTAGTCCACCAGATATTCCATCAGGGTCATGAGGCCGTTGGGGGTGCAGTAACGTTTGATGAAGCCGGGGATGGCGAATTCCATGAAGTGCTGGCCGGTGCGGCCGATACGGTAGCAGGCGGTGCAGAAGCTGGGGATGTAACCGTCTTCCAATAGTTCGCGCATCACGTCGTCCAGCGAGCGCAGGTCGCCGAGTTGGAATTGCTCTTTTTCGGTGACCTGTACCTGGGCGTCTCCGGCTTCGGTGTAGCCGCCCAATTCGATGCGGGAGCCGGCGTCGATTTGGGAGACGCCGAAAGACATGCAGGCGCGGCGGATCTCGGCCTTTTCACGGGCGGTGAGGATCAGGCCGGTGTAGGGAATGGCCAATCGCAGGATGGCGATGATGCGCTTGAATTCGTCGTCGGACACCAAATAGCGATCGTCCATCGAGACGCCGGAGGCCTCCTTGAGGCGCGGGAAGCTGACGGTATGGGGCCCCACCCCGTAAACATCCTGTAAAAAAAGTGCGTGCTTCACCAAGGCCAGGACTTCGAAGCGCCAGTCGTAGAGTCCGAAGAGGACGCCGATGCCCATGTCGTCGATCCCCGCTTCAAAGGCGCGGGACAGGCCGTGGAGCCGGTAGTGGTAATCGCCTTTGGGGGTGTTCTTTGGGTGATAATCGGCGTAGGCGCCGCGATGGTAGGTCTCCTGGAAGACCTGGTAGGTGCCGATGCCCGCCGCTTTGACGATTTTGTAGTCGTCTACGTCCAGGGGGGCGGCATTGATGTTGACGCGGCGGATCTCGCCGTGGCCCGATTGGGTGGCGTAGACGTTTCGCACGGTGTCGGCGATAAATTGAGCGCCGTAGACCGGGTGTTCGCCGAAGACCAGAATCAGCCGTTTGTGGCCTTTGTCTTCCAATGCTTTGACCTGGTTGACCACTTCTTGCTGTGAGAGGGTGCGGCGCACGGCGTCGGGATTGGATCTGCGGAAGCCGCAGTATTGGCAATCATTGACGCAGTAGTTGCCGATATAGAGGGGGGCGAAGAGGACAATGCGGTTGCCGTAGACGGTTTGTTTTAAGGTACGGGCGGCGGCGAAGATCTCTTCCACCAGCTCCGGTTTGGTGGTTCTCACTAATATGGCCGTCTCTTCGACGGTGAGCGGTTTTTTCTCCAGAGCCCGGGAGATAACCTCCCGGACCTGGCGTGATTCAGGGTGGGGCCCCTGGAGTTGGTGATTGAGATAAGGTTCGTCTATAAAATCTATATATTGCCGCGCGTCAGCGCTTTTGTTCGTTTTGTGTTTTGTCATAAGGCACCTCGTTATAATGTTGCCGTTGTTTCAAAAAAAGCGGGGACATGCCGGCTCCCGAGCCGATGACGCGTCCGATGCGGAGAATCCGCTCTTTGCTCATGGCCGCCAATTGGCCGGCATCGTCAATGTCCCGCAAGGGGGTGGGATAGATAGAATAAAACTTTTTGTATTTGGGAGGCGTGAGATTGGGCATCAATACATTGCCGCCCCGTTGGAGGCCCAGCTCCAGGCCGGTGTCGAGATTGACTGTGCCCAGAGCCGTCGTGGAGGGGATGTTGGAGTCGGGGCAGAGAACGCGGGTCAGGGCCATGACTTTGTAGGTCATGAGTTCAGTGTTGGGGACCTGTCCCTCGACCTGCTCTCCGAAGGGGAAATCGGGATTGGGGATGAAAGGGCCGCTGCCCATCATATGAATGCCAAGTTCGTTGAGTAATTGAAGATCTTTTACGGCGTCGTCGAAGGTTTGACCGGGGACGCCGATCATGAACCCGCTGCCCACTTCGTAGCCTAGAGAATGTAATTGGTTGAGGATTTTAACGCGGGGATGGCCGTCGTTTTTGGGGCCCGGATGGATTTTTTTGAAGAGTTTTGGGTTGGACGTTTCAAACTTCAAGAGGTAGCGATCGGCGCCGGCCTCTTTCCAGAGAGCCAGTTCTTCCTGGGTTCGTTCCCCCAGGCTCAAGGTGACAACCGCGCCGGTTTCCTGTTTGATACGGCGAACGATCCCCGCGATCCACCGGGCGGTGAGCCCTGGATGTTCCCCTGCCTGGAGCACGATGGTTCCAATGCCCAATTCCTGGGCCTGACGCGCTCCGTCGAGAATCTCGTCCGCCGTCATGGTGTAACGGTGGAGCCGGGAGTTCGCCGCTCTCAATCCACAATAGTGGCAATCGCGGCTACACGTGTTGGAGATTTCCAAAATTGCTCTGAGGTAGACATGATGGCCGACGTTTGCGCGCCGGATCGTGTCCGCCCTGTCCCATAGCTCTTCCAGTTTGACCGGGTCGGCCTCTGTGAGCCAGGAACGAATCTCCAGTGTTTCCATCTGTTTATCCCTCTAATTTATTGTTCGTCGCCAATCTCCAGGGGCGCGATCTCTTTTAAGGTAATGGTGAAGGTGGAGCCGACGTCCGGCTCGCTTTCCACTGAGACTGCGCCGTGGTAGAAGGCCAATAATTTCTTTACGATCGATAGGCCGAGGCCGCTTCCCAAAATAGCCCTGGTTTTATCGTTCTTGATGCGTACAAACTCGCCGAAGAGCCGTTCTTGTTCTTCGGCGGACATGCCGATGCCGGTATCGGCGCAGGTGAGTTTTACGCCGCCGTCAATGGCTTCGATGGTAAGATCCACCGAACCGTTGTCGCGGTTGTACTTGACGGCGTTGGTGAGAAAGTTGTTCAGGATGATCTCGATCTCGCCTGAATCGGCCGTCATAACAAGTTCTTCGGGGGCGTGGAGCGACACTTTGATTCCCCGTTGTTCAGCGTCGGGCATCACTCCGTCGATGGAGTTTCGCGCCGCCTGGCTGAGATTGACGGGCGAGAGTTCGCGGTTTTTCTGGCCCGATTCGATACGGGTCAGGTCCAGGAGGTCGAATATCATTTTACGCATGCCGTCAAGGCGCATCAGGGAGCGGGAGATCATGGTCTCGTATTTTTCGATGGAATTACCCAGCATCTGTTTATCGACGATGCGCAGGTAACCTTCCACCGCCGCCAGCGGGGATTTTAATTCATGGGCCAATACGGAGATAAATTGGAAACGAACCTGACGTTTTTCCGCTTCCAGTTGTTTGGCCCGCCGGTGCAGGAAGATATGCCTGGCGGCTTTTTGAATAATGCTTTTCAATTCGTCGGGGGTGAAGGGTTTGGCCAAAAAATCGAAGGCTCCGCTTTTGGTGGCGCTGACCGCCACTTCCAGGGAGGCGTAGGCAGTGACCATAATGGCGAGAAGATCGAGCTTCCGTTTGCCGATTTCCACCAGGATATCCAGTCCCTGGATGTCGGGTAATTTATGATCCAGGATCAGGATGTCCGGCACTTCCTCTTCAAGAGCGGCGAACGCCTCTTTGCCGTCTCCGGCTTTGCGAATGGAGAAGGAAACCTCCTCGTCGAAATCGGATACCACAAAACTGTAACGGCTGAGGGTGCGCTCGACTCCGAGGCGCAACCCCAGTTCATCGTCAACCACCAGAACCTTCAGGGTTTGCATGGTTTACTCCTTCAACAGGCGCTTGATTTCTCCCAGCAATTGTTCATAGCGGATATCTTTCTCCAGGATGGCGTCGGCTTTGATCCAGTCTTGCTCGCTTGGGCCGCTGGTGTCAAAGTGGATGCCGGTTTGGCTGGTAACCGCAGTCACAATGATGACCGGGATGGTGGGATCTTTTTTCTTTATTTTATAGCTCAACACAAATCCGCTATCCTGGTTCTCCATCATCAGATCCAACACCGCCAGGTCGGGACGCTCTTGTTCGAGTCGTTGTTCGGCCTCTTTTTCGCTTTCCGCGGCTATGACCTGATAACCTGACACCTCCAGCGCTGTTTTGACCTGCTCCAGTAAATCGATATCATCATCCACAACAAGGATCTTCTTTTTATCCTCAGACATCACTATCCTCCATATTCAGGCTTGCATGATGTTTTCATACTCGCCCGGTTTAATTTTTGGTAAGGTTACCGTAAAGGTTGTTCCGGTTGGTCCCATTGCGGGGTCGGTGTTGGTGTCCACGGTGATGGCGCCATGATGCATCTTGATGATTCCGTAGGTCACTGCCAGTCCCAATCCGGTGCCTTTACCCATTTGTTTGGTGGTAAAAAAGGGTTCGAATAATTTTTTTACCGTTCGTTCATCGACCCCGGTGCCGGTGTCCGAAACGGATATAATGGCATCCTGTCCGCTCTCTCCGGTGGCGATGGTCAATCGCCCGCCCTGCGGCATGGCTTCGATGGCGTTTGTTACCAGGTTGACCAGCACCTGAACGATCTGGTCCGGATCGATTTCCGCGATGACTTCTTCACTTTGGTGCACCACATCCAGCTTGATATTGCCGGGGGCGATGATGCCATGCAGGCTGAGGTCCACTAATCCATTGATATTGGTGGTGCGGAGCACCACTTTATTTTTACGTGCGAAATTCAAGAGTTCGCTGACAATTTTTTTGGCGCGACCGGTTTGTTCCACCACCATTTCCAGATCTTTATATATGTCGGTTCCGGGATCGCATTGGTCCAACAAGAGATGGGAATAGAGCAGCACGACACCGAGGGGATTGTTGACTTCGTGGGCGATACCGGCTGCCAATTGGCCCATGCTGGCGAGTTTTTCCGCCTGGATGAGAGCGCTTTTAGTGTTGACCAGTTGTTCGTACGATTCGGACAATTGGGATGCTGTGGCTTTGAGTTTGTCGATGGTGTAGGGCAGGCACATTTCAGATTCCGCCAGACCTTTGTGGATGGCGATGGCGTGTTCGACGCAGGTGTCGTAGCCGCAGGCGCCGCAATTGAGTTCGTCCTCGGGTTTGTTTTTGCCCATTTTTCCCAGAATCAGTGCCAGTTGGTCGCTGGAGGGAGCGGGAAGTCGATGGTCGTCCACCTGGTAATTCATGCTTAGATCCAAGTATTCACATTTTTGACAGTCTTCTTCCCATTGCCGGATATCGAGCTTCTTCAGTTGTTTCTGGACATAATTACCCACATTGACGCGGCGGGTGAAGCGGCTGGTTGTGGTGGTCATACCTGTCCCCATGGTGCAGCCATGGCAACAAAGCAGGCTCAGAAGTTTTACATTGGTAAAGCCCTCTTCAAATTCCTTGATGGCTTCGACAAAATCGTCGGTGCCGTCGGCGGTTAAAAAGTCGTTGGTGGTGAGATCTTCGGTAAATCCCGCGGCTTGCAGCATACCGCGGCCCAGTGGGTAAAGCATACCGCGGCCTGGATACGGCGGGTCGAATTCAGATTCAGGTACCATATCGGATTTGATGTTTTTTGCCTCGAACATGCCGCGCAGTTCAGCAAATGTGAGGACCGCTTCCACATCGCCGTCTTTTTCATGACGTTCGGCTTCATATTTTTTGGCGATACAGGGGCCGATGAATACGACTTTGGTGTCTTTCCCATGGATCAGTTTGACGGCGCGGGCGGTGGCGATCATGGGGGAGACGATGGGGGTCAGATTCTTGACAAGACGGGGATGGTATTTTTCGATGTAGGAAACCACAGCCGGGCACGCGGATTCGATAAAATGGCGGTTGGGGTTTTTATCCAGGAGTTCGCGGATTTCCTGTACCACCAGATCGGCTCCGAATGCGACCTCCGTAACAGGGCCAAATCCCATTTCCCGCAACATGCCCACCACCTTCCGGTAGTCGATTTCATGAAATTCCGCGGCGAAGCTGGGGGCGATGACGGCGGCCACTTTTTCGCTGCCGGCCAACAGGTCGTTGACAGTACCGCTGCAATCGCGCACCTGTTTGGCGTTCTGGCTACAAACCCGGACGCACAATCCACAGCCGATGCAGCGTTCGGAAATCACTTCCGCTTGCCCGCCGGAAATACGGATCGCTTTGGCCGGGCATTCCCTTACGCAGGTGTAGCATACCCGGCATCGTTCCTTGATGGTTTCAACCAGAGGTCCTTTGGTCCTGTTGGCCATTGTTCTTCTCCGTTATTACTTCAATATGTCCCGTTTTTCGTAGTGGGTATGCAGGAGTTTGTGGCTCTCTTGGCCGAGAGGTTGACCGAGGTGGTTTTCATAGAGTTCTTGCACTGCTTTGTTGCCGTGGGAAGTACGGGACATTTCACTCTGATCGATTTGATAGAGCGCTTGCATTCTTGCTTTGACCGCTTCGGGATTGGCGCCGATGGGCTGCCCTCCGCCGGCAATGCATCCGCCGGGACAGGTCATCACTTCGATGAAGTGGATGCTCTTTCGTCCCTGCCGAATCTCTTCCAGCAATTTACGGGCGTTACCAAGCCCGCTCACCGCTGCGACGCCGATGGTCAAGCCGTCGATGTCGATTTGAGCTTCTTTAGTACCTGCAAGCCCGCGCAGCGCCTGGACTTTGAGATTGTCCATCTCCTTTCCGGTAATCAGGTAGTGAGCGGTTCTGATCGCAGCTTCCATTACCCCTCCTCCGGCGCCGAAGAGTTTGCCGGCTGTACTGCGGGTGCCAAATGGGACATCGGCTGCTTCAGGCTCCAGGGAATTCAGGTCGATCCCGAATTCTCTAATCAATTGAGCCATTTCGCGGGTGGTCAGTACCGCGTCGATGTCCGCCAGACCGTTTTGCCCCATTTCAGGGCGTTTGGCTTCAAATTTTTTGGCGGTACAGGGCATGAGAGAAACACTGAAGATTTTGGAGGGGTCGATGCCCTCTCTCTGGACATACACATTTTTAATGATAGAGCCAAGCATCTGCTGCGGGCTTTTGCAGGTTGACAAGTTGGGGAGAAAATCAGGGTAAAATTCCTCTACATATTTAATCCAACCGGGCGAGCAGGATGTCATCATCGGCAGCTCGCCGTCCGTTTGGATCCGTTTGACCAGTTCCGACGCCTCTTCCATAATAGTGAGGTCCGCGGAAAAGGCGGTGTCGAACACACGGTCGAATCCAAGCCGTCTCAACGCCGCGGTCATGGTGCCGCAAATATCATGGCCCGGATTGACGCCGAACTCTTCAGCCAGAGTGACTGATATCGCGGGAGCATGTTGGACAACGACGATTTTTTCGGGATCGTTCAACGCGTCTAGAACCTCTTTGATGTGGCTTTTTTCCCGCAGGGCTCCGGTGGGACACACCATGATGCACTGTCCGCAATTGATGCAACTAGAGACATTGAGTCCTATTTCAAAGGCGCATCCAATCACGGTATTGCTGCCGCGGCCCACAAAATCGATGGCGGATACTTGCTGAACCTCTTCGCACACACGGACACATTTGCCGCACAGAATGCATTTTTCAGGATCCCGGACGATCGAAGGGCTTGAGACATCCAGTTCGTGTCTGGTTTTTGGTCCGCGGTACCGGCGGAGCCGCACGCCATACTCGTAGGCTAACGTGCGCAATTCGCAATTTTCGCTGCGATGGCAGTAGAGGCAGTCGTCCGGGTGGTCGGCCAATAATAATTCGATGATGGTTTTACGCGCCTGCACCGCCCGGGGGGAATGGGTGCGAATACGCATCCCCTCCCGCACCGGGTAGGAGCAAGCTGGCACGAGATTATTGATACCCTCGACTTCCACCGAACAAATCCTACAAGCTCCGGTGGGTTTTAAATCCTCCATGTGACACAAGGTGGGTATACGGATTCCTTCGGCTTTGAGGGCATTGTAAATAGTATCCCCTTCTTGGGCTTCTATTTTTTTTCCATTGACGATTATTTCCATACTCATGATCCAACTCCTCTCTTAATTGGCGCTCACGGCGTCAAATTTGCATGTTTCAAGGCAGGCGCCGCAACCGATACATTTATCCGGGACAATAAAATGGGGGGTTTTCGCTTTGCCCATAATAGCGTCCGCCGGACATTTACGCATGCAGGCTGTGCAACCGACACATTTTTCGGCGTCGATGGTGTATGTCAGCAATTCTTTACACACACCGGCGGAACATTTACGCTCGTAAATATGCTCTTCGTATTCATCCTTGAACCATCGGAGAGTACTTAAAACCGGATTGGGAGCTGTCTGTCCCAAACCGCACAAACTGGTGTCTTTGATCACTTCAGCCAATTGGTTCAACTGGATGATCCCCTGGAACCGCTGGAGAGTGTCGAACTCTTTTTCATTGTGCCGGGAGCGGGTGATGCTATTGAGGATTTCCAACATCCGCCTGGTGCCTTCACGGCAGGGAATACATTTGCCGCAACTTTCGCGCTGGATGAAATCCATAAAGAATTTTGCCACATCCACCATGCAGTTTTTGTCGTCCATCACCACCAATCCGCCGGATCCCATAATGGCGCCGACGCGTTTCAGGGACTCGTAATCGATTTCGATATCCAGATGTTGGGACGGGATGCAACCGCCGGAGGGGCCGCCGATTTGCACGGCTTTGAATTCCCGGTTGTCCGGGATGCCGCCGCCTACATCAAAGACAATGGTGCGAACCGAGGTTCCCATCGCCACTTCAACCAAACCGGTACGACTCACTTTGCCGGAGAGGGCGAACACTTTTGTGCCCTTGCTGTTTTCCGTTCCCAATCCGCTGAACCAATCAGCGCCGTTCAATGCGATGGCCGGCACATTGGCCAGAGTTTCGACATTGTTGATAATAGTGGGTTTCCCAAACAATCCACTGTTAGCCGGGAAAGGGGGGCGGGGCCGGGGCATACCGCGTTTTCCTTCAATACTATGAATCAAAGCTGTTTCTTCACCACAGACAAACGCCCCGGCCCCTTGCTTAATGGTAACATCGAGATTGAATCCACTATCGAGAATGTTTTCGCCTAAAAGTCCATACTTTTTAGCCTGGGAAATGGCTATCTTTAGGCGTTCTATCGCAAGCGGGTATTCGGCCCGGATGTAGATATAGGCTTTGCTGGCGCCGATGGCGTAGGCGGCGATAGCAAGACCTTCCAACAGCCGGTGCGGGTCTCCTTCGATGACGGCGCGATCCATAAAAGCGCCGGGATCCCCTTCATCCGCGTTGCATATCATATATTTTTTATCACCTTCTGTATTCAGTGCGAATTTCCATTTTTTCCCGGCGACAAAACCTCCGCCGCCACGACCGCGGAGTCCGCTTTTCTCCACTTCGTCGCACACTTCGGGTCGCGTTGTGGTGTGAATGGTCTTGATCAAACCGCAATACCCGCCATTGGCGAGGTATTCGTCAATACTGCCGGGGTCGATGATGCCGCAATTATCGAGCACCCACCTGGTTTGAGGAGCGAAAAATGGATGCTCATCCAGATAAGGGAGATTTTCCCAGGCGTCGAGCCCCTCTTGCCGGTATTGGCCCAGAAGATGCCGCTGGGGAACCTCGGCTTTTAGAGCATTATCCAACAATTCTTCAACCTTGTCGGACGTGATCTCCTGGAAGCAGAGCCTCGATTTTCCGGGCAATTGTATATCCACTATCGGTTCTGCGGAACAAAGTCCGACGCACCCGACTTCCAGTACATCGGCATCGATGTTTTTTTCCGCCGCATATTTTTTGACGGCCTTGAGGGTATGGCCGGCGCCGGCTCCAAGGCCGCATGTACCGGCTCCCACAAAAATAGTAGGACGATCCACATCCTCCCGCCGCATCGCGGAGAAAAAGGTCTCCAGATCTTCTTGGTGAGTGTTGAATGACCCATTGTCTTTGTAGGACCCTTTCAAAATAGCGGCGGCGAGACGGTCCTGCATCGGGCCGGGCAACCATTTAAAAATCGCATTGGAGGAGGTATGATTAAATGTTTTGTTCATCGTCTCTATTCCTTATCCCTATAAGAATCCAGGATTTTTTTGATATCCTCGGGGGTCAGTTTGGCATGAAATTCGCCATTGATACTAATGACTGGAGCCAAACCGCAAGCGCCGATGCAGGCAACAACCTCTAGACTGAACCGACCGTCTCTTGTCGTTTCCCCCGGCTGAACCTTCAATTCTTGCTTCAAAGCATTCAGTATTGCAGAAGAATTTTTCACATGGCATGCGGTTCCCCGGCATACCAGGATATGGTATTTACCTTTTGGCTGAAAACGAAATTGGTTGTAAAACGTGGCGACTCCATAAATTTTGCTGGTGGGGAGCTTTAAGAATTCGCCGATTCTAACCACCGCTTCTTTCGAGAGAAACCCCTGGGCCTCCTGAACTTCCTGAAGAATAGGAATCAAGTGTTCCCGCTTGGGTTGGTAATAACGTTCCAATATTTCATCCACTTTTGAAGAGTGTAAACCTGTCTTCTGTTCCATTATCACTCCTAATCAATTAAAAAAAATAGACTATTTATTATCTTTCGCGTAAAAAGCTGCCTTCTCTATAGACATAATAATGTCGCGATTTTCCAGAAAGACATCTTCGGGAACTTCAAGGGGAATCGGCGCCCAATTCACCAGGGCTTTCACTCCAGCCTTCACATATTGATCGGCGATTTCCTGGGCGACTGAAGCCGGCGCCGTGATAACCCCAATCGTGACCTCTTCCTGGGCGACAATTTCTTCAACTCGACTGATATGGTATGTCCGGCATCCGGATATTACGCGGTCAACCTTACCAGGATCCACATCAAATGCCGCCACTATAGACAACTTTGGACGCCGGCCCATAAAATAGGCCAAAATGGCACGCCCCAGATTTCCAATACCCGCCATCGCGATTTTTTGACCTTGAGGATCATCGAGGATCGACCGAATTTTTTCAATCAACTTTTCAGTATCATATCCCTTGCGAGTACTGCCACTATAGCCGATTGCCATCAAATCTCTTCTGACCTGGGCGGGTGTCCGTTTCCCTAACGTTGCCAATTCATGGGAGAACACGTTGAGTTTACCAACCTCCAATTGCATGTTCAAGAGACGGCGATACAAGCTGAGCCTTTCGATCGTTCGAATTGGTATTTTCTGTTTCATACTAACATACCTCACATTATTGTGAAAACTTCTTTTTGTGAATACTTTCACACTAACTTTATAATACGAATCACTCCTTTTGTCAACACTAAAAATTCATTTTTTTTCACACCTCCAAAACAAAGATTATAAAACATTATCAATGAATGGCCACTAGTTGTGAAATCATTTTTGTTACAAATATTAACAAATAAAATTTAGAATAACGCTACGGTTGAATGTAGAATGTTTCCAATTCCTTGAGTTTGGCTTCGATATCCCGTTGAGCGGGCACGCGATCATGGTTGCTCTGGGTATACCATTTCTCATAGGCCTCTTCGATCTCGTCCACAGTCAACTGAATTGTGAGAGTGATACAATCGTGGATCAGTTGTTTGATTTTTTGAAGGTCCGGCTCATCCATCAGTTTTCTTATTATTACCTTGCCTACTTCTAGAAGAGCGATGCAAACTTCCCGAAGCGTGAAGCCTTCCTTGAAGCGGATTTGCACCAAATCCATCTCATAGTCGAGCAGGAGCATGCGATCGCGATTGCGGACCGAGGCGCCGATCAATTGATAAATTATATTGATATTCCAATCTAGATCTTCGGATTTCATAGCCTGGTAATTTGTAAAATCAGCCTGTCTGGAGGGATCGCTCAGAGTCTCCTTTATGTCCCGCATCATGTCGCCTTTGAGTCTCGCCATGGCCTCGTAGATCATCAAATTCGGCCTCAAGACCACCCGTTTCAACGCGGAGCGGTTCTTGCGGTTCCACTCAGTAGGATCCAATTTCATTTTTTCGATCATATAGAGGAGACGTCTCAAGATATGATACCGTGGAGTCGGCTCCCATTTAAGGGTATTCCTTGTGTAAGACGCGTCAATATTCAGCTTGCGATCCACGTACTTGATCATCCATGGGCGCTCGAATGGACGATGGCCAATGAGACGCCCCAGGAGATCCCGTATATACACTCCGGGTAGGGCCAAACATTTAGGGAAATACAACGGTTTGATACGATGGCCGAAATACAGACGAGTAGCGGCGTCGAATAATTCCTGATGGGAGGTGGAGCCATCGGGGCTGGCGATATAAATGTCATAATCAGGAAGCTCTCTTGTTTTTTTCAGTACCGTCAAGATCAATTTGTTCAAGTCATTGCTATGGATATAGGGCACTGCCGACTTACCTTTGCCCCCCAATATTTTTGAATTCCACTTCCGACTGAACCATGTATTCAAAAACATATAGAGAGGGCCATATTCACACCAATCAGTGAATACGGCGGCAAACCGAATGATAGAGCACGGGAACCAATTGGCCGATTCCCTCACCATCGCCTCGCATTTACGCTTGCTCACCGCATACTGGTAACTCGCATCCAACGGGCTCCTCTCGGTAATACACTCTCCCCCGGAAGGGAAATTGGAGGCAGCGGTCGAACTGGCGAAAATAAAGCGTTTGACCCGCAAGATTTTTGCCTGCTCCAGGACATAACGAGTACCGTTTACATTTGTCCGTTCATATTCCGGATGGTCTTCGTAATCAAAATCATAGTATCCCGCCAGGTGAATCAAAAAATCCGCGCCTCCCTGCCGTTTGATATTATGCATTACCCAGCGTAGAGAGATCCAATTCCCAACGTCAACCTGAATCCATTTAATATTCGGGTGTTCCTTTACCCCCGCCTCTTTCTGAGGACGGCGGGCAATGGCATAGATGAGGTAATCCTCCCTGGCAGCCTCCAAAAAAGCGCGCCCCACAATACCGGACGCACCGGTAACAATAATAGGAGGAAGTTTATCAGACATGTTTCACCTCGCTCGCGTCTTGTTGCACCGATAGGCCCAGGCAATTGCCAATCCCATAAACAGATCTCCGGCGCCGGACAGAAACACGACCAGTATCCAGGCAATGAATATTGAATAGCTAAACAAAAATACCGTGGCAATAAATTTAGCGGCTATTGATAAAATGACGATCCCTTCATACCGTTCCCAATCGATTGCAGTCATAGCGTAGCCGACGCTCAGGACGATATGAAACACTCCCGCTTGCACACTGAAGAACCTTTCGGTGATAGGTCTGTAGCCGAAATACAGACTGAAAAAATCACCAGGCATAAACATTAGCGCCACACCCACTAAAATAGAGTGAATAGCCACCAACCACATGAGTAGGGAAAACCTGAAGGAGGTATCGCGCAGAATCCTCTTGCTAAACTTCATTGTAACCCTCTCCGAGAAAATTATATTTCCAGAGCTGTATTTCGCTTAGCTATTTTTCTGGATGAACCTGCGGATTAAGCGATCGTACGTTGTTTCCACCTCTGACGAGAAATAGCAAGCGGGTGGTTGGTTGGCTTTGCGGGGACAAGGTTCATAGGCACAATTGCATCGTTCCAGGTTGACGCTCTTGTTACAATCCATGGTTGCTCCGCTAAGTATTATAACCAATCTTCAAATAAAAGGCCAACCATTTGTGAAAAAAATAATTAATTTATTTTTAACCGCATATCATAATTTCGACATCTCAGCAAATCCGTGGTAATTGGTCTTCAATGAGTAGCGGCAACATCCTACGTCCTCCGACAGGAGTCTGCATGAACACGACACCCTCAAACTCTCCGGTTACTTCGCCTATAATGGCCGCATCTTTTCCATATGGGAGTTCCCGCATCCGCCGAATCATAGCATCCGCTACCAATGGATCCACTACAATCACGATTTTTCCTTCGTTGGCGGCGTACATGGGCTCGATACCCAGAATTTCACATACTCCGAGCACTTCATCTTTTACGGGGATGTCGCTCTCGATCAAACGAACCGAAAACGGCTGGTCCTCGACAATTTCGTTCAATACAGATGCGGCCCCGCCGCGGGTGGCGTCTCGCATAAAACGAATTTTGCCGGGAAATGAAGACATCAATGGTTGAATGAGAAGGTTCAACGGCGCACAATCGGTTTGTAAGCCCTCGGTAAACGTTAGACCATTACGCTCAGCCATGACGGCAATGCCATGGTCGCCAAGCGTTCCATTCACGATGATTTTATCGCCCACCTGGATGTCTTGACGTTGTAAAGGTTGAATCAACACTCCGATTCCCGAGGTATTGATGAACACTTTGTCGCCTTTCCCTTTTTCCACAACCTTGGTGTCCCCGGTCACAATTTTCACCCCCGCCTTGTCCGCCGCAGCGCGCATCGCTTCCAGTACACGTTTCAAATCACTCAACGGCAGCCCCTCTTCTAGAATCAGGCCGCATGAGAGATAGCGAGGTATCGCCCCCATCACCGCCAGGTCATTGACGGTTCCATTTATTGCCAGATCACCGATACTCCCGCCGGGGAAAAAGATAGGAGTGATGGTGTAAGAGTCAGTGGTGAAGACAATTTTTTCACCTTCCATTGGTAGAACTGCCGAATCATCTAATTGAAGGCCGCCGGAATCCAACGTCTCTTTGATAACCTTACGAATCAACTGGTTCATCAATTTGCCGCCGCTACCGTGGCCGGGTAATATTGTTTCCTGCATGTTAAAACCCCTTGTATTTATAAAATGCCGCGCACGATCCTTCTGTGGAAACCATACATGCCCCAACCGGTGTTTGCGGAGTGCACGCTTTGCCGAACAGGGGGCATTCCAACGGAGAGATGACTCCGCGAAGCACCTCGCCGCAGCGGCACCCTTTCGCCTCTTTCAAGGGGGGCATTTTCACCGGGAACTTCATTTGAGCATCATATGCTTCATATTCCTTACGGATCTTCAACCCGCTGCCGGGAATGGGTCCAATACCGCGCCATTTGGCTTCATGAAGTTCGAAAATTTCTGCCATCACCTCCTGGGCCCTGGTATTACCTTCTTCGGTAACAGCCTGGGTATATTCGTTCATGATGACAGGCTGCTGTTTTTCTATTAAATCCAGGAGCAAGAGTGTGCCCATCAGCAAATCACGGTTTCCGAAACCGGCGATCACACAGGGTTTGCCGAAAGTATCGGCAATGAACCGCCAGGTTTTTATGCCGGTGATGACACTCACATGGCCCGGTAGGATGAAGCCGTCGATTTTGACCTCCTCCGCTTGCAACAGGGCGTGCACCGCCGGTGGAGTCAATTTGTTGCCGGCCAGTATCGAGAAATTATCAATCCCTTCAAGTTTTGCCTGCTTGACCGCCACCGCTTCAGTGGGGACTGTGGTTTCAAAGCCGACACTCAAAAAAACCACTTCCCGGTCTTTGTTTTGCCGGGCGATGGACAGCGCGTCCATCGGGGAATAGACAATGCGAACATCCACCCCTTCGGCCTTTTCTTTCAGCAAAGAGGTGTAAGACGACGGCACCCGCATCATATCGCCGAAGGTGGTGATGATGGCTCGATGCCGGCGGGCGATTTCCACAGCCCGGTCAAGGTAATCATTGGGGGTCACGCACACCGGGCATCCGGGACCATCCACCAATGTCAGACGCGGCGGAAAGATATCCTTGACTCCGGATCGGAAAAATTCAGTTGTGTGGGTTCCGCACACCTCCATGATATTGACATCCCGCCCCAGCGGGAAAGTCTTTAACTTATCGGCATATTTTTCTAAATCCTGATTGCTCATGGTCCAGTTCAGCTCCTATTGCGCACAATTAAACCCCATTATATGTAAAAAGTCGCCATTAATCAACTTTCTTTTTTTGGTCAATGCCGGAGCCGGATATTTCCTCTTGACATTTTTCATCTGAAAAGTATATAACTTAATGAAACCCAAAAGGAGGTAGAATGTCAGACAATGAAGAAAACGAAAAATTGAAAAGCAGGCTCCAAGAAGTGTTTTTTGTATTGGAAGGAGAAAATGAAAACCAAAAAACTTTTAATCGTCACGCTCCTGATCCTTTTAGGCACAACCAGCTACGCGGACTTCAAAGGTTCCCAATTAAAGAACAAGCGGGTCCGCACCGCTTATAGCCAGAAGGGCGAAAAGGTAAAGGAACTACTTCAAGCCCAGGGCATCGAGCCCGAAACGCTGCACATTTACATCCGGGCCTTCAAAAAGCAGAGGATTCTCCAGGTGTGGGGGAAAAATAAAACAGACACAACCTATAAACATATAATATCCTATCCATTTTGCTGGACCTCCGGGGTGTTGGGCCCCAAACGCAAGCAAGGGGATTTGCAAATCCCAGAAGGATTTTACCATATCGACCGCTTCAATCCCTGGAGCAATTTTTATTTGTCATTGGGGATCAATTACCCCAACCAATCGGACAGGATTCTTGGAAACAAACGGGATCCGGGGGGCGATATCTTCATCCACGGCGCTTGCGTCACCATCGGGTGCATCCCCATTACCGACAACAAGATAAAGGAATTATATATTTTAGCGGTGGAGGCCCGCAACAATGGGCAACGCCGCATTCCGGTCCACATCTTCCCCTCGAAACTCACTGCCCGGGAAATGAAAAATCTGGCATGGATGTATTCGAAAGAAAAGGCTCTGGTGAACTTTTGGACCACTATCAAAGAGGGCTACGATTACTTCGAGACCCACAAGCGGCTCCCCCGGGTATCGATCCTCCCTGGGGGCGGTTATAAGTTCCAATAATATTATTCGCTCCCAGCCAGGGCGGCTTTTAGTTGCTGAAGAATTTTTTCCGCCTCTTCCCTGGTGAAGTTACCGGTGACAAGGGCATTTTTCGTGATTTTCGCCCGGATCACCCCCCTGAATTTCCTCCAACCGCGCTTCCATCACGTCTATGGTTGAAATCACAGGTTCCGACTTCAAAACAAAATCGTCCACCCGGACTTCGCGGCCTGCTCCGCGGTATAGGTGACCCCATCCATCTTAAACCCCTCCTTGTCAAGGAGGGAGATAATCCCACCTTTATTGGACAACAGACAATTCTCACCCGAAAGTCTTACCTGCAAGAACTGCCCGGCTTCGATCAATCCGTCTTGAATCACCTCTTTTCGTTTTAGCCGGTCGGCGATCATCCAACCGCCGACATCGATGACCTGGTCGCTGATGTTGACTAACGTGACCAGTTCATTTCCCGCCTCGACGGATCCATGGGGATTGACAAGAGCGGCGGCGATATATACAGCGCCCTCCTGCGGGATAACCTCCGCCAACCGGTGGCCGGTCCAATCGTCAGTGTGGAACGACTGGGATTGAAACGCCAGAAAAAAAGCGGCGAAACGATCTTCCGAAGGATAATAAAAAACCAGCCCCCCGTCTTGCCAGACTCCGTCGTCCTGCTTCCATTGCTCCACGTTCCCCTGATTCATGTGAACATTATGGATACCATGGCCAGGCTTGAAACCGAAGTAACTGTCTTTTTTGTTTTCAGGCCCCCAGGGCTCCCCAAATGCATAGATCACGGCGTCCGGTTCATCGATGGCCTTGAGTATGAAATAATCCAGCCGTTCATTTAGATCGTTGTCCGGCCCCGGCAAGTCATGGGGCAACACCTCCATGTGCTGAGGATTGAACAGATTGCCGCGGATATAGTCAAGAGCCAAACCGCCGGCCTCGCTATCCAATACAGTAAATCCCAGAGGCAGTCGTCTCAACTCTTCCACCAATGGATGCTCAAACTCATCCAATATAATATACTTCAATTCCGAAGGATACACTTTGGATTTTACGTTTACCGCCACCCTATAATCCAGTTGTTCGTCGATGACGTGAATCTGGTAATGGGGGTTCGCTTGATACCTCCCCCACAAACGATCGACGACATTCCCCTTTAAAACACCATATTGATCCAATGGCATCTCGCACCTCCACTATAAATATATATCTTTTACCTTTCCAGAGATGCTATTGTTATGGTATCCATTCCCTATTTTTTCAACTTTAGACTTTAATAACTGTCCCCAATAAAATCCCCCGGATCCTTCTTAAATTTAAATACTCATTCCTCTTTTTCGGCCGAATCGTCGCCTCCGGCGATTTTCAAATTACTTGTAACCTTTTCCAGGGCGCTGATAAATAGGCGTTCGGAAAAACCGGCGGCAATACCGAGGGATAGGAATATAGGGAAATTTTCATTTATATTTTTCGCCAGGTCATCAATCGGCATCCATTGCACCAACACATAGACAACGAACGAACCGGCGGCTCCCAATAACATACGCAGCACTGTATGGGTCTTTATGAGCCCGCAATTGGAAAAATTAATGGCCTTTTCCCGCGCTTTGAGAAACGCGCTCAAGCCGCCGCCGAAAAATCCCAGGAGCGCGATAGCGACGTAACGGAACGGCCCTTTGGCTCCAAACAGATCAGGATAGAAGAAGTAAGTCTCCGCCACAATGATGGCAATCACCAAACTGGTAAACAGGCAAAATCCGATGAATCTCCAGAGCGATTGCTTCAGCGACACAATGCGGTTCCTGGAGTTCCACTTCTGCGCTTCTCCCAGTTGTTGGCGGTAGAGGTCGTGTCTGTCCAACGACTGGGTTTCGGGTTGTTCCGCCGGTTGCTCTTTTTCTTTTTCTTTTTCTTTTTCTTTATCTTTATCTTCCTTTTTGGAGAGGCGACATCGCAGCCGGAACGTCACAGCGGGCAAATCCCTTTCGTCCACCACCCGCGGCAGAAGAGTGGTGGCAAGGTTCACATAGGACCAGGCCTGGGCGAAATCCCGTTCATACCTGGCCAGTTGGAGATAGGAGCGGATCATTGCCAATGCGGAGATAAAAGAGCCGCTCACCGTCCCTTCAGAGGGCATGCTTTCCTGCGCCAAATCGGCAAAACCATTGACCATCAACCAATCATGAGCGATTTCAGTCCTAGGCCCCCGGCTAAATACTTTCAGTCCCAATCGCGTCAAACGACGGAACCAACCGATGTTTTTCTGAACATTGGCGAACGATTCCGCCTGAATCCGGCGCAACACATCCAATGCTTCCGAAGCTGGTATCTCCTTCATCACTTACCCCCTTCTTTTCCGGGGGCATGCCCCGGCCGCTGTACAGCGCCGTGCATAGAGGTCAGTTTTTTCAGCATATCAAACCAAAACGGCGCCCCCATAGAGATTGCTAGAATTGTAATCAACAATCCAATAATCTTATTGAGCCATTGCCAAAAATCAACCGGCAATCCCTGATTATAGACATCGGTTTTCCCTTGCAAACGCCAACCAATGGGAAGTCCGGTGCTTTCCAATTCGCTTCTCACCTGGGACACCATGGTGATAGGAGTGTCAGTCTCTTTCTTTATCTCGATCCCCCCCGCCCGCTCTCTGGCGGTGGCAACCACAGTGGCCCTGAGAAGATCATATTTATAAAGGCTGCGGGCAATCATAATGGTATCGACATTCAATGCGCCGACAATAAAAACAGTGAGAAAAAAAATAATCACCCTGGTATTGCGTTTGTACCAAATGGAAAGTTGCTCCATCTTGTTATCGAACCAGGCTTCGATCGACAGCCGGAACTCCCTTAACACCCCTTCGGATTTTTGGGTTTCTGATTTAATAGCGTTCAAGAATCCTTTCAATGTTTTCTTTACATCAGGTACGGCAATTTTGTCTATCGTCGCTTCCAATTCAGCCAGGCTCAAATGGGCGCCGTTTTCGCCGGACAATGTGTCCATCAACGCCAGATAAAAATGATATGGGTCTATATAAGTGGGTTTCTTGATTCTAACTTTTTTAGATAAAAAACTGGTCAGTTTTTTCCACAAACCTGATTGGGCGGCTCCATGCAGCAGCGGGTGTTCATATAATTTGTCCCCCATCTCCCGGCCGCCCACAAGGTCGAAGATCCCCTCTTCCAATGTCTTGGCCCGCAATGAAAAAAATCTGGAAATAAGTTCCTTGAGGCTGGAGCTCATCAAACTGAAAATCAGGTATACAAAAACCAATCCAATAGCGACCTCTAAAATTTCTGAACCGAACATGAGACCTCCTCTTAAAAAGAATATATCACTACCACTATAATACAACATATCCCTATTTTTTTTCACTGAAAAAATTTCAAAAAAAAACTTTTTATTTGATCCGGTTATAAACGATATGCCCGCCGACCACAGTCATGTCAACATTCACCGCCGGGAGGTCCTCGGAGGCGACGGAAAAGATATCCCGGTCCAATACCGCCATATCGGCAGCCTTTCCAATTTCCAGCGATCCTTTGACGTTTTCCTGAAATTCCGCGAACGCGGAGGTTAATGTATAGGCCTCGACAGCCTGTTCCAAACTCAATCCCTCTTCGGGAAACCAGCCGTTGCGGGCGACCGCCGCGTAAATACTCAGCAAAGGGTTCAGAGGAGCCACAGCCCAATCGGTCCCTAAAATCACTTTTATCCCGTGCCGGAGAAACGACCGGACCGGATGGGCAAAGCGTTCACGCTCGCCGATGCGCCGCCCCAACCAGCGTTGATCGTCCAGGCAATGTATCGGTTGCAAGGACGCAATCACCCCCAGTCGCCGGAACCGCTCGAAATCAGCCGGATCCATCAATTGGGCATGCTCGATCCGATGACGGGAATCCCGTTTGCCGTTGAGGGCCAACGCTTTCTCAAACGCGTCCAATACAACAGAGACAGCCCGGTCTCCCAAAGCGTGAACCGCCAATTGCAGCCCCGCGTTGTCGGCGTCGATAATTAGACTCTCCACCTCTTTTACTGGATAAATGGCAATCCCCGACGATTGAGGGTCGTGGGTATAGGGCTCGCTCAACCAGGCTGTTCCTGCCCCAAGGGAACCGTCAACAAACATTTTAACCGTCCCCATGCGCAGCATCGGATTTCCAAAAGGCGGGCGAATGCCCAGCCGCCGGAGGGATTCCAATTCCCCCACCGGGCACCAGCGGTTAATCCGTACAGTCAAGGACTTTTCTTTCAACAATTCCTGATAAACAGCGAAATCATCTTTGGAAGAGAAATCGCCGATGCTCGTAATCCCCATTGACGCCGCATGCGCCATCGCTTGTTTGACCGCCGCCATTTTTTGCCGGCGATCCGGCGCTGGAATCACCTGCTTCACCAAATCCATTGCCGTGTCTTTTAAAATACCTGTGGGCTCTCCAGTGACAGGATCCCGTTCAATC
The DNA here is from genome assembly GCA_964491915.1 of uncultured Clostridia bacterium. Taxonomy (GTDB): domain Bacteria; phylum Acidobacteriota; class Aminicenantia; order UBA2199; family UBA2199; genus JAHELQ01. The sequence goes on from CAZBHS010000026.1 coordinate 73,048, forward strand.
TCGCCGCCATCAGGGTCTGGAGTTGCCGGGCCAATACCCGCAATTTTTAACGCCAGGCTATTGGCCAGAGCGATGTGAATATCGATTCTGTGGACAAACACCGGATGATGCGGAGTGAATTGATCAATCAAATCACGGTGAGGAAATTTATGGGACGACCATGTTTCATGGTCCCAATTGCCGCCGGTAATCCATGCCCATCGAGGCAAACCGGAAGCAAAATCACGAACCCTGCGGCTGAATTCCGCCTCGTCCTCCGCGTCACGCAAGTCGATACCCAACAAATAAGCGCCGCCATCGGCGAAGTGGACATGGGAGTCATGAAATCCAGGCAACAACGAACGCCCCTCGAGGTCGATCACCTGTGCCCCGCTCGACTGTAACGGCTCAATCTCCCGGTCCGAACCAACCGCCTCGATTCGCCCATCACGGACCGCAAGAGCCGTTGCCCGGGGTAGCCTCTGATTCAACGTAAAAATAGTGCCGTTCTTAAAAATCAAATCGCTCATATTATAACCGTCTCTATGGACTCTATTTAAAAATCTTAATTGTAAATCAACGCAACAATGAAATAGTTTCCCATCATCCGGTGCTTGAGGGGATAAAAAACGCCGGCGCCAATCTTATTGTACTTTTTGAGCATAATAAAATTATCTATGCTACTGGGGAGGTACGCCAGATTATTGGTTTTGTAGATAAAAACGCCGGTCAATCCCAAATCGTTAAATGCGATCGTTTCATCACCGGGAACCAAATATCTTCTCCGGGCAATGTCCATCGCCAGATTGCTGAGTTCCTCGTCCAATTTCATCGTTTTTTTGTCAAGAGTATTGCGGGCGGTATTGACCTCCCCCATGACGATATTCGCCAGCTCAGATACTGATAGCTCAAAGTATTTGTCGCCAAAAAAGAGAACCGACACAGCGTAAGCTCCGCCGGGATATTCATCGTTTCTCCCCAGCCTCACCCCAAGGCTGACACTATTGACTCTGATTTTGCGTATCTCGTTTTGGATCGCTTCCAGCGCCTCGTCCAGATCCGGTGACAGGATCGAAAGCAACCGGAATTCGCCCCATTCCTCCGGCGCATTTTCTACAAATGTGTTTAGATCCTCCCCCGCCAATTTGCCCCGAGACACATCATGGGTCATGGGTTGCATCTCCGCCAACGAGATCAAGGGGTATCTATATTCCTTAAAAAACCAATCCTGCAAATCCCCCACAAGACGTTTTTCCACCTCTTCCGCCGGTTTCGGAGAGAATAACCTCGCAAAATCCTGGGTCACATAATAATCTTCACCGTTTCTAACGACATTGATACCGCAATGGGTAAATCCCGAATCCAGAATATTGTCGCGGTGCTGGGGACTGCCCATCAGCTCGTCATGAATGATTTTCGCCACATAGGTCTCGCTGAACGCCACATTTTCCCCATAACTGATAAAATAAATCCCCTCTTTCCGCATGCGAATAGGAAGGGTTTCATACCCTGAAAAACGATGACTCAGCTTTTTCTCAGCGGCCATTTTCAACGAATGACCATGCGCCACCCGCTCCAAAAGCGTATCCGGCTCCAAAGCCTTCAATCCCCGCTCCACTCTGGCCTGATTCATCAACTCGAACAATTCCCGCGCAACCCGCTCCGGCCTCTCCAATTCACTTACAGTCACCGGCCGTCCAAACACCCCGGTTCCAACCGCTAACAAAAGAGCCAGCCCCAACCCAAACAATTTCAAATTCAATCTCACACGCATCCCATATAATACCATATTTTCATATCTCTTCAAAAACCGGTCATCACGACTCGTTAAAACAAGAAAAAAAATATAAAGTCCCTAAAATATTAAATCGCCAAGAGATCCAAACCCCTTACCTAGAAAGCGCTTAGAACGAAACATAGCAAAAACCGTACAAAGAAATCCAGCTTGCCAAAATCATAACAAAAAAATAAAACATTTTGGGTATTGAAAAACAAAAATCACCATGGTACACTACCAACAGAATTGAAGGCCAACAATTCAAGAAATTTGCCAATTGCGTTTCCTGTTATAAAAAAAACATTAGGTGTTCAAACATTCTAAGCGATAGGCAGAAATAATTATACGCCTGAGCTTTGGGTCGCGACCAGGAGAAACGTTTGAATACAAATATTTAAAGGAGAATAAATCATGGAAAGAAAAATTGTGAGATCCCAAAGAACCAGGACTCAACATTTCACCAAACTATCGGTTCTATTCATTTTTTTAACAATCATTGTTTCATCATCTGCATTCGGTTTCTACGCTCCACTCACCAACTACACTGTAACTTACAACGCCACAGACACACAACTGAAACTCAGCGTCTACGATCCCTACAGAGGCACAACTGTAGAAAGCGATTGGATTGCAACTTATGAATCTGTCGATGATGACGATTTCAAACAATCAAATGGTGTCGCGAGTTGGCTTTCCGCTTCAGACGAGCTGACAGTCGCCGTCTATGATCCAGCGAGAAGCACTCCATGGAGAACACATACAATAGAAGATGTTGCGAATGCAACTCATCATCACACAAACGCAAACGGAATCGTTGGCGTTTATGTGGGAACTGCAACCAAGAGTGGAGTTGAAATCAGAATTTACAGGGCGTTGACTGGCGTATTCGACTGCCCATTTTTCACAACAAATTCAAATGTTACAATCACATTTGGGAAGTGTATCATGGTAGTGGCCTGGATTACTACCAATTCACTTCCCTATAACATGGGTGCATTAGCATATAACGTGCGGGATCATACTACAAGAACAAAAAATTTTCCACCAACAGCCACCGCAATCGAAAATTTGGCAATAGATATCTGCGATACAGTAACTTTTACTCATGGGAGTGACAGCTATTATTGGGCGTATAATTATAGCGACAATAGCTGGCAACAGGGGATAAACACAGTGATATCCACAACACCGATGGCCTGTATTGTGCCAGAGCAAACCGTTTCGGGTAGCCCTTCGCCGGAAAACGTTTGGTGGTTTTTTGATTATTCAATCGCCAACACCTCTAGCTTAATTACTTTCGGAGACAATACTTCCTCAACAGAGCGCTCTCCTGGGCATCCATACGTTACCAACGGCCCATTCACCGTTCAGCAGACTGTTAGTGGCTGCGGAGGCAATGATTCAGATAGCACCGACATCTCATTTTCCATAACCAATCCTCCAACGGGATCTATTTCAATTTCCGATACAGATCCAACATACGACAATACCGTCAACCTGGTTTTAAACTATTCCACTTCATATGTAGATCAAATGCGTTTAAAAAATGAAAACGACTCCACCTGGGGAGCCTGGCAAACCGCGGCGGGAACATACTCGGATTGGGAATTAAGTTCCGGATATGGGACTAAAACCGTGTATGCCCAATTCTTCGATGACACCCGGGATTATATTACTCAGGAATCGAGCGATCAGATCAATTACTACCCCGCAATCGCCGTCACTTATCCCAATGGCGGAGACTACCTGAAGCAGGGGAAAGCTTACGATGTGACCTGGACATACGCGGGATCAAATGCCGTAAGAGTTGAATTATGGAACAAAGGTTCGTATCAAACGACCCTTGCCAGCTCTGTCTCTTCCGGCACCACCTCCCTTAACTGCACGATTCCGGTGAACCACACTACGTCATCCAATTGGATTGGAGCAAACTACAAGGTCAGAGTCATTGATACAGTATACAGCCATTATGATGAAAGCGACAGCGACTTCCACATTGGGGATATCTGGATAACGGCTCCGAATGGAAGTGAATCGCTGACGCTTGGCGATCCCACTGACATTCAATTCACCGCCAAAGAAGTTCCAGGTGATCCAATCAAGGTCACCTTGTGGAAAAATTCTGTCAAAGTAGGAGCTATCAAGGAAAACATAACACTCACAACGTCCGCCCACTCGTTTCCCTGGGCATCGATCGGCGACCTGGTTGATAATAGCGGGTGCACAGGGATTAATGATGAAATAGAGGAGCTAGGCACCGATTTCCAAATTCAGGCACGGGTAGGAACCACCGCATTCAAAGACTTAAGCGACTCGAATTTCACCATCAAAGGAATCAGGGTTTCAGCCCCCAACGGTAACTATTGCGATAGTGGCGTTGTGCAGACACAAACCCTCACCAATGGCACGAGCTATTCAATCACATGGGATTCACTGTCCCCTCCGACAGGAAATATCAAGATCACATTACTTCAAAACGGCGGTGAAGTTGCGGTTCTCGGCACCGATTTAACAAACAATGGTTCCTTTGCCTGGACTGTAGGCGAAGATAAAGATGAAAGCTCTTATACGCCATCCACTGGCTCCGGCTTTACCATCAAGGTAGAAGTTCTGAGCCAGGGTGTCTCCGATGTAAGTGACAACTCATTTACAATCGTTGATCCTTAATATTCCGATACCAAAATTTCCAAATTAATTTTTTCTTTAGCTGCAAGCCCCGCGTTTCTCGAGGAACGCGGGGTTCCGCCAATCCCCAACCTGGTTTTGATTTTATGGGGAAAATCCGTTACAATATGCGGAAAATGAAGGACTTTTCCGCTACTTTAATTGAAGAGAACGAAGGCCATTTGCTCAGCGTTGATTTCCGCGGGAAAAAGGAGTACACCTATAAAAACAGGTGCGGCACTCTGGAGAGATCCTTTGACAGCCATTGGAAGAATAAGTCGCAAGAGTGTCATTCGCTGGCGGTCGCCGCGAACACGATGCGTAAGTCGCGGGGACTCAGGAGTCGAAGAGAGAGCTCCAGTGCGACGTCGTTTCAGGTGGGGGCTGTTGTCCGGGAAAATTCCTTGGTATTGGAGTACTTACAAAAACAGAATATTCCTTTTTGGAAAGTGATATTCAGGGCCAATTCCCAGCGCCGGATCATCATCGACTCCCAGGGGCAAGAATTCAACAACCATTTCCGCCATTTCAGCCTGCTGGTTCAACTCCAACTCAACGGCCGGATGATCGAGATTGGGGAAGGCAACACAACCGCCAACAAGTATAACCAGGATGGACTGATCGCCCGCATCGATTCGTTGCTGAACAACCACAGGGAAGCCGGAAGGACAACAATATCAGGCAAAATCCCAGTCATCCTCAATCAAGGGAGCGGAGCTATTCTTTTCCACGAAATACTAGGGCATTCCCTCGAGGCAGATCATATCGCCCAAAAAGAATCTCCACTCTCCCTCGATGACTTGAATCAAAAAATCGCGTCGCCGGCGGTGACGTTAGTGTCCGGCCATAAAAGCGACACCTATTTTTCCTCCATCGGCTGTGACGACGAAGGTGGGATAGATCCACCGGAGATTCTGGTGGAAAAAGGAATCTTGCGCGATATTATCAGCGACACATTCCATAGCCGCTTGCTGGGGCTGCCGCGGGCCGGTCACGCCAGGACCGCGGATTTTACATTCACTCCCCTGCCGCGAATGTACGGGATCTATCTAAAGCCCGGTAAATACAGCCCCAAAGAATGTGTCGAGTCAACCGAATACGGAGTGTACGCCCGGGAATTCGGTGAAGGGAAAGTCTTCTTCAACAAAGATTTGTTCTTCTTCCACATCAATGAAGCCGTGCTTGTCGAGAAGGGAAAACTTTCAAAACCCCTGGGTTCGGTCATTGTGCGGGGAAGTATTCGCGAAGCCTTGAATTCC
>CAZBHS010000027.1:0-76094 GCA_964491915.1 uncultured Clostridia bacterium
CGGGATCGTTCCCTTAAAGTACGCGAAAAAGGGCCAGTGTAAAAAAGGCGACCTCCACCAACTAGTCCGCGACCTCATCCGCAACCGCTTCCCCCCCACCTACGCCCCCGACTTCCTAAACCTCGCCCACGCCTTCTACACCCACCCCGACGTCCCCTTCACCGTAAAAGACGCCCTCATCCCCCAACTAGAAGAGGCCCTCCCCATCGCCCAACAAACCCAATCCCCCCACCTAAAATCCTGGGTTTACGATTTATTTGAATTCTCCCAAAACAGAGGCCACGGAAACGTCTTCATCCGCCTCTGCCAAACAGCCGAAACCACCTTCCCGGACGACAAAAACTTCCTCCCCGCCGCCTACGCCCACCAGGCCGCGATTCTCTCTGCTTGGGGACGACTCGACGAGGCAATGCAATTATATGAAAAGGCGATAGAAATAATGGAAGAACTCGAAAACAAGGCGGGATTGGCTTCATGCTACGGAAACCAGGCTACGATCCTCTCAGCATGGGGACGACTCGACGAGGCAATGCAATTGCATAAAAAAGAAGAAAAAATTGAAGAAGAACTGGGAAACAGGACGGGATTGGCAAGATCCTACGGAAACCAGGCTACGATCCTACAACGCAAGGGACGACTCGACGAGGCAATGCAATTGCATAAAAAAGAAGAAAAAATAAAAAAAGAACTCGGAAACAACGCGGGATTGGCCATCACATGGTGGAATCAGGGGAGCCTTTATGGTCGGCAAGGAAACAAGGCGGAACATATCGCTCTTTGGGAAAAGTCCATTGCCATGAAGGACGAGGTCGGGATTCCAACCGAAGAAAATAAAAAAGCGTTGGCTCGGTTTCGGGATTCCTGATGGAGGCGGTTGATTTGGAGGGTTTTCGGGCGTTAGGGATTGGTTAGTGGAGGAAGCCGAAGAGCCAGAGGGGGATGTTGTTGGTGTGGCCGGTTTCGATATCGTCGAGGGCGAGAAAGGCGTTGGGGGTGTTTTTGATCTGGCGGCGGCCTTTGTTTTTGCCGCCGATTTCGAAGGTGAGGGAGTCGTCGATGAGGAAGTCCGCTTCGGGAGCTGTGTTGAGGTGGTGGTTGGCGGAGAGGATGTTGGCGAAGAAGGTTTCGCGCAATGAGCCGGGGTTGACCTCTTTTCCGATTGATAGGGCGTGCATCAGATTGGTGTTGTCCAGGTAGACTTTATCGGGTTTTTCCAGTTGACTGAAGCCGCGGCCTTTTTTGGCGATGGCCAGGAGGACGTTGGCGTCGCAGAGGAATTTAAGGTAGAGTTTCAGGGTGCGGAGGTCGCCGATTTCCAGCTTTCGTTTCAAGTCCGTCAGGTCCGGGGTGTAGGGCACGGACTGGCTCACCAGGCTCAGGAGTTTGAGGATTCTGGCGACGCTACTGCCGCTCAGTGTGGGGAAGACGGCGATGGAATCGGACTCGATGGTTTTTCGTACATCCTGCTCCAATTTTAGGTGGAACTCGTCGATGGAGTCGAGATGTTCGATGAAGTAGGGATAGTAACCGAATCTCAGGTAGTCGCGGAACAGGGGAAGGACCTTTAGATCGTTGGCTTCGAGGGTGGAGATGATGGCGGGAGCCAGGCGTTCGTGGTTTTCTAAGATCTCTTCCAGAGTATAGCTCTCCAATTCCACTTGCCGGCGGAGGCCGATGAACTCTCGAAAGGACATGCCCGCCATGCGGAAAGCGACGGCCCTTCGGCTCAAGTCATGGGAGCTTTTGTGGATCTCGAGGGCGGAACTGCCGGAAGCCAGAATTTTCATTCGGGGGAACACGTCGTAGACGCTCTTGAGTTCGCGGGACCACCGGCTGTATTTATGCACCTCGTCCAATACCAGGACCTCTCCGCCCTCGTTATGAAACGCTTCGGCGATCTCGTACATCGAGAATGGGGCGACATTGGTGTGGTCCACCGGGATATAGAGGATTTTTCGCGACCGGAGATCGCCGTGGCAATAGCTCATCAAATACTGCACCAACATCGTGGTCTTGCCGATGCCCCGCTGGCCGGTGACGATATAGAAGCGGCCGTCGAGGCGGTGCTTGGTCAAGAAATAGCGCCTATACTCCTCGTTGTTGTTGCGCAGATAATACCGACTTAACTCGAATAACTCTTCAATCATCGAATCACCCCTCGCTGGTAATGCAATCCCATTTTACACCATTAAAAGTGGGATTGCAATCCCAGTTTGCGCGATTTATTAGGTTCAGATTTCGATGAGTTCGTAGTCGGGGTTGCCGAAACCCAGTTTTTGGGCGTGTTCGATTTGGACCTTGTAGGGAATGTCGTAGGAAATGGCGGCCAGGGATTTGCCGGCGGCTTTTTCCACCAGGTCGAGGGAGGCCATATCTACGGCTACTGGGTCGAATCCGATGACCACGCCGATGTCCGGGACGATTTGCTCAAACGTATTCATGCAATCGCAATCGCGGGAGACGCGGGTCAGGAAGTTGAGGTAGACGATTTTGTCTTTTTTGGAGTTGACGACACCCATGGCGTGCTCGAGGGTTTTCTCCTGCAGGTGTTCGTAGGTTTGGGACCAATTGTAGCCTACGGCGTCGAAGCGGCAGACCGCCAGGCATTCGCCGCAACCAATGCATTTCTTGCGGTCGATGACAGCGATATTGTCCTGCAAGGTGATGGCGTCGGCGGGGCACCATTTGACGCATTCGCCGCAGGCGGTGCATTTCTTTTTGCGAATACTGGGTTTGGCGGTGGAGTGCTGGAGCATCTTGCCCTTGCGGCTGGAGCACCCCATGCCGAGATTCTTGATGGTGGCGCCGAATCCGGCGGCCAGATGGCCGGTGAAGTGGGAGACAACGACTAACGCCTGGGACTTGACGATCAGGGTTGCCAACTTGACGCTCTTGTAGTGTTGACCGTCGATGGGAACTTCGACCTCTTCATCCCCCAGCAAACCATCGGCCATGATGATGGGGAGGCCGGTGGCCTCGTAGGTGAAGCCGTGGTCGTAGGCCAGCTCCATATGCACGACGGCGTCCGAGCGGTTGCCGCGGTAGAGGGTGGAGGTCTCGGTGAGGAACGGTTTGGCGCCCTTTTTCTTGAGCTCTTTGCCCATCATCTCGAAATACACAGGCCTGACAAAGCCGTTGATCTTCGCTTCGCCGAAGTGGGTCTTGACCGCCACCATATCTTTGTCTTCCACGAACGAGAACAGATCGTTCCCGGCGATGAAGTCCCGCAAGCGGGCGCAGAGGTCCGCGTCGCTCTCGTTCTCTTTTATTCTGATTAGATGTACTGTTGCTTTCATGTGCTCCAAACTCCTTTCATTGAAATAAAATTTCTCTTTTAAACTTTTCTAAAGAAATGATATAACAAATTCCCTCAGGATTCAAACGGAACACATATAAAAAGGGGTAAAAAAAAAGCGGACGCCGCAGCGTCCGCTTTATAATTAAATCAATTAGGATTGATTATTCGTTCGCGTGCTTTTTGGCTGCCGCGACTTTCGATGCCGGCAACGCCTGGGGGGCGAAGCGCAAAGAATCGAAATCAGGAGCTTTGCTGGTGGGATTCAAGGCGATTTCTACCTCGTCTTCCTTACCCAGAGTATCGATATTCAGCAAGCGGACAATGGCGTGGTTGGCGGAAGTGGCCAATTCAGGCATTTCCAGGCTGACAACCGCGTCATTGCCGGAGAGAATCACTTCTTTGCGGGCATAGGTAAAAGCGGTGCCGTTGTGGCCGAAAATAGCTTCCACTCTGAAACGGCCGTTAGCGGCTTTCACCGGTACCTGCAAACTGCGGCCCACAACATTTACATTGGCGCTGTCTACGCGGCTGACAGAATTGGTGACCATCATGCTGTTGACCACATCGCGGTTGAATACAACGCCGTTTTCCCGTGTGCCGACGGCGTGGAAGCGGACATTCACACCTTCGAAACCGTCCACAACCGGAGCGGTGACAGTGGCGGTGTAGAGACCGTCATTGGCGACGGCATCGCCGTTTTCGCCTTTGTCGTTCAAGTAGAAGGGGGTGCAATTGGGCAACGAACCTTCAATCGTCACACCGGTGGGGATACCATTGTCCATGACGCGGGCCAGCAATGTAACGGGCTCGCCGCTACGGGGAGCCAACGGACGCACCATGACTTCCAGCGACACCGGGCTCTGGGGCTGCGCCACAACCATTTTCACCGGCTGGTCGCCGGCGAGGCCGCTCAGGTAAACCACATTTTTACCGGGTTTCAACGAATCCAGTTCGATCCGGGAGTTGACGGCGGGGATATTCATCCGCTTCATCTCGCCCTCGGAAAACCGCAGGCAATTTAGCATCCGGTTATCAGCGGTTACCGCCGACACAGACTCTTGGCCCAGCACCATGGCGATAGCCCCTTTAGGAGTATCGAGAGACAGCAATACATCTGCCACTCCGCCATGGATGGCGGCTTCAGTCACAAAAAATTTGGAACTGGCAAGTGGGCTTGCTTTGCCGATTTCCGGCATTTGAGTCGGATTGATGAGCGCGGACTCATCGGCCATTACCAGACCAACGAACAATACAGTAATACTGAATAGGATAAATAACTTTTTCATTGTGCTTCACTCCTTCTCTTATTGGAAATCAGTACCAAGCGAGTCACCGATCGCTCTGTAGTCGTTGTGCCTGTTGTGGTGATGGTTGGCTTTGGTGCGGAACCACAGGGAACCGATAGATTCAGCGGAATATTCCGCCACCATACCGTCGTCCTCACCCGGAAGGCCGGCGATACCGGACAATGTGGCGAGACCGACACATTCGGTGCACCAGTCGTTCCAGAGACCGTAACCGGAAATGGTGTAGAAGTTTTTCGGAAGGCCCGGGCGTCCGGAAGTTCCATACAGCCAGGTGCTATTGTAGTAAGACATAGCGCTAGTCTGGCAATTGATGGTGGAATCATTGTTCTGATCCAGGAGAGATACCAACCAGGACGTGAGCCAGGAGCCGGACAATGTACCGGCCAAATCCGCGGCTTCGCTGCCTTTGTGCGGACCGGCAATGGTGTTGACCCAGCGGGTGGCGTTGATGATGGTGGGATAACGGGAATCCCAGGTGGGATTCGAGAAGATCCAACGAATGATAACACCGCCGAACGAATGGGTATTGATGACTAAATCATCGATGTTGTTCTGGGTGATAAAATCGTACAACTGGCCGGCGACTGTGTCGGCGCAGACCCACATATAATGGCGGCCGTCATAGTGGCAAACCACATACGGAACAGCCCAATTGTTGGTGGATGCCTGAAGCATATCAGTCGTCCAATAATTCCAGGCCACGCTGGAACTTGCCAGGGTTTCATCGCCTTTACCATGTACAAATGCGGCGCCGGTGGCGGCGGTCAGGTTAGGCAAAATCAAGAGACAGAAGAACACTACGATGAGCGTTCTGGTAAACAATTTTTTCATATAGATACCTCCATTTAATAGCTACTTAAAAAAAAGATTCATTGACCGGGCAAAATTAAAAAAAAGATCGACTTTGTATAATAAACCAATTTGAGGAATTTTTCAAAGGAAATGGGGCATCAAAATCGTGTTCTGTGAAAATTATTTGGAGGGATTGACTGGATATGAGAGAGAGACGGGACAGGCGGACTCGATTCAACCTGTCCCGTCTCTTTGCACGATCACTTCTTCTTTACAATGAGAATCGCGTCGCCATGTAATTGAGCGGTGGTACCACAGCTTTTCAGAATTTCAACCAACGCCTTGTCCCAGGGAGTTCTGTGCAGATCGCAGGTCACTTTTTTCTCCAATCCGGGGGTAATTTTAAAAGCGATTCCCGTGGTGTCGGAGAACAATTTCAAGACATCTTCCAGTTTTGCGTTCTTGAATACCAGATCCAGCGGTTCGCCGGAATATTTCTTGTTTTTGATGTTATCTATCAATTGTTTAGCCGTCAGTTTGCCGTCGGAAATTTTTGTGGACTTATCCTCCGCCGGCAAGTCGGGTCCATCATCGTCCAGGCGGAATCGCAGCATCACGGTAAATCTGACGGGTTTCGGCTTGCCGTCGATGATGTAGGGTTCATACACCCAACGCCGCACCGCGTCAATGGAGGCGGCTCTCAATGGCGGCGGCCCCGACAGCACCTGCAATTGCATCACTTTTCCATAGACATCGGCGGTGGCTTCGAGTTCGACAGTCCCCTGCACTCCGGCTTTCAACGCTTCTTTCGGATACACGGGATTCACCTTGCGGATCAACCGCGGCCGCTTGATGGATGTCACCGACAGGACATCGTTTTCATCATGTTTGAGATCTTTTTCCCTTTGGATTGAGATAAAGTAGGGTTTCTTTTGGGAATTTTCAAAACCGAAGACCGATGTCTTTTGTTGAGGAAGGAGAATCTCTGTCTCGAGAATCGTCTTGTCCCCCGTCTTTTCCACAACCTCCAACAAGAACGAATTATCGTTGGGAGCGAGCGCCAGCTTGATGATAAATTCCCGCCCATCAATGGTCAAGACCTGAGATTGATGTTTTTGTTTCCCGGATTTCAAACCCAAATCAGCCTTGGTAACCAGACGTAAATCATTGAGGTTGAATATTTTTTTTATCTCGCCCTTCTCCTCGGTCAGCCCCACATCGAGGATCACACTACCGGAAAACATCGGTTTTAGATAATACGTGGATGTCACGTTCGCGTGTCCCGCATCAGAGGTTCTGTCACCCTCATACAATCTAAGCTTTACAATCACCACCTCCGGCTTTGCCATCAGACCGGAGGTCATGGTAAACAACAAACCTATCACTATTAATATAATCCACTTTATTGAAGCGGTATTCAAAATTTTCATCGTTCTCTCCTTATTGAACCCAGACAATCAACCGGTTGTTGTCCTGGGATTTGAAATAGAAAGTTTTCGCCGGCCGGCTATTCACCTCCACCGACTTTATTATAATCTGATCAGATTGTTTCGTGTCTTGATTGATTGCCGCTGTTTCATCCACAGAGGTTTTATGGAACGGCACAAATAGAACCGCCAACACCAACGCCGCCGCCATACCAATGGTGGCGAGACGAAAGCCCGAGACTCTTTTTGAAGTGGTTTTGCCAATAATCCCCGCCCGCACCTTCAGCCACACATCCACATCATCGCCGGTCGGACCGGACTCTTCCACCAATCGCCGCAGATTGACATCATCGATAAGCTGTTTGGAACAATGGGGACAGGCAGAGAAGTGCCTGTCGATCAACCGCGCCCTCAATAGATTTAAAGGTACTAATATATATACAATAGTATAGAACAGGCATTTCATAACACCACCTCCCGCGTGGTTTTTTGTGAGTGTTTTTTTTCCGCTTCCATCAGCGCTTTTTTCAACTTTTTCCGGGCATTAAATTGATGGACCCTCACCGTACTCTCACTACATTCCAGCACCTCGCCGATTTCCCTTGCGGAATAGCCGTCGTTCACATCAAGTACAATAGCGAGATACTCTTTGGGTTTCAGTGTTTTCAAGTAGGGGCCGAACAAAGCCGACTCTTCGATATCCGTGTTTTTCGGTTGATGGTAGCCGGTCAGATTTCGCGCTTCTCCGGTGAAGAATTTCAGGAAGGAATTTCTCTTGCGCAACCGGTCCAGACTCCGTTTCACCACAATCGCCATGATCCAGGTTTTAAAACTACGCCCCATATCAAAACGGCGCAAATTCTTGAACGCCTGAACCAACGCCTCTTGAACCGCGTCATGAGCCTCGTCTTCGTCTCCCAACAGCCGGCGGGCCATCGCGATCAACCGGCTTTGATACTTGCGCACCAATGGAGCGAAGGCTTCGATGTCGCCTGCCAGGCATTCTGCGATTTTCTTTTGTTCCTGCATCTTACCTTCAATACGTCCCAGGTGGCGGAACCATTTAGAAAAAAATTACCTTTTTGCGAAAATCGCTTCAAAGCTCCTGTTCATCGCATCGTTCAGTTCAGACACCTGGATACCTTTTAATTGGGCGACAGTATCTGCGACAATCCGGACCCGCAAGGGGGTGTTGGTTTTTCCCCGGAAAGGGACGGGTGATAAATAGGGAGAATCCGTCTCGGTAAAAATAGATTCAATCGGGATCATCGTGGCGATTTCCCGGAGGAAATCGGATTTCTTGAAGGTGACAATCCCGGAGATGGAAATCCTGTATCCCCGCTTCAATATTTCCCCGGCATCGGCTATATTACCGGTATAGCAATGAAAAATCACATGACCATCGAATTTTTCTTCCTCGATAATTTTCAAGACCAAAGGCTCCGCCTCACGGGAATGGATAGTGAGAGGAAGCTTCATCTCCCGGGCGATGGCTATTTGCCGGCGGAACACACGTTCCTGGTTTTCCGGGGAGGACAGGTTGTAGTGAAAATCGAGACCCGCCTCTCCAATCCCAATGGCCCGCGGATGCTGCATCAACGTCAGGATGCGGGCTTCGATAGCCGGTGCGTAAGAATCCGCGTTATGGGGATGGGCCGCAATCATGCACGCCACATGCTCATGGTAGTCCATAGCTTCCAATGTCCGCTCGATGGAACCATCCTCATAAGGGTCCGCCACAGTGACCATTCTCTTGAATCCAGCGGCGAAACACTCATCCACTATTTGTTTGCGGTTCGCATCAAACTCCCTGTAATCCAGGTGGCAATGAAAATCGATATAATTCATCTTGTCCTCAATGTTCCAGTATACACGAATCACCAGTATAGCATATAAATCCCCCTATTTGCATAAAATTCCCGGATGTGATACAAACTAAATTTCAAACCATTTACAAGAAAAGAGGTATTTATATGAGACGAGTCATTTTAATTATTATTTTTTCAATTATGTTGAGCTTTCCGGCGCTGGCGGACGACCAGCAAATGATATCCGCCGACACGGAATTCCTGATCAAAGGCACTGTCACCAATGCCGCGAACAATGAACCCTTCAGTCACGGAAACATCCTTTTAAGAAAACACACAGCGGGAAAAATCACGACCACATCCTTTGCCATAGGAGACGATGGAACCTTCAGGCTCCCGGACATACCCACCGGGACATACACCATCGCCATAGATATTTTCGGAGCCTCGCTAAAAACCGTTGACTCGTTTAAAATTACTGAATTCAAGCTAGAGAGCGATCAGACATTCAATATTTTGGTCAAGCCGCGGGCAATGGATTTCGTCCTGATATATGTGGGAAAAATCCGGGACTTCATGTGGGGCAATTGGATGATCCTCCTCCTGGTTGGGGCCGGAGTTCTTGTCACCTTCGCCACACGCTTCGTTCAGATCAGAAGGCTAGCCAGGGCTCTTGGTTATGTCTTCAAAGGCAATTCCAAATCCGAAAGAGAAAAGATGAAAAAAATGGAAGGTGACATCTCACCCTTCCAGGCGTTGATGACGGCCCTCGCAGCCACAGTCGGCAATGGAAACATCGCCGGCGTAGCAACGGCAATCGCGGTGGGCGGCCCCGGAGCTCCATTATGGATGTGGATCGCGGGCTTTTTCGGAATGGCGACCAAATATGCCGAAGGATTTCTAGGAGTGAAATTCCGTATCAAAAATAAATTGGGCGAAATGGCCGGCGGCCCCATGTATTATGCCCGCGAGGGTATTAAAAACAAGACTATCGGTAAAGCCTTAGGCGCCACATTCGCCGTCATGGGCGGAGTCGCCGCTCTGTTCGGCACCGGTAACATGGCCCAGTCAAACTCTATGGCGCTGGCGGTCAACACCGAGTTTAGCATCCCGTTTTGGGTAACCGGCCTGCTTTTGGCTATCTTTACCGGGATTGTCACCATCGGCGGCATCAAGCGAATCGGCGAAGTTACAGAAAAATTGGTTCCCTCGATGATTTTCCTCTACTTCGGAGGCGCATTGATCATCATTCTGGCGAATTTCTCCGGCATCCCCGAAGCGTTCAAAATCATATTCCAGGCCGCCTTCACCGGAAAAGCCGCGGCCGGAGCATTAATCGGAACCTCGATCCAGCGGGCTATATCCATCGGCGTTAGCCGCGGAGTACTATCCAACGAATCAGGAATGGGCACAGCCTCCATCGCGCAGGCAGCCTCGTCGTCGCCGGACCCCACCTACAACGGGCTGATCGCCATGACCGGCACTTTTATCGATACCATCCTCGTCAACACCCTCACAACGCTATCCATTGTCCTCTCGGGCATGTACCTGCACACCCAGGCGTTCGGTGTTTCCAACGGGCTCACGTCAACGGCATTGACTCAATCGGCGTTCAATACAGTCATACCTTTCGGAGGAATAATCGTAGCTGTGGCCTCACTGCTATTTGGGTACTCCACATTGGTCGCCTGGTCATATTATGGTGAGAAATGCCTCGAGTACCTATTCGGTGTAAAAATTATCATGAGCTACCGGTTGGCGTTTGTAGTACTGATTTTTGTGGGAGCGATCATTCAGGGCGCCCACCTAAACATAATCTGGTACATCGGCGATATCAGCAATGCCCTATTAATCATCCCCAACGTACTCGCCATCGTGTTTCTCACAAAAATATTGCGCCGGGAAACCATCAAAAAACTATACTAGCGACAAAGGCTTCAATATAAAAAAAGTAAACTCAATCTAAAGAATAGGTAAACGGGGTAGCAAAAAGACAACTTTTTGTTGCCCCACCATCAATTATTTGTAACACCGTCGAATTTAGAGCCGAAATCCCAAAACATTGAATGCACACGCTTAAAGAGTGTAAAGTTTTTTTACACTATCACTACAAGAAATCCCTTTTGTAACAGTATTATCGAAAAAAATCAAAAAGTGTAAAAATTTTTTACACTAATCAAAAACACCGCGAATAACACCGATAACACAACCTAAACACCGATACGCGGATACTTGCGCCTGTAAAGGTTCTTTACAGTAATTATCAAACACAAATATGATTAAAAGAACAAACATCTCAAAACCGCCAATATATTAGCATCCTATCAAAATAGAAAACCTGGCATCCGATTTGCTATACAATATAGTGGTAATTGAAATGATGAGAAAAACAGAAATTCTAGTAAATATCGCGGTAGCTGCCGGATGGGACGGCAACTTCAGCGTTCGTTCATTTCAATCTGACCGAGTAACTTTTATTAACAGAACACTTTCCTATTGGGGTGGGAAAAGTGATAGATAAAAGGGGGGGATGGCAGTAAGCTATCCTCCCCCTTTTGTATCAAAAGGGGTAGTCAGCAATTCCAAACTTTAAGATAACCGACTTGTATTTCAAATCAAGATAACAATTTTTGGTATCCTATTACAAAAAAATGTCACAAACGCTTGAGGATTGTTTTTTGGAGGGAAGGGAGAAGCCCCCGGTCATCCCGGGGGCCGTTGTTTTTTATATAAAGGGACTTTATATAAAAAAAGGAGGTGAAACCATTAATATTTTACCATGTTTTTTTTAAATTTCAACCCCTAATGGTATTTTTTTGTAAAAATATTTTTTGGTTTGTTAAATATACAAACAAATCAGTTTCGCTCCGCTAAAACTTTTCCCAATTTATTTAAAAAATACTCATTATCGGCTTCGATTCCAACCGTGACCCGCATCGCGTTATCAAACCCAAAAGGCTGAAGTGGACGGATGATCACCCCTTCACGCAAGAGGCTATCATTCAATCGACCAATATCGGTCTCCGGGAAAAACAAAATGAAGTTGGCCTGGGAAGGAATTGGAGACAGCCCCATATCCTGGAGCTTAGCGAATAAAACCTCTCTATTTTTCGCGTTCAAATCCGCGGATTTCTTTTTAAAATCATCGGATTCTAGAGAAGCGATGGCTGCCCGCTGGGCCACACGGCTGATGTTAAACGGTGATTTAACCTTGCCGAGATAGAAGATCAAGTCTTTATTCGCAATCGCGTATCCTACTCGAAGGCCGGCGAGAGCGTAAATCTTGGAGAACGTCCTGAGCACAATTACATTTTTCCGGTTCACGGCAAGCTCAATTCCATCAAGATAACGATCTTCGTCCAACACATATTCCTGATAGGCGTTGTCCAAAACAACCAATTTATCCTCAGGAACCTCGTCGATAAATTTCATCAGTTCATCTTTTGGGAGCATTGTTCCTGTGGGGTTATTGGGGTTGGCGATAAAAATAATCTTGGTGTTCTCATCCATCTTGCTCCGGAATCCATCAAGATCATAGCAATACTCATCCGTAATCTCTACTTGCGCGAAGCTTTCCTTTCCGCATGCCTCGATACTCGCGATCCTATACATCAAGAATGTTTTATCGGACGTCAATACCGTTTCCCCCGGTTTGAGGAAGGCCCTCACAATCATTTTGATCACCTCGGAGGAGCCGGGGCTCAGGATCAGATTCTCACTCCGAACATTTAAATAAGAGGCGATTTTTTCTTTAAGATAATAGCTATCGGAATCAGGGTAAAAATGCAATGAGCCTAATTCGTCCCGAATAGCATTCGCCACATGACCGGGAATCGGAAATGGATTTTCATTGGAAGCGAGTTTCACAACTTTGTCAAGGTTATAGGTTCTCTGGATTTCCTCAATTGGCTTCCCCGGTTTGTAAGGACTTAAATCATGTAGATTTGGATTCACTAATTGTTTCATGATATATCTCCTAATATTTGCGTCTTAACGTATCGTTCACAAATTTTGAAATAGCGAAGGCTGTTCCTTGTCTTCAAACATTTCAGTCAACTCTTCCAATGAAGGCAGCTCTGATAAATCGTATAGACCGAAATACAGCAAAAATTCTTTTGTAGTGGAATATAGAGCGGGAAGTCCCGGCACTTTTTTACGCCCGGTAATCCTGATCAATTTCTTCTGCAATAAATTCTTTACCGGGCCTGTGGAATTGACTCCCCTTAAATCGGATATTTCGGCGATTGTAACCGGCTGACGATAAGCGACGATTGCGAGGGTTTCCAGTGACGGCACCGATAGCCTGGAGGAAGAGCGGATGGTGAAGAAATCCTTTAAAAGATGATGCATCGAAGGCTTCGTCACCAACTGAACGCCGCCGCCACTCCGTTTCAAACTAAGGCCCCGGTCGTTTTTACTATACACATGTTCCATATGGGTGATCAAATCTTCGAATTCCTGGATATTCCGACAATTAAGAAAATTCATGATCCGTTCAGGTTCAACCGGTTCTTTGGATACAAACAAAATGGATTCGACAAAAGCTGTTTTTTCTTCTATGGATTCCGGAATCGATAATTTTTCGTCACTGCTCATTACGCTTGTTCACCCTCATCGTTCGTCTCAATATTTTTCCAAACCGAAATTGAATCGAACAGTTTCTTTTGAATAGCAATCACCAAACTGCGCTTCACCATTTCCAGCAACGTAAAAAAACTGACCAATACCTCTTCTATAGTATCCAGCCCTTCCACATATTCATTAAAATCAATATATCCCTTGTCGTCGAGGATTTGCAGAATTTCATCCCGCTTACCCTGAATTGAATAATGCTTGGTCTCGATATACAGAAATTCCTCTTTCTCTTTTTTTCTCACCAGATTCATAAAAACTTCAGCCAACTGAAAGGAGGTCACCTCTTTCAACTCGAATTCTTTATGCGCGAAACTCTCCGTAACCTCTTCCCGGCGCCAGAGTACCAATTCATTGTCCTCCAGCTCCTTGAGCATGCTGGAGATTTTTTGAATTTTATCATATTCAATCAACGTATTGATTAACTGCGTTTCGGGAGATTCTTCCTGCAATATTTCAGGTCTGGGCAATAACGACCGGGACTTGATATAAATGAGAGTGGAAGCGGTCATCAAGAAATCACCTTCCCTGGAGGGATTGATACCTTTTTGACTCTCCAGGTAATAAAGATACTCCGAAGTGATCTCCGACAGTTTGACATCCATGATGTTCATCTTGTTTTTGCGGATGAGATGGAGCATTAGATCGAGGGGCCCCTCAAAATAATCGGTATGAATATTATATACTTCGGTAGCCATCAAATTCTACAGGGATAGAATCGCCCGTATCAACATGAACACCGGTTGCGCAATAAATTGAAACAGGCCCAGATAGATAATACCGATCAGAATAATAAATCCATAAGGCTTCAGCGACAGATACATGCGCAACGCTTCGCCTTTGAGCAATCCCTCAAGTATCCCACTGCCGTCCAACGGGGGAATCGGGATCAAATTGAATATTGCCAGAAAAACATTGATGATGATTAAATAAAAAAGGATGGCCGCCACAACTTCGATCAATCCGCCAGCCATGACGTAGAGACCTAACTTTTTTAAAATCAAAAACAAGACAATTGCCGTAAAAGCAACCACCAGGTTGGAAATTGGACCGGCGGCGGCAATAAACATGTGATCCCTACGGGGATTTCTGAGGTTATACGGATTCACCATCACCGGCTTCGCCCATCCAAAAACCGGCTGCCCCATTACTGCCAACAATAAGGGAAATATAATGGTGCCGATTAAATCGATGTGTGGAATCGGATTGAGTGTGACGCGCCCTTGCAATTTTGCGGTGGGATCGCCAAAGCGGTCCGCAGTCCATGCATGCGCTGCTTCGTGCACAGAGATCGCAAACATCACCGCGGCAAATTGGATAACAATAGGTAATATATCTCTCATAACATGAAAAAATAACACAAATCGGTATATCCGTCAACACTTGATATCCTTACCTCATAGCTATATTTATTTGACAAAAAAAAATATAATTGATATAGTAGATTTTATCATGTATGACTAGAATAAAAAATTTGCAATTGTTCATACTCGTTCTTTATACAGGAGGTTATTATGAAAAAAACTATCGTCTTTATGGTGATCCTTTCGTTCGTTCTCGGATCAGTCCAGCTCCAGGCGGGAAAAAAAGAAAAAGAGGCGCTTTACATTGCGGCTATCACTGAGCAGAACCCTGAAATCAAGATGCAAAAACTCGAAGAATATTTTTCGAAATTCGGGAAAAAGAAAAAAAACCAGACTGCGCCTTTGTTCATCCACCTTGTGGAAACCGCATATAAGCTGAAAAGTTGGGATAAACTGCTTAACTATTCAACGTTGGCCTTTGATTCCGGTAAACTGTCTGAAATAGACAATATGAACGTAAAACTCAAATTGGCATACTACAATATGACTGCCAAAAAAGACCTGGCGGAAGCTGAAAAATTAGCCGATGAGATTTTAGTGTTCGGAAAAAAGATCAATAACGCCATGTGCGATAAAATGTTCTGCGCCCCGGCGTTGAGAATTAAAATCGCTATTCTTGAAGCTCAGTCCACCGATTCCAAAGCCATTACAAAAGCGTTGGATGCGTCATTTGAAGTTTACAAAATTGATAAATCCCAGAAATCCGCTGATTTTATCTTCTACTTCGCCCAGAAAGCCTACAATGAGTTGAGCTTATATGATACAGCGATTGCCGCGCTCGAAAAAATCTGTGATATCCCGAAAGCCAAAGTCGAACACATGGAAAAATTAGCATCCTGGTACATGTCCGACGGATACAATGACAAGGCTTTGAAATATTACTCAAAGTCCTACAATGTATCAAAAAATGCGCAGACAGCGTATTTGATCGGAAAACTCACTTACAAAAACGACTTGACAAAAGGATTGAATTACCTGGCGGAAGCCTATGTATTTGATGAAGCTCCATACTCGGATCAGGCGAAAGAACTACTGGACGCAGCCTATAAAGAATCTCAACCGGAAGAGACAACTCCGGAACAGATCGACGAGGCTATCCAGCAGATGATCGAAGACGCCCGGCTGAGATTGGGTAAATAAATCAATCCGCATAAAGTGATAGCGGTACATAATTTTTTTATACAAAATTTATAATTTGATCTTGACTTAATTCAAATTTTGTTTTATCATTAATACTTCCAGCCGGGATAGCTCAGTAGGTAGAGCGAGGGACTGAAAATCCCTGCGTCCGTGGTTCAACTCCGCGTCCCGGCAATTTATTCATTCAATAGGCATATCTTGGAAGATAATAAGATAAATTCAAATTTTTCAGATTTGGTTCGCCAGCGCTATTCTTGCCGTTCGTTTTCCGAAGATCCAATCATCCCTGAGATTGTACATATAATCAATAAATACAATTCATCGGTATCCCCCCCCTTCTACAACGACGTACGTATTTCCTACCTGTCGAGAGAACGTTTGAAAGAGGAAAAATTTTTTACCACCGGCACTTATGGAATGATCAAAGGTGTGAAAGGATATCTCGTCGGTATAACCGGAACAAAATCCAGTCAGACTTTTGAGAACTTCGGATATTGCATGGAGGAAGCGCTGTTGCGTCTCACCGCCCTGGGAATAGATACATGTTGGATCGGAGGAGTATTTGACCGCAAAACCTTCGGTCGCTTATTTTCAATCGAAGCAAACGAGATTGTTCCGGCCGTCATTGCCATGGGATACGCCTCGCACCACAGAACCTTTCGGGACAAAATTGTCCGGTGGAGCGCTAGAGGAAATCATCGTAAGCCAATGGACCGACTCTTTTTCGAAAACACCTGCCAAACTCCATTGCGATTAAGTAAAGATTCGCAATTGTATCAACTATTTGAAAATGTACGACTGGCGCCGTCAGCGTCCAACAAGCAGCCCTGGCGCATAATCAAACAAGACCGCCTACTCCACTTTTTCCTGGATCGGGACAAACTATACAGTAAACTCATTCCCAACGTCGATTTGCAACGTATCGACATTGGGGTCGCCCTTTACCACTTTGAAATGTCGGCCCAAGAGGCCGGCGTACACATTTCGAGAGAGACACACGCAAAGCCGCTTCATGTTCCTCGACATTTCGAGCATATCATTTCTTACTCCATTGAATAGAAGAATAAATCAATCTAACCCGCCAAACATCTCCAAACCATTACTATATAAAGCTTTTCTAGAAATCGGCAGCGGCTCGAATAAATTGACAAATTTTCAGAAATCCTGTAGAATCACATTATAGAGGTATATGATGAACGAATTCACAAAACGATCTAATTCAATTATTACTTTATTAATAATCCTGGCTTTGAGTGTCACTTTACTACCGGGGAAAACCAAAGAAACGGATTTACCCGAGAAATATCGCAAATGGTTGACTGAAGATGTCACCTACATAATTACTCCGCTTGAAAAAAAGGTATTTCTTGAGTTGGAAACCGCGAAAGAGCGGGATCTCTTTATAGACGCTTTTTGGAAAAACAGGGATCCCAACCCAAACACTCCGGAAAACGAATTCAAAATCGAGCATTACAAGCGCATGCAATATGCCACCCTAAACTTTGGTAGAGGCACACCGACAAAAGGTTGGCGAACAGAAATGGGCAAAATGTATATCATATTAGGAATGCCCAACGCAATCAACCGCTATGAAAACGATACGGAAATATATCCGACAATTGTGTGGTTTTACCAGGGATTCGCCAAATATGGCCTTCCCGATGCGTTTAGCGTTGTGTTTTTTAAAAAATACGGGGCGGGAGATTACCTCCTCTACAGTCCTATCAAGGACGGCCCGCAAAGCCTTTTAATTCATTATATGGGAGATCCTAAAGATTATGTGGCGGCTTACGACAAACTCAATTACATTGAACCGGATGTCGCGAAAATATCTCTGTCTCTCATTGAGAGTGAACGCCGATTAACCATGTCCCCCTCTATCTCTTCAGAAATTTTGATTACTAAAAAGATCGCCGAGACTCCCACAAAAAAAGTCAATGATACATACGCAAGTAAATTATTGAAATACAAAGAATACATCGAGAGCGACTATTCGGTAAACTATGTGGACAGTAGCTCCATGGCTCAGGTTCTTCGGAGTAATTCCGGGGCGTACTATGTGCACTATTTATTGGAGCCCAAAAAACTCACCCTGGAACAATACGATGATATGTTCTATTCCAACCTTGAGATCGATTGCAGCGTCATCGATGAAGAGACGAACATGACTGTTTACCAGTTCAATAAAACCGTCCCCATTAAATTGGAGCGGGAGCAAATGGAAAAAATTCAATCAAAATTATTTAGCTTCCAATCCTATCTGCCATTGATCGAAGGTCGCTACATAATAAATCTGTTATTTAGAAATAAAGTATCCAAGGAATTCGCTTCAATGGAAAAACATGTCGTGATCCCCTCTTACGATATTACCAAACCCACTATCAGCCCGCTCATTTTGGCTAACCGGATAAAACGATCACCACAGAATCTCGATAAGAAAAAAGCCTTCGTATTCAATGATGTGCAGTTATCGCCATCCCCTCGTAACGACTTTTCCACCAGGGATACGATCTACCTCTATTATCAATTGGAGGGGCCGAAAGAACAAATCGCCAATGGGAACATTAAATATTCTATTTACAAAGACGCCAAAGAAATCTATTCCCGCCAGAAAAAACTGAAGGGCTATGATACCGGGCAACAGATCATGGAGGAGTTCCCCCTCGCAGGAAATGTCCCCGCCTACTATAAACTCCGTGTGTCCTTATATGGCCCCACAAACAATTTCATAACGCTTCAGGAATCGGATTTCTATATTTCACCCCTATCCCAACTCCCAAGACCCTGGGTCGTATCTCTATCTGAAAACCTTGATGACGCAGGCTTGTTCAACATTCTTGGTATCCAGTATTTCAACAAGAAAGAATATAAAAAAGCGTTTGCGCTATTGGAGAGAGCGTACAATAATAAGCCGCTCAATCCCAAATTCGCTCTCGATTATTGCCGTATTTTATTGTTAGCCCAAAAATACGAAAAAATAATAAAAATCGCATCGGTATTCACCACTACCGAAGACAAGAAAAACTTTTCAGGCATGATGGGTGTGGCTTCAGAAAAACTCGGCCAGTATGAAGAGGCCATTCAGCACTACAAAAATTATCTTGAGTATCATGGAACAAACATCAAGATTCTTAACTCCATCGGCGCCAGTTATGCTCACTTAGGAGATATTGACGAAGCGCTGGTTGCACTGGAGAAATCCCTGGAGCTCGAGCCCAATCAAAAAAATCTCAAAGCACAGATTGAAGAATTGAAGAAAAAAAAACAATTAAACAAATAAGAAGGAAAATATGAAACTAAAGCAATTCACGTCGCACGTTTCGATTGTGATGCTGGGTATCATACTATTGTTCAACGCATGTGGCGGTGGTATGACGAAACTCGTCAAACAATTACCGCCCAAGGACCAGGATTTTCTTTCTACCGTAAGATACCTGATCACAAAACAGGAAAAAAAGATATTTCTCAATCTCGCCACCGAGCCAGAGCGTTCGGAATTTATCAAACATTTTTGGAAGCAGCGGGATCCCGACCCGAACACTGAGGTCAATGAATATAAGGAAGAGTACCTCGACCGCATTGAAACATCCAATCAACTTTTTGGGAAGAACGGTTGGCTGGGCGACCGAGGACGTGTTTTAATCATATTAGGACCGCCGGAAACCAAACGGGTGTACCCAACCGGCCTCACGATAAACACAATGTCCGGTGAACCGAGCATTTACGAATACCCAACTGAAGTATGGTACTATGGCTACTACAATTTCCCGATCGTGTTTGTGGATCTCCACAGAAGCAATTCCTACCAATTAACCCCTCTCAGTTCTCAACATATCGCCACCATCAACAAAGCCGGAATGCTGTTCAGGCCAGTGATTCAGGAACTCGAGCGCCCTCTGGAATTCAACCTGAAAATTACAAAAAATAGAGACGGTCAGCACATCATCCATGCGGAACTTCCATATAAAAATATAGTGTTTGTCGAAGCCGGAGATAAATACACCGCCGACCTGGTATTAAGTGTCAAGACGTATAGTCAGGATGGAAGAGAATTCCCCCCAATCACCAAAAAATACACACTATCTCTTACCAAAGACGACCTTCAAAAAAAAGCGGACCGATTCACAATGTCGATCCCAATACAATTGAAATCCGGTGAATACAACATGGAGATTTCGATAGAAAATAAAAATGACAAACTCAAAACGACCAAAAAAATATCGTTTAAAAATTGAAATAATCTCAGAACGTTTGTTTAAGAGGCAAAAAAGAATGAGCTTCATATATATCAAACTTTATTAAATGATTAAGGAGATGATGATGATCAAAACACACAGAATTTTTACGGTTTTATTGACCATACTTGTAATAAGTATCCTCATTCCCGTATCTGCATTCGCCCAAACTGGACGTGGAACCGCTAGACAGAAAATCGTAGTTGTAGACAAGAATGATCAACCAATCGAAGATGCAACCGTCACCCTCGAATTTCTAGATAGCCGCGATCCAATCATTAAGCACGAAAAAAAAACCAATGAAAAAGGTGAAGTCGTTTTCTTCGGTCTTGGTTACGGTAAATGGGAAATCACAGCCAGTTACCAAGACCTCACCCCTGAAACCAAAAAAGTGACGGTGAGCCAGGTCAATATTAACCAGGTTAAAACCATGAAGCTGGTAAAATCCGCTCAAAAAATCGCCGAGGAAAAATTGAAAACCGAGGCCAATTTGGTGGCCCAGGGAAACCAGCTTTTTAATGAAGGCAAATATCCAGACGCCCTCGCCGCTTATCAAGAATTTTTGGTGAAAAATCCTGAATTTTATCAATTGCACTTGAATATTGGTAATTGCCATAAGGAATTAGAGCAAAATGAACTTGCTATCGCTGAATTCAATAAAATCATCGAATCTGCGAAAGACGAGGAAAAAGACAAAGCGCTCAAAGCCAAAGCTCTTGCAGCCATCGGGGAAATTCACCTCAAAAACCAGGATACAGATAAAGCGACTGAATTTTTTCAGAAATCCATCGCCCTGAATCCCAAGGATGAAATCCTCGCTTACAATGTCGCCGAGATCTTTTTCGCCAGCAATAACAACGAAGAGGCAGTCAAATATTACGACCTAGCCCTTCAGATTAAACCAAAATGGGCTGAGTTGTACCTTAAAAAAGGCTACGTTTATATGAACATGGGTGACTTTCCCAAAGCGATCGAATCTTTGAAAAAATTCATCGAATTGGATCCACAAAATGCTCAGGTCCCGGTAGCGGAAGAAATCATAAAAAGTCTTCAACAGTAACATCAGATAAGTATATATAAAAAGAGCAGGCAATAGAATCCCTATTGCCTGCGCCCCTCCAGAATGTCCCGTTTTGTGTACTCATCCCCACTCTATGTTGATATATCTATTATAGCGACCGCCACCCTGCCGACTTCCATATAAAATCATAAGTCCAAGAGTGCGGTATTCTAGAGATTCGCCGGTGTGTTTTATGTTGTCTTTGCTTAGGGAAAAATTTTCGAAGTATACTCGGAAGGTTTTATAAAAAAAAAGGCCCTCCCGGAGGAGGGCCCTTTTTTATTTGAGAACTTTTCAGTTCTAGTTCGGTTTATAAACCTGATTAGAACATCAACTTAACGCCGATCCGGGCAGCCAGAGAGGCGAGATAGTTTCTCTCCATCTTGTACTGAGGATCGAGTTTTGCGCCTTTGGACTGTACCTGGCCAACTGCGTCGAAGCCGTCAAAGATGACCTGTTCGTCAACATAGATAACGCCTTCGTTGTAAAGCTGATGGATTCTCTGAGCGATTTCGTTGTTGGTAACGTTAGTTACGTTTACATTGAACTGTAAGGTATATCTGTCGCTCAGTTTCATGTTATATTCCAGATAAGCATCGGCGGCCCACAGGAACGGAGTCCGATCCAGGTTGCCTCTGCCGTAAGGATACCATCCCTGCATACCGTTCAGATAAACTTCTGTCTGCACGGGGGTACCGGTCATTGCATAGGCGTTGAAACCAATGGTCAGACCGAAATCCCAGGAATAGGCGCCATACAGTTTGAACTGTAAGCTTCTGTCGGTGGGCAGAGGACCGGTGTGGTCTTTGCCATCTTCAGTGTAGGTCATGAACCAGGCGTCAAAGTATCTTTCAACGCCGGGGTCTTTACGACCATGCTCATCGGAACTGGCCAAACCAGAGAAGTTACCTTTCAAGCTACTCCAGGTCAAGGACAAACCACCCAACCAGTTGTTGGAGAATTTTTTATCCAAATTGGCCTGAATGGAGTAGTAATTACGGATAGCTTTTGTGGCCTGGATACCCTGCGGCATAAGACCCAGAGCCTGCACTTCGTCATACTTCTGCTGGATCCAGTCGGAGCCGGGGTTGCCATTGAAATAAATTTCGCCTTCGGGATACTGCACACCGATGTCTTCGATGGCGTTCACGATGGTGTTGTGTAAGAATCTTACGCTCAACGCAACATCTTCAGTAATTTTTTTCTGCACACCGAGGGTGTACTCATATTTGCTGAAGGGTTTCATGTTGGGCTGAGTGGTATCGAAGGACGGGATCCTCCAGTTACGGGATTCCAGATAGGGATTGCCATTAAAACTGTCAACCGGGTGTACATCTACGTTAGTATATGCATCCCAATTGGGGTTCTGAATGTTGTAATAATGGGAAACCCATTTGAATCCACCATAGGAACCTTCAGCCATGGCCAGCTTCATTACGTCATAATAGATACCGAAAGATCCGAAGATCTTGAGGTCGGAATCGCCAAAAACGTCATAGGCAAAACCAAGCCTAGGAGCAATTTTGTCGCCGAAACCAAACTGGATCGGCGGATCGGAATATTCAGGAAGGTCGCTGAAGGAGGGGATATCCTCTTTCTCAAACCTAACACCGGCGTTGACAGTCAATTTTTCTCCGACGGTCCACGCATCCTGAAGATAAACCGCAAAACGGTTGCTGGAAATGTTAGCAATCGAACCAAAAGGAGATCTTACTTCAACATAACCCAGGTCGGTACCAATGGTCTGACCGGAATTGGGGGATTCAAAATCGTCGCCCCAGTAAAAGCGGTTGTAGTTGTAAGGATAAGCGTCATCCTTATCAACACCGACTTTCACATACTGAAAACCGATCTTCCATACATGTTCGCCAGCTAGATTCATGTAGTAGGTCAAATCAGCGGTGGCGGTCAACTTGTTGTTGATGTCTTTGTTGGTTGCGAAACCATCATAGTAACCATAGTTTGCATAATATAGGGGTACTACGGGGTTGCCATAACCAGAAGAAGCTCTCAAGTGATAGAAACGGGGGCCTTCGGGTTTGACGCCCTGGAGCCGGTTCGTTTTCCAGTAACCAGCGGTGACGTTCAACATCGCGTTGTTACCGATGGTATAATCCAGGCTACCACCAACGGTGAAGCTGGGATATTCCCAAGTCTGGTCTTCCCAGGCTTTGAGACCGTTACCGGAACCATCCAACGGAGGCAGTTCGCCGTCTTCATTCCAGCTATCAATGGTACCACTCAAGGACAAACGCACATTATTGGCAACCTGACCAGTCAATTTCAAAGAACCGGCATAATAGGTGCGATCACGGGTGATTTCCCTATTCAGTTCGGGCGAAGCTGAAAAGACTCCGTCTCTGGTGGTTTTGTAGAACTTAGGCATAAAGCTGCCGAAGAACCACAATTTGTCTTTGATGATATAGCCGCCGATACCGATACCGGGCTCGATACGAGACCATGAATCTTCGGGATAGGTGACGTATTCAGCGATTGTGTCATCATAAGGATTGTGACGCAGAGTCGGAACTGGGTCATAACCCAGGGCGCTACCGTCATAATACAACATGGCAGAACCGTGGAATTCATTACCACCACTACGGGTGATAACACTGATAACACCACCCATGGACCCACCGTATTCAGCAGCGTAACCGGAAGATTTTACCTGGACTTCTTCGATGAAGTCAAAGTTTACGTCCTGCCCGGATTCACCACTGAACAATGTGGTTGTGTCGACACCGTCTACGAAAAAGACATTTTCAGAACTACTTGCACCGTCAAACGAAATACCGCCGAGCTCTTCTTCATTGTTAACACCAGCAGAGGTGGTAACGATGGAGGTAAAGTTACGGCCTTTCGGTAATTTGGTGAAGGTTTCTTTGGTGATATTTACCGTGGTGGCACTCTTACGAACATCCAGAACGGGGGACTGTCCGGTGACGACGATCTCTTCACGGATAGCACCAGTCTGCATGATCACATTGATTTTAATGGTTCTACCGATATCAACCCTGATCTTTTCCCGTTTGATGGTTTTAAAACCTTCAAGACTAAAGGTGATGGTATAATCACCGGTGGGAAGAGCGAGCAACCGAAAGCCACCATTTTCATTCGATACTGTCGTACGGACACCAACCATGTTAGTACCAGTCGCTTCGATTGCTACGCCTGGGATAGCGGAGCCATCTTCGAGCACTACTGTTCCAATAACTTCACCTGTCTGCTCCTGAGCGAACATTGTACCGCCAAAGAGTAACGCAACAGCGAAGAACAAAACCAAACATTTTTTGTTAAACATTAAACCTCCTCAAAATTTTGTGGATTGAGGTATAATACAAGCAATAATTTTGCCAAGCCCCTTCACTTTGTGAAACCTCTTAACAATTAGTTTTCACAATAGTAGAAAAAAATAAACCAAAAGTTTGGATTCCACATCCAAAATAACGGATCGCCTATTACGGGAATCTATTTTCCATTATATAAAGATTTGATATAATATGAAAGAAGTTGAACTCTATGCAGTAACCTATTAGTTGGGGTTCAGGGAAAACACAAATACTTTTTTACACTATTTTAGAATTGAAAGAGCAGGCCAACCGCATATGGCACGACTTTTGCTAAATATTTTAGCTATGTATTTAAAGAAATGTGCTAAATTTTATAGAGCCAGGCCCAATTGGCAAAAAAAGCTTTATAGGATCTAGCCTAAGTTTAGTTAGGAGGTATTTATGCTAAAACGTATTTCCATTGTAATTGCTGCTGTATTCTTCCTGGTTTCAGTTAATTATGCACAGTTGAACCAGACAGGAATGATTAGCGGTATCGTAAATTCCCCAGACGGAACCCCGATGCCAGGAGTCACCGTCGTAATCAAATCACCGGCGTTGGTTCTTCCTGAGATGACAACTATTTCCTCTGAAAATGGAAGATATCGGTTTCCCTCCCTTGCTCCCGGTACTTATGAAGTAAGCTTCATACTCGAAGGAATGAACACTCTAGTCCACAAAGGCATTGTTGTTAGCGTTGGCGTTACCAGCCGTGTCGATGTGACGATGGAACTTCAGTCCATTCAGGAAAGTGTCGTGGTTGAGGGACAGTCTCCCACGGTTGACCGTCAGAGCACAACCAGAGCCGCTAACCTGGATTCTGAGTTTCTGGATTCAATCCCCGCATTGAGAAACCTGGGTACCTATTTCAATATGACCCCCGGTGTCACCAGCGATTCAGTACATGGAAGCTCCGTTCGCGACAGCGCTTACAACCTTGATGGCGTCAATCTGGCCGACCCCACAGTCGGAACCCAGGGTGTCTTCTTCGGAATGGACATCATGGAAGAGGTCTCCGTTCAGAGCGGCGGTCTCTCGGCTGAATACGGTAGTGTCAGAGGCGCGGTCATCAACGTCGTCTCCAAATCCGGTGGAAACAAATTCAGCGGAACCGCCAGCGTCTATTACAGACATGAAAGTCTGCAGTCGGACAACACAACCGGTACTCCGTTAGAAGGCGAATTCAGCGGTTACAAGTACGAGGTAGAACCGGGAATCACCCTCGGCGGCCCCATTGTAAAGGACAAATTGTGGTTTTTTACCAACCTCAGTTTCAACAAGAGAGAGCAGTTCATCTCCGGTTATCCTTACGACGCCCCCGAAGGCCAGGAAATCCCTTATGATGATTACCGTCCCTATCCTTACATCAAGTTGACTTTCCAGCCCAACCAGGCCAACAAGTTCATCTTGTCGTACAATTATTCCGACATCACGAGAAATCACCGTGGAGCCAGCCGTTATATGCTGGAAGAGTCCACCCGCACCCAGGAAACACCGACTCACGTTTTTAATGCGCATTGGACCCGCTCCTTCGGTAGTAATTTCTTCATGAACTTCAAAGCCGGCGGTTACGTGAGCGACTTCAACATGCTCACCAAAACCGCCGCTTTACCCACCTACGAATATCTGAATAACCGTCAGACCGGTAACTATGGTTATGACGATTTAAACCAGAGGGACCGTCTGCAGATTAACGTCGACGGCACCATGTTTGTGGATGACCTCGCAGGCGCCCACGAGCTAAAATTCGGCGGCGAATTCCAGTATGGTTGGACCGGCCGTCAGCTCAATTTCCCCGGCGTCGCAAGCCCGGAGTATCCCGGTTTGAACGCTTACTCCGTATATCTGTGGGACGGCGAACCTTTTTATGCGACATTCTATGCTCCTTACGACGTAAAAGAGCAGATGATGAATGTATCGCTGTTCGTTCAGGATACATGGTCTATCACCAACAACCTCACCTTGAACCTGGGCCTCCGTTATGAATACCAGAAAGGCATGATTCCCGTACAGGGAGTCGATGCAGGCCCGATGGAGCTCTTTGGTTATTCCTACTTCAGGAATGTCGATGAGACTATCACCGCCAACACCTGGAACACATTGGCGCCCAGGGCCGGCTTCATCTATGATCTTTTCAGCGATGGCACGACCTTATTGAAAGGTAGTTACGCCAGATATTACATCGCCAACATTACCCAGTGGTTCTCCGGTATCAATCCTAACGGATTCGTCAGCTATAGCGGCTACATCTATCCCGACCTCAGTCTCCAACAGCTCGCGGGATTGGGCGTACCCACTCCGGAAGACCTGGCCCAGTTGGGATACAACGATTATGATCTCGAAGCTCCTTATGTAGACGAGGTCACAATCGGTATCGAAAAAGAACTCTGGGAAGATTGGTCCATCGGTCTCCGTTACATCAAAAAATGGGACAAAAAACTCATCGAAGATGTCAACTCCAAAGCCTTGGATATCGACGCCTTGATGGACAATGGCGAACTCATCTGGACCAACTGGGAACCCCTTACCGTCACCGATCCTTATGACGGCAACTCGGTCACTTTTTGGCAAGAGAAGCAGACTTTCAACCCCAAATATTACGTAGTGAACGCGCCTGGCGCCACAAGAGATTACGATGGTATCGAGTTCACCTTGAACAAACGTTACTCTAACGGATGGTCTTTGAACGCATCCTACGTCTTCCAGAATTCCCGTGGTTTGATCGGAACCGACTTCGACGACAGTTGGGGCGGCACCGGTTACTACGACAATCCCAACAACCATATCTACGCTGTTGGTAGATTCCCGTTGGAAAGACGTCACCAGGTTAAAATCCAGGGTCTGGTCAAAGGTCCTTGGGGAGTCAACCTGAGTGGTTACTTCAGATACCTCTCCGGTCAGAGATACACCCGGGCGGTTCGCTCGTTGGATCTCGGACTGCAGCTCAGCCATGATGATGAAACCATCTATGCTGAGGAAAGAGGTTCTAGAGGTTATCCGGGCCTCGCCATCCTCGACTTGAGGGTGGAGAAAGCTTTCAAACTCGGCCCCGTTACGTTGCGCGCCTTCGTTGACATTTTCAACGTATTCAATAGCGGCGTAGCCACTGAATACTACACAATTTCCAGTAATCCTGGTATTGAATTCGAGACTATGGAAAGCATTTCCGATCCGAGAATTTTCAGATTGGGCGCCAAGATCGAATTTTAATCCAATTCTGAAACTGTAGTAACATTCAAATAAAAAGGGGACGCTTTAACCAGCGTCCCTTTTTTTTATCCAATTATTTGGATCATCACTCCCCACCAACCCCCCACTGAATATTCCCTCATATTAGGAAGAACTCCCCGCTGATCTGGACCACCCGCATGATGATCTCTCAAGATATAAGAGCGCTCTTAGTGAGGAGTATTAGGAGGATCGGTGAGAAGGTGATGGGTAGTTAGTGTGGCCACTGGCCACACTAACATTCGATATTTTCTATTCTAGGTTTTACTTACTTTAAATCTTTTATTAAGCTCTTTATTGTATCTGCCTGGGGATCATCCGGAGCTATTTCCACGAACTTTTCCATATAGGAAACAGCTTTGACGGTATCGCCTTTATTCAGATAGGCATATCCGAGTTTCAAGTAAGATTTCGGCCAATCGGGCTTGATTTTGATAGCCATCTCATAATACTTGACAGCCTCATCCACTTTATTCATGTTGAAAAGGATTTCCGCGACATTGTAGGCAAGCGCATGATCGGTGGGATCGATTTCCATTGATTTCTTGAAATTGGCTTCGGCTTCCGCGAATTTGTCCTGGGCCATGAAAGCTTCGCCAAGACTGGCGTAAACCCTTGCGGAAATGGTATTGATTTCTTTGGTTTGTTCAGCTTCCGCCGCCAATCCCGCCAATACTTTTTTGTACTCTGCTATCGATTCGGGGTATTTACGGAGCCGGAAATAGCAATTGCCTATATTGATTCCCACCTTATAGAGCAATGGATTTTTTTCACGGAATTTTAAAAACATATCGAGAGCGCCTTTATAGTTATCCTGTTTAAACATTTGATTGCCCTGCAAAAATTCCGACCTTGAGCCATCATCCTTGATACCCACAGGCGTCTCTTCAGAAATCTTTTCCATTTCAATTCTCTGCTTCGGGTTTTTTCCAGCCTGACTTAACTGTATCGGCATGATAGTGCGAACATATCCCTCTTTTTCTGCAGTCACCCGGTACGGGCCGTTGGCGAAGCCATAGAATCCCCACTTTCCCTTCTCATCGGAAACAGTCTCCATGCTAAATTTATACTTCAAGGATTCCAACAAAATTTTGACCCCGCCCACAGTATTACCATCCTGATCCTGCACAATACCGGTCACCCGCCCCACGCCTCTTCCTTCCTGGGACAATACCAACGAAGATCCAGCAAATACAATCATTATCAATACGAAAAAAAGCGAGAGTTTTTTCATCTTATTCCTCCTAATTATCAGGTTAATCATTCTGATCATAACCACACATTCTACCAAAATTCCCTGGTACAATCAATGAACCGGGACTCCACAATAGAGCCGCGGATATCAATGGGCTTTTATTTCATATACCTTTCTGGTCTTAATATTCGAATTCAAATCTGTCAAAACCGCATCCACAGTCACATTACCTTCCGGCCGGGGAAGCGACACACTCATTGCCAAAGGAGCGGAACGTTTCAGTAATTCCTCTTTAGAAAATTCAAACGAGACTTGCTTCGAAATTTTCTTGATCTTTTCAGTTTTAGAGAAAACAACAAGATCAAGATTCAAACGGGCAACCATCTTGCCGTCCCTTCCCTCGAATTCCAGATGGTTCGGTTCCACCTGAACATTGAATTCCTGCGTCGAGGTATCATAGCTATAATCGAAGGATAATTCTCCGAATTCAAATGTTCTCCCTTCTGAATTGTTGATTTGATTGTATTTCATCCGCTCTATCATATCAAAAGTCCGAAGCGGCGTCGCCAGGATATCCAACCGGTAAAAGCCGTACCCATCCTTATCGATAAACCGGAAAAACATGCCTCCGGCGCCGGCGTAGGTATAATCGGAGTTGACCGAATCAGTCATTCCATAGAACCAATGGATAATGCGCCCCTTCAACATGGGGTCCTCGGTATAGACATTGGGATCGATCCGGTCCGGGGGTCCAAGAACCAAATATATTCTACCCCGGTCGGTTTCCCATCCTGGGCGCCCTGCTTCCCGGAGGTATTCGGACACGAACTCGAATCTCCGCTCGATCTCCTCCTTGAATTCATTTTCTTCGGTCAAGGGATCGGGATCACGAATTTCCCAAAAATAGCGGATAAACTCCCGGCGCCGTTCAGGAGTTCCAAGATTTTTAAATATCTTGCGCTCATTTTTTGTGAACAAATACCGTGCCCGCTGGTAGAAATCTTCACTGGCGGGGTCCAATGCAGCCCGCCGGGACACGCCGCATTGAATAGTAAACATCGCTAACACTAGAGAAACAAGCAGGTTGCGCACCAGGAAAAATTTAGTCTGTTTTAGTCTCCTCATCGAGTCTCCTCAACAATTCGGTAATCTCCGGCTGATTGGGATTGATTTTTAGCGAAGCGGTAAACGCCTTATGCGCCTCGCCTTTCTGTCCCACCTGGAGCAAAGCGGCGCCTAGCGCATTTAACACCGTCGTATCACTATCATACTCTGCATTCGCCTTTAACAAGTTTTCCACCGCCAAATCATAGAAACCTTTGCGGAAATACGCCTTTCCTTTATAGGCATAATAATCGAATGCAGCTTCGGGAATGCCTTTCATGCCCTCGATAACCTCGATAACACGGTCATACTTTTTCGCCCGGAAAAGAAACGCCGTGTACACTTTCACCAATTCCGGGAAGCGTGGGTTCATTGACAGAGCCTTTTGGTAATTGGCTTCGGCCAATGTGTCGTTTTTAAGACTCTCATACTGCCTCCCCAGCATCATGTACAACAAGAATTTATTTTGCCTGGACAGTTTTTTGGAAGCGGACGGCGGATGGGAAATGACTCCGAGGGGCGAAATGGAGAAATCGCTCTCCGCCGTACCCAATACGTTGCCGTTCTGATCCATGATCTTGGCGGTCATCAAGTACGTTCCGGTCCCCGGATTTTCTATATCGGTCTTGAAACAATATAAATCCGTTTCCTCAGGGAATTCAAACGGATAGACCTTACGGTACTCTTTGTAACCATGTTGATTTTTCACTTCCAACGCCACGTTAAGCTTGCCCTTGTAGGTTCCCTTTCGAACGCAAAAATACGAGAACAACAATTCCCTCGTGCCGAATTCCCGGCGCGGATCGATCATCACCCGGTCATCCACAAAATTGTATGATGCGAAGAACAACTGGTTGGCGCGGCTAATCTGATAGCTGATGAGCGGTTGCCAAACCTTTGGCAGGCCTGGAGTCGGGGATTCTACCTTCACATTTCTCTCATAATAGGTTATTTCCCTATTTACTGAATTCTCGATGATGGCGCTGAATTCGAATTCGCCGTCGATCGCGGGGAAATAATCGGCGATCACCAGCCCATGAGATAAAGAGCCCTCCAATTCCTCTTTTGAATAATAAAAGGGATAGTTCTTGGAGTATTGAAAAATAACGGAACCCTCTTTCTTCAAGAGGACTGTGAGTTGATAACTGAAATAAAACTTATCCTTTTTTTCCGAATAATCCACGGACAACCGCTCAGGCAAAATCGAGAAATGAATCATATTGAGCTTTAGGATCGGATCCGGAAACACCGCCAAATCGCAGCGGCTGTTAATATAATTTGTGGTAACACTCACATCCACCACCCCCTTGAAATTCAGAAAGTTCCTGGCATAGGTGGCATTGATGGCACGCTTCGGTAACTCATAAATCCTGGACATCAAGATGGGGGATTGCAACGACGGGGTGAAGTTATAGAGCTCTTCGCCGGGAATCAAACTGAGAGACACTTCCGCCACTTGAGGATTCAATTCTCTGAGTTTTTGATAAATTTTAGCGTAATCGTTATCTTCAAACTCCCCGGTATGCCTCACCAGCAAATTTCCCGGCCCGTCCACAGTCGGAATATACAATTTATAATCCCCCGCTCCGGACTTCTTATAGAACGCGACCCTGAATGCGGTCGGAAGCCCTATTTCAGGATTCCCATAATATTCCCATATTTCCACCGGGTAGATCCCCCTGGTAATCACTTCGTTGCGACTGACAGGAGGGCCAAGAAGTATCCAAATTCTTCCCCGATCCGTTTTCCAGCCGGGTAGAGGGGAACCGAAACCAAAATAATATGACGCATAATTGAACCGCTTCATGTGCTCTTCTTCGAATTCATTCTCAGGCGTCCCCTTACTGGGGTCACGCTGATTCCAGAACATTGAGATAAATGAATCCCGGTCGCGGTTATTGGTCAAATCCAAAAAGACCTTGCGCTCAAGGGGAGTGCTGATATGAGCCACAAGATCCCACCATGTTTGATATTTCTCATCCAGGCCCTTAAGTATCGAATTTGCCGAGCCATTGGTTCCGGCAGCGGACAGGAATGAACCGGCCCCGGGAAAATTTATCACAAGAATCCCAAACAATACTAGTATCACCAATCTTATACACGTTCTGTTTTTCATGAATTAATTATATTCAATAGGATGAATCAAGTCAAATAATCGCCGTCCCATCACATTAACTTTTTTCGCAGCGCCTACGTATGAAAAAATTATGAGCCATATAAATTTTGTATTTTTCGAAAGAAAATGGTAAAATGCAACATCAAGCAATCGATTTAAAGGAGAAGCGATTATGACTAAGAAACTTTTAATTGTATTATTCATCCTGGTATTCTCGATCCAGGGGGCCATTCTTACAGCAGAGGTTTCTAAAAAAGCGTTGAAGCAAGTTACGAAAGCGGAAAAAGCCATCCAGAAAAAGGATCTGGCAAAAGCTTATGACCACTACAAAAAAGCGATTGAAATCGAACCGGAATATGCCGAACCCTATTTTGGCATCGCTCGCCTGTTGGTAGGCAAGCGCCAGTTCGATGCGGCTATCAAACAATTGGACAAAGCCCTCGAATATCAGCCTGAATTTCCAAAAGCATCGGAATTGTTGGCTAAAATATATTTTAACTTCGGTCAGCAGCACAACCGGAACCAGGAATTGGGCAAAGCCAATGAAAACTATCGGAAAGTCATTGCCGTACCCGGCGCCGCTACTGCCACGAAGGCCGTCTATTCAAAGGCGACCTATCAGATCGGACTTAACCTGTACACACTGCAGAATTTTGAAGAATCAAACAAAATGTTGAAAAAATTCACCAAAATTGAAGGTGTGGACACAGAATTTACCGAACTGTACAAAACCGCCATCTATGTGATAGGCGTTAACCTCACACAGATGAAGAGAAACGATGAATCCAACGAATACCTTTTGAAATACATCGAGTTGGATAAAGCCGCACCCAATGCGCAGTTAGCGCCAATCGCAAACTTCTTGGTAGGCTCCAACAACTTCATGAAGTTGGAAAAAGAAGTAGAAAAAATCAAAAGCGACAAAGACAAAGAGAAGAAAAAACGGATTGCCGAATTAACCAAGAAGCATGAAGAAAAAATCTTACCTTATCTCTTGAGCGCGATTGAATTGAAAGGCGATTTAGAACCGGCACTCATGACTTTAGGTAACTTCTACTACTACTGCGACAATCTCGAAAAAACCAAAGAAACGTATGAAAGCCTCACCACCAAATTTCCCGGGTCCCCTGACATAGCAATGTATAAATCATTTTTAGAGGATATTAACATAGAGATCGAGAAAGAAAAAAAAACCAAGAAGAAAAAATAAAAGTTCAATAAATACGAGACCGGGATCTCTTCCCGGTCTCTCGCTTCCGAAATATAATAAAAAAAAGATAATTTCTTGAGATATCCCCTGTAATTTGCGTATACTTATAATATGAAACAACATGTCATCTTTGGTTCAATTATCGTTCTACTGACGATATCCATCCTTCAAGCCGGTACCGTCAACGTCATTTACCCAAACGGCGGCGAAGTGTTGAAACTGAATTCATCAATCAACATAAAATGGGCTTCCTCGGGAGTAGCGGGAAAGGTGGTGATCGTACTGTACCGGGGCGGCGTCAAATTCCATACAATCGCAGCCGGCGCACAGAATACAGGGATGTTCAACTGGCGCGTCACAGGGAACATTCCCGCGGGAGACCGCTACAGAATTCGCATCCGGTCGGCCGTCGATTTATCCATCAACGATTTTTCAGACTTTGACTTCAGAATTGCGCCTCCTACAAAATAGTTAACTTTTTTCAAAAAAAAGAGTATAATTATTTTGAGATGAGACATTTGAGAATAATCCTACCTTTCGTTTTGATCATTGTATCGTTCAATACCGCCCCGGCATCGACTGTGGAATTGCAAGACTATATCTCAACCAAAAATTGGGCCGCCCTCGAGTCGGTATTCATGGATGCGAGCCATGAAATCCTGAGAAAATACTTCACCCCTTGCCAGGGAATCAAGTTTGTGACGTTTGTCCAGGACAAGCTGACCTATAAGGCAAAATTCGAAAAATACGCCGAAGTGGGCACCATCCTCTTTGAAAAAAAAGATGGGAAATATCTGAAGGCGGAAATCATCAACCAAATTAGCCCCCTTTATTTCATCGAAAGCTTCAACAAATATACAGTCCAAAATTTGACCATCACATTGGGCGACGCCCGGGTAACCTTGCAGAATGGCTTCCTATATGAATCGATCCCCTTCAAGCAAGTCATGCTGTTCAAAGGGCGGCTCAGATTCGAAATCGAACCCAGCGATGAGGAAGAACGTCTGACCTTGCAATATCTCTTCAAAAAAAACAAGGTGGAAACCGATGGGGACTGGGGAATTTTCGTAGTGGGCGACAAGTCGTTCCTCAAAGGATTGGAAGTAGCGCCGGAGCCAGTCAATGACGACTCAGAGACACTCTCCCCCACCCTTGAAATCTACAAGGAATACTTCGGCATCAAAATACAACAATTCAATGAATTCTGGTTCCTGCCGTTCAACAGCGAAGACAATCTGGTTATTTTCAAAAAAAACAAGGATGAATTATACCTATATGACTACAATCCCGTTATGGTTCCCGACACCCAATTGCGCACCTCGAAAAGTAGCAAGGTTCTATTGGCGTACAACGCCCTAAAAAAGCCGAAGTTTATATTCGATCAAAAAGAAAAGATAAAAAAACTCAAGGTGGATTTGTTCTTCAATCCCGAATCGGAATTCCTCTCAGGCACCGTCAGACTCTCATTTCAGTTCCCCGCCACCTTTCGGGTGATACGGCTGGCCGAAGGTTTGAAGATTCGCGGCAGCCTGGATCCAAAAGCGAAAGATTTATCGGTTCTCCGCAAAAACAATGTCTACTATTTCCTCGGAGCCGACACCAACCACCTGTCGTTTTTCTGGAAAGGTTCGATCAAGCCTCACACAGCAATCGAAGATGTCTTCAAACAACGTCTCTCCGCATTGGACCAGGTAGAACGGGAGAATTATTTTTACCTTTCGAGGGACCAAAATTATTACCCTAACCCAGGCATCGATTTTACCGATACCGAATGCTCCATATCAGTCCCTTCAAAGCTAAACTGCCTGGCATCCGGGCAATTCGTGAAAAAACAAGAACTGAACCGGAATATCTATCGATTCAGCAGTCCGGGCCTCAAAGGCATTTCTTTGGCCTGCGGCAATTTCACACTCCTGGAAACATTAAAGAGCAAAGTCCCCATCAACATATACAGTGATCCGATGAGCCAGCCGATGCAGTATTTTGACCGCGACAACGTTTCCGGAGGCCTGAATTTTTTAATCTCCAAATTTGGACCCCCAGCCACAAAAGAGATCAATATTCTGTTTCAAAAGGGATATATCGAGGGGGGGGTCAGCGACCAGGGCTTCATTTTGTTTAATTACAGCCCTCACCTGAACCGCATGATGGCCTCCCGGAGCGACACTCCCCTAATCAGCACCAAAAATAGCCCCATCAACTTCCGCAACGATTCCACCGACTACCTCATTCACGAGTTGGCCCATCAATGGTGGGGAGGGATCACATCGTGGGATTCGTACCGGGACTTGTGGATAACCGAAGGATTGGCGCAATTTTCAGTCATCTACTTTTTACAAAACCAATTACCGGAAAAACGCTTCAATAGAGTGTTGAAGAAAATAAAACGTTGGATCATGAATAAAAGCGACTCAGGACCTATCATCTACGGCAAGCGTGTCAGTCATATGGGAAACGGTCGCGAGACCTTCCAGACAATCGTATACAATAAAACCGCATTTGTATTCTTGATGTTAAAAGAAATCATGGGG
Source organism: uncultured Clostridia bacterium (assembly GCA_964491915.1). Taxonomy (GTDB): domain Bacteria; phylum Acidobacteriota; class Aminicenantia; order UBA2199; family UBA2199; genus JAHELQ01. The sequence continues at coordinate 35,777 of CAZBHS010000027.1, forward strand.
GAAAAGAAGTTTCTCAAATCAATTCGTTCGATATTACGGGATCTGAAATTTAAAAGTGTAAATTCAAAACGTTTCATCTCTCATTTCAGCCAAAAAAACAAAACTGTATCCCGGTTCCTGGAGCAATGGATCTATTCACGCAAAATCCCCAAAATCTCGATCGAAAAATCCATCAACGGCGTCAACGGCGAGATTCGCATCACCCAGAAAAACACCGATTTTATATTCCCGTTACGCGTAAAAATCCTGACGAGCAATAAAGAGGTTGTAAAATCTATCGTGGTAGACAGCAAGGAAAAAATCGTAAGGTTTCAGGAAAAAACGCCTATCCGGTCGATCCAGGTAGACGAAAGATATTCTTTGGTAAAAATCAATTAAAACCGGACGCCCGGGAACCCTCTATCGAGAATTCCCGGACAACCAACTCAAATATTTCTGTTCTCCGTTCACTATTGGAACAACAATTATTTCCGGTAATTCATAGCTGTGATTTTCCTGGATCAGTTTCTCCACCTCAGGGTAACTCTGCTCCCGGGTTCTGATCACTAACATAGATTCGGTTTCATTCCGAACCTTGCCCTTCCACCGGTAAATCGAGGTGAGCGGAGACGTAATCGAAACACCTGCGGCAATCCGTCGCTCTACCAGCATCCGGGCAATGTCTTGCGCTTTCTCCCTATCGTCGATAGTGGAAAGCACCAGGATAAAATCACTACTTTTTTTCACCTTCAACGGTTTCCTTTGCCGGAGCGTCTTCGGTCTCTTCTTTTACCTCTTCCTCGGTAACCTCTTCTTTTTTATCTTTTTCCATTTCTTTCACCAAAGCGGCGGCAACCTCTTCGGAATTGAAGTCTTCGAGGGTCTGGATTTTCAAAATGATGTAACGGTTCGGCAAGACTCTGTCTTCCACTTTCAGCATATACTTTACCAGGACGAACACATAATCTTTCACATCGCCTTCGGGGAGTGTGATTTTGACATCGGTGCGGATATTGTAGACTTCACCATTGTAGATTTCCGCCCTATTATCGATACCGGCGGACAGACGTACAAGGGTTCTCTCTCTTTCGATCTCTCTTTTTACCCGGTCTCTCTCTTTCACGAGCTCTTTGTATTTAGCTTCAGCTTCTTTGAAAGCGGTTTCAGTAGCGGTCAAGTCTTCCTGCAATTCTTGTTTCCGCTTTCTGCTCCGGGTATCAGCGATCTCATCCTGGATATCAAGCATCTCATCCCTCTTGTCACTCGCTTCCCGCGCCATATCCTGCATATCTTTTTTGACCTGAGTAGACTCCTTAATCAAAGCGGGAAGTTTGTACTCACCGATAACCGGTTCGGCGATCGTGACAACCTCAAAAGATTTGTAGTCGATATTTTTGGGTTCAAGTGCCATTGAACCCATCGTATCACGGTCATTATGAACCATGGCCTGGAAATACTGTGAGAGGGTTACCTCTTCCGGCTGCTGGCATGATGTCATGATCACGATTAAACCGAAAAGTGCAATTAACACGAGATGTTTTTTCATTTTTGCCTCCTAAAAATGACTAATGATTTTATTCAATTTTTCTGACAAGATGAATATATTTTCCTCGTCGCCTACTTGCCCGATACATTGAATCCCAACCGTAAGGTTTTGTCGATCGCAGTACCAGGGTATAGAAATTGCCGGATAACCGGCAAGGCTAGCAGGCGCCGTAAACCAATCTGACATATACATATCTATGGGATTCGCTTTCGCGCCTAACTTAAACGGCAATTCTGGGGCCGTGGGAGTCAACAAAAAATCAACTCCCTGGAAATTCTCCCGGAATTCCCGCTTTAACATTTCCCTGAGAACATTGGCTTTTTTATAGTACTTATCATAATATCCAGCGCTCAGCGCGAATGTCCCAAGAAATATTCTCCGCTTCACCTCGTCGCCAAACCCTTTGGTCCTTGTGGAAAAATAGGTGCCGATCAGGTTTTCTTCATTCCGGCGAGCTCCATATCTGACGCCGTCATAGCGTGCTAGATTGGAACTGGCTTCCGACGAAGTGATAATATAATACGCGTTTAACGCGTACTTCCACAAATCCGTGGTCACTATCCGGATCTTCAATCCCTCTGCCGTGAGACTATCGATCAATTTCCGGTACGCATCCAGTATTACAGGATTGATGGTCTCCAACCACTTTTCATCCAACACACCGATGGTGCAATCATCGAGATTGACCGCCGGCCGTGTATGGGACGCGCTGGTGGAATCGAGGGGATCAATACCCGCAATCACCCGGTACAATAATTCTGCGTCCTCTAGATTAGACGCCATCGGTCCAATCACATCCAATGACGACGCGAACGCCGCCAAACCATAACGGGAGACATTCCCGTAGGTGGGTTTTAGAGCCACAGTCCCGGTAAACGAAGCCGGTTGCCGCACCGAACCGCCGGTATCGGATCCCAATGCCAACGGAACCATACCGGCTGCCACCGCGGCTGCCGATCCTCCGGAGGAACCGCCGGGAACATAATCCGGCGCAAGAGGATTCCGGGTGGGGGAAAAAGCCGAATACTCCGTCGAAGAGCCCATGGCAAATTCATCAAGATTGGTTTTGCCGATAATAACGGCGTCTTCCGCCAATATTTTTTCCACCACAGTGGCGGAATAGGGGCTGACATAATCATCGAGAATTCTCGAGCCGCAGGTCAGGCGAACGCCTTCCACCGCTATATTGTCCTTGACGGCAACAGGGATTCCAAACAACCTGCCGCGCTCTCCGGCTTTTTTATCCAGTTCTTTCGCTCTCTCCAAAACCTTTTCCCGTTCTATAGTGATAAAAATATGGTATTTTTCGTTTTCCGATTCGATAGAATCCAGCGCTTCGCTCATGACATCATGGACGGTCCTCGTTTTATACAGTTTCCTGAAATGATCAATCCCCTTCATCATCATTATTTTTTAATCACTTCAGATACGATAAAAAAATCTCCGTCGCTTTCAGGGGCATTGGACAGCGCCCCTGATTTTCCCAATCCGCTGTCCACAAAACGATCTTCTTGTAGGGGTGTACAGGGCAATTCAAAATCAAGATGGTCCCCTGCGTCAGAAATTGTATCAATTTCTTCCACCCAGGAGATGATCTGTTGCATCTGCCGTTCGAATACAAATTCCTTACCAGGTTCCAATCTAATTCGCGACAATTCAATTATTCTACCTATATCTACTTCCATTTCTCTAAGATTATAAAAAATTTATGCTTGAAAATCAAGGAAAACCAGTAATAGAAAACACAAAATCGTTGTTTCCCAAAACAAATTACGTTAAAATTGCTTCCACATTTCAATACTTTGAATCGCTTGCTTGCGAGTGGCGTCTTCCTGCGGATGCTTTTCCAGGAATTTCCGCATTTTTTCGATTGCCTCCGCGAATTTTCCCGCGTTGGCTAAAATAGCGGCATGATCAAAAAACACCACAGGTTTTGGGTTGATTGCCGCCGCCTTTTCAAAATACCTGAACGATTCGGGATAGCGCTTTAGCAAGCCGTAAACCATCGCGAGATTGAACATCAGGTCAAAATCATCGGGAATCTTCTCCTCCAATTGAACAAAGATCTCCAAAGCTTCCCGGTGCTCACCGATCCTCTGGTGGAAGAACCCCATTTTCTTTTTCACCTCGAAATTCTCCGGTTCAATTTCCAGCACACGTCGGTAATGTTTTATGGCTTCACGATATTCACCCCTGATTTCGAAGATTTTCGCCATCAAATTCTCCACCTGGGCCCCTGCATCCAGAGGATTCAATTTCTTGAGTTCCTTCAAGATCTCGAACGCCTCATAGAACTCCGACTGGGAAATCAACAAGTTCACGTAATCGATGCGCAGGATATAGTCTCCGGGATTCGCGCTAATTCCGGCTTTATACCAATGGGCAGCTTTTTGGGGGTCCCCCTGGGAATAATAAATATATGCCAACTTGGAATAGGACCAGGAAAAATGCGGATTTTCTTCAATCGCCTTCAAGAAGACAGGGATCGCCTCTTCCGCCTTCCCCCGGCTATACAGGTCGTTCGCTTCGAGGTATACGCTCCATGCATGAATCCGGTCCTTGGGATCCGGCAAGTCGCCCTTGGCCTCCTGCCCGGAGGAGACCAGGTACCCCAACGACTCCAATTGCTGGCGTTCAGACCGAGAAAGAGTCCGCTGAGACTTGAACGTCACCTTTCTATGTAGATCGATAATATGAAATAATTCGTTTTTCAAATCCCAGCATTTAGCCGGATCCTGGTCAGCAAGATTCATTGTCTCGAATGGATCGGACTCGAGGTTGTAGAGCTCCGGCTGGGGAAGGTCGAGATATTTATACTCTTCATACACAACTCCCCTAACCGCCGCGCAACCCAACGATTCCCTGGCGAACACACTTTCGATGTAATACGGCCTTTTTTTCACCATTGGCCGGTTGTTGGAAATCACCGGCAATAACGAATCGCCCTGAATATGGGACGGAACATCGTATCCCAGGTAATCCAACACCGTAGGCATCATATCGATCAGCCCAACCTGACGAGTAATTTTTATATTTTCCCATTCCGTACCGGGAAACACAAAAATCAAAGGAACCCGGATATTTTCCTCATAACAAAAAATCTGATGCCCCACCTCTCCATGCTCGCCGAACGCTTCGCCATGGTCGCCCGCCAACACGATCAACGTGTTATCATAGACCCCCCGCTCTTTAAGAAGCGTAATGATTTTACCTATATACTCGTCCATGTAGGCGATTTCACCGTCGTACGGCTCATCCGGGAACCGGCTCTTGTATGGTTCCGGTGGCGCATAGGGTAAATGGGGATCGTAAAAATGGACCCAACTGAAGAACTTCTGCGAAGAGTTCTTCTCGAACCATGAGGCAAAATCGGCAAACACCAGGTCCGCCGGTCGTTCGGACGAAAAACTCTTTACCAAACGCTCATCCAATACAACATCATCGCTATAAATATCGAATCCCTGATCCAATCTGAAGCGGGAATCCAGGGTGAATGACGAGATAAAGGCCGCGGTCAGGTATCCGTCTCTCTTGAAGAGTTCCGCCATGGTATCGATCCCATCGGGCAAAAAATAACTGCCGTTATTGCGAACTTTGTGATAGAGCGGAATGGTTCCGGTAAACAGAGAACAATGGGCCGGTAATGTCAATGGCGCCGGCGTAATGGTATCCTGAAACAAAATTCCGTTTCCAGCCAGAGCATCGATATTCGGAGTCCGGGCCTCCTGGTAACCATAAGCGCCGATCCGGTCTGCTCTGGTGGTGTCCATGGAAATCACCAGAACATTCATATCTTTCTTGCCCTGACCGCAACCGATCATCCACAATGGGGCCACAATGAGAATCAACAAGCAAAACCCCTTCATTTTTAACGATATCCGTTCCGACATTGTATCTCCTGAGTTTAAAAGTAAATGCTAGCACAAAGTTTTATAAAAAAGAAGTCCCCCGAATTTATAAGGACTTTACAAGAGCCGTTGTTTTTAATAAAATAAGGAATTCTAACCAAGCTAGGAGGACCAAATGTCTGGTAAAGAAAAAGACAATCAGAAAGCAAAAGCCACCCATTCATTCCAGGCGGAAACAAAGGAATTGTTGAACTTGATGGTAAACTCCCTTTACACCCACAGGGAAATTTTCTTGAGAGAATTAATCTCGAACGCTTCCGACGCCATCGATAAAATAAAATTTCACTCCCTCACGAACCCGGAGATGCTAGAAAGCGACGAAAGCGAATTCACCATCACCATGGATGTCAATCGCGAAGCCGGAACTCTTCTCATCAGCGACAACGGCATCGGCATGTCGTACCAGGAAGTCATCGACAACATCGGCACCATTGCCAGGTCCGGTTCCAAATCGTTTCTGGAAAATCTGCAACAAAATGAAAACAAAGATGTCGAGCTGATCGGCAAATTCGGAGTGGGGTTCTACTCAGCCTTTATGGTGGCGGAACGGGTCACACTGACCACCCGCGCCCCGGGCGAAGCGAAAGGCGTTCGCTGGGAATCGGAAGGAGACGGTTCGTACACAATCGAAGAAGTGGAAAAAGAAAAACGGGGAACCGACATCATTCTCCATCTCCGCGAAAATTGCACCGATAAAGACAAACCCGAAGAGGACTTCCTCAATCCCTACACCATCCGCAACCTGGTGGAAAAATACTCGAACTACATCATCTACCCCATCAAGATGGATTTCATCCGGGAAGAAAAACCCCGGGACAAAGAGGGAAAGGTCATCGAAGACGCCGAACCGCAGACAGTCATCGAAAATAAGACCCTCAACTCCATGACCCCCATCTGGGAAAAAGACAAGCGGAAAATCACCGACGACGAGTATTTCCAATTCTACAAACACCATTTCCACGACTGGAACGACCTGGCGGACGTCATCCACGTCAAAGCCGAAGGCAAAGTCCAATACACCGCCTTATTGTTTATCCCCTCCAGGGCGCCCTCCAATCTCTACGACAAGAACTACTCCGACGGCATCCAGCTCTACTCCAACCACGTGTTTGTAATGAAAGACTGCAAAGACCTACTCCCCGACCACCTGCGCTTTGTCCGCGGATTGGTGGACTCCCCCGATTTTTCACTCAATATCTCCAGGGAAATCCTGCAGCATGACGATCAATTGAAAATCATCGGCAAAAACCTCGAGAAAAAAGTGCTCAAAGCCCTGGAAAAATTGATGCAAAAAGAGAGAAAGAAATACGAAGAACTCTGGGATCAGATGGGTAAAGCCCTCAAAGGCGGCATCTATATGAAATACAAGAACAAAGAATCCCTGCAGGATCTGTTGCTCTTCTCCTCTTCAAAATCCGGCGAAGGTATGGCTACCCTGAAGGAATATGTGGAGCGCATGCCCGAAGGCCAGAAGGAAATCTTCTACGCCACCGGCAAAGATGTCGATACCATCCACCGCATGCCGCAGATGGAAATCTTCCGGGAAAAAGATGTGGAAATCCTCTACTTCGTGGATAAAATCGACGAATTCCTCACCCAGAACCTCGATGAATACGACGGCAAAAAGTTGAAATCCGTGATTCGCGAAGATTTCAACATCGACGACATCATCCCTGCGGACAAAAATAAAGACAAAGAGAAAAAAGACGAGGACAAAAAAGAGGAAGACAAGCCCAAAGACGAGGTGCAGGAGTTGGAAGAACAGAATAAAGAACTCCTGGGACTGATCCAGAAAAATCTCGGCGAAAAGGTCAAGGGCGTCAAATTGAGCCGCCGCCTCAAATCGAGCCCCGTCTGTTTGGTAACCACCAGTAGCGGCGTCACGTTCAACATGGAGCAGTTACTCCAGAGCGCAAATCAGATCACCCCTAAAGCCGGAAAAATCCTCGAGATCAATCCCAAGCACAAAATCTTCACTGTATTGCAGACTATCTTCAACACGGACAAAGATTCGGAGAAGATGAAAGATTACAGCGAAGTACTCTATTCACAGGCCATGCTGATCGAAGGGTATGAACTGGAAGACCCGGCAGAATTCTCTCGCCGTCTCACCAACTTGATGGTGGAAGCACACGAAACAACCGGAAACTAACACATAAAAATAGAGCGGCAACCCAGCCGGGTTGCCGCTCCGTTCAAACCCTATAGGACAACGCCACTCCATCCCTGAGCGGCAACTGAATCGTCATGAAATCGTCGTGCTCCGAAATCAGGCGGTTAAACTCCAACACTCCCCGGGAGAATTCGTGGGGACAGGCGCAGGGTTTTCAGAACTAGATTTGAATGAGCCGGTATGTTGTCGAACCGAGCCCTATTTTTTCAGCGTACAAAAGTTGCTCGCCCCCTTTGAAGGCTTTGCCTTTTTCTTCAGCCATATCGAGGCATACTTTGTCGATGGCCACCGGATCCGTCGAAACGAAGATCCCAAAATCCTCCATGATAGGATCCATCTTTTTGGGCTCGCAGTCGCAGCCCTTGGTGACATTCATGGCCAAATTGAAGTAGATGTTCTTCTTGCCCAATTGCGCCGCATAGGCGTATTCCGCCAATTTTTCCCTGAACTTTTTCCCTTGCAACAAACCGTTGTAGATCCCCTTCAATGAGATGATGGAGATCGCCTTCTCCGGACAAATGGCAACGCACGCCCCGCAACCGACACATTTCTCGTGATCGATGAAGGATTTCTCGCCGATAGTGATGGCATCCTCATTGCATCGAGTCTTGCAAAGATTGCATTTCTTGCATTTGCGGTTGACGATCCTGGGCTTGATGCCCATGTGCATGGCCAATTTCCCTCCCTTGGAGGCGCAGCCCATGGCCAACTGTTTAATGGCTCCGCCGAATCCCGCCATCATATGTCCCTTGAAATGGGAAATAACAATGAGCTGATCATAATCTAAAAAAGCTTTACCAATTTTGCAGGTTTCAAAGTGATTCATATCGATGGGAATCTCGACAAACGCTTCGCCTTGATCTCCATCGGCGATGATGATGGGAAGCTGGTTAAAGCCGTGCTCTTCGGCGGTTTTCAAATGAAGGTCTTTCTTGTATCTCTGCCCCCCGTACATGACGCTGGTCTCCATATAGCAGGTTTCGATATCCCTCTCTTCCAAAAACCCGATGATCCCCTCGTAATTCTCCGACTTGAGGAAGGTGGTGTTTCCCTTCTCGCCAAAATGAACCTTCAACGGAACCTTCAGACCAAGTTCGATATTCTCTCTCTCTACGATTTCCCGCAACAATCGCCGCGTGATTCCTTGAATCTCTTCCACCGTCGTGTTTGAATCCACCTTTTTATAATACACATTCGACATGCTGTTCTCCTAAGATTTTTTTCTACAACCTCTTCCTGGTGAAATTCCCGAATTACACCAATTCTAATCGAACCTTCACGTTATTATACACCAATAACAAAATCTTTCTCAATATCTTCCCCTCGGTATTTTGAAAGACTCCCTTTCAAAACACCCTTGTATTTCGAAAGGGTAAGTTGCAAAACACCCTTGTATTTTGAAAGGATTAGAGTATAATAGGGAGTGAAAGGAGCGAAAAATGAAGCGGTGGATTGAAAGACAACTGCTGGAATGGAAAGACAGCAAGAGAAGAAAACCCCTCATCTTGAGGGGAGCCCGGCAAGTGGGAAAGACCTGGAGTGTAAAAAAACTGGGGGCGGACCATTTTGAAAATACCGTCCACATGGATTTAGAGAAAAATCGTCAATTTCATTCCCTGTTCGAAGGCGATCTCGATCCAAAAATCATTGTCCAGAACATCGAAGTTCTTTTGAAGACGAAGATAACTTCCGGGAAAACATTGCTGTTCATCGACGAGATTCAGAGCTGCCCAAGGGCCATTATGGCGCTTCGATATTTCTACGAGGAGATGCCGCAACTCCATCTGATCGCCGCAGGCTCGCTGCTGGAGTTCGCTTTATCCGAAATCTCATTTCCCGTCGGCAGAATACAATATCTACACATGACGCCGATGACCTTTTCGGAATATCTAATGGCGATGGGAAACGAAAAGGCCCTGGAAATCATTCAATACAAACCTCAAAAATTGCCGGAGCCGATCCACCTCTCTCTCCTCAGGGATCTTAAAACATATTTCTTCGTAGGAGGAATGCCGGAGAGCGTCAAATCCTTCGTTCAAACCGGCAGTATCGCCGAGTGCTTCAAAATTCATGAAGAGCTTGTCCACTCATTTAAAGACGATTTTGGAAAATACGCCGCCCTATCCAACAAAGATTGCCTGGAAGAGATATTTACCAACACCTCCAAAAACATTGGGAATCAACTGGTTTACTCCGGTTTATCCAACACCTTTTCCCATCCTACGATAAAAAAGGCGTTTGATTTGCTCGTGAAGGCCAGGATGATCAAGAAGGTTGAATCGGTGGGAAAGCTGGAGCTTCCCTTGGATGTACAGAGTTCTTCGCGAAAATTCAAGGCCATTATGCTGGACATCGGGATCTGGCAACAATTGAGCGGAATTTCTGTTGAAAACGCGATAGCTGAATCCGATTTGATGAACATATACCGTGGGGCGTTGGCTGAGCAATATGTGGGCCAGGAACTGGCGGCCTCCACCGGCGAAAGCCTTTACTATTGGGCCAGAGGCGCCAAAAGCAGCGCCGCGGAGGTCGATTATATCGTTACAGTAAAAGGAAAAATCTACCCCATCGAGGTGAAAAGCGGCAGTTCAGGCTCGCTAAAAAGTCTCCACCTGGCCTTGAAAACCTATCCCGATTGTCCCGGAGGCATCGTCTTTTCAACCAGAGAGTACGGCGAAATCCCAGAGCAAAAACTAACCTTCCTTCCCCTCTACTACGCCGCCCATTTCACCAATTCCCTCTAGGAAATTTTATGATGGTCACCCAAATGGTCACCGGGGTGGAGGGGGAATCTGGGGAGGTTGATTATAAGCGAGCCGATGGGCGGAGTCGAACCGCCGACCTTTTGATTACGAATCAAGGACACAGTTTTTCGTCCCCTTTCGAGGGGAATAAAAAAACCATTAAATATCCGCCATTTCACCCTCACAATCAACCTTTTACCCAAAAGGCCACCAAACAAATTCGCATAGTTAAAAGCAGTAAAAACCACTCTTTTCTCACTTAATATGATATAAATTAGCCACCATTTGGACACCAAACGACTAAAGAAACTCCAAACGAACCCAAACGAGAGCCATATTTTTTTCTCTCTATCCTGCCCTATTGGCAGATTGCAGACAATATTTACCGGTAACCAGTTTTTTCAAAATAATTGAAAAAAAATTCAAAAAAAAAATAAAAACCCGAATTACAGAAGGTCCACCCATAGAGTCTGAGCAGCCACAAATATATTATAATGTGTTCAACGGAAGCTGGTCTTTTCTGTGTCGATCCCTTCAAAGATCAGATAATCAGAAGTTTTGTAATGGGATACGCTGATATTATAAATCTCGGTTCCTAAATAAACGACTGTTTTTCCTTGATTGATCAGTTGATCTATAAGGTTGAGGAAATGTTTTTCAAAGGGCCGTGATTCGCCTTTTAGATAATCGTTGATTATAAATGTTTCTCCTTTCGCAAACGTGAGGGACGAGTAGAGTTTTTTCAATAACTCTATAGATGGGTTCGGCTCTTTCAAATCCATTTCTTTTACATCCAGGGCCTTGAGGTTATCCAGGACCTTGTTTTTTTCTACTTCCAGGATATTGGGGAAGATGTCTATTACTTTTTGGGGGGCCATTTCAAAACCAAGATCAATCTCCGACATAGAATCCAGGCCTGATATATTGTTTCCCTGGCGAGTTAGAATTTTGAAAACGTTGTTTCGGTATTCTTCGTCACGGCACAGCACAAAAAATGAAGTTCCTTTCTTGTATTCCAATTTTGGGCTTCGTTCCTCAAGCGGGATATAATTGAGCGTTTTCTTGATTCTGTAGACTGAAATCAGGAGTAGTGCCAAAAGATAGATAATTGTCGTCAAAAGGCCGGGGGGAAAATTCCCGGGTAACTTACTCTGAGCTTTGATGATGTTTTCTTCGCCACTGAAAAAGGGATCTACGGTTTTATCCTGTTCGACATATCTTTTTTGCACATAGAACGCCAAAAAATTGTCTCTGATTTTTTCAATGGCTTTTAGAAAATCAATATAACTCAAAAATCCTTCGCTTGATAATTCAGTGGACAAACAATTGTAGAAGGTCGTCGGGAAAATGAACGATATTTTCTCTCGATAGTCGATCACAGCGTTCATTTGGTTTTGAAACGCTTTTTCTTTCTGCTTGTTGATTTTATACCCTTCGGTCCAATATTGGATTGACTCTTTCAAGCGAAGGGCCTTTATTTCCTCATTGGATCCATTTTGGCTTTTTAGGTCCTCGACCTTTCTGTTTATCGCTTGTTGAGCGTCCATTAAATTGGTGATTTTTTCTAAATGCAACGCCTCTAAAGGTTCAATTGAAGCTGTCCTATTGTAGATGCTCGTCCTGGAAATTTCTGGGATAACAAAAATGAATAATGCCCATACGGCAATGGCTACCCAGGTTTTTTTAGTCTTTCTGAATAACGAAAGAAGCAATCCCACCATATAAAAAAACAGGAAGTAGCAAAGCGCAAACATGCAATATCGTAGAAAATTGCTAGTATCCAATTCTGAAAAGATGATTCCCCTTTCTATAGCAAACAAATAGTTCAAGAAAAAAATAAAGCAAAACGCCGCACTTAAAAAGAGCACCCTAAATAAAATCGAAAACAAGACCTTCTTTCTGGTAATTATATGTTCAATAAACTTTGTGCTTCGGAAATTCAAGAATCCCATTATTATCATATACAGGCTACCTAAAACAAAAAGAATCCCTCCGAAATCCTTCATCTTTCCGTCATCGAATAGGGCGCGCCCCTTGAAGCTCTTTATCGGTTTGATTATCTCGCTAGTATCGATGTTACTTTCAAGAGTATGGAGAATCTTGTATTTTTCAAAGAAAATCACCAGTGGCGACGGTTCGTATAGAATCCTAAAACCATATCCGCCATATTGATCATAATACATGTATCTAGACACTTTGGCTTTTTCATATCTCAAGAAATCCTGTTTATTCTGCTCAAAATTCTTGTAATCCGTTATCCCGGAATTTACGAAATAGAGGGTCAAGAACAAGATTATAATAATGGCGGCAATACTTTTTTTGTTGTAGAAAATCCGTAAAAATTCAAATTTAGCGATATCAATCACAGTTCACCATCCTTCCTTTTAAGAGTGTTGTTTAGGATCTACAAGAAAGCCTTTCTCGATAAAACCGTTGAATAATTACCAAATAAGGCGGTTTCGGAAAACTTTTGATAAACTGCCCAGTAGAGAGTGATATCCGACTTGATTCCCTTACCGAGGTCATTGGAAATCAACTTTAAAGAATCAAGGATATCATTGAGCTTCTCCAGGTGACGCCGATAAAGCCCCAGGACATCGCCCTTACTCAAATATCCTTTTACTTCATTCGCTATGATTGAATTTAAATTTTTCTCAATTATCGCCGAATCATAATCAAAATGCAGCAGCTTGTTTCTGTAAAATTCCACGTACTGGAGTTGTTCGCCCAATGAAATGATCGTGGCATACTTTTCTATTGAAGCTTCAAGTTTAGCGATCGTGGATTCCAGTTTTTCGCAAGCTGTCCCTAGATTGAAAACAGCTTTTCCCGAACTTTCATACTCTTTTAGCAATAACAATGACTCTGAATAGGAATCAATAAACAGAGCCGCTCCGTCGATAAGCAAATCACTTATTTCTTCACGTCCACCGGTCAATGCTTGCAACGGTGTATCCGGTGCCGGTGGGAATATCGGATCAGAATCATTTAAGTGCAAATCCGAGATCAACAAACCTGATGTAGAAACAACGAGAATTAAGAAAAGAATTGCCTTGGTTTTCATAGCTGAGACTCCTTTAAAGTTTAGTTTCCTTAGTCGTTTCACCTGATTAGAAAGCGTTCTAGATCCTGAATTATAGCAAGTGGTAAAAATTAATTCAATACTACTCCTCCTGTCTTGTAAATTTTTTCATATTTTTAATCTATCAATCTTAAAGCGGGAATTGATATCGTTCATTAGCTCTCGAATATTAGCCAGAAGTAAAATCAACCAAATCTTTATCGAGTAGCGGTTTCCACCGTAAGTAAAACTCCGCGATGATGTGTTCTCTAAAATTCGGATATTTCTCCATGTAGTGGAGAAGGTCTGTATAGCGGTACTCTATGGCTTTACCAGTATAATCTTTCGATATCTGAATAACCGCTTCTTTCTTTTGTGTTGGTTCCAACTTCGGTGTATTTAACTCTTCTTCGGAGACCTCGCGAATGCTTCCCACCACGTAATCAATGACATACCTTGTAAACCTAATGTCGAAGGTCTTCTTCCCGGAGGGGGTGTCGAAGGTCTCCCGGAGCCGGTACATTTTTTCGGGATCTATTTTATATGAGTTTATTTCCTTCAATAATCCGGGGGGGAGGATCTCGTCAATCTGAACGGTTTGAGGTGGTTCCGGTTCGATAAGAGTGATTTTCCATTTTGATAAATCTACCGTATGCAGGTCAAAACGATAAGCTGGAGATGTCGGTCTCTCGTTTTCATAAACTTCCATTTGCCCATAAGCAATTTCGCGGTATTTTCTTTTTAAATTTCTGATAGCCTTCAGAGGGAATTGATTAATGAACTGGGATTCTCTCAATGTATAAAATAAATAGTCACGTGCAGATGGAAGGTCCAATAACTCATCGAACTGCCCCATCAAGTATTCTTTTGATCTTTCATAATCTTCCATGTTTCACCTCCGATTTAATTTTTCAGATAGTACTTTTTCTATATATTCTTGATTGGCTGTTTGGAATTCGATAAAATACTTCAGCATTGAATAACGAACCAAATCTACATGCTTCATGGCCTCAAAAAGGTTTTTTACATTCTCTCGCTCCAATCCAAATTCACTTGAAGAGACGATTTGATCCACAAACGCAGCTCCAGTTCCATTTAAAATATAGTTGATGTTCACTCCGAATTTGTCCAAAAGTGCGAATAGATACCGTGACGACGGTTTTTTGAGTCCATTCTCCGCCTCGGAGATCAAACTTCGGGAAAAGCCGGTTTGCCGGTACGCTTCTTCGATAGTAAGATGCAACTTTTTCCTAACTTCGCGAAGCCGCCGGCCAATTAATTCTCTATTAAATTGATCTATTTCCATTTGCTCATTCGCGTTATTGAGATGCAATTACGAATAATTATATATCACAATCAATAGAAAAATCAATAGCCTTGAAAATCTTTATGCAGACCCTTTGTCGTCCTCAATCTGATTTCGAATCAATTCATCATATTGGGCTTTGTATTCGAGGAAATATTTAAGGATGGTGAACCTTACCACATCAGCCTTTTTCATATACAACAATAGGCTGTGAACAAGTTTTGCGTCCTTCCCGAAGTCTTCAAAAACAAGCTCTTCACCCAAAAACATATCGCCTCGCCCGGACAAAATATAATTCAGGTTCACTTTAAATAAATCCAACAAGGCGAATAAATAAGTAGAGGACGGTTTCTTCAATCCGTTTTCGGCCTCGGAGATAAGACTACGGGAAAACCCCGTTGCCTGATACATCTTTTCAATAGTAAGGTTCAAGGTCTCGCGTACCTGGCGAAGACGTTCCCCAACTTCTTCCTGATTTAATTTCGTTTTTTTAGTCATTTTGTTTGCAAAACCCTTTATCTTATAATATAATTTACAACAATGAGAATATTTAATTTAAATTCGCGGCACTCATTCCGCTTACTTAGAGAATCATACGTTTCCCTGACGTTCATCTTTTCAAATATACCCTATCAATTGAGAAAAAACAAGTATATAAGCGAAATTCGCGAACAAAGGAGAGTAAACCAATTATGGAAAAACATTTTCGCTTAACTATAGACCTGAAGGTGGATATTAAGGAATCGGTGGAAAGGGGAATCAAGAACCGTAACTTGATAGAGGCCTTTGTCAAACAGTTTTTAGCTGATGACGAGGCGGTCTTGAAATTCTTTCGCATGTGGTTGCGGGATGAATTCAGGACCGGGGATTTGGGGGAGAAAATTTCCGATAGCTTTCCAAGGGAGCGAGACACCGACATATTACGTCCAGTGGCTGAGGCATGCACTCAAAAAGTGAGAGAACACTTTTTAAACGCCCTTATCACGGAAGAAAAACAGGGACATAACGAAAATTACTCAGATTGGGAATGTTTTTTTGAACAGATCCGCTTTTTTGATGTGGAAGGTGTGATTTTCGAGCTGGCGGGAGCGGCAAAAGAGCATGGTTGAGGTGATTGTAGGATTTAACATAAACCGGCGTAGTCCCACGCCGGATTGTTCCTTTCTCTATTTTAATAACCAAAATAGTTTAAAGCCGGTCCTCGCAGTTCGCGGGGGCCGGTCATTTCGTTTTGTTCACTCAAACAGACGACTTACTCTAAAACATTCATCGCGGGAGAGAAAAACTTGGTTTCACCTCCTTTTTTTGATAGCCTCTCGAAGCGGATATTGGGGCCGGGTCCTCAACCTAAGGACCCGGCTCTCATTCCCACAAGCCAAACGTAAAGCAAAGGTGACTGCATGAACAATTCAAAAAACGCCCTAGCGTTCAACCGGAAATCTCCCGAAATCTCAGAGCTACGCAATTCCCTGGCTTTCAATTTGGAGTCAGCAACAATCATCGAAGAAGACGACGGTTTCAGATTAGAAGTCCAGCAATCAAAAACCTCTCCCCTCTCAAAATCCTACCCAACTCTCACCCAAGCCCGCCAAGACTTCCTCAACCGCTATGGAACCCTCACAAATGAAGGAAAACCAACAATCCACCCCCAATGGACCGAATTCTTCACCCCCGACACAGAACCCGACCTGTTAATCCTATATATCGTCAATCAAGACCGGATCCCAAAATGATCCCCAGCAAACCCGAACTCCATATTGTTAATTTTTTAGATAGTTCATGAAGGCACGCCGGGCCGCGCGAGCCCCGACGCAATCGCGGCCCGCCGGCCCACCTTTCTTCCCTTGCAATCCAATCAAAGGATATTTACTTTGATTTTCATCAGCCGGCCTTTCCCCCACGGAAGGGCCGGTCTTTTTCCAATCCAACATCGATGACCAAAACCACCACCAACTTCAGCCTTCGGCCCCAACCATAAATAAGCCAAAAAAAACATCACACACTACGCAACCTTTCAGGTTAAAGCCTTTCGTCCAAAAAAACCATCACCAAAAAATATACAAGAAAATCACAAACGTTGCAGATGGCACCTTTTATGGCACCAAAGAGTGCGATAAGCTTTGCTGTGAAAGGTTATTGTATGGCACCCCAAATGGCACCTCGCAAATTCGAGGGAATAATTTCGCAGGAGATTGCGCACCGGTCCACATTTTTTACAAGTCCAACAGTTAACCTTTACATTTTTTTTCATACCGCCCTCATCTGAACTCACAAGCATAACACAATTACAAGGCAGAATAGAAATCCCAAAAAAACACATGGGAAGCTTGAAAATAACACAATTTTAGTATATAAATAATGTAAAAGGGAAAGACAAATTTAAAAATTAGGAGATGCACAATGAATTTGACTGACCACAGAAAATCCAGGACAAAGGGGCGTAGGCTTAAGATTGAGCCTAGCGCACTCTCAGTCCGATTTCACACTTTATCTGGATTTGAGAAGGAGGTAACTCATGATCAAAAAAAGAAAGTTCTGAGTGAGGCATACTACAACACCGTATCCTTTGCTTTTCGCAAAGGAGTTGGATTTTTCTTTGGCAAGCCAAGAAAAATAATTCTTAAATTCTCCGCATGAAAATTTAAGTTAAGCATCCCTATAAAAATAAGGAGTTTAGCATGCCTAGGTTGACAGTTGAATTTACAGATGAAGCGTACAAGCTCTTAGAAAAGATTGCAGAAGAGATGGGCAATTCGAAAAAAGAAGCAATTAAAAGGGCAATTTCACTACTTGGGCTAGCAATTGAAGAGCAAAAAAACGGGAGTGTTCTTGAATTTGCAAATGAGAAAAAGAACTATAGGCGGGAGATTGCTTTTTTATAGGATCCTACCTGATTCTATAATCAAAACCATCATGCGGATGACTATAGACACAGAGAGGAAACCAAATGAAACATTATTTTGAAGATACTCAAAAATCCGGTCGCGATGGTCAAAGCGGTGATTCACACTCGCCCGATCATCCTATATTAATTGATGATGTCTATGAGAAGAAAGATATGATCAAGAAAGAAGATGTTTATAGCAGAGCAAAAACACAACATCGCCTATCTATGTCCATCGTCTTCTCTCTGGCAATTATCATTTGCACTTTGTTCCTTTCTCTCACCTATTCTTCACCTGAAAATATAGCTGCACTCAAAGATATTGGTTATCACGCTATTTCAATTTTCTCTACGTTGACAGGTTTGGTTATAGGTTTTTATTTCTGTCAGTCCAACCGTAAATAACATTTCTGCTTCTTTTTGTTACGCAGGAGGAATTTCTATTTCCTCCTGCGTGGCAAAAAGTGATGGATTGAGTATGATGGTACTATAAAAAGAGTCATTTTTCATTTCAGAAGGAGCTAAAAAAGCTCCCCCCATCATTCCCAAACTTCGAAGGCGTTTACTAGTTTTTGTTGGCCTTCTAGGAGGGCTTTGGTGTATCTGGAGGTGGTTTGGATGTCTGAATGCCCGAGTGTTTCTTTTAGGGAGATTAGATCTCCGCCGTTTAGTAGGGCGTAGGTGGCGAAGCAATGTCTAAGGTCGTGGAAGCGGGAATCTTTGATTGTGGCTCTTTTTAGGAGCGTATACCATGATTTTTTTATGTCGGTGTAGGGCTTTCCTGTTTTTGGGTTTTCGAATACATAGTCCCGGTTGTTTTTGTCGGATTGGAGTTTGGCTAGTAATTTTTTTGTGGCGTTGTTGAGTGGTATGCGCCTTAGTTTTTTGGACTTGGTTTTTTGAACGGTTATAAATCCTTTTTCGACATTCACCTGGCTCCATTTTAGCTTTAGGATTTCTCCTTTTCTCATCCCTGTGTTCAGTGCCACCAGTATGATGTATTTCAAGGGGATTCCCGCCAGGGCGAGTAACCGTTGAATTTCATTTTCGGTTAGAATTCTCTCTTTCGGCTCTTCTTTGAACATTGGTAATTTGGAGAGGGGGTTGGAATCGAGAATTTTCCATTCTACCGCTTTGTTCAAGACACTTCTTAGTAGTGCGCCTTCTCTGTTTACTGTGGTTTTGGACACTAGCTTGTTTTGGTTCTTTGATTTTTGGTTAAGTCTAATATTGCGGTATTGTTCAAAGTGGAAGGTGGAGATTTCGTGGAGGTCTAGATCTCCCAGGAAGGTGATTAGATTTTTCATGAGGCTGATGTCTGTTCCGTAGCTTCGTTTGGTGGGGACTGAGACTTTTTCTAAATAGAACATTGCAAAATTGGAGAATTTCACTTTCTGATGGTCTTCCGGTTCGGTTTTTTTATTTAATTCCTCAGCCCTCAAAGCTAGTAAAGCTTTCTCGGCTTCCCGCTTATTTTTTGAAACCGGCTTTCTGATTCTTTCGCCATCAACATAATAGTCCACCCACCATTTATCATTTTTTTTGAAGAGCCCCATTTCTTAATTCCTTTTTCTGGTCTTCAATTGCTCTAAAAAAAAGTCAAATTGTTGGACAGTCTTGGTACTAGCGCTTTTTAACTTTGGTAGATTCGGGATTCCAGCGATCATGCTTTCACTTTCAAACTCAATGTCCCCAGGCCTGACAGAATGACAATCAATCCAGTCATTTAAGGATACGGGATTGAATTTAACAAGTCCCCCTATCCCTGTCCCAAATTTTACAAAAGGAATTTTCTTTTCTAACACCCAAACTCTGATCGTTGATGTTGAAATATTCAAAATCTCTGCGACTTCATCTACATTTAAAAGATTATTCCCAGTAAAAAGCGCCAATTGTACCTCCAGTTTCATTTTCAGTTTCGTCAAAAGCCGGCAAAATAGCCGCTTCAAGAACATTAAACCTTAATACCATATCAGTCTCCAAGATAAAATTTCCCGATATAAATCAATATAATACTAGCAAAACCATTTGTCAAGCACCAGTAAACTAGAAGTGCCGAACCTACAATACCATCCCAAACCCTTACTATAAAACACTATTCACAACCTATACAAAAACATAGCGCCCACTTATCAAAACACTAAAGCAGACGTATTTGGACGAATGTGAAAGAATTTAAGAGCATCACTTATTGTTAAATATATACCTTTGAAATAGATGGTCAACTTTTTAGCGAACAGGGTTTTGTTATGGTCACTATTTGGTCACTGAAATGGCCGCCGGAATGGAGGGGGAATCTGGAAAGGCTGATTATAAGCGAGCCGATGGGCGGAGTCGAACCGCCGACCTTTTGATTACGAATCAAACGCTCTACCAACTGAGCTACATCGGCTAACTTTTTGGTAAGCTGTATTATATGCGATTGGGGCGGTTTTGTCAAAGGGGAATCGGAGTTGGCGGGGGATTTTTTTGCCGATATTTCAGGGCTTTTGCATACAAAATTTTTCCGGGGCGTGCTATAATTTTAGTTCTTAACTACAAAAATTTGATTGCAAAGGGAAAACTATGCTGGAAATGATTGATCAAGCGATACGGTCCTTCGCCACCTGGATGTGGGGCTATCCGATGTTGGTGTTTCTGTCGTTGGTGGGGATCTATTTTACTATTCGCCTCAAAGGGCTGCAATTCAGCAACTTCTTCAAAGCGGGGGCGTTGACCTACCGCTACCGCACCGGCACGGGAGAAGGCAACATCACGCCGTTGCAATCGTTGTTCTCCGCCCTGGGGGGCGTCATCGGCAACGGCAATATCGCCGGCGTTGCCACCGCCATCGCTATCGGCGGACCGGGGGCGATTTTTTGGTTGTGGATCGCGTCGCTCATCGCCATGATCATTGTGTACGCCGAGACCTATCTGGCCCTCACCAATAGGCAGAAGGACGTGGACGGGACGTTTTCCGGCGGACCGATGTATTATATCGAAAAGATGCTGAAGCTCAAGTGGCTGGCGGTCTTGTTCGCCTTTGCCATGGGCTTCAAGACATTGCTGGCCACCTCCACCATCCAATCGAACTCCATCTCGTTGGCGATTTACAAATCATTCGACTTTAGTTGGCTGCCCCAATGGATGCCTCCCCTATTACCCATCTCCATCATCCTGGCCTTCCTCACCTGGCTGGTGATTATCGGCGGTTTGAAATCCATCGCCAAAACCCTGGAAAAATTGACGCCGTTGATGGTGCTCCTTTACATGCTACTGGGCCTGGCCATCCTCATCAACCATCTGGATGTATTGATTGGAATCTTCAAACTCATCATCAGCCGCGCGTTCACTCCGGCGGGAGCCGGCGGCGGATTCGCCGGCGCTACCGTGATGATGGCGATCCGTTATGGCGTGGCCCGGGGATTTTATTCCAATGAAGCGGGGACCGGGAGCTCCCCCATCATGTTCTGCACCGCCAAGACCGACGATCCGGTGAAGCAGAGCCTCATCGGCATGTTCGGAGTGGTGATCGACACGGCTGTGGCGACGCTGACAGCGTTGATTATCCTCTCCACCGGCGTGTGGACCAGCGGCGACACCAGCACGGCCCTCGCCACCTCGGCATTCAACGAGTCGTTCGGCATCTATGGGAAATACATTATTTGCCTGGCCTCTTTCATGTTCGGCTATTCGACATTGGTGGCCTGGTGTTTTTACGGCGAGCAATGCTTCGTCTACATCTGGGGCAGCGGGCTGCGCAAGTTTTTTCGTTGGGCCTTTTGCGTCGCCATTGTGTTCGGATTCCTGGAAGCGGAAGCGTTATGGAGTTGGGGCGATTTACTCAATGGATTTACAGTGTTGATCAATGTGGTGGCCGTGATATTGCTGATAAAATTCGTGAAACGTAAAAAGGAACTGGAATCTCAGCTTTGATGGTGATTGCCGGAGCCCGTGTACTTCGGATCTTTGAGGATCTCAACCGCCTCTTCGGGAAAAACAGTGTTGATGTAGCTCTGGGTCCCTAATTCAAATCCGCCGGTTCCGGTTATTAAAGGAATGATTTCCAGATACCAATGGAAGAAGGGGGAGATATCGCCGTCGAATGGGGCGTTGGTCAGAATCCAGTGATAGTCGGGGTAATCCAATACCCGGTTGAGCCGCTCAATTGTATTTTTCACCGCTCGAGCAAGCCCTTCCAGCAGGGAATCATCCAGGTCTTCGAACCGCGTTTTATGCTGTATAGGATAGAGAGACAACTCAAAGGGGTAACGCGACGCATAGGGAGCCAGAACGACAAAATCTTCATTCTCCAATAGGACACGATGCTGAAGCTCCCGCTCATGGGCGATAATATCGCAACAGAGGCAACGCTCTTTCGCCAGGTAATGCCGGCGGGCTATCTCGACCTTCTCTTTTAAAAGCGAAGGCACCACCGGTAAAGCGATGATCTGGGAATGTGAATGGGGAATGGTGGCTCCGGCTCCGGCGCCATGATTCTTGAATAGTTTGATATAACGGAAGCGGGAATCCTTTTTTAGATCCAGCAACCTCGATTTATAAGCGTAGAAAATTTGCCGGACATTGGAGATGGTCATATCGCCGATCCCCTGATTGTGCGACGGTGTTTCGATCAGCACTTCGTGGGCGCCGACGCTATTCATGCGGTCATAGAAGCCGTCGGCCCCGCGGCCTACGCCTCCCTCCACCTTCAAGGCCGGGAATTTGTTAGGCACCACCCTCAAACTCCAACCCTCCTGGTTGGCTTTACTATGGTCGCCCCGGTACGCGAAAACCTCCGGCGGCGTCAATGCTTCATTCCCATTGCAAAAGGGACAATCGCCGGACACCGAATGATCGATTCCATCATGCGAGCGGTCAATGTATTGGGGTCGCCGCTTCCGTTCGGGCGCATACACCACCCAACGGCCGGTCAACGGATCCCGCCTTATCTCAGACATGGTTACCTCCCCTTACTATTCTTCGAACGCGTGCTCGATATGGTCGATGTTAAAACAATTGTTTTCCCAAAGGACCGACATCACATCGAAGCGGGCCTTACAGCCCACAAAACGTTTTTTTTCATAATAAACTTTGGCCCCCCTGATGAGCCGCCGGATTTTCCTTTCATCGACAAATTCTTCCGGCAACCCGGATTGGTCGGAAACCCGTGTCTTCACCTCCACAAAGCAGACGGTCTCGTCCTTGAAGGCGATGATATCGAATTCCACTCCCACTACAATCTTGTTACGCGCCAGGATTTTATAACCCCGGCGCGTCAGATAATCCGCCGCCGCGTTTTCACCGGCTTTACCAAGGGAATTCGCTTCAGCCATACATCAGACCCCAGCGCGTTTTTCCACCATTTTTATATTCAGTTTTTCCAATTCTTCGAGAACAGTTTCATAGATCGCTTTTTCCCTGGGAATCTGCACACCCTTGAGGCTGATTTCCCCTTCCGCCATCAATTTTACGCCGATGGCCAGGGGGAAGCTCACGGTCCGGGCCATGGAGGTATCGCCGTGGGGAACTCCGTAATCGATCAGCGTGGAGGTGATCTGGTACCTGGTTTTGTCTTTGTTTTCGACGGTGAATTTGTGCTGCAGGACGATCATGTCTTTTTCGCCATCTTTATAATACAATTTTTCCTGTAACCGCCGGCTCAGGATGTCGAGGTAATTATTCTCGTCCGGCACGATGTCGTCGGAGAACAATCCCAGCCATTCCATGCGCCCGATTGCCGCTGCGTCGGGAGCGAGTCCGACCTTTTCAGCGATAGCGGCTTTGACGTCGCCGCCGTTTTCCACCCCGGCGATTTTGGCCATCATCTGCTTGAAGGTGATGCCGTTCAGACCCTCTTTAGCTGTATCGTCCACCAGTCCGAGATCCACCAATTTCTTGAAGGTTTCGCACCAACCGCAATAACGGTAAGTACCCCTCATCACAGTCTCGGCCTCCTGGATGCCGTAGATGTCTTTATAGACGACGGAATCGCGATTGGGATAGACCTCCAATTGGCCGACGCCATCGACCTCTTCAGACCGGACGCAGCGGAACAGGTCTTTGCCGACGATTTCTTTCACCTCGCCGTTTTCCAGGAAGCGGGCGGAATTACGGGACGCCAACACAACGCCCCTGGGACTCCAGGAAAATTTATAGCCGAAGGGATTGTCGTTGTCATCCGGCGCCGGCAAGCCGCCGCAATAGGAATAGAAGTGAACGATCTTACCGCCCTCTTCATGAACCTGGTCGATAATCTTCTTGGCGGACATATGGTCGATGCCTGGATCGACGCCCATTTCGTTCAAAAAAAGAAGACCTTTGGCTTTCACCTCTTCATCCAACTGTCTCATCTCTTCGCTGACATAGGATGTGGTGGCCATATCTTTATTGTGCTTGAGGCAAAGCTTCGCCACTTTGATATGAAAAATCCAGGGCAACAAGCTGATGACGATATCGTTCTCCTGGATCAATTTTTCGAGCGCGGCTTCGTCCTGCACATCCACATAACAGGCAACGCCGTTGTCATACCCTTTCACCAATTTTTCCGCCTCGCTCAATTCCAACGAAGCCACTGTCACTTGCAAATGTTTCTGGTCCAATAAATAAGTAACACCGGGCCGGCTCACAAAGCCGGAACCCAACACCAATATCTTATTCTTCATATGTCCTCCGGTTTTTCATGATCATCACTTATTTTAGGTAGTCTTCCATATACTTATACTCTTCCGTTAGCTCGCCCTTCTGCAGGATCAACGCTTTTGCGGAAGCGGTCGCCAAATCCAGTTCTTCGAAGCCTTTATCGTAATTCTGGGAGGCTATATTATCCACATAATCTTTTAATACTTCCGAAAACTCCATACTGGCTTCCCTGGAAAATTCACAGGGCAGATTGTCCACCGCCATCACCGTGACGCCGCGACGGTGTACGCCGTCTTCAAACGCGTCTTTGTCGGCACAGTAGGTGAAATTGGGAATGTCCGGCATGGTGGCTTTATGAGTAATCTCGATGGAGCCGCCGATATCGCAACTGATGTCGCCGATTACCTTGAGATTTAAGTTGGATCTCAGCAGGGTGTTTGTCTTGAGATATTCTTTGGTCACCAGGCGGGGATAGTCCTCGGTCCAGTAAATACAATTCACTAATATCTGAAGGTACGGGATGTACTCTTCGAATTGGGACACATACTTTTCAGGATGGTCGTAGTAGTCCTGAAGGTCGAACGGTCCTTCTTTCGGTCTCACCAGGTCCTCTTCCTTGAAGATCACTTTATAGAGATTGAAGTGATCCAGAGTGAAGTTTTCGTACATTTCCGACAGGATATGAGGGGACATGGTTTTGTAGGGCAAGAGGTCGAATATTTCCTGCGCCCCGCGGGACACATTACCGTATCCGGTAAATCCCACCACCAGCGGGCTGACCTCTTCACCGAAGCCATTCTCGTCGATCTCCTCGCCGATTTGGGCGATATGTTGTTTAGCCGCTTCGAGGGAGGGATACTCGAACGCCTGCTTGATTCCGGCGAAGGGGGTGTCGTGCCCCAGTAGCTTCAGCTTCTGCCCGTAAGCGTGGAGAGTCTCGATCATGCCTGCCAATCCGGCATAGCGGCCGAAAAAGATCAAACGGCGATTGCCGTCATCCACGAACCGCTCGTAATCGAACAAGTTGACCTTCAACGCCTTCATACGCCGCAGCATATCCATATTGTATGCCTGCCCTTTGATGGTATGGGAAAAGAAAATATAGGTTTTCCCCTCTTCGAAGAGTTCGATGGGGATCTCTTTCACGGCGAAAATAGTCTGGGCTTTGCCGAGATCTTCATTGATTTCCGCTCCGGCGGCCCGGAATTCATCGTCGGTGAAAATCCGGTTTTCCGAGGGTTGAATAATTGTATGAATTCCATATTTCTCTTTCAAGAAACGAACATGGTCCGGAATCAAGGGAACGCGACGCTCCCATTTGTTTTTATCTTCTCTACGAATGCCTATTATCTTCTGCATAGAAACCTCACATTATGAAAATTTAATCTATCAAAGTCACCGGATGAAGTCAAACAAAATCTGCGTTATTTTTCAATTATCGCCGTTTCATCATCTTCTCGATTTCTTCGAGGCTGAACGTCGCGATAATCGGCCTCTTGTGAGGGCAAAAATGGGGATTACCGGTGTCGAACAATTCCCGCACGATTTTTTTCATCTCTTCGGGAAGCAATTTGTGGTTGACCTTTATGGCGCTCTTGCAGGCGACGGTGGCAAGCACGCTATCCTCGAACGCCGCTTCGTCGTATTTTAAATGTATCACCTCCAGCACCGCCTCTTTGATGTTACGCTCGTTGAGGATTTGGGGGAATTTTTTTATATCGTAAGCATTGGCGCTCAAAGGTTGGATTTCGAAACCCAACCTTTCGAGGGCCTCCATCTTGCCGTCCTCGAGAGCGGAAATCTCGGAAGGGGAGAGTTCGATGATAATGGGGAACAATGGGGATATCGACGGAACGGCGTTCTCCCGGTAATTCTTTTTGAGGCGGTCGTAATTGGCCCGTTCATGGGCGTTGTGCTGGTCAACCACCAGAAGTTCTCCCTCTTTTTCAATGATAATATAGGAATCCTTGTATTGACCTAAAAGCCTAAAACCGTCTTCGTTGTCGAAGGATGACAACGGGGATTCGCTGAAGAGCGATTGTTGCCTGCCAGCGTCAGCCTCCTCCTGTTGGTGGTGGGACCTGAGGGTCATACCTCCGAACGCGGGAGTTTCCAGCCGGTTATCTGTTTTGCGGCTAAAATCCACCTCCATCTCCATTCGCGCGTCTTGACCGAAGCTGCTATCGATGGCGTGCTTGAGGAACCGGTACATCCAACCGGAATCGAGGAACTTGATTTCCAACTTCATGGGATGGATGTTGACATCGATATCGACGGGGGGGATATCCAGAAGCAGGATGCCCACCGGATTCTGGCGCTTTTCCAGGTAGCGGTCGAAGGTTCGGTTCAAGGAGGCGATGAGGGTTTTTTCGCGGACCGGTCGTTTATTGACGAAAAAAAACTGGTATTTTTTAGAAGAGACTCCGGCATTGAGCTTCGATACAAAACCGGCGCAGCCATAATTGTCCTGGCGGAAGTCAACCGGTTGCAACGAGTCGAGAAAATCCTTCCCGAACACCTGATAGATTCTGTCCCTCAAATCGGCAGCCTTTTGATAACTAAATATCGTGCGGTTCTGGTGAGCGAGGGTAAAGGAAATATCGTGATGCGCCAGCACCATGGGTTCCAGGAACGCCACCACCTGATTCAATTCTGTGCGGTCGCTCTTGAGGAACTTGCGCCGCACCGGGAAGTTAAAAAACAGATCGCGGACCTCGATGGTGGTCCCCCTCTGGAACACAATCCCCTTGCGCTCCAGCATGACGCCCCCTTCGAGGTAACAGAGGGTTCCCTGGCCATTGTCGTTATTGGAGGTTCTCAATTCGATTTTGGCCACCTGGAGAATGGAAGCCAGGGCTTCGCCTCTGAAGCCAAGGGTGTACAGATCATCCAGATCGTTCAATTCCACCAGTTTTGATGTGGAATGGCGACGGAAGGCCGTTTCAATATCATCATCCGCGAAGCCTTCGCCATTGTCCGAGACTCTAATGAGCCGCTTCCCTCCTTCCGCCATTTCGATAAAAATCTCGTCGGCGCCGGCATCGACAGCATTCTCCACCAATTCTTTCACAACGGAGAGCGGGCGTTCCACCACCTCGCCGGCAGCGATTTTCCGGTATACATCTTCTTTCAATTCAACAATCTTTCCCATGAATTTATTGTACCATATTCCCCAATTACAAGCCAAAACAACAACTCAAAGGAAATTGACAAATATTAGAAAAGTAATATAATTCATACTATGGAAGTAAATAAAGAAACAGGAATTTTAGAGATTTGTAAGTTTGGAGAGGAGGTCTTGAAGGTCAAGGCTGCCGACCTTACAGAGATAGATGAACACATCGTCCAGATGGTGGAATTGATGAAGAAGACCATGTACCTATCCAACGGCGTTGGTCTTGCGGCGCCCCAAATCGGGGAATCTCTCCAATTGGCAGTGGTGGATATCACCCAGGGAGAAGATCCTGAGGCATTCAGGGTCTTGATCAATCCCAAAATTGTCGAAACAAACGGCAATGAACCGGGCACAGAGGGCTGCCTATCGATCCCCGGCTTCTCCATGGAAGTCTCGCGCAGCACCCAGGTGATGGTCAGCGCTGTGGATCTAGACGGCGATGAATATGAATATGATTTAGAGGGCTTCGAAGCCCGGGTGTTTCAACATGAGATCGACCATCTCTACGGCTTTTTGATCCTGGATCGTGTGTCAACACTAAAACGTCAAATGATCAAACGGGAAATCAAGAGATTGGAGCGCACAGGTAAGTGGTAATAGCGAAGAAAAAGATTGTTTTTTTCGGAACCGCCGGGATTTGTTTACCCTACATCGAGCTCTTGAAGGAGCGTTTCGACTTGCGGCTCATTGCCACCCAGCCCGACGCCATGGGAGGCAGGCACAAAAAAAAGATGGTGCCGCCGGTCAAACAATTCGCCCTGAACCACGGTATCCCTTTGATCCAGCCGGACCAATTAAAATGCGGAGCCGTGGCGGAGAGGCTGGAGGAAATCCAACCGGAAATCGGAGTGGTCATCGCCTACGGCAAACTCATTCCACGTAAGGTATTCACCGTCCCCCGCCTTAATTTGGTCAACGTCCATTTTTCGTTATTACCCCAATACAGGGGCGCGGCTCCTGTCCAGCGGGCGTTGGAGCATGGCGAGACCACAACCGGCATCACGATTTTCGAGATCGCGAAAAAATTAGACAGCGGCGACATCTGGAGCCGGAAAGAATACCCTATCCATGCGGACGACACCACGGAAACCCTGTTCGATCGCCTCAGCCGCGAAGGCGCGCCATTCTTGATCGAGACATTGGAACAAATAGTGAACGGAGACATAAAAAAAATCCCACAGGAACACGAAAAAGCCACATTCGCCCCTCCGATCGAAAAGGGAGAGGGAACAATCGACTGGCACTTGCCGGCGGAGACATTATACAACAAGTTCAGAGCGTTCTCTCCCTGGCCCGGACTCCATTTCCATATCCAGGACATTCTGGTAAACGTCAAGCAAGTCCGGCCTCTACCCCAAACGGAAAAACTGACGGTCATGATGGCCGGCAAAGAACCCGGAGATGTGTTGGCGATGGACAAGCATAGCCTCAAAGTCTGTTGCGGACGGAACACCGCCGTCGAAATCCTGGAAATGCAACCCCAATGCAAAAAGCCGATGTCTCCCTATTGTTATTCCCTGGGCAATCCAATTCCCGCCAAACTAAATTGAATCATCTTCTCGATGCCTATCACATACTGACGGACTACTACCGGACGCCGGAAACAAATTTGAAATTATTGATAAGCCGGCATCTCGACAGAACCGGAAGCCAGGATGCCGCCAATACCAGCCGCACGGTGTACGGGATTATCCGCAAGGAAAAATTACTAGACGTCGTCATAAGAAGGTTCTCCCGTATCCCCCTCAAAAAGATCGACCTCCCCACCTCCACATTGCTTAAAATCGGTATTTTTTTGATGCTTTTTTCCGGCGGCTTCCCGGATTACGCAGTGGTCAACGAAGTTGTCTCGGCCGCCCCTAAAAAATCTAAACAATTTATCAACGGAATACTGAGAGCCCTCGGCAGGCAAAAAGAAAGCGCCCACACAGCTATCGCCGCGGTAACCGATGCAGCCGTCCGCCACTCGCTGAACCCGACTCTGGTCCGCCAGCTCAGCGAACTCGCCGGCGACAAGCTCCAGGCCGCCCTGGAATACCTGGATAGCGAACCGGTCTTCCATCTCAAACCCAATCCGGCCAAAATCAGCTATCCGGCTCTCGTGAAAGAATTAAGCGCCGCGGCCATTCCCATAAAAGAACTCCCCTCTTTCCAATCCATCGAAATCAAGCAACCGGGAAAGATTAAAAACCTGGTATCCAGTCACACCGCCTATTTTCAAAACACCGCCTCCCAACTCATCTCTTTTTTGGCCGCCCATTATGGGAAAAAATCAGTTCTGGATTGTTGCGCCGCCCCCGGCAGTAAAACCGCCACCCTCAAACAACAGAAGCCCGACCTACGGATCGTGGCGGCTGATATCAACCACAGCCGCTTGCGGATGTTGCAACCGGTCATCCGGCAACACAAATTGAGGGATGTATCTCTAATGGTCATGGACGCGCAACATCCGGCCCTTCACAATTGTTTCGACCTGGTGATGGTTGACGCCCCATGTAGTTCCGTCGGCACAATCCGCAAGAACCCCGATTTAAAACTGAAAACCGACGAAAAAATTATCCTACGCAACGCCGGCCGGCAGAAAAAGATACTCGACTCCCTGCTCAAACAATTCCCCGGCCGCACATACTTGTATTCAGTATGCTCGTTCACGGCCCAGGAATCCGAAGATGTTATCGCCGCTCTATCACAAAACCACTGTATCGAAGAAATCGATATCTCTGAATTGTTGGAGGGCTATGGCTTTAATTTTGTACGCGGGCAACACGGCGCCTTCCTATTACCCACGCCATCGCTGAATAACGACCTTTTTTACATCAGTCTATTTAGTGATGGTTGTGACTACACGCATCCTGAGGAGCTAATTCCTGAAGCTTTCCCTCTGCGGCCGCCTGGATGATTTCTCCGGCGGTGATATACTGCTCCAGCGGACGGAACACACGGATCCCCAACGCTTTCAAACTCTCGAGCGCCCGGAGTCCCATGCCATTGCACACCACAGTATCCACTTCCAATTCTTTAAGAGTATGAACCGGCATGCATTGACCGTGGTCCTCATGGTCACTGGAATTATCCACTACCCGGACATTTTTGTCGCTATCGTCGTACACCAAAAATAAGGGCGCGCTACCAAAATGGCCCGACACTTTCGATTGAATATCATTATCTTCTACAACAGGAATACAAAGTTTCATGTTTTTTTCTCCTCATTTTCCGAATCATGTTGCGACCAGCGTCTTCCGCACCCGTCCTTCTTGCACGTAAAAAGGTGTTCATCCAAAGCCACGGGACCACCTTCAATTTTTATCGCCTTCCCGTTCACCAGGCAATCTGCGATCTTGCGGTGCGCACTGTTCAGAATGTTGCCGAATGTCTGCCGCGAAATATTCATGGACCTGGCGGCATCTTCCTGGTAAAGCCCTCCCAAATCCCTCAGGCGAACGGCCTCCAATTCATCCAGGGACAACGGCACCCACTCCAATTCCTTCAAAGGAGCGGACGCCGGCTTGTAAAACACTTCACTGGGATTGTGGCACACTCGACGACACTTCTTAGGACGTGGCATACCCATCGACTCCAATGCGTTCAGGATGCTGATTCAAAAAAAAAGCGCAACATGTAATTGGCATATGCTAATTATAAACAGTAAATCGCATCATGTCAAGAGCGAAAAATCAAAACCCCATGTTCCGGCCCATCACGGTGACCAGGTGTTTGAACATGACCACCACAACGGATTTGAAGAAAAAATAAAGCGCGCCGATGATCGCGGTCTTTCCGAGGCTTAATTTAGAGAACGCCGACACGCCCAGCACAATGGCTACGATGTACCAGATAGAAAATATATTCAGTTGACTACAAGTTAATTGAGCCAAACTTTTTTCAGTGAGATTACTGATATATCCCGCTAAACTGGTATACTTCACAATACCGCTCCCTGTGGCGAGAGAGATGGCCTGAAGCACGTTGGGAATTGCCGTGTCGATTAACGACGCATTCACCACCAGAGCGAAAAAATGCCCGTATTCTCCTTTTGCGCCCGCGGCCCCAAAAAACAGGTAGACCATGAATGCTCCGATGGCGAGACTCATAAAGATAGCGAATATCGCGGCCAATGCCACGAATGCAAAGCCGATGGAAATCTGCCCCCCGGCCCCGCCCGCCATCTCCGACGCTCGCTCCATCGCAAGGGGCATGGTCACGTAACTAAGTAAAATCGCCGATAAAAAGATGACGATAATAGCGATCCGGTATTCTTTTTCTTCCATTGAACGCGCCAGGCTAGCCCCGGGCTTCACAAAAATGTCTCTCACATCAATCAATCGCTGCGAAAAATTATTCATATCTATCACTCCAGAAAATCACCATTTCAACGTCGCGTCAAAATTAAAAAATTTCATAGCAATTATAATACTTTTTCCAAAAAATAGTAACCATTTATTTCGAATTCCGACCCTGGGAACCCGCAAAATTGGAAATTTACCCCTCTAAAAGGAAAAACCCCTTTTAAAAAACCCAAAAATATTATATAATAAAGCATGCGATTTTATGCTGACATGGGATTTTTTGAACATTCAAACATTATCGTGGGCATTGATGAAGCAGATGGAAAAATAATATTTTCACATTGCTACCAGACCCAGGCGGAAAGATTGTATATTCTGGAAGAGGAACGGCGCTATTTCCCCGCCATTGAAGAAAATCCGCAAGCGCTCCAGCCGGTGTTCGACATACTATCTCAATATGCGGCCGGCAAAGATGTGGATCCCACCGATTGTGGAGTCATATTCTCACGCGGTACGCCCTTTCAGGAAAGAGTCTGGTCTACTTTGAAAAGTACAAAAAAAGGGGACCGGCTCACCTACCAAGAACTCGCGCGACGAGCAGGTTCACCAAAAGCACAACGGGCAGTGGGACAAACAATGGGGAAAAATTATCTCCTCATTTTTGTGCCGTGCCATCGCGTCATCGCTGCAGGCAATAAGATCGGCGGGTTTTCCGCCGGTATTCAAAATAAAAGATATTTGCTGAGGCTTGAAGGTAATGAACTATAATAACGACGTAACCACTATTAATTTTTTGATCACTCAGCGAGGGGGATTTCAAAATGAGTATTAAAGACAACTACGACAAGCTCATGGATAGAGTGGAAAAAGCCTGCCAGAGAGTAAGTAGAAACGCTTCCGACATCCAGATACTGGGAGTCTGCAAAGGCCAATCAATGGAAAAAATAAAAGAAGCCTATGACTGCGGAATAACGATTATGGGCGAAAACAAGACACAGGAAGCCGATCTCCACCAGGAAGCCCTGAAAGATACAGATATCAAATGGCACTTCATCGGTAAACTTCAGAAAAACAAAATCAACAGGATCCTAAAAAGCTTTGATTTTATCCAGTCCGTGGATGGGGTAAAATCACTGGAACATATCCATAAAAGAGTCGCGGAAGAAACAGAAATTTTTATAGAGATCAACATCGGAGAAGAAAAAAACAAATCCGGTTTCACAGTTGACGGCCTCAAAAAAGCATTGAACTACATCGCCAACCTCAATCGGGTAAAAATTACCGGGATGATGACCATCCCGCCCTTCGAAGACGACCTCGAAGATGTACGCCCCTATTTCGCCAGTATGCGGGAATTGCGGGATGACATAAACAGTATGAAACTACCGAATTTTGAGATTCGCCACCTCTCCATGGGCATGAGCCACGATTTTGAGGTGGCCGTCGAAGAGGGCGCTACAATGCTTCGCATCGGCACCGCGTTATTCGGGAGAAGAGCCTTGTGATCCTGGGACATTTCCTCAAGGCATTGGCCTATATTCTTCATATGGCCTTGCAATTGTACATCATCATTGTTCTGGTGCGCTCCGTCCTATCGTGGATGGGAGGAATTCCACACAACAACACGCTGATCTATGTTTTAAGACGTTTGACAGACCCGGTCTTTCGCCTGGTTCATCGCTATATTCCGTTCACCATTGTCGGAAACATCGATATCTCTCCCATCATCATCCTGATGGGGCTTTATTTTATCGATTATTTTCTGACCGGATTTTTGATGAGCTACGCGAACCAAATTCTACTAGGGGGATGAATGAAGATCAAATTAACTCCGCAAGAAATTATCGAACAGGAATTCTCCGCCAAATTTAAAGGATTCGACAAAGAAGAGGTCAAAAACTTCTTGATCCAGGTGGCGGAAGTGCTGGAAAATCAAATTCAGGAAAAAGAAAGCTATAAAAAAGAGATCGACCGGTTAAAAGAGACCCTGATCAAACTGGAAAAACGCGAAGAAATACTGAGAGACACGCTGGTATCCGCACAGAAATTCTCCAATGAAATTAAAAGCAATGCCCAAAAAGAGGCGGAATTGATCATCAAAGAGGGCGAAGTGAAATCAGAGGAGATAATCGGCGGCGCGATTTCCAGGCGCAAAGATCTAAAAGAAGAGATACGCAATCTTAAATTTAAACGCCGCGAGATCGAAAACGACCTCGTCAACATGCTCAACTCCCTGAAAGAGTTGATCGAATCGTACCGAAGGGACGACGAAGAATTCGATAAAGTCGAATATATCGGCAAATAACCCCAGAGAACAGAAACGCGAGAATAAAACGCGGCCACTTAACAAAATCGGAGGAAAATTATGACTGATACAAATCAGAAAGCATCGGCAATAAAAAATGCGGTATCGCAAATTGAAAAGCAATTCGGCAAAGGCTCTATTATGAAATTAGGCGGACAATCGGCAGTCAGTATCCCCGCCATCTCCACCGGATGCCTATCCCTGGACATCATCACCGGCATCGGTGGTTTGCCCAGAGGCAGAGTCATTGAAATCTACGGCCCCGAAGCGTCGGGAAAAACCACAATCGCCCTCCAGGCCATAGCGGAAGCTCAGAAAGCAGGTGGCTACGCGGCGTTTATCGACGCAGAGCATGCCCTTGATCCGACCTATGCCAAAAATTTGGGAGTCAACATCGACGAACTCTACATCGCCCAGCCGGACTTTGGCGAGCAAGCGCTTGAAATCGCCGAAATACTGGTCCGTTCAGGCGGCGTCGATATCATTGTCATCGACAGTGTGGCGGCATTGGTGCCAAAAGCGGAATTGGAAGGCGACATGGGCGACAGCCACATGGGTTTGCAGGCGCGCTTAATGAGCCAGGCGCTGCGTAAATTGACAGCCATTGTCTCCCGCTCCAAAACCACATTCGTATTCCTCAACCAATTGAGGGAAAAAATCGGCATGTTCGTCGGCAATCCCGAAACAACCACCGGCGGTCGCGCCTTGAAATTCTACAGCTCTATGCGCCTCGAAGTCCGCAAAATTTTAACCCTCAAAAACGGAACGGAAATCGTTGGCGGACGCACCCGCATGAAAATCGTTAAAAACAAAATGGCCCCCCCATTCAAAGATACCGAAGTGGATCTGCTCTTCGGTAAAGGTATCTCCAGGGAAGGCGATGTGATCGATTTGGCGGTAAAACACGGATTTGTTTCCAAAACCGGTTCATGGTACTCCTATGGGGACGAAAAATTAGGCCAGGGGAAAGAGACCGTACGACTCCTGCTGGAAGAAAAACCAGAACTCTTTGATGAGTTGAGGAAAAAAATCCTCAATCATCTCAGCCTACTTGAGAAAAAAGCCGAAAAAGAGAAGGTTAAAAAGAGTTGAGGAATTTTACCGCGTCAATTTTCTATATCGCCATCCTGGTCATTGTCAATTTTTTTCATGCCCAGGTGAGAATCGCCGTGGTATCTTTTTCAGGAAAACAGTTCGCCCTTTATGTCATATACGGGTTGTTTTTAGCCTATTTTATCGTCAACCTGTTCCGCGCATGGAAATCAAGGTCGGACATAGAGATCGCAGCCATCCTTCTGGCGATCGGAATAATTTCGTTTTTCCTGGTGTCACGGCCATTTTTTTTATTCAAGCTCCAGGTGTTGGAATTTTTCATACTGGGTAGCTTACTGGCAATCGAAAACAAGAAATCCAAAGGTCTGGGAGGATTTTCCCTGGCCTTTTTTCTGCTGATCGGAGCCGCCGCGCTGGCTGAGTTGAGCGGCAACATGGCGGCCGACAGCACGTTTTATTACCTCGATGTCTGGATGACAACCCTTTTCGGACTCAGCGGTTACATCGCAACCGGGCTCGGTTTCAGATAAGCTTCTATATTAAACCGGCCCGGCGCTCCCGACTAATCCACCTCGGCAAAATTAACATTATCGAGATTCAACATATCAAAATTCTCGAAAAATGTCTCCAACTCGGGAAACATCCCATCACTCTTACTATCGAGGACTTTCTTGAAGTATTTTCGAGTTGTACTGGGACATCGTTCCAGGACAGATTTCAAAATATCGTCTTCATTGCGGACAGAGAAATTTCTAGCGATGGCGTCATAATGCTCCTCGGTTTTAAGGTCGGACAACAACCAGAGCTTGTACAAATCCAATACCGCTTTATCGTCCTTTAAAAACTCCCTGAGAAACGTCTCCATTTTACTTTTACTCTTTGGATTGTCCCCAGAAGACTCATCATTAATTTCCGCGACAAAATCGACATTCAGGCGAAACCGTTTTTGAATTTTCATCCCACCTCCAAATATTTATAATTTTTTGCAAATTTCGCTTGTTTTTAGCATCACAATAAGTTATATTAGCAATATGGCCATTGCGGATATGTATTTTCTTGGATTTTTTTCCATTTTCCCTCACAAAGCCTACCCATTTTTTCTACCATTACCCAAAATACCCAACACCATTGATAGTAAATATAAATTTAATGCAAATATTTTTTTTTGTCAACACAAAAATGCAAAATAAAAACGATAGAATTTTAAAAAGCCAAATCGGAGAGCGTTTCCTTAAATTTAGAGAATCCCTGAAAAAAACCCAACGGGAAGTCGCCAGCGAGTTAAACATTTATCAATCTACCATCACCAACATTGAAAAAGGGAAAACATTCCCCAAAATCAGTTACCTCACCTACCTGTACGACCGATACCGGTTGAATCAGAATTGGTTGATCACCGGAAAAGGCGACATGTTGATCCCGGAGTTGCTCGACAAACAAGGAAGCTCATTTTTCAGCACCGACCATATCAAGGCCGGCGATCCCATTTACCCAAAATATGTCGAGCTGCTATCCCTGATGAAAATCCCGGTCATCGAGCAAATCATCCTTGCCAAACTAGTGGAAATGAAGGCATTGCTTAAAGACGAAATCAAAGAATTCCAGGCAAAAAACAAAAAAGAAGAAAACGAGGAAATCGGATGAAACGCGATAAACACAAAGAACTCATGGAACTCATGCAAATCCCCGAGATCGAGGAAATCGTACTGGCCAAATTGGAACAGGTAAAATTGATATTCAAAGAGGAAATCCGCGATAATTTCCGCGGCAAACGTCAGAACATCATCGACTTCCCCACTGGAAAAAAGAAGACCAAACTCATCCGCCGTCTACCAATGGGAAAACACGCCATACTGATAGACACCACCAACATCAAACGGCTATCGCCAACAGAAAAGCTCGAGCTCTTCAACGAAACAATTGCGAACGACCCCAAAATCAGGAAGATACTGATGGAAATTTTTTTCGTACAACTCCTCCCATTCACCGAATCGGAGATGGTCGAAGGCGAATCGACCGTTTGAGAACCTAAAAGGCGATCATCGCCGGATCGACAGCAATAAACCGCATCGTCCCGGATGCACCCTGCTCCCTCGCCAGGCGGGATTCATACATGCGAGAACCGATATACACACACACAGCATCCGGCATTTTCTCCTTGACCATCGTCCTGAACATATCCTGCGATTCATCCGAAACCCCCTCCAGAACATCGTCAAACACAAACATAGCCCCCCCGCAGTCAAGCTTTACCTCCCAATAAGCCGACATCAGCGCCTCTATCGACAAACACCTCAACCGCTTCCGCAAATGCCATCGCTCAATCCCAACCGCTCTCAAGTTATCGAGCAACAAATCCAGCCTACGCCCCCAAACTCCAGACAAAAATTCGAGCCAGGCCTTCAACCGCACGCCCTCATCCAGGTCTTCCTTCTCCAACTTCCTTACGACAACAGCGTCTTTCGATTCAAAATAACGGACAAACCGCCCTCGTTCATCAGGATCTTTAATATGCAAAAAATAGAATTTCCCCCGTTCAAGCCCCCCCATGCCAACAGCCACCCGACCGTCATCCCCGTCGTCCTCTTTGCGGATCGCAGCCAACACCACCACTCCAACCGGCAAAAATAGATAAAACAAGACCATCCAAACTCCGGTCGCAAACTCAACCGGCGGCGAACCGCCTCGCAGTTCCATCGCGAAATTCGAAAAAAACGAAACCGGCCATCCCGCCGCCATACCCGGCGGTAATTGGAAACGCTGGACAACGATATCAAGAAACCGGGGAATCACAAAAACAAATGAAACCCACATTCCAACCGCCCAAAGACAACGGATACGCCGGTTGCGGACAACAACTGAAACCGCCGCCCCGGACAAATAAAAAAACCAAAAAAACAACGCCCCCCAGACGGCCCAAACACCACCGTTGGACCAACGGCCATCCCCAAACACAACCACCGGAACAACACACCAAACTCCACACAAAATGAATCCCCGCCCCAGCAGGCTAATCAAAAGGTGTTTTCCCGGCGAAACCGCCTGCCGCCTCAAAGACGACACACCGCCCCTCCAAAGCCCCAGGCCAAGCCCCGCCATCATCAAACTCCCAATTACATCAAGCAACATCGCGACATCCCCAGCATCGCCAAACCTCATAAACACAACCACAAAGAGCGAAAACACCAGGCCGATCCACAGGTATTCCCTCCGCAGCAGCCGTTTCGCCTCAAACCTCAAGATAGTAAAAACATCTCCTTTATTCATGCATAGTTCCTTTTAACCGTTTTGGCGGGCTCGCCCAATACGCGAAACACATAGCCCGCATGCATATTATACATTTTGTATACCAGAATAATGCAGTGAGAGCATTTTGTCAAGGAGAAATCCCACAATACAGATGTTTTTTCTATTTTTTTATACAAAAAGGAGAATCAAAAAAAATTCAAATTTATTGTTCCGCTCCGCAATAGAGACATTTCCTCATTTTGCGGGGCATGGCTTTCCGGCAATTCCAGCATACATAGTCGCTGCGGGTATCCCGGGCATCGATGCGGTTTTTGATCTCTTTCAATTGTTCCGTATGATCGTCCCGTTTTTCCTCCAACCGGTTCAAATCCGAGATAATCTCGCCGGCGGTCTTATAGCGGATGGCCAAATCCGGAGCCAGCATTTTCATGGCGATACGGTTCAGCCCGGCGGGCACCACCGGCACTTTTTTGATCAACGGTACCACATCGCCCTCCCGCGCTTTCTTGTAAATCTCCACTGGATTTGACAGCACAATGGGCGGAAACCCGCTGATCATTTCATAAAACACGCAGCCGATGGAATAGATATCCGAAGCCAACACAGCCTTTCCTTCGAATTGTTCCGGCGCCATATACGGCGGCGAACCGATACGGGTGGTGGCGTATTGTTTATCCTTCAATAACGTGGAAGTGCCGAAATCGGTAATCTTCACATTATCGTCATCATCGATGAGGACATTGGAGGGGCGGATATCCCGGTGAATCACCTTGTGTTCATGCGCAAACTTCATGGCCGACAAAATCTGCCGGAAATACCTCAACGCCATCGGTATCTCCACATGGGCGTTCTTATCGATTATCTTCTCCAGATCCGTCCCTTTGATATACTCCATCACCATAATGATGATGTTATCGATCATATCCACAGTCAGTAACTTGACGATGTGGGGATGCTCCAACAACTTCGACTGAAGCGCCGACTCCTGAAGCAATTTCTCGATCTTGGAGCCGATACGGTGCGGAATTTTGAGAGCCCGCTCCGTCTTCAAAAAGGTATCCTCCGCCAAATACACGGTGCCGAAGCCGCCGCTACCCAATTTCCTGACAATCTTATACTTCCCGATACGTCCTTTTAAATCGATCATCTTCCCTCTATTATACGCAATTCCCCCCCCACCCACAACCCCTCCCCCCAATTCTTTCAAAAAACCCCGCCCCAAACAATTTCTCGTTAAAATCATCACAATTGACTCCCACTCCCCCGCCTAAACCAAAAAAAGCACCCCAATCACCTCCCGCAGCCCCCCAATCAACAAAAAAACCACCTCCATCAAGAGCAACCACAGATAAGTTACCGTTAAACTCACCACAATAAAACAAAACCCAACCTAAGTCAGCAGAAAACCAACCTCGGCCACGAGAACCCCCAGATAAGTTTCCAAAAAAATCACCACAGTCAAAAGAAACCCAACCTCCAACAAGAGCAAACACTCTCCCAAATTCTGAAACCAGGATATTGAAATTTTTTTCGCCATTCATTATACTATTCTCGCTACCTCCATTAATAATCACCATTAACTGGAAACCATAGCAACCAAACTAACGTTCCACCCATAAAGGAGGCTTTCATGACTTGCCCAAAGATCTACCCAATCATAGGATCTATCCTACTATTCAGCATCATCGCACTATTCCTTCCCATCCATCTATTCGCCCCCCAGATCACCCTCTTCGGCCCCATCGAATTCATCCGCCTCAACGGCGAACCGGCCACAAAAACCCTCACCTTCGACAGCCCCATCTACGTCAAGCAGGGAACCATCACCATCTTCAACGGCGAGTCCAACGACAAACACCGGGTCACCAGCGGCAACGTCCTATTCAACGGCCAAACCGTCATGGCCCCCAAAGACTTCAAAAAAAAGAACCCAAGACTCCAACAAGCCGTAGAAATCAACGAGCACAACACCATCACCGTCATCCTCCGCTCCAAACCCGGAACCCACATCGCCATGTGGATCACCGC
>CAZBHS010000028.1:0-75934 GCA_964491915.1 uncultured Clostridia bacterium
ACATAGGGCATGTTGTAGTTGACGCCGCCCTCTTCCATTTGCTGCAAAATAAAGACCCGCTTCTGCGCGGGCGACAGCGGGTAGTAATATTTTTTTTCGCTCGGTTCGAGGGATGTGTATGCGCGAAACCTATCCTTTTGCCGCAAGAACATAACTATTTCTTGCTTCCGGTCTTTTATTTCAGCAAGTACCTCTTTGGGCAATTTGCCTTTGGGGGATCGAATCGACAGTCCTCCGCCGGTTAACCGGATATTGATCCCCATGCGCTTGATTGTCTTAAAAAAAAAAAGTATATCAGATCTATCTGCGGTATTCTTTTTCATTCGCTTCGCCTCCCGGCCGGTTGTATCATTGGGACACTGTATTCCTCTTCCAGATGAATATCCTTAATGCAAATCTTTTCGTCGCCAGTCACGATCCTCAGAAGCATTTCGAACCGTTTCACCATTAACTCCACAGTTTCCCGCTTAAATAAATCGATGTTATATTCGAGATAGAGGGTGATATAACCACCCATTTCAGAAAAGTTGAATACTAGATCATATTTGCTTTGCTTGAGCTCCACCTGAAAACTCCGATCCCTCGCCTCCTCACCGGAAATGTCCGAATCATTTTCCTGAACACCGGAGGCAGTGTTCAATACCTGAACCAACACATCAAACAGAGGGGACCGGCTACTGTCACGGATCAACTTCAAATCGTTTATCAATAAATCAAACGGATAGGCCTGGTGTTGAAACGCTTTGATCGCCGACTGTTTCACATCGCCAAGCAACGAGGCAAACGAGTCGGAATCCAAAAATGAGATGCGCAAAGGGAGCATATTGAGATAAAAACCGATTTGCTCTTCCAGATCACCATGATCCCGTCCCGCGATCGGCGAACCGATCACCAAATCCTCCTGCCCCGAATAATAATACAATAGGATCGCTATTGTCGAAAGCATTGTCATAAACAGACTGCAATTATATTTTTTGCAAAGCGAGCGTACCGCTTGCCCTAGCTCGCGGTCCAACACCACCATAACATTGTCCCCGTTGATACCTTTGACCTTGGGGCGGGGGAAATCTGTCTGCAAATCCAAAACCGGCACGCCGGACTCGAACTGCGACATCCAGAACTGCTGATGGTGGCGAAACACCCCTTGCCCAATCCGGCTGTTTTGCCAGTCTGAATAATCCTTGTATTGGATATCGAGTTCCTTCAAAGGGGCCCCCCCTCCCATGACGGCCGCCTCGTAGATTTGCATGAGCTCCTTTTGCAATACATCCACAGACCAGGCATCAGCGATAATATGATGAAGGGTGAGAAAAAACAAAAAACGCTTTTGCGAAAGCCGCACCAGCTTCGCCCTCGCCAACGGACCGGCGGTCAAGTCAAAATCGATACCATAATCTTTTTGCGCCAGAGAGGCCGCCAGTTCCTTTCCATCCGCCTCATTGGAGAAATCGACGATTTCAATCTGGAGATCGCTGTCTTCGAAGGTATGAACCCGTTGTCGCGGCTCCCCCTCCACCTCGACAAAGGTGGTTCGCAAAATCTCGTGACGGCGGACGAGAGAATGAAACGCCTCCTTGAAACATTCCACATCGAGATCCTCTAGAGAATACGATAAGGCGATTTTGTACGCCCCTTGCTCTTCAGAGAACTGATCGATCACCCAAAGACGCTTTTGAGCGCTGGAGAGAGAATAATAATCCTTTTTCTCAACCGGTTCAATGGTGTCGTATCGACTTTGCTCGCTGTCTTGAATGAACTTCGCCAGCTCTTTCACGGTAGGCCCCTTGAAAAACACACCAATGGGAATCTTGACCCCAAAGGTTTTATGGATCCGGGAAGACAAGATCGTGGCCTTGATGGAATGGCCGCCCAAATCGAAAAAATTGTCGTATATTCCCACAGATCCACACTCCATCTCCAGAACCTCGGCGAACAATTCCGTCAAACCGGTCTCCAGAGGTCCAACAGGAGGTTGATAGCCCTCGGACCGAATCGCTTTCGGCGCCGGCAAGGCCCGGCGGTTCGGCTTCCCGCCGGCTGTCAAGGGGATGGAATCCACAAAAGCAAAGCGGGCGGGTACCATATAATGGGGAACCTTCTCTTTGAGGTATTCCCTCAGTTGCGAGGCTTGAAGTTTTTTCCCGCTACTAATAAATGCGCATAAATAAAATCCGGTTCCATTGTCCCGGTAGGCATTGACCACAGCCCCGCTCACATCTTCATGCTTCAGGAGCTGCCGCTCAACTTCACCCAATTCGATCCGGTAGCCTCTTATTTTTATCTGCTGGTCAATACGCCCCAAAAACTCAAGTTGGCCATCCGTTCTCCAGCGGACCAGATCGCCGGTCAAATAGACGGTCCCCCGCCGGCGCACCGGATCCTGTACAAACTTGTCGGCGGTCAAACGGGGCCGGTTGAGATAACCTCTGGCGATCCCGCCGCCGGCGACAGCCAACTCTCCCTGGACCCCATAGGGCATGATATTCTGATTCCGGTCCAACACATAGATTCTGCAACCGGTGATGGGTGTTCCGATAGATAGAGGCCCCTTGGGATTTCCTTCAACCTCCCCATAAGTGGCGCACACAGTACTCTCGGTGGGCCCGTATGTATTGAAAACCCGGGCATAGGAGAGGAGCCTGTCTACAAAGGATCCGTCCAAACGGTCTCCACCACTTATATAGGTGTGGATCGACGTATTCGGCGCCAATTTGTTCAATTCATTCAACAACAATGGGGAACAGGTGATCATCGTCACACGGTGGCGCAGGATAAATTGCCACAGCAACTCGCTGTCCAATATCTCTTCGGCTTGGGGAATCGCTAAGGTCCCGCCGGCCAGCGATACAGGATACAACTCCTCGACAAACGCGTCAAAGGTGAACGAGGCCTGCTGAATCACAGTGTCATCAGTGGATAATTGGAATTGAGCCGCGAACGCCTCTAGATACCAGGCAAGATTCCCATGTTCCACTAAAACGCCTTTTGGTTCGCCCGTAGAGCCCGACGTGTAGATGACGTAGGCAAGAGAGTCCAGCGATTGTGCTTGATCTTTATCCCTTGCAGGAGGTGCATCGTCGCCACCGGGATTTTTTATCGTCAATACATCACCCTCAAATCCAGCCGCCTTATCTGAAGAGCCCTGGGTCACCAAAATCCCGGCATCACAATCCTTCAGGATAAAATCGATCCGTTTCCGCGGATAACCGGGATCAATCGGAAGGTAGGCGGCATTCGCTTTCAGAATGCCGAGAATTCCCGCGATCATCTCCACAGACGGTTCCACCAGTAGGGGGACAATGACATTCATACCGGCGCCTCGTTTCTTTAAGCGGCAAGCCAGTTCTTCCGCCATCCGCTCCAATTCCCGGTATGTGACGTGCGAATCATGACGGGCGCTCACAAGGGCGATGCGATCCAGCCGGCTCTCCAACCGGCCGGCCAATTGTTCATGCGCCGCTGTCAGCCCACCGGCGCCGGCGATTGGTCCTTCACCCACCATTAACAACCGCTCCATCTCTTTCGGCTCGATAAAATTCTCTCGTTCCAGAAGGCCGGTTAAATTCATCGCCAGAGATTCGAGAATGTCCCTGAAATAACCGCACATTTTTTCTGCCGCCGAGTCGTCCAGGAAACTTGTATGGTAAGAGAAGGTAATGATAAAAGCGCCTAGCGTCGCATCCACGTCCAGGTTGACCGGCGTGTTGGTTCTGACAAACCCTTGAATCCCCATTCGCGAGTCGCCTTGCGAAACGGTGGAATCTTCGTAAGACTCTATGTTCCGGTAGACATGGAAATCCATGAAATTGAACACAGTGTCGAACAAGGGATTCTCATGTCCCCTGTCCTCGCCCACCAATTTGACTATTTCAAAAAAAGAAAGTCTCTCGAATTGCTTGATCTCCAATAATTTTTGCTCGACAATGCGGATAAAATCAGCGCACGTAACTTCAGAAGGAATTGTTAACCGGACGGGAAGAGTATTGAGAAAACACCCCAATATCTTTTCACTGTCCTCGCACACCGGGCGATTATGACACACCATTCCCACCAGTAAATCCGGCTCCCAGGAGATCATATAAAGCATATACAGATAGGCGCTAAAACAG
Source organism: uncultured Clostridia bacterium (assembly GCA_964491915.1). Classification (GTDB taxonomy): domain Bacteria; phylum Acidobacteriota; class Aminicenantia; order UBA2199; family UBA2199; genus JAHELQ01. The sequence goes on from CAZBHS010000028.1 coordinate 4,110, forward strand.
ATATTCTTGACCGAGGTATTTAGCTCTTCTGAAACAGCCGAACAGGTCCGATAGAATTGTTCGCCCAGGTCGAACGTTATATTTTTCATGATCCCGCCGTCTGAAGGCGCGTTAGAATTGAAATGCAACCGCTTATACCCATCGAGTTCCCGCTTCCAGAAATCGTACGCATGGCCTTTTCTTTTCTCGGCCATTTGTTCCAGCACAAATGTTTTGTAACTATTCTGCAGCGACCGAAGACGGACATGCCTCCCATCTTTCAATTGGGTATAAAGATTGTGTAACTCCGTTTTGAAGGAGGCGTCGCTCCAACCGTCCATAATGGCGTGATGGCATACCCATAATACCACCACATTTTCTTCATCCAGGCGAAAGGTTCTGAATCTCCACAGGGGGGGCGTTGAAATTTCAAATGGCCGATCCCGGTCTTCAACAATAAATTTCTTCAGGAACGCTTCCTGCTTTTGCCGGTCCAAATGGGTAATATCGTGATGTCCGAAGTCCAGCTCAATCTGTCGATGCACCATTTGCACCGGTATATCAAAATCATCTAAATTCAAGGAGGTCCGTAAGATTTCGTGTTTCCGCACCATCATGTCAAGGGCTTTGCGAAACACCGCCGCGTCGAAATCCGGGTAATTCAATTGGTGAACCATTTGATCGTGGTACACACCGTTGCGGCGATCCCTCAAATAATGGTACGCCATACCCTCCTGGATATCGCCCATGGGGAAAATATCCTCAACACTATCATCCAAAGAGCCCCCTTCCAGACATCTTTCCTTCAGCGCCGCCACCTCCAGCCGGACCTCTTCCATCACCGGATCGGATTCATCCGTCCGCGCCTCGGCCAAGAGCGCCGCCAATTTTTCCACTGTCTCGTTTAAAAAGAGATCCACGATCTTTAGGCCGGCGCCGGTGGCCTCATTTAGTTCCGTCAACAATTTAATCGCTTTTATGGAATCCCCGCCGATCACAAAAAAGTTGTCTCTGATTCCGATGGAATCCAATTGCAGCACCTCTTGCCAGATTTCCACCAGCAACCGTTCATGCTCGTTTCTAGCGGCTAGAAAACCATCCTCCCTTTCCCCCCGCGGATCCGGAAGGGCCGCGTGATCCAATTTCCCGTTCGCGGTCAAGGGAAGTGTTTCGATCTTTACAAAATAATGGGGAATCATGTAATCGGTCAATCTCTCCCGCAAAAAATCCCTCAACGTTTGAATATCCACTTCAGAACAAGACACAAAATAGCAAATTAACATTTTATTGTGCTCTTCATCGTCACGGGCGACAACCACCGCTTCGGAGATGCCCTCATAGCGGAGTATATGTGCGACGATTTCTCCCAATTCAATGCGGAAGCCACGGACTTGCACCTGGCGGTCGATTCGTCCGAGGTATTCTAGCTCGACATTCTCCATGACCCTGGCCAGATCACCTGAACGGTAAATAATTTCCCCCGGAGCGTAAGGATTCGGCACAAAGCGTTCGGTCGTCAGTTCCGGGCGATTGAGATAGCCCAGGGCCACCCCCTCTCCTCCAACATACAACTCTCCGGCCACTCCGGTTGGAGTCATTTTTTGATAGTGATCCAATACAAAAACCGACAGAGTGGGCAACGGTTTTCCGATATTGCACGTATCGGTCTCGATTTCCCTCCGCTCGATCTCTTTGAATGTCACATGCACCGTTGTTTCAGTGATGCCGAACATATTGATCAAACGGGCGCGCGGGTAACGAAGGCGCCAATCCCGGAGACGGGCGGGGTGAAGCTCCTCACCGCCGAAAATTACATATCTGACCGCCAAATCAGGCGGGCATCCGGTCATCTCCGCTGTAGACAAATTGTAAAAAGCCGATGGCGTTTGATTTAGAACCGTCACTCTATGGGCGGCCAGAAGCTTCCTAAAAGCGTTAGGCTCCAGGGCAATATCCCGCGGCACAATCACCAGGCGGCCCCCGGCCAACAACGCTCCGTACATTTCCCACACGGAAAAATCAAAACAATAGGAATGGAACATGGTCCATGTATCCTCATGACTAAAATCGAACAAGTTCCCTTCGTGGGTCATCAACCGCGCCACATTTTTATGAGAGACCATGACGCCTTTCGGATTGCCGGTGGTTCCGGAGGTGTAAATAATATAGGCCGGGTCTCCGGGCAAAGGTTCTTCCCAATTATTTTCACCGCGACTATAAAATAGTTCCAGCTTGCCGACATCCATTACGGGGATGGCAACTCCAAGAGGGGGAATCGAGGACGAAGCGTCCCTCAAAATCAATGAAGCTCCGCTATCTTCCACCATGAACGACACCCGGTCGGCGGGGAATCGCGGATCCACCGGCAAATAGACGGCGCCGGACTTCAATGCCGCCAGAATGGCGGAGATCATCAAGTGGGACCGGCGCAATAACAACACAACGATCATTCCTGAATGAATCCCGCGGCCTGAAATTTCCCGGGCCATTGAATCCGCCGCCTCATCCAGACAGGCGTACGAAAGCTGGTTATCGCCCCAACAAACAGCGATTCTACCGGGCCGGTCTTCCACCTGCCGGGAAAAGAGAGAGACAATCGTTTCATTTGGGGGAAATTCAACATCCGCCCGATCAAACTCCCGGAGCAACCGATTCCTCTCCTCTTCCAGCAGAATGTCCAGATCCCTCATGAGTAATTCAGGATTCGTCAATACAATATCGAGGAGATTGACAACGTGGGCGCCGAGTCTTTGGATGGTCTCGATCCGGTAGAGACGGTTATTGAATGTGATTGTCCCTTTGAGGACGCCGTCCTCCCGCCGGAACGCGAATCCCATATTGGTTCTCACGTGATCCAGGTCTTGCGGCGAATGAATGTTCTCCAGAATGACCGTGACGTCGAATAGTGGAAATTGGCGCACCGGGGTGTAACGCAATCCCAAACGGGCCAACAATAGCTCCACCGGGTAATTTTGATGAGCCACCGCTCCGCGCACCGATTCCCTCAAGCGGATCAATTGGTCCTTGAAGCTATCCTTCGCGTTTACACTATCTCTTATCGGGAGTACAGTGTTGATGAAATCACGATTTTCCGCTTGCTTAAGTATCGGCATTCCGATAAGCAGATCTTTTTTACCGGAATATTTATGGAGCAGCCAAAACACAACGGCAAGCAAAATAAGATGAAGTCGTAGATCCGAATGATTGCTCAATTGAAGGGCCTTATGACAAAGCTCCCGGCTAAAAGAGATATCATAGGATTCCGGTTGGAAATCCCCGCTCCGCTCCCCTCCCCTCATATCGTAAGGGAAGCTGCGAATTCCCGGAGGATCTTTTAACCGGTCCAACCAATACACCTCTTCCTTCCTGTATTTTCCAGATAAGAGTATGCGCTCGTAAAGTTTGCGAGTGTTTCCCATGTGCCACTGTCTCCTTAACTAAAAACTGAAATCTCCCTCTTCGGAGGTATAGTCGTCGTTGTGAATCTCCACCAGTTTGGACGATATCCGGATATCTCCCAAACGAACAGCGGTGTTTTCCACCCCTTGTTCCAGTATCTCTTTGTAATGGCGCGCCATATCGCGGGCGATGGAACTCTCGAAAAGAGTGGTGGAATATTCGAGACTCATATGAAACGCGTCGTTCAATTCAAACGCTGTGAGCACCATATCAAATTTCGATGTTTTGGGTTTGAATTCGTCGTAGAGATCGATATCCAAACCGGATCCCACATTGTTCACGCTCTCCTCCACCGCGGTGAAATCAATGGTGGCCATATTGAAAACCACATCCACCAACGGATTTCTGGTGTCTTTCAGCTCCAATCCAAGAGCCTTGACCAGATCGTCGAATTGGTAATCTTGATTTTCCATGGCGCTAAGTACATGCCCCCGCACTTCGAGTAAAAATTCCATAAAGGTCTTGTGCTCCAGGGGGCGGGCGCGGACCGGCAACATGTTGACAAACATTCCGATAATGCCCTGCACATCCGAATGACTGCGACCGGAAATGGTCGAGCCGATCACCAGGTCGTCCTGCCGGGTATACTTGGAAAGGAGGATATAATAGGCCGCCAACATGACGACAAATACGGTGGCATCCACCTGCCGGGCCAACCGCTTGATGGATGTCCCCAGCCCCGCCTCCAAATCGAAACGGAAACTGTCTCCCTCATAGGATTGGATCCGCGGGCGGGCGTAATCGGTGGGCCAATTCACCACCGGGATATTGTCTTCAAATTCCCGCAGCCAAAAGTCTTTTTGCCGTTTGACCTTATTGGTTTTGTGTTCAATGTCTTGCCATTCGGCATAATCTTTGTACTGCCGCTTCAACGGAGCCAACTCTTCGCCGGCGTAGAGCCTCACCAGGTCTTCCAGGATAACGGCCTGGGACACGCCGTCGGAAATGATATGCGGTAGATCCAGCAGCATCAGACATCGACGGTCCGCCATTTTCACCAGGCCGGCCCTCAACAACGGGGGGCGGCTAAAATCAAAGGGACGGACAAACGAGTCGGCGATCTCTTTTGACCCCGCTTCATCCGCCTCATGGTATTCCAGTTCCAGGGAAACATCCTGGTGAACCTGCTGGCGGGGTTCGCCGTCAATCACATGAAATGTGGTTCTCAGCGTCTCATGCCGTTGCATCAGGCGCGCGACCGCCGCTTCGAGCCTCTTGGCCTCCACCGCCCCTTCGATCATGAACAATTGCGGAAGATTGTAAAGAATACTGGACGGATCCATTTGATAGAGGACATACATCCTTTTCTGGGCCGAGGACAACACATAATATTGCTTTGGCTCCGCCAGGGGGATCTGGACAAACCGTTCCTTCGCGGCGGAGCGGATATATTCCGCGATCCCGCGGATGGTGGTCCGTTCAAAAATTTTAGCCACCGGTAGCCGCACCTCCAGCTCTTTGTGAATCCGCGACGCCATGGCCATGGCTTTGATGGAATGACCGCCCATATCGAAAAAATTAGCGCTCATACTCATTTTCTCAGCAGGCACAGTCAACACATCCGACCAAATCACCGCCAGGCGCTCTTCCAACTCATCCGCCGGAGCTTCGTATTCCCCTTTCAACGATACCTGGGGCAGCGGCAACCGTTTCCGGTCCTTCTTGCCGTTGGGAGTCATGGGGATGGACTGGAGGGGAACGAAATAGGACGGGATCATATAAGCGGGCAAAAATGCGGACAAATAATTTCGCAGTTCGCTGGAAGCGGGAATCCCGTCGCCCGTCACATAGGCGCACAGGTAATTGTCGCCTTCGCCGCCCCCTTTGACTGCCACCACGGCGTCTTGAATGCCGGGATGTTTTATCAGCCGCGACTCGATCTCCCCAGCTTCGATGCGATAGCCCCTCAATTTTATCTGCTGGTCCATCCGCCCTAAAAATTCCAGCTCGCCGGAGGGTAAAAACCGGGCCAGATCTCCACTGCGGTAGAGACGTCCGCCGGCGACGAACGGATCCGGCACAAACCGCTCATGTGTCAGGGATTCGTCGTTCCAATACCCAGGGGATACCCCCAGACCGCCGATGCACAACTCGCCGCTCACACCCGGCGGGCACAAAGCGTCGAACCGGTCCAACACATACACGCGGGTATTGCCGAGGGGAACGCCGATGGTGAGCGAAGCCCCTTGTACCAGCTCTTTCATGGTGGACCACACAGTGGTTTCGGTGGGGCCGTAGACATTGACGAGGCCGCCGTCATACACCTGCCGCAATTTCCGGTAAAGATAGGCGGGAAAAGCTTCTCCCCCCACCAACAAGTGATTCACCCCGTCAAACACACCGGCATCCGGTTGTTCTCCCAACAACACCCCCAGGCGGGATGGCGTGAGCTGCAATGTGGACACCGAATGCCGCGCCACCGCGTCCCGCAACCGGTCCGGTTCCTGTTGCTCCGTTTCGGTTCCAATGAGAACCGGCATGCCCACCGCCAGAGGTAGCACTGTCTCCAGCAGGAAAATATCGAATGAAATGGTGGTCAGCGCCAAAATCTTGCCGGTCGAAGGAAACGGTACGCGGGCGGTGATGCCGGCGATAAAATTCACGATATTGCGGTGTTGGATCATGATGCCTTTGGGATTTCCAGTGGAGCCGGAGGTGTAGATCACGTAGGCGAGATCTTCGGGCGAAGGATCCGGTAAAGGCTCTTCGGAAGATGGGTGCGATTGGTCCGTGTCCGTGATATGCAACACTTGCCCTTTAAATTCCAATTGATCCAGCTCCGGTTGTAAATGCGGTAGCGTCACCAATATCCCGGCGCCGCTGTGTTCCAGCATATAGTTCACCCGCCCTTGGGGAAAACCGGGATCCAGAGGCAAATAGGCGGCCCCGGCCGATAGAATTCCCAGGAGTCCGGCCATCATCTCCACCGACCGTCCGCACATCAATGCCACAATTGAACCGGGACCGGCCCCGCCGGCCCGCAAGCGACGCCCCAACCGCCGGGCCGATTCACCCAACTCTCTATAGGTTAGTTGGACATTTCTTATGGATCGCGAATCCCGGTAACCGGTTCCACACACCGCCACTTGATTGGGATATTCCTCTTCCCGCCGCGAAACCATTTGGCAGACCGTCTGCTCAGCCGGTAATTCCATGGATGTATCGTTAAACTGTTCCAGTATTCGCTTCTTCTCTACATCTGTGATGATAGAGATCCGGTCCAGAGGCGTATCCGGCGCTTCCATCACCTGCCGCGCCACCGCCTTGACATGATCTCCGATCCGCTCCACCCAGGCGGGCTCGTAAATATCGCTGTTGAACTTGAAATGCAAGGCCAACGGATCGCCGGGATCGATGAGGATGTTAAAATCATAATTGGTTTGCTCGAAGATCTCCACCCTGGACAATTGCATGCCGCTCGAGGCCGGGCCGGCGCCGGACTTTCCCTCCAATTGCCGGGAAACCGGATAATTCTCGAATATCAGGATATGATCCAATAATTGCCGTTTCAAATAACTTTCCGCCTGAATCTCCGCCAAATGGTAATAATGATGGGGCTCGGATGCGATAGCCCGCTCCTGAATCCGGGTCAGCAATTGCCCGAAGGTCAAGGCTTTGTCAATAGACACCCGCACCGGCACTGTGTTGATGAAGAGTCCCACCATTCCCTCCACTCCGTCTATTTGCGACGGCCGCCCCGATACCACGGCGCCGAACACCACATCGGAGGTATTGTTGTAACGGGACAACACCAACGCCCATAAGCCGTGAGCCGCGGTATTCATCGTCACATTGGCGGCCATGACCAATTGGTTCAAATACGCGGATTCGTCCGCCGGCAGGGCGGCCACATGCTCTGAGTTTGTATAACCGGGGCCGTCCCTGTGATCCGCCGATCCCAATCGCGGTACAACGGTCGCCTCTTCGAATCCTTCTAAATAACGCCCCCAATAGTTGCGGGACATGTTCTTGTCTTGCTCCTCCAACCATTGGAGGTAGGAGCGGTAAGGCTTGACCTCCGGGAGTTCGGCCTTGCGGCCGGCCAGAAGATTGCGATAGATTTCTAGAAAATCACCCACTAAAATACCGATACACCACCCATCCATCAGGATGTGGTGATAGCTCCAGACAAACTCGTATTCGGCGGGGCCGAGACGCAGAACCGCCAGCCGCATCAACACCTCGCGAGTCAGGTCGAACGAACGGTAGCGGTCTTTACGTTTGAAATCTTCCACCAGCCGCTCCAATTCCTCCGCCGGGCGATCATGCGGCAACTCATCATAGTGGAATTCCGGCGGCCGTTCTTTCAACACCACCTGAAGCGGCCGCTGCTGATTTTCGTGAACAAACGCGGTACGCAGAATGTCGTACCGGTCAAACAACAATTGAAGCCCTTGTTCCACCTTATCCACATCAAGCTCCCCGGCAATGCGGTACGACATTTGCTGAAAATAGGCGGACGATGTATCCACCAACGAATGGAAGAGCATACCCTCTTGCATGGGGGTCAACGTGTAAATATCTTTAATATTGCCTTTTGTTTCCATTTCCACCTCAATTGCACGCACACGTCATGCACTATACGCACACATCATAATCTACGGCGCACATAACACGATCTATCTCGCACGAAATATGATCCATCACGCGCAACCGAACTATTTATCCGAACATATTATCTATCTCTTGCAACGCATCGAGAGACAACCCCTTGTAGGTGAGATCGCTGGGAGTCAATTCCTTTTGGTCCCGCTCCGTACAAAAGCGGATAATCCGCCGCAACCAGTCCATGTAACCGGAAAGAAATCCTTCGACAGTGGCTTGCCGGAAATGGGTCCGGTTATAAGAGACCGTAACGGACAAACATTCGCCGGAAATCATACCGCTGAGATCCAGATCGTAAAGGCGCACACCATCGGGACTCGCAACCGGTCCCGGAGACTCGGCGGCGATCCCAAGCTCCGTCATTTTCCGCACATCCGCGTCAAATTGCCCCAGATAGTTGAAGATCACCTGAGGCCGCAAAACAAATTCCATCCCTTCGCGTAATTCCGCCGGCGCCAGATAGCGCAACACACCATAGCCGATCCCTTTGCGGGGAATGGCGCGCAACGTTTCTTTCACCGTCTTGACGCAAATCCCCGGATCGGAAGATTCGCCCAGGTCCAGCGCCACCGGATACAGACTGGTGAACCAACCCACAGTCCGCGCCACATCAACATCGTCCAGGACCTCTTCCCGGCCGTGCCCCTCCAATGCCAACAGAACTCGAGGACACCCGAAGGATTCCCGGATCGCCAGCCCCAAGGCCGTTACCAGGATATCTTCAATCTCGGTATTGAACGCTTCGTGCGCCGGAGCCAATAGTAACGCCGTCTCTTCGGCGCTCAAGCTCATAGTGGCCAGCGCCCCATCGGCAACCAAATTCGGCCCCGCCTCGACATCCCGCCGGATGACTCCGACGTCCCGTGATTCCAATCCCCGCCAATAAGGGACTTCACTCTTGAAGGACTCGGTTCCAGCATAGCGGGCGAGAGCTTCACCCCAGTACTTGAAGGAATCGGACTTCAGCGGCAATTCAAGCGATTGCCCCTTTTGAAATTGGCGGCTCAAAGCATCGATATCTTCAAACAAGATCCGCCACGACACACCGTCGATCACCAGATGATGAACGGCGACCAACAACCGGTCCCCGTCATCCAGGCGGAACAATCCAAGCCTCATCAACGGACCGTTCTCCAAATCGATTTTCCCCTGAATGCCGGCGGCGGCGGTTGTGACCTTTTCGCCGGCCTCCGGCAGGCCGGTGAAGTCAAACACCTCGAGAGAGACCGGCATACCGGGGCCGCGGCAAAACTGCACAATCCGCCCTTCCTCGCGATGAAAGGTCATACGCAGGGCGTCGTGATGGTTTTGCAACGCCTCGAACACCGCGTGAACCATCTCTTCGCCGAGTCGCCGCTCCGACCGCAACATCACCGCCTGATTGTAATAATGCAATTCCTCCCGCCCCGACTGGAAAAATTGCGACTGAATAGGAGTCAGGGGGCAGGGGCCGATCACCGGTTTTTGGGACGGAACGCGGGAGATTTCTTTCACCGTCAGCGCCAATTGCCGGATGGTGGGATTACGAAAAATATCCGCCATCGCCATCCGGTACCCCTTGCTTCGGACTCTACCGGCGATCTGAATGGTTTTGATTGAATCGCCGCCTAAGGCGAAAAAATTGTCGGTCACTCCGATAGAGTCGCGGCCCAACACATCGCCCCAGGCTTCAGCCAATACCTTTTCCAGCGGCGTCGCCGGCTCGACCGTCTCACCGGAAATCGCGCGTTTCATCTCTGTCGCCGGAGGCAACCGCAAGCGGTCGATTTTTCCGGCGGCATTGCGGGGAAATTCTTCCATTGCCACAAAATAAGCGGGAATCATGTAAGAGGGGAGCCGTCGCCTAAGGTATTCTTCCAATTCCGAGCCGCCTTCGTCGGGAAAACCGCGAACATACGCCGCCAAACATTTATTTCCAGTCTCCTCTTCAATCGCCGCCGCCACAACCTCAAACACTGCTGGATGCTCCAATAACGCTGATTCTATTTCCCCTAACTCGATGCGGTTACCGCGAATTTTCACCTGGTGGTCCACCCGTCCCAGATACTCGATGTGACCGTCGGGACGCCAACGGGCCAAATCGCCGCTGCGGTACAACCGTTCTCCATCCGCGGAACAATCGACTCCGAATGCCTCGTGGGTCAATTCCACCCGGTTGAGATAGCCCCGGGCAAGCCCGGTTCCGGCGATAAACAATTCACCATTCATAGTGATACCCCGGAGCCGGCCATAGCGGTCTAAAATACGAATGCGCATGTTGTCCAACGGCTTACCGATAGGAACATCCCCGCCGGTCCAATCTTCCAGAGAATACCCCGCGGCATAGACTGTCGCCTCGGTTGGACCGTAAATATTTTCCAATCGCGCCCCAATGCCGGATGCGCGAAAAGCCTTGACCGTGGACGCCGGCAGAGCCTCGCCCGCCAAAAAGCAATACCTCAGGCTGGAAAGCTCCGCCACAGCCGCTTGATCCATCATCTCCAGAAAAGCCGAGAACATGGAAGGGACAAAATTGATGTGGCTGACCCGATACCGGCCAATAGCCTGTACAATGGCGTCGGGATCTTTTTCATCTCCCGGCGGCAATATACAGAGAGCCCCGCCTCCTATGAACCAACCGAACAATTCGGTCACCGATACATCGAACACCACCGGAGTCTTCAAGAGATAACAATCATCCTCCCCTAGAGGATAGCGGACCTGCAACGTCTGCAAGATATTGACCACGCTTCGATGCTCCACCAACACCCCTTTGGGGCGACCGGTAGAGCCGGAAGTATAAATGCAATAAGAAGGATCTGTAGGGGCGCTTGCCTCATTAAACTGGCGATCCGCCTCTTCAGGGAAATCCAGGCCTGAATTCTCCATGATCGCCTCTTTCTCCAACAACACACCGAGGGCGCTGTCTTTCAGGATGTAACGCTTTCTTTCTTCGGGGATTGAAGGATCGATAGGCACATAAGCGCCGCCCGCACTGAGAACCGCCAGTATCGCCACAATCATTTCCAGGCAGCGATCCATCATAATGCCCACCAATGAGGCTGAACCGCAGCCCATGGCCTTCAATTGCCGCGCCATACAAAGACTGCGCCGCCGCAAACAGCCATAGGAGACAGTGGCGTCTCCAAACCGCAACGCGGTCCGCGCCGGATGCGCGCCGGCGGCATCCAGGAAAAAGCGCTGGATCGATGTACCGTCCGGGTGTTGCACGGCGGTGCGATTGAACAACTCGAGAATCAGCTCTTTTTCCTCCAGGGGCAACCATTCCAGGTTGGAGATGTTTTGGCCCGGATCTTTTACGGCGCTTACGGCGATGTTCATAAAATAGGCGGCAAACCTGCGGACGGTGGCGGCGGAGAACAGGCGGGTGCAATATTCAAAAGAGCAAGCGATGCGATCCTCATTCTCTTCGGCGTAGAGAGAGAGATCGAACTTGGATGTGGCGCTCTCCAATTGAAAGGGGACCACCGTCACTCCCGGGATGGGCGAACGATTATTTTCCACCGAAGCTTCGGCGGTGTAAAACGAGAACATCACATCAAACAAAGGATTGCGGCTGATATCGCGGGCAGCGGTCACTTTGTCCACTAGATCTTCAAACGGGCATTCCTGGTTCTCGAACGCCGACAACGTGTGCCCTTTCACCTCATCCAGAAACTGGGAGAAGGATTTATCCCCAACGGGAAAATCCCTGAGGGGTAGGGTATTGACAAACATACCGATTATGGCTTCGAGGTCCGGCCGCCGCCGCCCCAACACCGGTGTGCCGACAACAATATCTTCCTGCGACGACAATTTGCAAAGCAACACATAAAAAAGCGCCAGAACAGTCATAAATACTGTGCCGCCCCGTTGCCGCGCCAGGCGACGTATCGCCTCCGTCAGCTCGGGTCCCAGAACGACAGTCTCCATACTTCCATCAAAACTCTGCATCGGCGGACGGGAAAAATCCAGGGGCAAATCCAAAACCGGCGCCGGTTCAGCGAATTCCCGAAGCCAAAACTCCTCCTGTTTTTTTATATGCCGGAGCCCGGCCTCGCCGGCCAACCATTGGGCGTAATCGCGGTATTGAAGCTCCAATTCCGGCAATTCCCCGCCATTGTACAGAACGGCGAATTCCCTTAACAAGACCGCGTGCGACTGACCGTCGCCCACCATATGATGCATGTCCACCATTAACAGAACATCGTTCTCATCCACCTGAATCAAACCGGCCCGGATGAGAGGAGCGACAGCGGGATTAAAAGGACGGACAAATTGTTTGACCACCTCGACCGCGGCAGCCTCGCTATCGACGGAATCCCTCACATCAAAATACTCCACATAGAAATCCACATGCCGGGCAACCCGTTGAATCGCATCCTCCCCCATCATATGAAAGGAGGTGCGCAAGCTGTCATGGCGATGAACCAGCCGCGCCATCGCCCGTTCCAATCGAAGCCGGTCGACGGCTCCCAGCAAACGGACCACAAACGGCATATTGTAAACCGTCGCCGAAGGCTCCATTTCCTGCAACACCAACAAACGTTTTTGCCCCGAAGTGAGAGAATAATAATCCTGTACCTCGTAAGCGCGAAGCGAGAATCCAGTGGGGACAGAGGCGGCGATCACCGGGGCTAATTCCGCGACAGTTTGGGTTTTGAAGATCTGAATCAGGGGCAGGCGCACACCGAACTCCCGGTGGATCAAATTGACCAGAAGGTTGGCTTTCAACGAATGGCCGCCGGAGTCAAAGAAACGCCGCCTGACATCTACAGCCTCAAGCGGGATTGCCAACGCCTCGGCCCATAATATCGCCAGTCGCGACTGCCAATCGTCGCCAGGTCGAACGTGGGCTTCAGGTAGCGCTTCGAAAGGAGAGGGCAGGGCGGAACGATCGATTTTCCCCGATGACGTTCTGGGTACTTGGTCCACCGCCAACAGATAGTCAGGCACCATATACGAAGGTAGCCTCGACCGTAGAAAATCTTTCACCTCTTCGAGATCCACCGTTTTTTTGTCTTTTGCCGTCACATAACCGCACAAGCACGTGGATCCGGCGACGTCTTCCAGAGCGATCACCACCGCCTCCGCCACCGAATGATGAAGAGCCAGATGATGCTCCACCTCGCCGGTTTCCACCCGGTTGCCACGAACTTTGACCTGCCGGTCGGAGCGCCCGAAAAATTCCAGCTCGCCGTCATTGTTCCAACGGGCCAGGTCTCCACTGGCATAGAGCCGTTCGTATGGCGCGAAGGGGGCTGAAACATACACCTCCTTCGTCAGGGTGGGATTGTCCAGATACCCTCTGGCGAGGCCGTTTCCGGCGATGTACAAGTGGCCTTTCACACCGATTCCCACCGGTTGCAAATGCCGGTCCAACACATAGAGACGGATATTGTCCAGCGGTTTGCCGATAGGAACCCTCCGGCCCGGAGTCCAATGGGCCAGAGAATATCCGGCGGCGTACACAGTCGCCTCTGTGGGGCCGTACAGGTTCTCGAGCTGAGCGGACATTCCCAGACGCCGGTAACGCTCTACCTGTCCGGGACTCACCGCCTCACCCGCCAACATGATGTACTTACAATGAGCGAAGTATAAGGTTGGTTCCGACTGGAGAACATCCAGCCAGGCATTGAACATCGAAGGTACAAAATTGATATGAGTGATCCTGTGCCGGATAGATTGCCGAAGAAGGTGCCGCGGATCCCGCTGGGAGGAGGGGACGGATATGACGCACCGGCCGCCGCCCGGCATCCAACCGAATAGTTCGGTCACCGACACATCGAACATGCAAGAGGTCTTCAAAAGATAGGCGTCGCCGGAATTGCAAGGGAAGCGACGCTGCATCGACATCAACAGATTCAAGACCTGTCCATGTTCCACCATCACACCTTTGGGCTCCCCTGTGGAACCGGAGGTGTAGAGAATATAGGCCGGAGAATTATGAGAACCAACCCCTTCGGCATTGTTTTCACCATCACCGGCGTCCGTTGTTTCAAGTAATTCCAGGCATTCGGCCACAACACAGGGCTCGGTAGCGCCGCTTCGGGCGATCATGGTTTCCAGCCGTTGGGAAGGAAGAGATGGTTCCACCGGAAGGTAGGCGGCCCCGGCGGCCAGAACACCGAGTATCCCTTTCAGCAGATCGAGGGAACGTTCCAACGATATACCGGCAATACTTCCGGGACCAATGCCTCTGGAGCGGAGAATCACGGCCAGCCTCCGGGCGTCGAGGCGCAATTGGCGGTAGGTGAGACCGGCGCCGGTCTCCACCTCCACCGCGGCAACGGCATCGGGATCGGCGAAGGACCGGTTCTCCAGCACATGGTGAATCGCGGTTTCCACCGGTCGGCCGGCAACCGTTTGATTGAAGGATTGCAGAATCTCTTCCTTTTCAGAGGCGGTCAAATAACGGAGGCTGTGGCAAGGAGCGTCCGGTTCCGCCGCCGCGGACCGGGCAAGGGTGTCGAAATATCCGGCCAAGCGGCGGATCGTGTCGTGCTCGAATAAATGCACACTGTATTCGAACGAAAATCGTAAACAATCATCCCGCTCCTCTCCCACCAGGGTCAGGTCGAACTTGGAAATATCATACCGGAACGGATAGGGCTTGACAGTGAATTCCCGATGCACCAATCCCGCTTCCCCCTCTAAATCCCATTGGTTATGGAACGAAAACATCACATCGAACAGGGGATTACGGCTGGTGTCCCGCGGTAAATCGAGGGCTTCCACCACCTCTTCAAACGGAACATCCTGATTGTCGAAGGCTTGCAAAGCGCGATGTTTGACGTGCCGGACACATTCTCTGAAGGAATGGATGTCCTGGATTTGGTTTCGCAATGTCAGAGTGTTGACAAACATTCCCAACACATGGTTCAGGCCGGCGATTCTGCGGCCCGCCACCGGAGTGCCCACCGCCAGGTCGTCCTGCCCGGTGATTTTAGCCAAAAAGAGATTATACAATGCCAGCAACACCATGAACAGGGTGGCGTTTTCATTGGCCGCCAGATGTTTGAATCCCTCGACAAGGCCGGGATCGAGGGTGAAACTATAGCGGGCCCCTTCGTACCGTTGCAACGGCGGACGGGGAAAATCGCGCGGCAATTCCAGCGGTTGCGGCGAAGGAGATAATTGGTTGAGCCAAAAGGCCTGTTGTTCCCGCAAGACTCCATCCCCGGCGGCCTGTTGTTGGAATAGGGCGAAATCCCGGTATTGGAACTCGAGGTCAGGCAACTCTTCCCCATTGTAGAGTCGCAGAAATTCCTTTACAAATATTTGCTGGGATGTTCCGTCCATAATGAGATGATGGAAATCCGCCGCCAAAACATAGGAATTGTCGCCGGTTTGAAGGAGTTCCACTCGGAACAATGGAGCCCGGTCAATCCTGAAGGGCCGTATAAAATCTTTGACCCTTGCTTCCACGCCGGCGGCGGAGCATGTGTGGAACACGAAGGGAACCGCCACATCCCGGTGGATCTTCATCAAGGGCCTGTCCCCATTCACATGAAAAGAAGCTCTGAGCAAATCATGCCGCCGCATTAACCGCTCGAGTGTCCGTTTGAATAATTCGGGCTCGATACGGCCCTCGATGTGAAGGGCCAACGGGACATTGTAAGCGCCGGCGCCTTCCAATCGCTCCAGGATCAACAGCCTCGTCTGAGCGGGGGCCACAGGGTAGACATCCCGCTCTTCCTCCACCCGCAATTGCCGGCTATCGGATGTAACGCTTCCCTCCAGGAACTCCGCCATTTCACGAATCGTGGGAAACTCGAAGATATGCTCGAGAGTTATCGCCAATCCCAGATTTTTTTGAATGTTGGCAGACAAAATAGTGGCTTTGAGCGAATGACCGCCGATCTCGAAAAAATTGGCGTCAATGCTCACTTGTCCAACCGGGATCGCCAACACTCCGGCCCAAATCCCAGCCAGATCTTTTTCCAGAGAATTCCTGGGAGCGACGTAAGCCTCGCCTTCTCCCATTCCCGGTTCCGGTAGGGCGTCCATATCGATTTTCCCGTTTAAATTCAAGGGAAATTCCGGCATCCGAACAAACGATCCGGGAATCATATGCGGAGGTAATAGTTCCGACAAACGCCGCCTCAACGTCTTACCGTCCAGATCTCCGTCAGCCACAAAATAGGCGCACAAATACTTCTCGCTTCCATGGCCTTTGACAGCCACCACAGCGCCCTTGACCGATTCAATGGATAGCAGGCAATTGGCGATCTCGCCGGTCTCGAT
Source organism: uncultured Clostridia bacterium (assembly GCA_964491915.1). Lineage (GTDB taxonomy): Bacteria > Acidobacteriota > Aminicenantia > UBA2199 > UBA2199 > JAHELQ01. The sequence continues at coordinate 20,379 of CAZBHS010000028.1, forward strand.
GCGGAAGCCCCTGATTTTCACCTGGTTGTCTACGCGACCAATGAACTCCACCGTGCCGTCCGGCAACCAGCGGGCATAATCTCCGGTTTTGAACACAAGCCCCTCGCCGGTAAAATAATTGTCACCAAAACGCTGAGCCGTCAATTGGGGATTGTTCAGATACCCCGCCGCGACACCGTCGCCCCCGACCCAACATTCTCCGGGGATCCCTACCGGCGCCGGCTGCCCCGCGGCATCCACAATATAAACGGTGGAATTGGCGATTGGTCGCCCAATAGGGATGTTGCCATCGTAATCCCGGTCTATGGCGAAAGCGGTGGAAAAAGTCGTGTTCTCCGTTGGGCCATACCCGTTGATAATCGAGAGTCGCGGAAACAACCCCCTCACCCGGGAAATATGTCTGGGAGACAACACATCCCCCCCCACCAGAAGATAGCGAAGAGAGCTGAAAATAGACGGCTCGCACTCTACCATTTGATTGAACAACGGCGAGGTCATCCACATAATGGAAATGTCGAATTGCCGGATGGCGCGATTCAATTGTTCGACGTGAAGCAAAGAATCTTTTCCCAGCAAAAACAATCCCAGGCCGTTGAGCAAAGCGCCCCAAATTTCAAACGTGGACGCGTCGAAATCCAGGGCCCCGGTTTGGAGAATTCTATCGCTGGGAGCGAATTGAATGTAATCGGTGTCTCTCACCAGTCGCGCCACGCTCCTGTGCCTCACCATCACTCCTTTCGGTCTGCCGGTGGAGCCGGAAGTGTACATCACATAGGCGAGCGCCATTGGATTACCGGCGGCCGCAAGAGGAACATCCACTCCTCTGCGCCCATCGTGTGTAGCGGCGACAATGGCGGCGGCGTCCAACAAAACATCCAAACCCGAATCATCGGCCAAAAATTGTTTCCGGTCACGCGGCAATGCCGGATTGATTGCCAGGTAGGCGGCGCCCGCCTGAAGAATTCCCAGTAATCCGACAATGATCTCACACGAATGCCGGGCCTCGATACCGACGATATCCCCCTCGTTCACACCACAACCGGACAAATAGAAGGCCAGAATCCTCGAACGGTGTTCCAGCTCCCGGTAGGTCAGCGAATCACGCTGAAACGTGACGGCAACGGCGTCCGGCAGCCGGTGCGCAACCTCCCGGAACAAACGGTGAACAGTGTGCCGGCGGGGATAATCCGTGGCGGTTTTGTTAAAATCCACCAGCAACCGCTTACGCTCCCGGAACGTCAGTAACGGCAGGCTGGAAATGGGAGCGCCCATCTCATCGATAGCATGACCCAACAATGTGAGGAAATGGAGCGCCGTCTCTTCCATCCTCTGTTTGCGATAGAGGGCCCGGTTGAAATGGAGGAGGCCGCTCAAACCGGAAGAACCATTGGTAAAAGCGAACAACACATTCACCCGGCGGCCGTCAATGTAGGATGCATCATGCAGCGGCTCCAGCAGCAGCGCGATATCGAACAATGGGGATCCTATGTGGGCGTCCGGCACACTCAATTGCCGGGCCAGTATTTCCAGAGGATAGTTTTGGTGTTTTTCCGACTCCACAAGATTCCGGCGAACCTCGTTCAACAACAATTGGCGGAACGTGCAATCACCCGGCGCCCGGTTTCTGAGTACAAGAACCGAATTCAACAGTTCTCCGCCGGAAGTTTGGCGCGGCACCGGGACAGCGACAGTCGCTTCGTCCGTCCCCAGGTAACGGTGCAACAAGGCGGTCAAAGCCGCCAGAAGAATGGCCAGTAAGCGGTGGTCCATTCCGGCGCTTGCGGCGGAAAGTTTTTCAGATAAGAGGCTCGGGAATACGATAGGAACGGAATCCAGTTTTGGATTCCCGTCTACCGGATTGTTAAAATCGTAGGGAATGACGGTTTTTCCAGCGAATCCCTCCATCCGGCCTAACCAATAATCCCGCTCCCGTTGGTATTGGCTGGCGGCAAAAGCTTTGCTTCCGTAAGATTTAAGGTCCACGGTCAAATCCCCCAATCGGCGTCGCCGTCTTGAGCAAACACCGATTGGACCTCCTGGAATCGATGCGTCAATTCAAATGTGTCGATATCGAGAGATTCATCGGATATCGCCTGTCTCAAGATTTCCAGGTAATACCGCATCATGTCGCTGATGGTGGAACGCTTGAACAGATGGAAGGAATATTCGATATGGAGCTTCATGAAGTCCGGAGCGGAAATGATCCGAAACATCAAGTCAAAATGGGACACAGGATTCTCTATTTGATAGGGGGTGATGGAAAGACCTGAAAACGCCTGCTCCGCCTCTTTGGATTCAACGCCGATATCGTCCTGAAACACGAATACCGCATCCAGCAGTGGATGACGGCCCGCTTCCGGTTGCAGTCCCAATTGTCTCACCAATTCCTCGAATTGATAATCCTGGTTTTCGTACGCTCGCAGAGCGGTTGTTTTCACCTCCGCCAAAAATTCGGTAAATGGTTTGCCCCCCAGCGGGCGGGTCCGCAACGCCAACATATTGACAAAAACACCGATTATATCCTGCAAATCCACATGCCGGCGGCCGGCGATGGGGATCCCCACCAGAATATCGTCCTTACCCGTGAATTTGGACAATAAAATCTTATAGACAGCCAACAATAAAATATTGAGGGTGACATCCTTCTCGAGGGCATATTGTTTGACTTGCGCCAATAATTCCGGTTCCACATCCACAAGCATGGAGTCGCCGCTAAACCCCATCCGTCCCGGCCTCGGATAATCGGTGGGAATTTCCAGCGGTTTGAACTCCCCCTTGAAAAGATTCAGCCAATAATCCTCTTGCCGCTTCATACCACCGGACTCGATCAATTGGTTTTGCCATTCGGAAAAGTCCTTGTATTGCAATGTCAGGTCTTTCAACCGGCGGCCGGAGTACAACGCCATAAACTCCTTCACAAAAATCTCCATGGAAACACCGTCGGATATAATATGGTGCATGTCCACCATCAAGATAGAAGAAGTGTCGCCGGTCTTTGCCAATCCCACTCTAAACAGCGGCGGCACCTCCAGGTTCCAGGGGCGGATAAAATCTCGGACAATCTGTTGCTCCCGCTGTTTACGTTCCTCTTCCGGCAAACCCTCTTCTATTTCATACAATTCCAATTGAAACCGGGCATCGGGGTGAACCTTTTGCGCCACCTCGTTGCCAATGACGTGAAACGAGGTGCGCAGACTCTCGTGCCGCCGGATCAATCGCCGGAAGGTATCGGTAAATTTATCATTGTCGAATACCCCTTCAAGTAGGTGAACCGTCGGCATATTGTAGGTGATGGCCTGGGGATCCATTTGCTGGACGATGAATATCCGTTTTTGCGCCGATGACGCGGCATAGTATTCTTTTGGCGGCGCCGGTTCGATCACCACCGCGTCCGCCTTTTCGCTTCCGCGGATAAACATGGCCAGGTCGCGGATTCTCGGGGTTTCAAAAATCGCCGCGATGGGTAGATTCACATGGAGTTCTTTCTGAATCCGCGACACCACGACAGTCGCCTTGAGAGAATTGCCCCCCAATTCGAAGAAATTGGAGTCAATACCGACCAAATCCGCCCCGACTCCCAGAATATCGGCCCAAATGGCCGCCATTGTCTTCTCCTCTTCGTCCCTGGGAGCCACATATCGATCGCCGGCCGACACATCGATATCCGGCAAACCGCGACAGTCGATTTTCCCGCTGATTGTCAGGGGCATACGTTCCAATTGTTTGAGATGGGCGGGCACCATGTAATCCGGCAGAGACCGGGATAAAAACGCCTTCAATTCAACCGGCTCGACATCGGCGTCCGCCACGAAATAGGCGCAGATCGCGGGATCGCCGGTATGATCATCCTTGATGACCGCCACCGCCTCTTTAATGGCGTCATATTGCAAGATGTGGGATTCGATATCCCCCAATTCGATGCGGTTGCCACGAATTTTCACCTGGTTGTCGAAGCGGCCGATAAATTCCAGTGTGCCGTCCACGCGCCAACGAGCCATATCCCCGCTGAGATAAATCCTCTCCCCAATTCTGGAATCTTCATAAAAACGCCGATCGGTCAATTCCGAATCGCCAAAATATCCATCCGCCAACCCAATCCCGGCAATGCACAACTGGCCGGGTATTCGGGGGGGAACCAAACAACCGTGACAATCCAACACATAAACACGCATGTTAGCTATAGGTTTGCCGATGACATTGGGGTGTTCCACTGTGATTCCCGGATGAGCGGTAGCTGCGATACTCGCCTCCGTAGGGCCGTATTCATTTACAAGTAGTGCGCCGGGAGCTTTTTTCCAGTTGAGGGACATTAGTTCAGGAGTGATAACCTCTCCCCCCAACACAACCAAACGTAAGGAGGAGAAGTCGCCGTCGGCGGCGTGGTTCAAGAACACCTGATACATACTGGGTACAAATACGGCAGTGGTGATCTTTTTTTCTATGGCTAACGCCTTCATGTAATTGAAGTCCAAACGCCGGGAATCGGGAATCATCACCAGTTCGCCGCCCGACAAGATAGTGGGATAGAGATTGGAGCCATAGGCATCGAAGGAATACGACAGAGGCTGGAGGGTTATGTCGTCCCCACCCAGCTCGAAAGTCCGCAACTGCCAACAGGTGTAATTGACGATAGCCCGGTGAGGCACCAATACCCCTTTAGGAGTCCCAGTGGTGCCCGAGGTGTATATTAAATAGGCGGTCGCCGCGCCATCGATAGTTGCGAGCGTATCTAGCGGTTCGCCGCTAAAAACAGTATCATGATCCACGGACACAGCTAGCGGAAAGGCGTAGTGGCCCAACAAGTCGCGGTATTTCTCTTTTATTTCCCCGGACGTTATCAGCGCCGCGGGCCGGCAATCATTCAGGATGACTTCAACTCGATTGACTGGACATTCGAGATCAATGGGTAAATAGCAACCGCCGGCCTTCATCACTCCCAGTAAAACGGCTATCATCTCAAAGGAACTCTCTAGAATGATGGCCGCGATATCTCCAATTTTAAATCCATTGGCGCGTAAATAGGCGGCCACTTGCCCGGATTTTAGGTCCAGCTCACCATAATTCAAGGTTTTTCCATCAAGGCAAAGGGCGGAAGCTTCGGGATTTTTCCCCGCCATCGCTTGAAACAAGCGGTGCAACGGCTCGCGAACCGGTTCCATTTCCCAGAAAGCGTTAAACTCCTCCATGACCAAACGCTTTTCCTCATCATTCACCATCTCGATCTGATCAAGACGTATCTCCGTATCGCCGAGGGCCCGGCGGCCGATGGTCATCAGGGCGGAGGCTAGAGTCTCGATGGTCCCGGCTTCGAACAAAGCGCCGTTATAATGAACCGTACAATCGATTGCCTCCCGCTCCTCTCTGAAACCAAACGCCAGATCGTTCTCTTCCATATCCTTGAGACGACCGGACAGATCGCTGTCATGGATATTTTCCAGAAACATCGCGGTATGATACAGATATTCATGATCGTCAAGGGCGAATGTTTTCATGATATCCGCCAGCGGGTAATATTCATTCTCGAAGCCGCTGATTACAGTCTGCCGGACCTCCAATAGAAAATCCCTATAGCTAATACCGGCGTCCACCCGGCTTCGTAAGGCAACGAATGGGTTGTATTCACCGTGTTCTTTGTGCAGTACCGGCGCCGCCACGATAACATCCTCGCTGTTGGAGCATTTGGCCGTCAATATCTTTAAAAACGTCAGCAAAACAATAAAGAGGGAGAGAGCGTTACCCTTGCCGACGCGGCGGCATTGGTCCGCCAAGTCCTTATCGAAGCTAAACCGGTAGTGAGCCGGAGTGTATCCCCCGCCGGCGGAGCCGTCGTAAAAGAAAACCGTTTTACTCAGATCTCCCGAAAGTTTATCCAGCCAATATGTTTCAGCGCTCTTAAATTCGTCCAATGAAAAAATTACACTTCTTTCCATATTTCCCACCTTTCTCCAATGCCCTATATATCGAAATCCGCTGCTATCGCTCCTCTTTTATTGACGATCGTCGAGCTGAGGGACTTTTTTTCCTCTTCGCTCAACAGGTCGATATCGCCGATTTCGACACCGGGATCCAGCGCCACTGCGGAAAGTATCTCACGGAAGTACTTTATATATTGTTGAATCGTTGCTTCCTTAAAGAGGGTTTTTACATACTCGACAATAAATTTAATGTCCTCGCCGGCTTCGAATCCTGCAAAATAGAAGTCGTTCTTGGCGGCATTCACTTCGAATTGATGTGATTTCATTTCAAAACCGGGAAATTCTATGGGGCTCGTGTCGGGGCGAATGTTATTAAAAGCGAATCCCACGCTGTACAAGGGATTACGGCTTAAGTCACGATCTTTCCCCACCTTGTCCACCAGCTCTTCGAATTGATATTCCTGGTTCTCGAACACATCCAGGGTCCGTTTTTTGACCTCTTGCAAGAATTGACGGAAGGTTTTTTTGGCCGCGGGAAAATTGCGGATCGCCAGGGTGTTGACAAACATTCCAATGATATTTTCAAGATCCGCATGCCGGCGCCCGGCGGAAGCCGTTCCCACCACCACATCTTCTTGCCGGCTTATCTTATGGAGCAACACATTGTACGCAGCCAGCAACACCATAAAAAGGGTCGCGTCCTCCTGACGGGCCAAACGGCGAATCATCGACGCCATCTCCTCTCCCAGTTCGAAGTTGACAACCCCGCCTTCAAAATCCTGCACTTTAGGGCGCGGGAAATCGGTCTTCACATCAAGGATAGGTAGCGCGCCTGCGAACTCTTTCATCCAGAACGCCTCCTGCCGTTTTAGTTCACCGGAGCGGAGAAACTCATTTTTCCAGGCGGAATAATCTTTGTATTGCAATTGCAACGCCGGCAATGACGCGCCGCTGTAGATATCCATGCACTCGCGAATAAATATATACATCGAAACACCGTCGGTAATGGTATGGTGCATATCCAGCAACAAATAATGCCTATTCTCCGCCAACCGTATCAGCATAATCCTCAAGAGGGGCGGTTGGTCTAACGAAAACGGTTGGATAAATTGATCGACCAATCGGCGAGCCTCCTCTTCGGAACATTCCCGGTAATCGACTGAAAAATCGACGGATTCGTGAATTTTTTGTTTCGGTTGGTTATCCACCAAAAGAAACGATGTACGCAAACTTTCGTGCCGTTGGATCACCGTCTCAAACGTCTTCGCCAACAAATCAGTATCCAGGGGTCCTAGAATCTCCCAAAATAGCGGAACATTGTACGCCGTCTTTTTTTCTTCCATTTGGTGCAACACATACAGTCTCGACTGTGACGGAGACAGGTCATAATACTCCTGCGGCGGGACGTTGCGGATGGTATAGTATTTTTCCTTCTCCGCCTTGCGGATGAGTCCGGCTTGCGCCTCGATGGAATGATTCTTGAAAATATCGCCCAACGCGACTTTGGTTTCGAATTGGCGATGGATTTTGGCGATCAACGACATGACATTCAATGAATTGCCGCCAAGTTCGAAAAAATTATCGGTGACACCGAAGTTCTCCTTCCCGAGCAATTCCTTCCAGATCCCAAAAAGTTTTTCTTCCACCTCGTCTCTTGGAGACAAAATATCTTTGCGGAGTTCCTGGATCAATCTTCCGACCTTTTGATAATCGACCTTACCATTCAATGTGCGGGGAAATTGCTTGACAGTCACTATTTTGCCGGGGACCATATAATCAGGCAATTGAGCGGCCAGAAAGGCCCTCAATTCTTCGGGAGCATTGTTATCGTCGGCTTCCATCCCATTTTCAGAAATAATACACGCCCCTAAAAAAGGAGAGCCGTCAGTTTCATGCCATATAGCCACCGCCTCTTTCACCGCCGAATGTTTTACCAGTAGACTCTCGATCTCGTCCAATTCCACCCGCATTCCCCGGATCTTGACCTGCCGGTCGATTCTTCCGGCCAATTCTAAGTTTCCATCCATCAGCCACCGGGCAAGATCCCCGGTTTTGTACAATAAATCGTTTTTATCGTCATTGAACGGATTGGGGATGAACTTGTCCCGGTTCATCTGTTCGTCGTTCAAATACCCATTGGTGCGATAAGGGGTGCGAATATACAATTCTCCGGTCTCCAACTCGTCGCACACCTCCATGTCCTCGTTCAACACAATAAACCGGGCTCCCTGAATCGGCTTTCCCACCGGCATGACCCGACGGTTCACATCGTTTTCCTGTATTAGATAGAATGCTTTTGCCAGCGTTGTCTCTGTAGGCCCATACAGGTTGACCAACTGGATGCGGGAGCCGAACGCCCGATACCAATTTCTTAACTCGCCGGGAATCACTTTTTCCCCAGCCAGCATCACATACTTCAACCGCTGAAAATCTTTGTCCCCGAGACCGTTGCCGTTAAACAGCCTGAACAAGCTGGGAACGGTATGAATCAAGCCGATTTGCTTTTGATTCACCCACTCCACGATCCGCTCTCCATCCAACAACATCTCGCGGTCGCCAGGGATACACATCTTGCCGCCGGCGCACAAAGGGACCAACACATCCCGCAGAAACACGTCGAACCCCGGATTGGTAAATTGACTGCAACAAAAACGTTCGTCGATATCAAAGGTTTTTATTTCCCAATCAATAAAATGGAGCAAGCCCCGGTTGTTGCCCACAATGGCTTTAGGCTTTCCGGTGGTGCCGGAGGTGAAATAGATATACACTTTGTCTTCCGGGAGATATTCGATATGCTGAAGCGGGCCGTCCCAATCGGTTCCGGATTGCTGAAATATATCTTCCCAGCGTTCATACTCATCGCCAACAATGTCCCGGTCTGTGATCACGAGACCGATACCGGTGGACGAGAGCATCTCTTCGATTCGCTGTCGCGGATGCGCCGGATCCAACGGAACAAATACACAAGCGGCTTTTAGAATCCCAAGAATGGCGGTGATAAAGTCGGTCCGGTTATCCATCAGGATTCCGATCAAACTCTCCCGGTTGAGATTGCGACTGCAAATCCATTTGGCGATGATAGTGGATTTCCGGTCCAGTTCTTGGTAGGTCACGGGAGAGACGCCATCGTCAATAGCAATGTGGTCTCCCCTTTGTTTTAATTGCTGGTCTAGCCTGGATTGAATGGTAAAATTTGACATTGGTTTCTCCTTATACTATGAATGTGCCGGAATATTGCACGCCTCTTTCAGATGGCGGAGAGTGGAGGGCTCCGGATCGGTGAAGGGCGGGCTCTTTATTTTTTCTTTTACCGCGTCGTTGAATCTCGCCAAAAAATTCTTCGCTTGATCGATGGCGACGCCCCGGTGCATCAAATGCCAGAAATTCACCTCGTCAAAATTATAATGGGGCATCCAGATGGAAGATTTTTTGGAAAAATAGATTTCATCGATATAATCGCAGGCGGTTCGCGAATCCATGGTGGCGTGCCGCCAATTAAAGCTACGGCCCTCTATTTGGAATCGCTCTCTCTGTTCCCAAATGGGAGTGTGGTGCAAACAATACCACAGAACAATCCTGTGAAAGTCCAGCCCGCTCTCCTCGATAAAGGCGTCCGTTTCCCGGGCGGTTTCCGCTGTCTCGCCGGGAAACCCCATGATAAAACTGGCCTGGGTCATGATGCCGTATTGCTTCAACAGCTTGATACCGGATAGATATTGCTCCACAGTGGCGGCCTTGTTCATGATTTTCAATATACGGTCGCTACCGGATTCCAGTCCTAAAAAGACCCCCTCGCAACCGCTCAATTTCATGAGCTCCACAGTCTCCTCGTCGGCGAATTGGCAGCGAAAATAGGAATGCCATTTGAACGGGTATTTCCGCTTGATCATCATCCGCAAGACCTCCTTGAACCGCTGCACCGGCACATTGAACGTGTCGTCGATAAAATGGAGGTATTTTACCGCGCCGCCGGCCGCCAATTGATCCAATTCCCGTTGAATCAATCCGGCGTCAATGGTTTCATACGGCCCGGCAATGGCTGGGAAACCGCAAAAGCCACACTTGAACGGGCACGAGATGGAGGTGCGCATGGTCACATGCTCCGTCAATCGGTCCTGGAACAGGGACCAATCTACAATATTATGAGCCAGAACATTGTTCTCCCGCGACACAGTGGTGGCGGTATAATCCCCGCCGGCTCTGTAGTAGAGGTTGTTCACCCCTTCGACGGTCCGCCCCTGCTTCAAGCATGTCAACAGTTCAACCAGAGCGGCTTCCCCTTGGGAACTGTACACATAATAATCGGCGTCGATTAAATTGAACAAAGCCGAGAGGGCGTCCGGCTCCAACGACTGGACCTGGGTATAGACAAACGGTCCGCCGACAATAATCCGGGCCTCGCTATTGTGTTGCCGGACGAATTCCATGATCTCCAAAATCGGCATCATGGAAACATACAGGGTGGTGGTAATGGCGACAGTCAAAATATCGCCCCGCCTTAATTTCTCCGCCAGTAGATCTTTCTCGCCCTGAAAAGAATTGATATAGTCAAATGAAAAGCCCCGGCGCTGAAGGTACGATCCTAGATAGGAAATCGTCGCGCTAAAATCCTCCTCCAACTTGACCGGCTTTACAGACGGCGGGCGAAACAGATTGAATACCTCCCCCACCGGCACAGCCCTGCCCTCATGGTAGATGAAATCCAGATACAAATCACGGTATGCCCCGTCATGAGTCCCCATCCGCCGCAGCGATTGTTCATACTCCTCAAAATCCATCTCATTGAAGCCGATGATCAAACAATCTGTCTCTTTTTGTTTATTCTGCAGATCGGTCATTGTAATTCATCCAGGTCTTCCATAAATTGGGCTAGATAGATTTCCGATTTCCCATGCGCTTTTTCCTTTGTAGCAAACGCGAGCCCGGGAATCTCTATCAATGTTTCTGGAGCGGGGATCTTCCCATCGCACAAAAGAATTTGCTCCACCAACCGGCAAAAAGTAATCTCCCCCTCTCCCATTACCGCCAGCGCAATACCGGGATCCTGCAACATCTGGGGATAACCGCTGGTGGCATAAGGTCCGCCGGCGATGATGGGAACATTCGGGAAAAATTCCTTCAGCAGAGAGACAATCTGATGAAAAAAATCCTTATAGAATGTCAGGGACCTCAGCCCGATGATATGAGGCTTGAATTCCTTTACCAACGCCAACAATTCTTCATTGCTATCAAAATCGATCCGCGATTTAGCGATCTTGCCATTCACCTTATCTCCCAATTGTTCGTTCAGATACGTCAGCACATACATCAAACCTAACGGCGGCTCCACAACATCATACAAAATCCGGCGACCGTCGGTATAAAATTGCGACAGGTCCAATAACAGGATATTGAGACCTTCAGGCACATTCTTTTTCTCAGGAAAAAGTTGCCGGACTTTTTGATTGAAATCCGGCACCATCATATAATCCTCTTCCCGGAACGATGGAGCCTGCCACTCGTCCTTGCCGATCCCTCCTAGATTCAGAAGGTCATCGAAGGATTCGATATCGTACGGCAAATAGCTATTGTATTTCTGCAGAATTTCATCTTCCGTCAATACCTCCAATTGACGGGGCAACACATGGAGCAACCGGTCTTTAGACAAAAAATAATTCTGCATAAAATCAACCTGGTATTCGGTGACAAATTCCCGGTCAAACGGCATATATGGCGGTAACTCATGATATGCCTGGCCGGTGGCGGCTAAAATTTGTTCTTTTGTGATACCATTTTCCAGCGCGATGCGCTCCATATCGGTATTGGGATAGACTTTCAAGATATGAACATAAGGGAAATGGATCCAATGGAGGCTTTTAATAAAATCGCGGGTCAACCCCGCCTCTTCTTTGGTTTCAGTGGGAAAGCCCAACATGGTCTGCAATTCCAGAATGACACCCGGATAATGAGTGCAAAAATATTCCATATTGCGATACAGTTTATCGATATTCAAATTCTTGCCGATTAGTTTTTGCAGACGGGGCGAGCCGGTCTCCAACGCCAGAGTCAAGTCAACCACTCCGGCCTCCACCATCACATCGATGTAATCGGTGGCGAGGATATCCCCCCGCATGCCGGTGGCAAAGTACAATTGGATATCCAGACCTTCCCTCAACACCAGCTTGAAAAACTTCAAGCTGTTTTCCCGGTTGAAATTGAATATATCGTCATGTATGGCGAAACGCCGTATCCCCAGGCGGTAATACATCATGATCTCCCCGATAATGTTTTCAGCGGAGCGGAATACGTGGGATTTCGGCCAAATTTTATGGCAATAGGCGCAATTATAAGGACACCCACGGGTGGCTTGCAAGGCGATACAATGTTTTACCATCGCCTGGCCGATAAAACGGTGATATTTTTCATAATTCACCAATCCCCGGTCCATATAGGGTAAACTATCAAGATCCCCGATCTGGGGGCGTGGCTCAGTTTTTTTAATCGTTCGCATGGTTCTCTCCCTATTAAGGTTTCGTTTTAGATCTTCACTCAAAAAGATAAATCTTTGTTGAATTGATCCAATAACGCCTTCTTTTTAGATCCTTTCATTCGCGTCAAGGATCCGATCGTCTGGTGCGGATCTTCGATCACCGCCCGGACAATCCTCTTGAAATATCCGATAAACCTATGAATCGTCTCCTCCCGAAAGAGGTTCCGCCTGTACTTGATCCAGGAAACCAATGCTCCTTCGATTTCGAAGCACTCCATGATAAAGTCGGCCTGCGTGATTTTATCTTCAAATCCATGCGGTTTCAATAACAATTCCCCAGCGCCGGATTGGAAACGAATCACCGCGTCCGACTGTTCTAGATTGTCGAGGTTGAACACCGCGTTGATAAGAGGAGAGTTGACAAATTCATCCCGACTCAATCGCGCCACAAGTTCGTCGAACGGATAATCCTGATTATCGAACGCCGCCAGAGTTCGTTGTTTGACCTCTTGCGCGAAAGCGGTGAATGATGTGTCCCTGAAGGGATAATTCCTCAAGGCCAACACATTGACGAACAATCCGATGATGTTCTCGAAATCAACATGGCGACGACCGGCAATGGACGTCCCCACAACAATATCAGTCTGCCCTGTCATCCGGGCCAACAACACGTTAAACGCGGCTAACATCAGCATAAACAAAGTCACACCTTGCTCTTTAGCCAACTGTTTCAGCGCCGTCGTCGTCTCTTCGTCTATAGTGAACTCGCACCGTCTTCCGTTGAAATCCTGGATCGATTCCCGTGGAAAATCGCTGGGGATCTCCAGCACGGGAATGGAGCCGGAGAATTCATCCAACCAGAACGCCTCCTGCCGGAGCATACTCTCTTTTTGGGTCTGCGAATTCTGCCATTCGGAATAGTCCTTGTAATGCAATTTCATAGGAGCTAGCGGAGCGCCCTCATACAATGCTTTGAAATCGTTTATCAACACAGTTTTCGAAAAACCATCGGTGATGATGTGGTGCATCCCGACAACAAAGACATGAGCCCTGTCATCCAACCTGATAACCAGCACCCTCAACAATGGCGCCGTACTCAAATCAAACGGTTTGACAAAATGTTCCACCAGACCGGGCACATCCTCTTTCCGCCCCTGGACATATTCCACGGAGAACGGGGCATCGTCGTGTACCTGTTGCATCGGTTCGCCATCGATGACCTGGAAGGAGGTTCTCAGAATTTCATGACGCCGGATCAATCCGCGGAACGCCTCCTGGAGTCTGGGGAAATCCAGATCGCCCTCTAAAACACTTACGGAGGTGGTATTGTAATTGGTATGATCCTGATCCATTTGGTGAAGAATATAAAGCCTTTTTTGGCCGGGCGAAAGTGTGTAATATTCCTTCCGGGGAGCCGGCTCAATAGAGTAAAAATGAGTCTCCGCCGCCGCCGCGATATACGCACCTTGCTCGCGGATGGTGGGAAGCCGGAATATTTCCGCCAGAGGCACCTGCACATCGAACGCCTTATGAATCATAGAGACTAAGATTGTGGCGCGAAGAGAATGCCCCCCATATTCGAAAAAATCGGCGTCGATCCCGATGGTATCGCTATCTATGCCCAAGACCTCCGCCCACACATCCGCCAGCTTTCGTTCAATGTCATTTCCAGGGGGGCAATAGGTATCATGGGATTCAAATTTCGGTTCGGGCAAACCGTTTCGATTCACTTTGCCGCTGGATGTCATGGGAATACGATCGATCTTCATCATTATCGAGGGCACCATGTAATCCGGCAAATCGACCGACAACCGTTTCCGCAAATCCTGAATATCGAGGTCTTCATCCGTCACCAAATAGCCGGCCAATTGCCTATCGCCGGTGGCATCCTCGTACAATGTCACAACCGCCGCTTTCACTCCATCCTGCCGGCGCAACCGGTTTTCGATCTCCTCCAGTTCGATACGATATCCCCTCAATTTGATCTGGAAATCCCGCCGGCCAATAAAATCCAGAGTTCCATCAGGATTCCAGGCCGCCAAATCGCCTGTTTTATACACCCGTTGGCCGCCGTCAAATGGAAGGTTCACAAATTTTTCAGTTGTCAATGCCTCGCGCCCCAGATAACCGCGAGCCACACCTTCTCCGCCGATACAAAGTTCGCCGGCGACCCCCACGGGAGCCAACTCCCCCAGAGGATTGACGATGTAAATTCGGTAGTTGGGACTGGGAGCTCCAATCGGTATCGTGGAAAGCGACCCTAAATCACCGGGATCTATTTTAAACGAGGTAGCGTTGACGCAACATTCGGTGGGACCGTACACATTCGTGACAATCGGTGTATGGCCGTCAAAACCATTGTAAAACTCTTCCACCGTCTCCCTGGACAGAACCTCTCCACCGATGATGAAATGCTTGATGCAATGATCGCTCTGCCGCCGGTCCATTGCCTGTAACAAGAGATTGAGATGGGTTGGCGTTCCATCGGAGATGTCTATATTGTGTTCCCGGTAAAACTCCAGCAACCGGGCCCCGTCGGCCCTTACGTCTTCCGGCACGATGACCAGCGTATGCCCTAGTAGGAACGCGCCGAAGGTTTGCTGCACCGACGCGTCGAAGACAAAGGAAGATACCAAAGCCAGACGCGACGGGCTTTCGTACAAGCTATAAACGGTATCGTTCAAACCGTAGATGAAATTCACCACATTGCGATGTTCCACCACCACCCCTTTGGGCTGCCCGGAGGTGCCGGAGGTGTAAATCACATACGCGCGATCGCGACTGTCGCCGGCATGGGAATCGAGGTCCTTGTCACCGGACTCCACCCGTTGATCGAGCCAAACAATATTCTCCTCTCCCAAATATTCGAATATCTCTTCGCAGGCGGCGGTTAGATGCTTTTCGCCAATCAGCAGCGAGATTCCCGCATCCTCCACAATAAAGCGGTTGCGGGCCTGGGGAATGGAATAATCCAGAGGCAAATAAGCGGCGCCGGCTTTCAAAATACCTAACATACCGACCACCATCTTCCATGAACGCTCAACCAGCAAAGCCACCACCATCCCCGGAGTCACACCTCTGGAGCGAAGAAGGGAAGCGCAACGTCCCGCCTCCCGGTCCAATTGACTGAACGTCAGCGAGGTGTCTCCATAAACCACTGCCGCCAATTGCGGAGTTTTTCGAGCCTGCCGCTCGAACAGTCCATGCAATGACGATTCCAGGGGATAGTCCCTGTAGGTATCGTTAAAATCCTCTAGAAGTTCTTTTTTTTCTTCAGACGAGAGCAATGGAATAGCTTCCAGGCTTACGTCCACATCCGCCAGAGCATGTTCAAGTACGCGGTTATAATAAACGGCCAACCTTTGAATAAAACCGTCTTCATAAACGCCGGAGTTATATTCAATACGAAGATCAATCTCCCGGCCTGACCGGTTAAAACAAAAGACAACCCCGGGCGTGACAGGTTCTAGATAGTGGCGGGACTGAATATTTTCCAGAATCACCGCCACATCGAACAGAGGGAAATCCTCTGTGGAGAACGGCAGATTCAAATCATTCAGCAACGACTCCACCGGATAGTTCTGGTGCTCGATGGCTTCGTTGATCGAGGCCTTCACTTGCAATAGTAATTCCTTGAAGGTTATCCGGGCCGCGGGCGTTGTCCGCAACGCCAGGATGGTATTGACAAATTTCCCTTCGACTTCCAGCTTGTCGATTGTCGTGCCGACAATGATGTCCCGGTGTCCCGAAAATTTGTACAGCAACAACACCGCGCCGGCGGTCAGAATCATATGAAGCCGGGAATCCGATTCGTTCGATACTTTGAGAAGCCGCTGCGACAGCGGAATCGAAAGGGATCGATTCAATGTCCCGGCCTTTCGCCTGATCGCGCCTTGCGACCGCCAATCACCTTTAAATCCAGTCTTTTTTAGATCGCCGGATAATTTTTCCAGCCAATAGTTCCGTTCCCGAATGGATTGGCTGGCGGCGATCGCTACATCTGAGGTTCGTTTAACATCTGTCATCTGAGCTTCCTTTAAAAACAAAAATCACCGTCATCCTCCCTGGCGTTATCCGCGAGGGAAACAACGTTGATATTTTTATTCTCGTCAATATAGGTTTCACGGTTGTAGAATTTCAGTAGAGAAGGAACGGCGTTTTTGTGGAGTCGCGCCCAACGCTCGTCCGCTTCGTAGTGCTCCTGTAAGGAGTAAGGATTTGGAATACCCAATTCCCGGCACTGACGGTCGAATCGGCAAATTCTCTCAAGCACCGCATCGCGGGAGGGATCGCAGTCCAGCACCCAATTGTACGAGATCAACATGTCCCGGGACAATTTTTCGGGGTACGCCATCTTTCGCTTCTCTTTCCAATCATCGGAACTTGCTTGCCCCGAATAAACATACTCCAACGGAGTCGGTTCAGCCTGATAAATATCATTTTTCAATTCTCTAACCAGATCGAGGGTTTGTTGAAAATCCTCTTCCGTCTCTCCAGGGTGTCCGATGACCCAGTATGTGGTTGTCTTGATACCCGCATACGCCAAAGCGGACAGACACGCGCGGGTTTGGTCCAGGCTAATCTTTTTGCCCATAAGGTGCAATACATGCTCAGAACCGCTTTCGACCCCCATGCGCACCCGGTACAAACCGCCTCGTCTCCACCTCAGTGTGTTCTCCACATTGCTAGTGGCGTCGTCCACCCGATGAAAGCCGTCATAGTATAGGGAAATGTCATCCTCTGAGAATCTCCGGGCCAAATCGTCGATCACAGGATTGAGCAATGAGTCGGAGAGGTAGAACAATTGATTGCCGTAGGTTTCATACAAATACTTCATTTCCCGAACCATTTGCAGCCCCTCTTTTTTTCTGTACTTTCCCCAATAGATTTTCGAGTTACAAAAACTGCAGTTAAATGGGCAACTGACCGATCCGGTATAAGCCATATACGGATAGAGCTTCACATCCACCTGGGAATAATCCGGCATTGCCGCATCCTTCAAATCCAACCCCGGCTCCCCCATCTCCCGGACAGAGAAGACCCGACGGTCCCGGGGCAATTCCCCCTTGAGCAACTTCAGGAATAGAATTTCCCCCTCGCCAATGATAATCTTATCGATATAAGATTCTGTTTCATCCAGGATCATTTGGTAATTAGGGGAATCCACAGTCAGGGTGGTGGAAAACACACTGCCCCCCATCACATTTAAAATGCCCGGATATCTCTTCTTCGCCAAACGGAAGGCAAAAAGAGAGGCCGGCAAAGTCCCCTTGTAACAGGTCAACCCCAGAACGTCGGGGGCTTCTTTATCGAGAATGGCGGATATCCGATTTTCCAGATTTTCAAAAATATCCATGATTATAGCGTTCAATTCCAGTATCCGCGCCTCTTCCACCTGAACTGAAAATTCGCACGCGATCATCATTCGAACCAGCTCAATATAATCTTTGTCATTGGTTTTGTTAATATGGGCCATCATATGATCTTGCAGTACATTATGGCCCATATTGTAGAAATTTCCCCGGTTGTCCACAGGAACAACGTCTTTCATCAAGGTGAAATAGCTGTTGTATAGGTCCTGAAACACTTTTTCCACGATCAGGTCACAGATGCTCACATCAAATCCATGGGGCTCCACATAGCCTTTCAATGTCGCAATACCGACCGGGGGAATCAACGGATCCCAATAGGGCATCAGTCCCAACAAAACTTTTTTGGTAGCCTTCATTCGTTTCCTCACACTGCTTAGTTTTCTATTTAAAAATCAAAATCTTTTCCATCATCCTGCCGCACAACGCCATCCACGTCGATCAAGCCGTGCCGGATCCTCAATTCACCAAGACGCGCGCCGGGGTTCTCCGTCACCTGCCTCACCAAATCCAGATAATTATCCATCATTGTTTTGGCAGTGGAATACTTGAACAAGGAGGTGGCATAAGTAAGAGTCATCCGAATACTATGATCGGCGATGAACGCGCCCAAACGGAGGGCCCGCTTGGACGTGGCATGCTCATACCCATAGGGCTCGAAACGGAGCCGCTCCATCTGTAGCGGGGCGACTTCGATGCTGTCGAGGGCGAACACCAAATCCGACAGGGGATTCCGTCCCCCTTTCCGTTTATAATTCAAACGATCCACCAACACATCGAATTGATACTCTTGATTATCCATCGCCTCGACAAAACTCCGGTTGACGTCCGATACAAAACCCCCGAAGTCCAAATCCGGGGAGTAGTGATTTCTTATGGGCAACATATTGACAAACATCCCGATAATATTCTCCAAATCCGCGTGCTTACGACCGGCGATCGGAACTCCGATAGTGATGTCTTCCTGGCGGGTGTAGCGGGCCGCGAGGATATTGCAGACAGCCAACAAAACAACGAATTGAGTGGCGCCATAGGCGCTTGCCAACTCATCGACGCGACAGGCTGTGGCCTCGCCGATATCCGCCGCTACATTTTCACCGGTAAATTCCTGGACTCCCCGGCCATCGCTATCAAACGGTAGATCCAGGTAAGGTTCGGCGTCGCGGAATTTTGCAAGCCAGAATTTCTCCTGTTCGGCCATATCCTCGGAATCGAGAAAATCCGCCTGCCATTCGGCATAGTCCCGGTATTGCAAGCGCAACCGCGGCAATGGTTTGCCATCATAAAGAGCCATGAATTCCCGCACCAATATGGCATTGGACAAACCATCCGACACAATGTGATGCATATCGACCATTAGAATGTTGCGCTCGGCTCCTATGGCCGCCACCCGCACCCTCATCAGAGGAGCTTGTGTCAAATCAAAGGGGCGAACAAATTGACGGACCGATTCATCCGCTTCCTCAGAGGTCAATTCCAGGTATTCCACATTCAAGCCGAGATTCTCGTGGATCACTTGCGCGGCATCGCCATCCACAACTTCGAACGATGTTCTCAGTCCCTCGTGACGGCTCGCCAACCGCTGAAATGTTTCCCTCAGGCGGTCCATATCAAGAGGCCCTATCATCCATAGAATCTGCGGAAGATTGTACGCGGTGCTGGAGGGTTCCATTTGTTGAAAAAAATAGAGACGTTTCTGTGCCGACGATAGCCGGTAGCGCTCCTTCGGGCCCGCAGGCCTGATGGCTTCGAATTTAGCCGCCGCCGCGTTGTGGATAAAATCCGACAATTTCCGGATTGATGGAGCGCGAAAAACCTCCACAAGCGGAACCTTCACATCGAACTCTTTATGAATTCTGGCCACCAACAATGTCGCTTTCAATGAATGACCGCCGAGCCGGAAAAAATTGTCGTCAATATCCAGTTCGTGGCCGGGGAGGTCTAAAATTTCGATCCACAACGCCGCCAGTTTTTTCTCCCACTCATCCCGCGGCGGTGTGTTGGATTCCCGAATCGCCTGCGCCGGCTCCGGCAATTGGCTATAATCAACCTTGCCATTGTCATTGAGTGGGATTTCCCTTATCTGAACAAAATAAGCGGGAATCATGTATTCCGGCAAACTCTCCGCCAGCCGGTCCGCCAATGCTTCGCTATCGACGGTTGACTCGGCATCCCGCGCCACAATATAGGCAATCAAGTCTTTGTTGTCATTCACCTGGGAACGGACCGATACCACCGCATTCTTGACTGCGCCGATCCTCAAGATATGCTTCTCGATCTCTCCAATTTCCACACGATTCCCCCGCACTTTCAACTGTTGGTCTTTCCGGCCCAAATAGTCGAGTAACCCCTCTTCATTCCAGCGGACAATATCGCCGGTGGCATACAACCGCTCCCCCGGAAGTTCGGGAATATCAAAATACTTTCGGGATGTCATGTGGGGATCGTTGATATAACCGCGGGAGACGCCGTATCCGCCGACACACAGTTCTCCAATCACTCCGATCCCCTGCGGGCGTCTCATAGCATTCAACACATAGCACGTGGAATTGGCGACCGGTTTACCGATAGGAATGCCGCCGTCATGAGTCCCTTCGATCGTGTAAGTAGTGGAAAACGTGGTGTTTTCCGTAGGCCCATATCCGTTCACGACCCGAAGCTCCGGATACAGAGACACCAGTTGGTTGATATGGGGAAGAGAAAGCGCGTCTCCACCCACCAAAAGAGTGTGAAGGGGGGCGAATATACCGGGATCGGTATTCATGTGTTGATTGAATAACGGAGAGGTCATCCACATGGTCGTAATTCTATAACGGAGAATCGCCGCCTTCAATTCAAAGGGCGATAACACGGACTCTTTGGGCAGCGCACAATAGATCAACCCATTGAGTAAGGGCCCCCAAATCTCAAATGTCGATGCGTCGAACGCCAACGGCCCGGTTTGTAAAATCCGGTCATTCGAATGAAATGGTATAAAATTCGTGTTCTTGACCAATCTCACCACGCTGCGATGTTCCACCAATACTCCTTTGGGGTATCCGGTAGAGCCTGAGGTGTACATCACATAAGCCGGATCGCTGGATGAGCCGCAGGTCTGCCCTCGATGCATTTGGGGAGAATTGGCGTTCTCGTCGTCCAGTAAATAAACTTCTTTCGCAGCGCCAGCCTCCAAAAGCGTAGTCGCTTGCCCCATCAATTGGGAGACAGTAAGAACGACCCGCGCCCCACAATCGTTTACCATCAACTGCTTGCGTTTCCGGGGGAAGGACGGTTCAATCGGAAGATAGGCCTGGCGGGATTTCAATATACCCAAAATACCGATGACCGCCGGAATACCGCGTTCCATCAACAGCGCGACAATATTTCCCGGCCGGCCTCCCGCTTCTCTCAATACAGCGGCGATTTTCCCGGAGCGAACATTCAATTCCCGGTATGTCATCTGACAATCCTGATGAAAAATCGCCTGCTTATCCCCTTGCTGAAGAGCCATTTCAACGAACAACTCGTCAATGGTGGCGTCAGCGGGAAATTCGGCGCCGGTATCGTTGAATTCCGATAGCGCCAATCCTCGCTCCCTGTCGGTCATCATGTCTAAATCGCCGACGCGACGGGACAGTTGATCGGGAAGACAGGTCAAGATCTGCGTATAGTGTTCCCATAACCGCTCGATCGTCCGGGGCCGGAACAACCCGGTGCAATACTCCAGATGGAATTCAATATCTTCGCCGCGCTCCATCACAAAAACGCTTAGATCAAACTTGGACGTGACATTATCCAATTCCAGAGGCGAGACCTCGAGGCCGGGCAATTGCAACTCCTTTCGCTCCATATTTTGATTGATAAACAAAGTCGCGAATAAGGGATTCCGGCCCCAATCCCTCTCCAGGTCGAGCTGACCGACCAATTCTTCGAAAGGATAATCCTGATTTGTGAACGCGTCCAATGTCGTTTGCCGGGTGATTTCCAGGAATTGGGATATAGTTTGGGAATTGAGGGGGAAATACCGCAGCGCGAGAGTATTGGCGAATAGCCCCACAACATCGTTAAAGCACCGGTGGGGCCGTCCCGCCACAACTGTGCCCACCAACACGTCCTCCTGGTTGCTATAACGCCCCAGGAGAACCGTATAGGCCGCCAAAAGGATCATGTACAGGGAGGCGTTTTTATCTGCCGCCAACTGTTTCAACCGGTTGGCCAACGGGCGATTCAATTTCTTTTTTATTGTGGCGCCGGAAAAACTCTGAATTGAAGGCCGCGGGAAGTCCGCCGGAAGGTTCAATGATGGAAGCTCACCCCCCAGGGAATCTAGCCAAAACTCTCTCTGGGAATCCAATTCTCCATTTTTCAAACGTTGATCTTGCCAGAAGGCGAAATCCTGATAACTATGGACCGGAAGCAGCGGTTCTTCTCCGCAATAATAATGCATAAACTCTTCAATAATGATAGAATTAGAGATTCCGTCGGAAATAATGTGATGCATATCCACCATTAAAACAAAACGACGGTCGGCGAGCTTTCCAACTCCAAACCGGACAAGGGGGGCGCTGGACAAATCAAAAGGCCGGAGAAACAGCTCTCCCAGACAATGAAGATCCGGCTCCTCATAATAATCAAATGGCAACGGCACGTGATGATGCACCTGCCTTAGAATTGTATCTTCGATCCCAAACGAAGTGCGGAGGCTGCCGTGTCGGCCTAGAATTTCCTTGAAGGCC
Source organism: uncultured Clostridia bacterium (assembly GCA_964491915.1). Taxonomy (GTDB): domain Bacteria; phylum Acidobacteriota; class Aminicenantia; order UBA2199; family UBA2199; genus JAHELQ01. The sequence goes on from CAZBHS010000028.1 coordinate 42,847, forward strand.
CATTTCACCCGCTCAATATCCAGTTCCCCTTCAATCAGAAAAAATTGAGACATATGATAAGAAGCGCCGATCCCTTCCATCTGCTCGAGCATGAATATACGCCTTTGGGCTGAAGAGGCGCTGAAAAAATCCTTTATCCCGGCTTTTGGGAGAACCTTTTCCTTAGATTTGCTTGTGCCGTCAATGAGACGCGCCATCTGCCTCAAAACCGGATTCGCGAATATTCCTTTCAAAGTAAGCTCTTTTTTGAATTCTTTATGAATCCTGGATGCCAGGGAGATGGCGTTTAGCGAGTGGCCGCCGCATTGGAAGAAATTATCCAGAGCGGAGATTTTTTCCTTCCCCAATACATCCCGCCAGATTCCAGCCAACACACATTCGGTCCCATCGAGAGGCGATTCAAAATCAATACCGGCCTCTCCGAACTCCGCCGGATCCGGCAACGCATCGTGATCCAACTTACGGTTTTTGGTCAGAGGAATTTCATCCAATAGGCAAAAGTATGAGGGAACCATATAGTCCGGGAGGCGCTCATGTAAATAATCACGGATTTCGTCTCCGCCCCCCGTAGACTTCCCGACAAAATATGCGCAGAGAACTGTTTCTCCCTTGCTATTGTGACGGGGAACGACCACCGCCGCGGAAATCCCCGGATGACCCTTGAGCGCATGTTCGATTTCGCCACACTCAACCCTGAAGCCCCGGATCTTCAATTGACGGTCTACCCGGCCAAGGAACTCGATCGTACCATCCTCGAGCCTGCGGGCCAGATCGCCGGTTTTGTATATCCGTTGCCGTCCATTCCCCGCCGTCTGGATAAACCGCTCCGCCGTCAATTCCGGCGCGTTTACATATCCCCTGCCGAGCCCGGCGCCGGACAAATACAACTCACCGGCCACCCCCACAGGAACATCGTGTTTGTCGAGATCGAATATCCGGGCCTCCACATTTGTCACCGGCTTGCCGATAGTCGGCCTGCTCATATAGCTATCGAACCGCTGAAAATCGATCCATTGGGCCACCGCTCCGATGCACGATTCGGCGGGTCCATAGTGATTCATAACGTTTACCCAGGGAGCATGCTGATGAAATAACGCCACATCGCGGGGCTTGATCGCTTCTCCACCAAGCGCCAACACCCTGAGCCGCGCTAGAGAAACTCTTTGAAACTCAGGTTCCACCACCAATACAGACAATAAAGAGGGAGTCATTTTTAAAAAACTGAGTCTCTGTAACTCTATATACCGCAATACACGACGGGGGGAAAGAATAGAATCATTGTCGAGAATATGGAGTTGCCCGCCGCCCAGGAGTGTCGTAAACAGGCTCGTATAACCCAAATCATAGGCATATGACGATAAGAGCGCCGATCTGTCGTTGGAGGAAATGTCCGCTGTTTTGGAAAACCACGAGACATAATTGACCAGATTACCATGAGTGATCATCACCCCTTTGGGTTTGCCGGTGGTGCCGGAGGTGGAAATCACATACGCCAATTGTCTACCGCCGGTCAAAGGCGCGACAGCCTCCTCCTGATTTCCAAAGCAATGGGGGCTGGAAATATCGATAAGCTCCCCCCTAAAACCGGAAGGATTTCTGTTTATCCCATCGGATAACAATACAGGAGCCCCGCAATCAGAAAGTAACGCTTCGACACGACTGGTGGGGAAGCGACCGTCCATCGGTAAAAAAGCGCCGCCGGCGGCAAGTACTCCCAGGAGAGAGACAATCATGTTTAACGACGGTTCAGCCAATATACCGGCAATGACATCCTCCCCAACGCCGTATCCCCGCAACCGGCTTGCCAGACTCGACGAACACGCCTCCAGGGAGGAATAAGTAATCGAATAATTCCTATATACCACCGCGATCCGGTTGGGAAAACACTCCGCCTGCTGTTGGAATATCGTAAAAATACCCATTTGAGGCAGAGCGCCGTCATCACAATCATTGCATTCAAATAATATCGCGTGCTTCTCAGCGTCGGACAGAATTTCCAATTCCTCGATAGAGCGAAATGGGTCTTCCACCATATGCCCCAACACGTTGAGCAGATGACCGGCCACCAATTGAATGACGGCGCCGGAATACACCCGGTCATTATACTTAAATGTCAACGTTAGACTCCTGGAAGGTACGGCTACGATGCTGAAATCATAATTGGTGTGGCCGAATAGAGTGATGGCTTCTATTTTATAATCAGTGGAACCGGATTCAGTGGCCCTGCCCGGCAAAAACCGGTCGATGTTTTGATCCACAGGATAATTTTCAAATACCAGGATGTGATCAAGTAGCGACGGTTGCCGGAGGAACTCCGATTGGATTTGGGCCAGGGGAAAATGATTGTAGGGTTTCCCGGCAATCGAGCGTTCCTGTGTCAAGGCCAGGAGGCGCTCCACGGTCATTTGCCCCGGGCATTCAACTCGAACCGGAATCGTATTGATAAAAAGCCCCATCATCCGCTCTATCCCTTTAATTGAAGCGGGCCGCACCGACTCCACGGCTCCGAAAACCACATCGCGGGCGTGATTGTATTTTCCAAGCAAAATGCCCCAGGCCGCCTGCAAAATCGTATTGGCTGTGACATGAAAACGCCCGGTTACCGCTTTCATATCCCGATCGCATTGCTCCGACAATTCAATAGAATATTCACACGCTTCAAAATTCTCTTCATCCCCCGGCGACCGTTTCCAATCGGCGGGCAAACCGGTCAACCCCTCATAACCGGATAAAAGAGCTTGCCAATGGTTTTGGGAATCAGCGAGGTGTTGCGCTCCCAACCACTGAATATATCTCTTGAAAGGAACCGGAGGGGGAAGACGCAACGGGGAACCGACTCTCAAACATTCATAAATTTCCATGAATTCCGCAATCAAGGCGGCGGAACACCAACCATCCATCAATATATGATGATTACTCCAGACGAATTCATAGTGCGAGTCTTGTAACCGCAAGACAGTCAACCTGAGCAAAGGCCCTTTTTCCAGATCGAACGAGCGTTCCAGATCCTGCTTTCTAAAATCTGCGACAACCTCTTCACTATTCCCCGCAGTCACCTTCTTCCGCATATCTATAAAACAAAAACCGCTTGTTTGCCGCTGCAATACAATCTGCAACGGAGTTTTCACATTTTTGTGCACAAAAACGGTTCGCAAAATATCATGCCGTTTCACCAATTCTGAAAGACCGAACTCGATGCACTCCAGGTCCCACTCCCCCGAGACCCGATACGATGTCTGCATAAAATACGCGGAGCTATCCTTATGATACATCGCATGGAAATACATCCCTTGCTGAAGAGGAGTCATGGGATAAACATCTTCAATATTACGTTTTTTTGTCACATTATTCATTTAGAGAACCTTCTAAAATGAGGATCGTTCGCCGGATTCGAAACCGGAGCAAATGCCCCGGGCGGTTAGAGCGAAAATATTCTGGACTTATGCCTGGAATTTCGAAAGCTTTCTTTCATTAGGATTTAAAAAGTTATAATCAGAGTTATTCGTATCTCAACGTCCCCGCGGGGTTGGTAAGAGCGACCTTTAACACATGGTAGATAATTGTGAGAAATACGATTGGCACTATAACCAACAATGGTAAAATAACGAACCACCAACCGATATTTAGACGGTAGGCGTAATTGGCGAGCCAATCGCTGAACAAATAATATCCCACTGGAAGCGCCACCACGGTAGCGAGCGATATCAATTTGACCGAATCCTTGAAAAACAGTCCCATCACATTGGGGATTGTAGCTCCCATCACCTTGCGGATTCCAATTTCCCGTCTTCGTTGCAATGTCAAATGGGTTGTGAGACCATACAATCCCAGGCAAGCTACCAAAACCGCGAACAGGGAAAATATGCCGAACAGCCAGCCGAATTGCCTCTCAGCCACATACTGGCGATCATAATATTCATCCAAAAATTTGTAATCGAACGGACTTCCGGGGAACAACTCCGTGTATTTGGATTTAATATATGGAATGATATCGTTTATTTGATTGGGATCCACTTTGAAAGAAAAATACAAAATCCGTCCATGATCGGGAATCTTAAAGCATGCGGGACCGATCTTTTCCTTAAGGGATACCTGGTGATAATTCTTTGCCACAGCCACAATCCTCTTTTTGCCGGAAGCCTCCAATTGCTGCCCGATGGCCTCCTCGGGGCTGCTAAACCCAAGCAGCTTCACCGCTTCCTCATTGAGGATGATGGAGTTTCTTTCGCTCTCTTCATTGGGAGAAAAATTCCTTCCAACCAAAAGCTCGATCTGGTAGGTGTCGAAGAAGTTGGAATCGATCCACGCTCCTTTGACCTTTTGGGAATCTGAGCTTCCCTGCCGGCGAATGGTCCATGTGGATTGATATTCCTGACCGGGATAGTTCGATAGGGTGCCTACCGATATTCCCGGATGTTTTACCAGTTCATCGGTAAAGACCTTGCCTTTTTGCCGGAAACTAGCGTATTGATTGGACGGGAACATCGGTTCCGAGACCAGGAGAATATTGTCGATACTCATACCCAGGTCCTGATTTTTCATAAAGGAAATCTGTTTGTACACGGTTATAGTCCCGGCAACCAGCAACAGACAGGCAATGAACTGGAATACCACCAACGCTTTTCTGAGGATCGCGCCGCCGGCGGTTTGGCTCCCATATCTCGAAGTTCCCTTGATAACAGTCGCCGGTTTAAACGATGAGAGGACAAACGCGGGATATAACCCCGATAGGAGTGTGCCGATCAAAAACACCGCTAGCGCTATCAGCCAATAATTGGATTGCCAGAGCAACGATAGGGACAGCGAGAGGCCAAAAGCCTGATTCACATTCGGCAACACCACTATGACAATTACCAGCGCTCCCAGGATCCCGATTAAATTCAGCATGAAAGATTCCAGCAAAAATTGACCGACCAATTGTTTCCGCACCGCGCCGACAACTTTTCGTAACCCTGTCTCTTTGGCTCTTTCGACCGACTTCGCGGTTGAGAGGTTGATGTAATTCACCCAGGCGATCAGCAAAATGAACAAGGCGATCAATGAAAAGAAATAGAGGGTTTGAGTATTGCCCCGTTTATCGGTTTCCCACATAAATCCTTCAGAGGTAAGGTAAATATCCCTCAAAGGTTGAAGAAAATAATCAACGCGGCTATTAGGCTCCATTTTAGCGTAATTCGTTATAAAACCCGGCAGCTTACCCTCTATGTCAAGCGGGTTGGTCTGAGGGTCGAGCAAGAGGTACGTGACAAAAAGGGGATCATCCCAATTATTTTTCCACCCCGGATCGTTCTCCACCCGGTGAATGGATTTCAGCATGTCGAATTTTATATGGGAATTTTCAGGCAAATCTTCGAAAATTCCGGTTATTTTAAAATTGGCGCGAGTCACTTCAGACACCAGCGTCTTACCGACGGGATCCTGGTCTCCAAAAAACTTCCTGGCGAATGATCGCGACAGAATCGCGCTATTCGGTTCAGCCAACGCCGTTTCCCTGTCCCCTTCAACCATGTCGAAAGAAAACATTGTCATAAAAGAAGCGTCGGCGGAATAGCTCTTGGGTACCGTAAAAATTAGATCGCCGCACCTGAGAATATCATCGAATCCATGTCTCAACCGGGCAAATTCCTTGATTCCGGGAAAATCCTTTTTCATTGCCGGTCCCATCGGGCAAGGAGCACAAGCCAATCGATATTCCAATTTTTCATTGGTGTAGCACTCCGTCCTTACCCTGTAAATCCTATCGGCGTTTTTGTGAAAACTGTCGTAATTGTTTTCAGACATCACATACAACAAGATCATTAAACTGACAGACAATCCCACCGCGATACTCAAAACATTGATAAATGTCGATAGTTTATTACGCCGGGAATTACGAAGCAGGATTTTTAAATAATGTTTGATCATAACTCACACTCCAAAGACAAGGTTTTGAATATTTTTCCTACACACTCATTCAAAAGTATTATTATACAATGCTACGCGAAATAATTAAAGTGTGAAATAAAAACTTTAATTAGATTACCGCCGCCATTATGGCTTTTTGGATATGGAGCCGGTTCTCCGCTTCATCGTAGATAATCGATTGTTTTCCATCAATCACATCCGCTGTGGCTTGCTCGCCCCGGATAATGGGAAGGCAATTCATAAACACAGCGCCTGGATTTGCCCGTTTAAAGTGTTCGGATGTAACACACCACTTATCCCTGATCTCTTCACGCCGTCTTTTCTCTTCATCGCTGTCCATATACAATCCCTTCCAGCTTTTCACATAAATGATATCCGCATCCTCGACCGCTTCATCCAAATCATGCGAGATTTCCAGCCTCCCGCCGGACGCCCGCACAGAGTCTTTCGCAAACGCCACGTACTCTTCGTCCATATCAAAACCCTCTGGGTACGCAAACGTCATATCCATCCCTAAAAGTGAGCCCGCCACCATCATAGAATGCGGAACGCCTGGTGATTTCTGCCGGAAGGAGTATCCCCACGAGAAAACGAGTTTTTTCTTCTTGTAATCCTCTCCGAATTTTTCTTTTATGGTCAAAATATCACCCATCACCTGACACGGATGGTCTTTATCGTCAAGTGCGTTGATGATGGGGATGTCGGCGTACTCCGCCAACAGATTAAGCGCTTCCCGGCCTTTCCCGTATTGCGTCATATCATACATCCTGACCACCAGGCCGTCTAGATAGCGGTTCATAACCGCAGCCGTATCGATCAAGCTCTCATGATAAACCAACTGCAAATCCTTTGAGCTCAAAAATTCCGCCTGCCCACCCATCTGCCGGGCGCCAACCTGGAAGGAAATTCTGGTACGGGTTGAGGCGACACTGAATAAAAGCCCGATGTACTTATTGGCTAACCGACTATCCATATTCTTTTTGCCGCTCTTGATGTCTTCGGCCAATTGAAGGATTCCTTCCAATTCTTCCCTGGTAAAATCCATTAAGCCGATAAAATCCCTTTTTTTTAGATCCATTTTAATGTCCTTATTTCTAAGAATTTATATTATTACTCATTTTTTTTAAGAAAAATATAGCGCTCCGGATTCCCGGTATATTTTTTCACGGATGATATAATCCCCGGCCTTAAGCCCAGCAAGAGAATTCTTTTTAAAGTAAGCTACCGCCATTTGCTCTCAACTATTTTTTCGAGAAAATTCAGGAAAACGGGTGGAGTTGATTGCGCTCAAATCCCTGGGCTTCCTGAAACTAAACTATCAGATAACACTCCTCCGATGAATAGTAAAAATAATTACCCGGACAACCCGTGCATATCTTTTTCAAACCACCCTATTTAAAAGATTTCACGGGGAAAAAACAACAGAGCCGGCAACACCGCGCCCCTGCCGTCGGCGAATATTTAGCGCGTGTTCCTTCGCTCATTTAATCATTTTTTGTTAATTAAAAAAATTTTTTGGGTTAAAAATCGGAACATACCCGACCCTACCCAAAATTGAGATTCCGGACCCAAAACTCGATTTTTTTTATGAGTGAAAAATAATTCTTATTGTGATTCGAGTATATTAAAAGTTCTTTTTTTTTTAGATCCAACTTGCAAAACAGTGGCTGACCGATGTATGCTCGGTCTAATTCAATGTCGTAAGATAGCACCCGAAGCATCCCCGCCGGCCCCCTGGCGATTTGGATAAAATAAATAAAGGGATTGGGAAAATCTTTCACATTACGGTTCTTGATTAATTCCTCCGCAAGCAAACTGTGGGGGAACTTTATTTTTTGCTTCGTTTCACCCGGGAATATATCCTGATTACCGCTATATTCCATATAAAAGCTCTCAATCTTATACCCATTGCACTGTTTATTGCCGATTGCCAGGCGGTTGGAGAATTCCGCCGAGAAAATCTTCTCCCCATCAAAGAGATCCACATTTTCAAAATTTCGCTCCACAGGAACATAAAAGGGGATGATGCCGAGGTTCAATAAAAAGAGCGTGAGGCTCCCTACGCACCGATCGTGCCCGAAATTCACGCCAAAAGCTCTGTTATAAGGCATTTTGACAAAATCCGGTATCCGATACCGCCCCCATGTATACCGCAATACCCGGACCACCTCATCACACGACCTCCCCAACACCTTGCTCACCACTCCCAAACAAAACGGCTCAAGATATTTGCATGCCAGATAATACGAAGAATCTCCAGAATTTTTCAAACGGCACAGGCCGAGGAATTCCAGGCTCATCACCACCTTGCCCTTGTGAAAACGGGCTGGGAGCTTATAAGAAGACAACCGGCTTCTCACGTCTGAGGGCTCGCGCTTCCGGTCGCGATGCTGCCGGATGGTCTTGTTGATAAACCACTCAGAGATCTCATCTCCATAAACCTGTAGGTAGCGTTCCTTAATATGCCGCGACCCCTTGCGGGCGCCGGATTCATTGACCAGTTGGCGACGGATTTCCATAACCCTCTCCCGTTCCAGTTCCCCATACTTGGTCCTCGCATCCGGGCGGCAACCGCGACGGTCGGATCTCAAGTCCTCCTCGTCCATTTCCAGCCATTTTTTGATGCTGTCTTTGTTCGCCACCAGGTATCTGGCAATTTTCAAATTGCTCCAACCCTTCTTTTTTAGCTCTCTGGCTTTTTTTCTTTTCTCGAAAAGCGCCGATTTTTTCATATATTTTCTCCTAAAATATTGTTTCCTCTTTTCTTACAAAAAACATGAGATGAGAGAGAGAGATTTTCGCCACGATTCCAACAGAGGTAATTATTTTTACTATGCCGCGATATCCCCGAAGACATATATCCAGGGAAAACAAAAAACTGGAAAAACATTCACTCAAATTCTAGAAAAAGGAGCTATTCCCAAACCGGGACATTTTCAGCACATAAAGAATTCAAATAAAAATTTACCTGAGATATTTACACATCCCGCTTCCAGCAGGAAATGCTTTAATTTAGATCTTTTTCGCACTTCTAAGAGTCAAATATAGCAAATTTGCCCTTTATATAAAATGGCAAAAATCCTTACTTCCCGCAAGCATTGTTGTGGTATTGCTCTCATTTTGTTATAATAGACCGACGGTTATACCGCTGGGAAGGCGAATCATGATGCAAAAGAAACAAAAAATTTTAGTACTGGGTCTGGGATACTTCGAGAGGGAACTCATCCGCGACATTTCCAGGGATTGGCAGGTTCTAGCGGTGGACCACAACGAGGATAGGATCAAGACAGCGCAAGACCAGATTCCGTCCGCTCGCTACGTGCGCGGAGATGTCAGCAGTATTCTCACCTGGAAAAAGCTTGACATCAGCGATTTGAGGTTTATTATCTCCACCATCCGCGACCGGGATGTCAATTTGGAAGTGTGCCGGATCGCGCGGGAAGTTCTACGCTTGAAACAAACAATCATGGTATTGGTGTATGATGACGACGGGGATCTGGATCAAAAATTCCAGCCCTATAACGCCGTACTGATAAAACCGGTGGAACTGGGGATCCAGGTGATCCGAAAAAAACTCGATAAAAATGTCGGGCAAGCCATCAACATCGGTCTCGGAAAAGGGGAGCTTCTCGAGGTGCATGTACTGTCGAGATCACACCTGGTGGGCCGCAAACTCAAACATCTACGTCCCAGCCAATGGCACATCGCCGCCATCTACCGGGACAACAAACTACTCATCCCCACAGGTAACAACAGCCTCCGGGTCGGCGACCGGGTGGTTCTGGTGGGCGATCCCAATCTGTTGGAAAACGTCGCGGAAATTTTAATCAAAGGAAATCCGCAATTCCCCTTGCAATACGGCACCGACATCGTCTTCCCCCTACACCGGGACTACGCATCCGTATTGGACGAAGCCGCGTATTGGAAAGACAGCTTCAAGGCCCAGCGGCTGCAATTGATCCCCTTTAAAAAGAATCTATCGAAAGAATTGAACCAAAAAATCAGAGCGGATATCCGCAATTTCGAAGTGGGCGACACCATTGAAGTCTTCCGGGAAATATTCCAGTTGAAGCTGGACACCGGAGTGCTGATTGTCCCCCCCCGTCAAAAGCTGTTCCACCCCTGTAAAATCAAGGCTGCCTTCAAATCATCCCGAAAACCCTTCCTGGTGCCCCGCGACACCTTCCCCTACAAAGGCATTGTCATTTCCCTCAACGGGCCGGATCCGGCGCTGGCGTTGGATACCGGCATTGAAATCGCAAGCTTGTTAAAAGTACCGTTCCAGGCAATATATACAACCTTACCCAAAGAGATGCGCGGTGTGGATGAAACGAGGCAGTTAAAAAAGCGGGAAAGCATCACCGCCGACTTTGAAGGGATTCGGGGTGAATCCATATCCTATCGCCTCCTTAGCGGCAATCCGGTATTGGAAACACTGAAATTCGGCCGATCTTTTCACGATCAGTTGCTGATTATGACCTTCAATCCCACAATCCCCCCTTCGATCCTCAAATCCAATGTTCCATACATGGTGGCTCGCCACGGCAAACTCTCCACCCTGATGGTTCCGGCGGGGGAAAACAATGAATAATACCGAAGCGCTCCTCTTGCTCATGATGTCCATCGGGGCATTCATTATGCCCTTTATCAGCCGGAAGCTCTACCTTCCCACTTCCGTTGGCGAGATCCTGTTCGGTCTTGCCATGGGCGTGTTCTTCAAGGAAGCGGTACTGAAGACTCCAATCTTGCAATTCCTCGGCGAATTGGGTTTCATTCTCTTAATGTATCTGGCAGGTCTTGAAATCAATTTCGAGAAGATAAAAATCACCCCACGCCGCGACCTCGCGCTCTACTTCGGCATGTATTTCCTGGTTGTCGTCATTTCCTTCGGAACCGCCGAATATCTTCATCAACCCCCAATCTACGCGTTGGTCTACCTTACAACGGCCATCGGCCTTCTCTTCCCGGTCCTCAAAGAAAGCGGCCTTTCCCATGGGGACACCGGTCAATCCCTCTTGATTATCGGTAGCATCGGGGAAGTGGTGAGTCTTATCTCCCTCACCCTCTTTATCCTCTATTTCAAGTTCGGCGTCACCTACGAATCCCTATTCCACCTCGGTCAAATCATCGCGTTCATCGCCATCGCGACAATCTTGAGACGCCTATTCTACCTGGCGGTCTGGTGGTTTCCCCGCCTCAGTCGCTCCTTTTTCGCTAAAGGGGATGATCCTGTCGAGAGCGGGATTCGCGCCACCTTTGTCAACCTATTTGTGTTTGTGGCATTGGCCAGCCTCATGAACCTCGAGCTAATTGTAGGCGCATTTCTCGGTGGTATGTTGTTTGGTTTGATATTCAAGAGACGGGAGGCGATCCAGCGTAAAATCGGCAGCTTCGCTTACGGTTTCCTGATTCCCATCTTTTTCATAGAAGTGGGACTCCGTTTTGATATCACGGATTTTTTCGGTATTGACGTCTTGATTCTTGCCGTCGTCATCTCATTGCTGGTGTTCCTGATAAGGGTATTGGCGTCCCTGATCCTTTACTTCTCCAGCCTGACAGTCTTCGAGATGGCGTTGGTGCCATTTGCCACCGCCTTCCCCCTCACATTGCTGGTGGCCATCGCCACCTTCGGCCTCGAGATGAAAATCCTCGGCAAATCAAATGCGTCGGCGATTCTACTATCCGCCATACTCACAGCTCTCATCTACCCCGCCATGTTTAAAATACTGGTCAAATACCAAAAAAAAAGCCCCATCTCAAAAAAATAACCACAATATATCAAAAAAAATTTGACATTTCATTTTGAATTCATTATAACTATATAGACGGCATTTTTTGATGCCCGAAGTTACAGCGAGGTGAAGATAATGGGACACAGATTCACTCAGCAGTACATTGAGGCCAGCTTAAGCAAAGGACTCATTCGACAATCAACTGGGAGAGTATTATGAAGCAACAAAACACCCAATCTTCACAAAACGGAATTTCCCTAAGAAATTTTACTTGCCAAAAAAAATAAAATTTACCCCGGGGAAGCCTTCAGGCTCCCCGGGCCTCCTTCTTAAGTCATCAGACAATCCCAATTAGGCGTATTAAAAAGAAAAGATTACCACTATACTATAGACGGCTAGCCTCCAGGATTATAAAACTCACGAAACAACATGATTGCGCCACCGGGTCCACAAGGGACAGGCGCGCGCACGCGCGCCTGTGTTTGATGCCTAAGCGCAATAAAACATTCGGAAGAGAAACATGAACACTCCCTGGAGCTGTGGTGACCTAAAAAAACCGGAAGCGATGCTTCGATGCCGGAAATTTTAGATGCCGCTCGAGATTGAGTTGACGCTCAACCATCATCTCCCACTGGGATTTCACAAAATCCCTGTCAATATCCGCAATCTCCCGCACGAGGAGTCGCTCCTACCGCACAGGGAGTCCGTCCTACCGGACCAGGAGTCCTCCCTACCGGACCAGGAGTCCTTCCTCCCGGACTTGGAGTCCTTCCTACCGGACCAGGAGTCCCTCCTACCGTACAACGAGTCCGTCCTTCAACAAAACAAGAATCATTCCCAGCTAAATATCCGCGTCTACGAGCTGGAAAAATTCGCTCCCGTCCCTATTCCGGCTTCGAACAATGTAAAATGACTATTACGCCAACTGTTATTTCTTGAAAATATGGGGGAGGTTTTTGATGCGGTAGAGGATACAGACATCCCGGTCTTGGACCTCCTGGAACACCGCCAGTTTTCCGTTTAAAAAGCCTGTGCGGGAGAAGTCGGGATAGAGGGGACCCGGCTTGATGGTGTGGATGAACCGGCCGTCGCGGTCGAATACATCCATCTCGTACTTCTGGTAGCCGGTAATCCTGCGCAGAATAAAATGGCCGGAGGGCATGATATAGATATTGTTGTGATAAACAAAATGGGGGGGCAACGACCGGGCCACAGCGTGGCGCAATTCTCTGGGCCAGCGGGCGAACGAGGTCTTTTCGAATTCTTCGATGTCAGCCTCTGTCGTCTTGACCGGTTGGATTTGCCGGTGAATCACCAAATTGGTGTCTCCGTCCAGGGTTTTGCGATAGACGACCGGCTCGTTGGTGAGAAAGAGATAGGTTTCTTGGGTCTCCTTGTCAAAGGCATGGAGTATGTCGTTGGTGATCATGCCATGGAAAAAAGAGTACATACGGTTTTCGACCCGGATGCGGGTGAAGCCGGCGGCCGCGTCGGACATAAATCGCGTGATTTCCTTTCCGGTCAGATCCATATGGGCGCATACCCTCACCCGCTCTTCAGTGCGGTCGTTAAGGTAATAATTGCCGATCATCGACTGGCGATCCACCATCTCCTGGAGGTTGACGTTGCGCTCGAAGATGTGTTGACTCACATAATTGCCCCGCAAATCGAAGCGGACGATCTTACGGGAATCGGCCGCCCACACCGAATTTTCCGTCACCTGGAATTCATAGATGGAGCGGGGGAATTCACCGGGTCCCTCCCCTTTCTCGGCAAAGGAGGTCACGAACGTACCGGTCTTGTCGAATTTATAGACATGGGGCTGCGAACGATTGCACAAAAAGACATTGCCCTCCGAATCAATCTTATATAGTCCAAAGGCCGGAGGGTCGCTTTCATCGACAGCCATCGCGTCGATTCGCGTCTCCTCTTCCAGATCTAGAACCACTTCCCCCCGTAAAGGAGTCGCCGTGTTATACACATGAGTCACCCCTTCGATGACTTCGGTTTTCAATCCCTCCTGCCCGGAGGAGCCGCATCCGCTCACTACTACCAATACGATCACTAAAACAAATGTCAATTTGAAATGTTTCATGTTTACTCCTTAATAGAGGTATACGCCTCACTGAGGAAAATCATTTATTTTTTTTAAGAGAACTCCAAATAAAAAATATCGTTAGTCACAACGCCGTCACAACGGCACTAGATGTTTTTTGGGAAAAGTCTTGAAAGGTAGAGTGCGAAAGGGGGGACTCGAACCCCCACTCCTCTCGGAACTAGATCCTAAGTCTAGCGCGTCTGCCAATTCCGCCACTTTCGCATAAAGTGTTTTGGGGAAATAATATGTTAGAAAATACCATTTAATTGGGTTGTTGTCAAGACTGAAACGGGGTTTCAGCCGGATTGGACGGCGTAGGGTCAGGGCGGGAAAATTGTCCCGCCCTGTATTTACCAATTGTCATTCTTTTTTTTCTATTGTAAAAATTGCCGGATCTACTTTGGGATTGACCGTCACCTCTTTGACGGTGACGGACATGATTGTTTTGTCTCCGACAAAGGTCTCGCTTTTCTGGGCGAAGGGGATTCCATTCACCACTTTGAAATCACTATTGATTTCACGGGCGACGCCAGTGGTCCCCGGCATTTTGGAGAGCTTCTCCTCGATATCGATGAGGCCTGTCTCTTTATTGACAAATATCTTTTTCCAGTTTTTCTCCGCGTCGAAGATATAAATCACATCGTATTTTTTCCCTTCGATCTCTTGCTCTTTGAGATACTGGAAATTGTATTTGCCTTTGGAGTTGATCAGGTCATACATGGAGCCGAACAGATTGTCTTTGATCTGTTTCGCGTCCATCGCCCGCTCCTGGCCCATCTGGCGCATGATGCCTTTGTCGCCGTCGATGATGGTTTCGATCTTCATACCCATGATTGTCATCTCGTTGAGGAACTTGTCGGGGTACAGGGTGGTAGACTTGATGACCAGGTTGAATGTCCCCTGCGGCACCACCATGGTGGCGTCTGAAACAGTGGAGACGGTTTTGATCGACTTATAGCCTTTATACTGCTTTTTGGCCAGGCTGTCGATGATGTCCTGCCCTTTCTTCAACATCTCGGGGGTGGCTTTGGGAATCTTTTCCTTCAGGACCGGAGGTTTGATGGAGATATCGACATAGTTCACATTCCCCAGGTCTGTGAGTTTGCCGTCCAGATCCTTCTCTTTACCCAGGATCATAACCACCATTTTCTCGGGATTCATATACTCCTGCGCCACTTTGAGGATATCGTCGGCGGTCAACGTTTTGATGTCCGCCACAATCTGCTCGGAGTACCCTTTGGGCAAACCATAAAATTCACGCACCAATTCGCTTTTTAGAATTTTTCCCGGAGTGCTGTATTTGAAGACAAAGGAATTGAGAAAGTAATCGATGGCGCCGTTGAGTTCTTCTGGGGTGACTTTTTCTTTACGGATGATAGTGATCTCGTCGAGGATGGCGTTCACCGCGGCGAATGTGGAGCCTGACTTTGTGAATGTTCCGAACGAGGCGACTCCGGGGCGGAGGTAATCGGTATCGATACCGCCGCTCACGCCATAGGTCAATCCCATTTTGGTGCGAACGCGGTTGAACAGGCGGGAGTCGAAGCTTCCTGCCATGATCAGGTTGAACACCTTGATTTTGGCCTGTTCAGCCAGATCGAATTTTTGGCCCAAATGGCCGATGGCGATGTAGCTCTGGTTCAGGTTGGATTTCTCGATAAATGCGACTTTGAAGTCGTGGACGGGTTCTTTGATCTTCGGATATGAGGGAATCTTGACCTGGTAACTCCAATCGCCGAAGCTCTTCTCCATGATCTGTTTCATCTCATCCAATTCCACAGGCCCCACAACGCCCGCCAGCATATTTCCCGGCGCGAAGAAGTTTTTATGGCACCGCACCACGTCGTCGCGGGTAATATTATCCACGTGTTCGTATTCAAGAACAGCGGCATAGGGAGATTTCTCGCCATAAATGATCTTTTTGAATTCCCTGGGGAGAATGGTGTCCGGCTGGTCGTTCCGGCGGGAAATCCCGCTACTGACACGGGTTTTGTATTCTTCGAGCTTGTCCTCGGCAAATCCCGGTCTGCGAATCATGTCCGCCAAAAGGGCAACCGCGCCTGAAAAATTCTCTTTCAAGCACGACACGTTAACGACGAAAAAGTCGGTTTCGGACGCAAAAGAGATAGAAATCCCTTTGGAATCCAACATCCGATCCACTTCATCGCCTGTCATCGCCTCGGTGCCGCCGATTCTCATCAAATAGGCGGTCATGTCCGCCAGAGAAACCTTCGAGGGGGGATCGAAAGCGGATCCGCCTTTTATAATAATAGTCATGTCAACAATCGGTAGCCGGTCGTTTTTGATGACTCTCAACTTGATACCGTTCCCGATTTGGGCGGCCTCGACTTCCGGTAACTGGAATTTGTTCAATTCAGGAAATTTCAGTTTATCCACCGGACGATTTTGACCCACAAGCGATGTTGCCAACCAAAGGCACATCAATGCGATAACGACAACGTTGCGTGTCCTCATTTGGCCACCTCCTGCTGTTTATCTTTTTTTTCGGTTTTTCTTTTTTCGATTCTTCCGATAACGCGATTTTCTTTTGTAAAATATTTATTGGCCAGATCCTGCAAGTCCTTGACCGTTATTTTGTCGATCATGTTGAAATCTTCGAACACTTTCTCCCAGCTTCCCTCGAACATCTCGGACTTCAACAACGCCATGAGCATACCCATCCGGGACTTCATGCTTTTGAGGGCGTCCACTTTGGCTCTGGTTTTTGCCGATTCCAGCTCTTCGGTTGAAATATCACCGGCTCTGACCTTTTCAATCTCGTCCAGAATACTTTTTTCGATTTCAACCGTTGTTTTATCGGCGTTGGGGAGCGCCACCATAAGATAGAGGCACGGATACTTATCGCCGGGGAAACCGAGAAAACCGATGAATTCCAGCGAATTTTTCTCTTTGATGACCAATTTTTTGTACAAGCGTGAACTTCTACCGTTGGTGAGCATATAGTTCATAATCTGAAAACGGACGAAGTCCTCATCGCGGGCCGACGGAGCGTGATACGCCACCAATACCCAGGGCTGCGAATCATCATACATGGTGATAGTTTTTTCGCCCGGTTGTTTCGGCTCGACGGTGCGGATCAAGGGATTCTTTTCTCCGGCTTTCAGTTTCGAAAAGTACTTCTCGGCCATTTTTTTCAACTGGTCGGGGTAAACATCGCCGGCCACGCCGATGACCATATTGCCGGAATGATAATTGGTCCCAAAATACTCACGCACATCTTTGCGGGTGATATTGGCGATATTGCTCATGGGCCCGATAACGGAAACTTTATATGGATGGTCTTTGTAGGCGATAGCCTGGACCTCTTCAATCAATTTTCCCATCGGCTGATTCTCCACTCTGACCCGGCGTTCCTCCTGGATGACATCCCGCTCTTTGTAGAATTCACGGAAAACCGGATCCGTAAAACGGGCGGATTCAATATAGGCCCAGAGTTCCAGCTTGTTTGAGGGAAGACTCACTAAATACATGGTGAAGTCTTTGCTGGTGGCGGCATTGAGGCCGACAGCGCCGTTACGTTTTAGGATGGTGTCGATTTCATTGGATTGAACGTGCTTCGCCGCTTCTTCCTGCAACGCGGCAAGCTCCTTCTTTAGATTTTCGATAATTGTATCGTCGGATTGGATCTTGCTCTGTTCCCGCAACAATTGTTCAAACACACTGTCCATCTTGACCATGATCTTTTTTTCAGCTTTAAAATTTTTGGTACTGATTTCAGACGTACCTTTGAACGCCAGATGCTCCAAAAAATGGGAGATCCCGTAGATTCCGATTTTTTCGTCGCTGCCCCCAATATTAGTGAAGGTCAGGAAAGTGGCGATCGGAACGGAATGATCTTCTAACAGCACAAACTTCAAACCATTTTTTAAAGTAAATTCGCTAATTTGACTTTTAACACTTTGAAAATCAAAGTCAGCGGCGGTTAAACTTCCTAAGAGCAGGAATACCAGCCCTATCATGACAATTTTTCTCATGAAAAACCTCCATTTCTCATAGATAATTCAATACAACCTGCCCGCTTCCAGGTGGTAATGCTTATCCACCGAATCTGCCAACTTTTCGTTATGGGTAACGATCACCGCGGTCAATCCGCGGTCGGCGATAAGCCGGCGAAAAACCTGGAAAACTTTTTCGCCCGTCTTCCAATCCAGATTCCCGGTGGGCTCGTCTGCCAGTAGAACAGACGGGGCATTGACCAGGCTGCGGGCAATGGCCACCCGTTGCCGTTCGCCCCCGGAGAGCTGGAAAGGCATTACATTTTTTTTATCTTTTAAATCTACATCATCCAACAACTTTTCAGCCAATCCATAGGCCGTCGGTTTATCGAATTTTTTCATTAAAAAAGGAAACGCGGTGTTCTCCAGCACATTGAGCTCCGGCATCAGATAATGAAATTGAAATACGAATCCCACCTTTTGGTTGCGGTATTCCGCCCGTTGCCCATTTGAAAATGAAAGGATACTGGTGTTAAAATAACGAATATCACCGTCATCCGGTACATCCATCCCTCCAACCAGGTGAAGCAATGTACTTTTTCCGGAACCGGACGCCCCGGTAACTGCGATAATAGAACCCCGTTCCACTTCCAGGGACACTCCCTGCAGAACCGCCAGGCGGCTCTTGTCAGGTAGAAAAAAACTCTTCGATACATTGTCTACGGTTAAAATTACCTTTCCCATTTTCTCGTGTGTCACGATGGCTTTTCCTTGTCGTTCACAATTATTATACCATAAAAAAATAGGGACGCTGAAACCAGCGTCCCTATTTTATCTATTGAATTAAATTATAGTCTCGAATATCAATAAATTTATTCTTCTTCGTCTCTAACTCTGCCCTCTTTCACGGCTTCGTCAATGATCTTTTTCTGAAGATGGGCGGGAACAGGATCATAATGGGAAAATTCCATATAATAGGATCCACGGCCACCGGTAATGGAGGTTAGGGTCGGCTCGAAGTCCAACATCTCCATCATCGGAACCTGGGCTTTGATGACATGATTTTTACCCTTTGATTCCATACCCTGGATTTTTCCTCTACGCCCGCTCAAATTACCATTGATATCACCCATGAATTCTTCGGGGGTGACAACTTCCACATTCATAATCGGTTCTAGAATTGTGGGCTTCGCCTCTTTCATGCCTTTTTTGAAAGCCATGGACGCGGCGATTTTGAACGCCATATCGGATGAATCGACATCGTGATAACTACCGTCATAAAGATTCGCTTTGAAATCTACAACGGGATAAGCGGCGAGAATGCCTTTTTGGCGGGCTTCCTGAATTCCTTTCTCGACAGCCGGAACATAGTTTTTGGGAATGGAGCCGCCGAAAATGGAATCCTGGAATTCAAAATCTCCGCCTCTGGGGAGGGGTTCAAATTTAATCATGACATGGCCATACTGACCGCGGCCGCCGCTCTGTTTTTTGTACTTGTGGTTGATATCGGCTTTACCCATGATGGTTTCCCTGAACGGAACTTTCGGCGGTTTCATTTCCACTTCGACGCTGTATCTTTTTTTCAATTTATTGACCACCAATTCCACATGGAGCTGTCCGTTACCGGAGATAATCAATTCTTTTGTATCGGAATCACGGTGGCTGACAACAGTGGGATCTTCTTCCTGGATACGCTGCAAGGCATTGGAGATTTTACTCTCATCGGCTCTTGATTTCGGTTCGATGGCAAAAGAGATGGAGGGGATGGGGAATTTGAATTCCGGGAACTTTACCTTCTGGCCTTTTACGGTCAAGGTATCGCCGGTCTGGGTTTCTTTGAGTTTTGCGACGGCGATAATGTCGCCGGGCTGAACCGCGACGCCGGCATCCTGTGTTTTTCCCTGTAGCATAAACAATCCGCCGACCCGTTCATCAGTGCTCTTGTTGGTGTTCAAGTAAGATGAATCCGGTTTGAACATACCGGAGAACACTTTGATGATAGAGATTTTTCCGGTGTAGGGATCTGAGATGGTTTTGAATACAAGACCGCTGAAGGGGGCGCTAGGATCTGCTTTAACCGTTCCTTCACCCGCCGGGGTTTCGCCGAAATCAGCGATAGACGGGATATAATTGATGATAAAATCAATCGCCTGGTTGACGCCGATGTTGGTAAGAGCATCCATCACCAATACGGGGAAAATATCGCGGGAAATAATACCGGCCTTGAGCCCTTTGGTAATCTCTTCGGGGGTGAGATCGCCCTCTTCGAAATATTTTTCCATCAGAGCTTCGTCGTTTTCCGCGATTTTCTCGATGAGTTCTTCCCGTTTCGCCTGGGCGTCATCCGCCATATCCGCCGGGACAGCGGTTTCTTCAAAAGCGCCCTTTTCATCTTTACTATACTGATAGGCTTTCATAGACAGAAGATCGACAATTCCGACAAAATCATCGCCTTTGCCGATCGGCAGTTGGACCGCGATAGCGGTTTTACCAAATGATTCCTGAATGGAAGCGTAAGCCTGGTCATAATCCGCCAGATCCTTTGTCATTTTATTAATGGCGATAACCAGGGGTTTTTCCAACTCCGCCATAGAGTCGAAAATCTTTTCCGACTGCACTTCAACCCCTTCCATTGCACTGACCAGCATTAACCCTGCTTCCGCCGCCCGCAAACTGACCCTGGCTTCCCACACGAAATTAGCGAAACCAGGAGTATCGATAATATTTATTTTAAATTTGTCCTTGATGGCATAGGCTACCGACGCCTGGATTGAAATTTTCTTCTCGATTTCGTCTTCGTCATAATCGGTAATCGTGTTTCCCTGATCTACTTTTCCAAGCCTGTTCACCATCCCGGTGTTAAAGAGGATAGCGGAGACAAGGCTGGTTTTTCCTGTTTGTCCGTGACCCACCACAGCAATATTTCTCAGCTTGTCGCTCAAAAATTCCTTCATAGTGTTTCCTCCTACTTCTATCAACTACAGACGGCTCTGCACCCGACAGCGTATCAATTTTTTGGATACATATATTGTACCCCTCAAGAAAATAAGTAAACATATTAAAAGATTATCCAGTCTTTGTCAAGAGATATAAAGGCTATTCGGTCCCCCGGCAAAAAAATACCGGCAAAGCCAACCATTTGAAGCGGCCCCAAATTTGCTTTTTACGCCAAAACATTATAGAATTGTGTCTATTTTATCTCCACAAGGTGAAATAATGAAGAATAAAATTAAAGGTTTAAACAAACTAAGAGAAGAACGAGATTTTGCAGGCGGTGCAGACAAAATCAAGAAAAGGCACGAGAAAGGAAAAATGACCGCAAGGGAACGGATCGAATATTTTTTCGATCCCGGTACTTTTGTGGAACTCCAGGGATACATCCAGCACCGCTCGAGTAATTTTGGCCTGGACAAGAAAAAATTCCTGGGCGATGGAGTTATAACCGGTTTTGGTAAAGTGAACGACCGGACAGTCTATATCTATTCGCAGGATTTCACCGTCCTGGGCGGTTCTTTAGGCGAAATGCACGCTAAAAAAATCGTGAATGTAATGGATCTGGCATTGAAAGCCGGAGCTCCGGTCGTAGGAATCAACGATTCCGGCGGAGCCAGGATCCAGGAAGGAATAAACAGTCTTGCAGGATATGGCGATATCTTTTACCGCAATACTATTTCTTCCGGGGTAATCCCCCAGATTTCGGTTATCATGGGCCCTTGCGCCGGCGGCGCCGTTTATTCGCCCGGTATTACCGATTTTATTTTTATGGTAGACAAAACCTCCCACATGTTCGTAACCGGCCCTGAAGTCATCAAGGCTGTGAACAAAGAAGAGGTGACATTCGAGGAATTGGGCGGCGGTCACACACACACCACCGAATCAGGTGTGGCCCACTTTTTGGGTAACGATGAAAAACACACATTGGATATGGTGAAAGAACTTCTGACCTATATTCCCTCGTCAAACATGGAAAAGCCGCCGCTGGGTCAAAACGAAGATCCATTTGACCGCATGGATGACAAACTGAACGAAATTGTTCCGGTGAATTCCAACAAGCCCTACAACGTAAAAGAATTGCTTGCCCTCATCGTCGATGACGCTAAATTCTTCGAGGTTCACAGCACCTACGCCGAGAACCTGGTGGTGGGGTTTGCCCGTTTGGGCGGCAAAACCGTCGGTATTATCGCCAACAATCCCGATGTCTACGCCGGCACCCTGGATGTCAACGCTTCTCTAAAAGGCGCCCGGTTCATTCGTTTTTGCGACGCGTTCAACATCCCGTTGGTCAGTATCGTCGATGTACCCGGTTTCTTACCCGGAAGGGACCAGGAGAGATTGGGTATCATCAAACATGGCGCCAAATTGCTCTACGCATATTCCGAAGCCACGGTCCCGAAGTTAACGATCATCACTAGAAAATCGTACGGCGGAGCCTACATCGTCATGAGCTCCAAGCATCTCGGCGCCGATTATGTTTTTGCGTGGCCCACCGCCGAAATCGCTGTGATGGGTCCGCAAGGCGCCATCAACATCATCTTCAGGAAAGATCTTTCCACCGCCGAACAGCCGGAGACTCTCCGGGAAAGATTGATCCAGGAATACAAAGACAAGTTCGCCAATCCCAAGCTTCCGGCAGGCTTCGGCTATGTGGACGATATCATTCTTCCGATTGAAACACGTCCGATGTTGATCAAGGCCCTGGAATCCCTGGAGAACAAAAACCTACATAATCCCAGGAAAAAGCACGGGAATATTCCCCTATAAGGATACGACATGGCAAACAAAGTTCTTATCCCAAACAGAGGTGTTATCGCGCTGGATGTCATCAACTCCCTGAATAGTATGGGACTCGAAACCATCTTGCTCCATTCGCCGGAAGATTCCCTGTCCCTACCCGTCCGGTTGGCGGATAAAAGCTATAAGTTTTTTTCCTCACGCCTGGAAGACAGTTATATGGACCAGGACACCATCATTGAAAAGGCGCTGGAATTGGGAGTCGATTATATCCATCCGGGTTACGGTTTTATGTCGGAACATCCGGAATTCGCCAAGGCATGCCGCGACAACAACATTAGCTTCATCGGACCTGACTTTGAAGTATTGAAACAGGCCCGGGACAAAATTTATATGAAAAAATTGGCCGAATCCCTTGATATCAAAACCATTAAATACTCGGACAAAATGAGTAGTCCTCTGGACGCGGAGGGGATCGGCGACGAGTTCAAATTCCCGGTCATCATTAAACCGGTCCGGGGATACGGCGGTAAAGGCATCCGGGTGGCGGATTTTAAAAAAGAGACCCAGGATCATATCAAAGACTTATTGAAGCGGGAAGAAAACCAAATCGGCGGTATCTTTATCGAAGAATACCTCCCATACGGCCATCACATCGAGGTTCCGTTCTTCAGGGACGTCAAAGGCAACATTTTGATTCTCCCGGAAATCGAGTCCTCCGTTCAGCGTCGGTTTCAAAAAATTTTTCAGGAATCCCCCTCGCCGAACGTGACAGACCAAATGCGTCAGAGTATCTTTAACGATACCCAAAAGTTGGTTCAGACGTTGAGTTACGTGGGACTTGGTTTTGTGGAATTCATATTAGACGGAAACACCGCCTATTTCTCCGAAATCAATCCCACCTTCCAGATCAACACACTCATCCCGGAGCTACAACTTACCGCGAATTTCATTAAAAAGCAGTTCGCTGTTTCCCGGGGGGAGCTTCTTCATGATGTGGAAGGAGTCAGGATCATCGAACCGCGGCATCATGTTCTTCTGGTTTCGTTGATGGCTGAAAATCCCGACGATAACTTCCAGCCGTCGTCCGGAACCATCACGGAGTTCTTCCATTACTCAGCCATTCGGAATGTTTTCAAAACAAACCTATACACCGGCGCCCGCATCCCTTCCATCTACGACCCCTACATCGGAAAAATCGTCACTTACGCGGTAAAGCGCGAAAACGCCATCCGCGATATGCGCACATTCCTCGACAACATCATCATCCGCGGTATCCATACCAATTTGAACTTCCTGAAGCATCTAATGGAAAACCGGAACCTGAAAGATGGGAAAACCATCAATGACTTCATCAACTTGAAATGCACCTACAAAAAACGGAGCCACTCGGACGAAGATATCAAAATCGCGGCAGCCCTATTAGCCAGCGCATTCCACATTGACAACCGGAAAAAGAACTATAAGGCTCAACTGGAAAAAATGAAACAACCGGGATTGATTAAACGGTTATTCGGCGGCTATTGAGGTGAACGATGAAGTATAAATTCCAAATAAACAAAAAAATTATGGAAACGGAAATAGCCTACAATTCGACCTTTCACTCGGAAACAACGTTGAAGATCAATAAAGAGGACGTAAAACTCTTGATCGGCGACCATGACGAAGATGGAGTCAGGTCCTTTTTTCTGGATAACAAGATGTACCAGATCGAAATATCCAGGGATGAAAACGGCTACCCCACGGGAATTTATGTAAACGGCGAATACTATCCCGCCTCCCTGCTGAAAATCGACAAACTTTTCTTTTACAAAGAAAAGACAGTCAAAGCCGCAAGATCGGGAACTGTCAAGAGCTTTATCCCCGGTTACATCAAAAAAATCTTCTACAACATCGATGACAAGGTGGAAGAGGGCGATATCGTACTCATCCATGAGGCAATGAAGATGGAGAACGAGATCCGCGCCCCTATTTCCGGAAAACTATGCAAGCTGGGCGTCAAAGAGGGTGAGAATATCCTCGCCAAACACCTACTCTTCGAAATAGAATAATTACTGAATATACAAAAAGCGGGATCCCGGCGGTCCCGCTTTTTTCCCTCTGGTACAACGTCTCTTCCAACGGGACGCGAATCCCATTTTCACGCCGCCGGCAAACGCCTTCGACGCAAATTGGCGATCCACTGCCATATCAGCGCAAGGATCGACAATCCCAGACAAACGTAAGGGAATAGATAGCCGAACCGCGTGAAGACGGTCCGCGTCTGAATATAGCGGAAGGGGGCGATGAACCGGTCTTCGGTATTGTAAGGAGAGTGATAGAGCACCTTACCTGTGGGGTCCACCAACGCGGACACGCCGTTTGTCGTGGAGCGCAGTAGATAGCGCCGATTCTCGATACAACGGAAAATGGCCATTCCCAGGTGTTGGTACGGGGCCGAAGTGTCTCCGAACCAGGAATCGTTGGATATGGTGACCAATAGCTCCGCCCCTTTATCCACAAAATCCCGGACCAATTCAGGGAAAATAACTTCATAACATATAGGCGACGCCACCGGATGACCGTCCACATAAAGATTTCGCACCTCTTCCCCCGGCGCGAAATCACTGATTTCATCGACAATCCGTTTGACAAAGAACAGATAATCCCGGAACAGGACATATTCTCCAAATGGGGTCAGGTGCACCTTGTCATACTTTGAGATAGTCTCCCCATCAAACAGGATAGAAGAATTGTATATTTTTTGATGCCCCTGAAGGTCGGTGAAGCCGGCAATCAGAGGTATTGTTTCGGCGGTGAAGTCTACAAATTCTCGCTTCAACGTTGTGCTTTGCAGCGGGTACACCGAGACCGTAAACTCCGGCCAGATAACAAACTCAGCCCCTTTTTCCTTCAATTCCCGGGACTGGTCGAACAATTGTCGCAAGCGGAGTTTCTTTTCCCCCCAACTCAACCGTTCTTCAGGTTTGGCGTTGGGTTGGATAATTCCCGCCGCGTGAACCGGCAACGGTTCAATGGAGGTCAGCGCCGATTGCCGCAAATAATAACCGCTGGAATACATTCCCACAAGGCACACCCCGATAGCGATCAACACTCTTTTATCCATTTGCCGCCAAAAGAAATAGAGCGCGGTGTTCAGAAAAACCACCAGAAATGTAATCAAGTGGACGCCGCCCAATTCCGCCGCCTGGACAAACAATATATTGGGCAATTGCGAATAACCGACCGAACACCAGGGGAATCCACCGAGAATATTCTCCACCGCCAGATCTTTCACCACCCAGACCAGGGGGATAAAAAACATAGCGGAGTAGCCTCTAAGCAAAAAATGTTTCACCAAGCTTCCGGCGAATCCGGTAAAAATCGATAAAAAAGCGCTCAATAAAAACAAGCCCAAAATGCTGATGATCCGCCCCATTCCTCCATATTGCACCATGACCGTCGGTATCCAGTACAGAATCAGAAGATAAGAAAAAAAAGAAAAGAGAAAAAACACCGGGAAGGCACGCTTCGCTTTTTTGATCTCGAGAATAAACAACAAAGGAACCAGAAAGAAAAACGCGGTGAAGAACCAATTGAACTTCGGCATCGCGACCGAGTACAGTATTACAGACAAGCAAAATAATAGTATTTTTTTCATGTTGTTTTCATAAGATAGCCCTCCGCGATAGGCGGAGGGGCACATTTCGTTCGGCCAAAGCCCGTCAATTCATACGTTTGACAAAAAAACCGGTGCGCCCGGCCAACTGCTCAAGAGTTTTAACCTCCCTACCGGCCAGCTCTTTGGATGAATAATTTCCCACCAGAACCCGGAACATCATGACATTGCGGACAATGGTTTTCTGAATTTCGGTGGGGTATCGCATTTTACTGAACTTATCCGAATAGGATTTCGCTTCCTGGTGATTTTCAAACGCCCCGACTTGAACCACATAATAAGGATCCCTACTGGCGGGACGCGCGACGATTTTTTGGGGGCTGGACGCGGCGCCGGTCTCTTTGTCCTGGCGAACCGGTTGCCGGTGCAACCGGATTTCCTGGTCAATGCTATTTTCTTTTGCCTGCCCCTCAGACGCCTGCCTTTGGGGGGACGTTTGCGAAAGATCGTCGGCGATTTTTATTTCCTGGGTTTTGTGTCCCTCTCTGCGTAATTCCTCGCTGGTAATCCGGTCGCTCAATGAAGATTTTCCCGCCTGGAAGCCCAAGTAGAACAAGAATATTCCTAAGCCGATCACCGCTACCAGAAGAACAATGATGTGAACAAACGTGACTTTTATCTCCAGGTAGGATTTTTCGCTATCCATATCCTTCATATTATTTTTTCGGTATGAATGCCGTCAACAGATCTAGTGGTAACGGAAAGATAATCGTAGATGAATTATCCGCGGAAATATCCACCAGGGTTTGCAAATATCTCAATTGCAAGGTTGTCGCGTTCTGGGACATTTTTTCCGCCGCCTGCAATAACTTTTCGGAAGCCTGCAATTCGCCTTCGGCGTGAATCACTTTCGCCCGGCGTTCCCGTTCGGCTTCAGCCTGTTTTGCCATGGCCCGCTGCATTTCCTGGGGTAGATCCACATATTTGATCTCCACCATCGACACCTTCACTCCCCAGGGATCGGTATGTTCATCGATAATTTCCTGGAGTTTCTGATTCAGTTTCTCCCGTTCCGACAGCAACTCATCCAATTCCACCTGACCCAACACAGACCGGAGAGTGGTTTGGGACAACTGCGATGTGGCGTACAAATAATCCTGAACTTCGATCACAGCTCTATTCGGATCCACCACACGGCAGTAGACAACCGCGTTCACTTTTACCGACACGTTGTCTTTGGTGATGACATCCTGCGGAGGAACATCTAGAACAATGGTCCTCAGACTCACTTTCACTAATTTATCGATGGGCCACAACACAAAAAAGATGCCGGGCCCTTTGGGCTTGCTGAGAACTCTTCCAAGCCTGAATATAACTCCTCTCTCATACTCTTTCAGTACCTTGATCCAGTTGAACAATAGAATCAACACAAACATGAAAAATACAATTGATATTGAAGAAAATTGCATGAATCCCTCCTATTCTTTTTTATTTAAACGTCTTTTTTTACGGCGACAACCTTGACTTTGAAATTTTGAACCGTTACGACGCGAACGTTTGAGCCGGCGGGGATATCTTCATCCGAAAACGCGTTCCACCATTCGCCATGCACAAACACCTTCCCGGAATCCCGGGAAATGTCGCTTCTGGCGACGCCGGTTTCTCCCTCCATGGCTTCGGTTCCGGTTTCAGTCTTACGTTTCATCGACTGAAACACCTTATAGGTCAAAAACATGAACATAGCGGCAAAACATAACGTAAAAGCGATTATAATGGACATTGTAGGTTTCATCTCAGGAATGGGAGAGTCGATCAACATCACCGACCCAAGGAAGAATGATATGATGCCCCCGATTCCGAACACTCCGAAGCCTTGAATCTTCACTTCGGCAATAAAAAATCCAATAGACAACACGATTAAAATCAGCCCCACATAGTTGATGGGTAAGATCTGGAAGGCCAGGAAAGCCAATAATAGACAAATGGCTCCGATAACGCCGGGAATAATGATCCCCGGATGGCTAAACTCCAGATAAAGGCCGATCAATCCAAAAATCAACAGAAAGTAAGCGAGGCTCGGATTGGTGATGGTGCGGAGCAATTTTTGCCGCCAACTCATGGGCATAGGATTGACAGCCTTGCCTTTGAGCTGCAACACAACGGTCTTACCATCCGCCCGTTTAACCTCTTTTCCGTCCAATTGAGCGATCAAGGCATCGAGGTTATCGACAATGTACTCCACCAAATTGTTTTCGAGACACTCTTCGGCGGTATAGGAGCTACTTTCGCTCACGGCCTTTTCAGCCAATTCTTGATTGCGGTTCCGGTTTTTGGCCAGAGACTTGATGTAGGAGACCGCGTCGTTGGTCACCTTCTTTTTCATGGTCTCTTCCATCTTTTGTCCCATGGCGGACACCGGACTGGCGGCCCCCATATTCGTGCCTGGAGCCATTGCCGCGATATCCGCGGCCACTGTAATAAAAAAACCGGCTGACGCGGCACGGGCGCCGCGTGGAGAAACATACGCCACCACCGGAACAGGAGAACCCAACATCTTTTTGATGATAGACCGCATCGACGTGGAGAATCCACCGGGCGTGTCTATCTCGAGGACCACCAACTCAATATAGGGATTGGACTTGATTTCCTTGAATGAGTCGGAGATATATTCTTCTGTGATTGCGTCGATAGGGCCTTTGATCTCCAATGTAACAATCTCCCCAACGACCAAAACCGGGATGACCAATAACGTCACCAATAGCCATACTATCTTTCTCATAACAATATTATAGTTAATAAATCCTCAAAAAGCAACAATCGACGAAGGATTGATAAAAAGTTGTACCCCCAAGCGCAAATTTGTAATTTGAATGAACGTCAGGATTTATCCATAGACGAGCAAAGGCTGCAATTACCCATTCCCATCTTGCAGCCGACATTGTTGGCGTTCGGCCCATTGATCGTCAAGCTGGCGTGCTTGCATCCCATCAACACACTCTCTTCCGGCATCCCTCTCCCCAATACCAGCAGGCGGGGCGCGATCCAGTGTTTTCTACCGTTCATGTTCTTCCTTTCGAAATCTATTTTCATTAACTGTAAAACGAATACAATATTATAATGGTTAAATACCTTGAAGAGTATAATACAATCCGGTAAAATTTTCAACAATTGGACCCGGAATAATAGCAACAAATTTATAAACTATTTCTCAGGCAGCCAGGGCATTTTTTTTGAAAGCTCTTGAAAGGTCTTTTCCAGCGGATGTTCCCTCTCATTTTCCCGCATTTCCCTCATAAATGGTTTTCCCTCCCGGTTCTCATTCATGAAATCTTCGGCAAATTGACCGGAGCGGATATTGTCGAGGATTTTACGCATATTGTCGCGAGCTTCGGGGCCGATCACCTTGCCCTGACTCTTGTAATCGCCGTATTCCGCGGTATTGCTGATGGCCTCCCGCATGAACGCCATCCCTTTCTCATACACCAAATCAACGATGAGCTTCATCTCGTTCACACATTCAAAATAGGCCATCTCCGGCTGATAACCGGCGTCCACCAATGTCTCGAAGCCGGCCTTCATCAATTGGGTGACGCCGCCGCAGATGATGGCCTGCTCGCTGAAGAGGTCCGCCTCGGTTTCTTCCCGGAACGAGGACCCAATCACCCCCACACGCGTGAGACCGATGCCCCATGCATAAGCCAACGCAAGACTCTTCGCTTCCCCCGACACATCCTGCTCAACCGCCAGAACCCCGGGGATTCCACGGCCGGCGGAAAATTCCCGCCGCAGCATGTGTCCCTGCCCCTTGGGCGCCACCATCGCTACGTCCACAAACGACGGCGGCTTCACCAACCGGTACGACACCGTAAACCCATGGGCGAAGAGCAGCATCTTCCCCTCCGAAAGATTCGGAGCGATCTCCCGCTCAAACACCTCTCCTTGCAATTCATCCGGGATCAGCATCATGATGATATCCGCCCGTTTTACCGCCTCGGCAATGGGATAGACCGCAATACCGTAAGCCTGCGCCTCCCGCCGGCGGGGGCTACCTACCCGAAGACCGACAATGACATCGCAGCCATTGTCTT
Organism: uncultured Clostridia bacterium; assembly: GCA_964491915.1. Lineage (GTDB taxonomy): Bacteria > Acidobacteriota > Aminicenantia > UBA2199 > UBA2199 > JAHELQ01. The sequence goes on from CAZBHS010000028.1 coordinate 72,954, forward strand.
TCAAATTCATCCCATGGGCGTGCCCCTGGTTGCCGAATCCGATGACAGCGATGGTCTTATCCTTTAAAATCTCTTTATCGACATCCGACTCGTAGTATATAATAGCCATAACCTGTCCCCCTGGTATCGTCTAACTAAAAGTTTTTGAAAATACGGGCCAACGAATGTCCCGGCGCTTGAATATCAAGATCTAGAAAATAACCGAACGGCGTTTGATAAGTTTCGTAACCCGCCCCCTCGATCCGCTCCGCCGCCCGGTTGAGCAATTGCTTCACAACCTGCGGTTCCGCCTTGCTTTCGGATAGATGGGCGAACGAATGGAGTACAATCCGTTTGGTCTCGTTTTTGTTGGCCGCCCACTTGAGAATTTTCACCAATTTGGTTTCCACTTTGCTTTCGTTGGCGGCATCTTCCGCTTCCATATTGATAAAGCCCACCACAGCGTTACCGACGGCCTTGTCCTCATCCAACGGAGCTTCCTCTTCCAATGTTTTGATACTTGTTTTGTAAGCGAACGATTCACAATACATTATTAGTAGTTTCATGATAATCCTTTGAAATGTGCATTGTACAGAATGTCCGGGCAAAATTCAACATCCCGCCGGATCTAAAAAAACCTTTGTGAAATCGTTGAGTTTTTTCAACTTTTATGTTACCGTCTTTCGATGGAACACGCAAATTTTGGACTTATCATGGCAGGCGGCCAGGGGACGCGCTTCTGGCCCTATAGTACTGAACAAAAACCGAAGCAATTTTTGGATATCGTGGGCGACGAGTCCCTGATCCTTCAAACATACAGACGGCTCGAGCGTTTTATCGAACGGGACAATATTTTTGTGGTGGCGGACAAAAAGTATCTGGCCCTCACCATGGAATCGATTCCCGGCTTCAAGAAGGCCAACTTCATCGAAGAACCGTGCCCCCGCAACACAGCCCCGTGCTTGATTCTGGCCAACATCTTCCTCTCGCGCCTCGATGAGAACGCCAATGTGCTGGTGGTGCCGGCGGACCATTATATCCCCGACACCGAGGTATTCGCGGGCCAAATGAAAGACGCGTTACAGATGGCGGGGCAGAGGGCCATCATCACCTCCGGTATCAAGCCCTACCTTCCCCATACCGGTTACGGCTACATCCAATTCCAGCGTGACGACGCCGCAACGATGAACAAAACGGACTTTTTCTCCGTCAGTGAATTCAAGGAAAAACCGGAGTTGGAAGTTGCCCGGGAATACCTGGAAGACGGCAATTATTATTGGAATTCCGGGATGTTCATGTACAACCTACGCCACTTCAAAAGCTTCCTGGAAGAATACGCCGAGTACTACTTCGAAGCCTACCAGGAGTTGGAAGGCCTGTTCGAGAGCAAACCCCAATTCGCCGAAGCCTTCGCCCGCGTCAAACCTGAATCCATCGATTACGCGCTCATGGAAAAGGTCAAAGAGGTCAAGATGTTCGAAGCGGCGTTCGGGTGGAACGACGTGGGATCGTGGTCCAGCGTGTATGAACTGAACAAGAAAGACTCCAAACTCAACGTCAACAATAAAAACAATTGCTTGATCGACACCAAAAATTCCCTGGTGTTTTCGACCGAAGACAAGCCTATCGCCGTCATCGGCCTGGAAAACGTGGCGGTTATCCACACAGCCGACGGCATCCTGGTCTCAACTATGGATGAATTGCAAAAGGTCAAACAGGTCAACGACTGGTTGAAAAAAAATTGATCGTATAATTGGGTTGGGGTTCCCGGCCCGGCCGCCTTTCCGGCATTATAGCAGTACGGATGAGAAATAGTGGTTTTTCCGCCTGGAATTTGGGACTCGGGCCAGGATTTTTTATATTACTTTAGGATGAACGGGCTTCGTTCAAATTCTAGCAGGTATGGCCCTGGCAGGTTTCCTGATCGCAGGTATAGAACCAGGTGGGGCATACATCTTCGGTGTTGGCTCCGCCAATTACGTTTCTCAGATCAGCGTCTTTCAGATTCGCAACTGTGGATTTGTTCAAAGATAATTTTTTGGTGAATTCTCTTTTCATGATAGTCTCCTTTTAGTGTTATAGTTTTCAACCGTACCCTATATGTTTCCTTACTAACCATTTTTTAAATCTATTCTTTTGGCCCGACTACTTTGGCGATACCGATACTCAAGAGGTAGAGCAACATCATTGGTACAGCGAACAACGATTGAGTGATGATATCGGGGGTCGGCGTGATGATGGCGGCAATGATGAAAATCAACACAACCGCGTATTTGAAGTATTTGATCAAGAACCTGGAGGAAACGATTCTGAGTTTTGCCAATAAAAAGACCAGCACCGGCAATTCGAAAATAACCGAGATACCGATCAGAACTCGAAACGCCAACGAGAAATACTCGTGAATCGTGATGATGGCATTGAAGTCCTGTCCCACCTCGAGGAAAAAACGGCAGGCCCAGGGGAATACGAAAAAGTATCCGAACGCGCCGCCCAACACAAAAAAAAAGGTGGTGAAAAACACAAAGGGAAACACCATTTTTTTCTCGTCTTTGTAGAGAGCCGGCCTGATAAATAGCCAGAGTTGGTGAAATATAAACGGACTGGATACAAACAACCCGGAAATGAAGGCCAATTTGATGTACATCATAAACGGCTCTGTCAACGAGGTGAACGCCAGCTTTTCTCCTTCCGGCAAGAACTTCAACACCGGCATGGAAAGCCAATAATAAATCTTGTCCACAAAATTCCAGGACGCCAGGAAGAACACCAGGATAAAGGCGAAAGAGATCAGAATTCGTTTCCTCAACTCGCCGAGGTGTTCGAAAAAGGACATATCGTTTGAGCCGCTAGTTTTTCCCAATTTTGGTGGTTTCCTTTATCTCGTCTATATCTTTTCCGATTTGTTTGATATCTTTATATATATCGGGATTGGGAATGTGAGCCGCCTCCCATCAATGGCTTCCGGTTTGGTTTCAAACAGCAAACATGATGAAAGAACCATT
>CAZBHS010000029.1:0-26885 GCA_964491915.1 uncultured Clostridia bacterium
GGTATGGGAACACTTTTTCGGCATCCGCCCCATCGGCATCCGCGACAACTTCTTCGAGCTGGGGGGCCACTCGTTGCGGGCCATCTCCATGGTGGCCGCCATCCACAAAGAGCTGAACGTCAAAATCCCCCTCAACATTATCTTCGCCGGCCCCACAGTGGCTGAATTGGCGGAAGCGGTCGATGGCATGGCAACGGAAATGTTTGAAGAAATGATTCATATCCCCGACAGTGATTATTACGATGTTCCACTGCCGATTCTTGGGATGTGGATGCGTTACCAATACCAGATAAAGGACCGCATGCCGTTCAATGTGAGCGCAGACTACCATCTGGGAAATGTGGATCGTCAGGCCATGGAGCGCGCCTGGGAAGCGTTGCTGCTCAGGCATGAGACAATGCGTACCCTGTTCCGATCATTGCCCGAAGGCCAAAAAATGATGGTTGAACCGTTCGATACAAAAAAACACGAACTTGAATATATCGATATTCAGGATTCTGAAGATCCCGATACTTTGTCCAGGGAATTGGTCGATGAACGGTTCCGCACGATGTTTGATCTGGAGAACGGACCCATTTGCAAAGGAACACTTATCAGACTTTCTCCTGAGCGGACCGTATTTTTTCTAGTCATCCATCATATTCTGTCGGACGCCTGGTCGCGCGAAGTAATGGAGAAAGAGCTAATGACAATGTATGAGGCGTTTGCCAAAGGACAGGAAAATCCTTTGAAACCGCTGCGTTTTCAGTACAGAGACTTTGGCTCCTGGTACAATCGGCGGATCAAAAACGATAATTCCACTGACATAAAATCATTCTGGCACTCTATGTTTTCTCTTCCGTTGCCTGAATCCAACCTACCGATGGACTTTCCTGAAAATCGACGCGCAGGATCCTACCGGGAATTGTTGCTGGAGGATACATGTGAAATGTTCCGTCCCCTGAACGAGGAAGAACAAGAACATTTTTTCGGATTGCTGGTTTCTGCCCGGTCGGTGAAAGGCGCAAAATATCAGTTTGTATTACCGGAAAAAATCAAGAATTTGTTGCTCGGTTTAGCCAGAACGACTGATACCAGCTTCTTTGCCGTAATGTCGGCATGCCTCGATGTCTTTTTCTATCGACTGACAGGAAAGGCCGACAGTATGACCGGGACTATGGTGGCGACCCGTACTCACAAAGCGTTGGAAGGAATGTTGGGGTATTTTATGAATACCATGATATACCGGACTGTTATCGATCCGTCCCTCCGGTTCGGCGATTATATCAAATCGGTGGGGGATACCATCTCCAATGCCCTAACTCACCGTGAGTATCCATTAGAAAGGCTATTATCGGAATTTGATGTATCATTGGATACGGCCGGCTCGTTGTTCTTGAATTTCTACAAGGTGGATGATCAGGATTCAATGATTACGGATTTCGAAGCCCGCCATGAAGCGGTTGATCATGTTTATTTCGATATGGACCTCAACATCGGGGAATTCCCCAACGGCATACAAATCGAATGCAATTACAATAGGGAATTGTTTAAAAAGGAAACCATTGAAAGAACTTTTCAGAATTTTGCCGCGTTTGTGGTAGACATTGCTCATAATCTTGAAGCAAAAATCGCTGGGGTGAAACGTAATGGAGTTCCAAAATGAACAAATCTTCGAACAAAAAAGCTACCGTCTGGGTAGTCCTGTATCCTCAATTTAGCGCCTACAACGCCACATTCCCAGTTGCAAAGGAACTGGAGAGGCAGGATTACCGTGTTGTGTTTGTGGGAAATTCAACGTTTTCCCACTATGTGAATGAAGCCGGCTTCGAGTATCGGATTCTGGAACCGGAGAAAGAATGGTTTGATGGATTGCAAGACCGCTATGATCAACAATTGGAAGCTATGGATGTCCGATCCCGGTTCGCCGAGTTTCGAATCAAAGCTCGCTTGAACCTAAAAAAAAACCTCGAGGTGGGAAATCATTTGCAGGCAAAGGTCGAGGCTTTGTTCGATGAAATTCCACCAAATCTTGTGATGTCCGATTGTTTGCTGCCTCAAAACTCCATACCGTTTCTAAAAGCTGACATCCCAATCGTCGGCGTCAGCACTTGTCTGTCGTCGGTATTTTCCTGGAACACGCCGCCTGTATTTTCAAACGTCGTACCTTTTCGCAAGAACTCAGCGGTCAATCGAGTCAGAAATCTCGCGGCCTGGCTGAAGCTTTCCCTTAGAAGGCTGAAAGAAAGGATTATGTTCAAGGCCTATTTTGTATTTGCCCTGGGTTTCAAGGGATTCCGTGAAGGAAAACCCATTCAAAACGCCGGCGGCCGGGTAAGGCTTGGTGAATATGGCGATCGACTGGATGTGCCGGAGTTGGTGATGGCCCCCAGGGATCTGGATTTCCCCCAAGTGGCCAAAAGTATGGTCCGCCATTACGCCGGTGCATGTGTGGACGCTTCCAGACCCAACGATCCATTTGATTGGAGTCGGGTGGATCCAGAAAAAAAATTGATCTATTGTTCTTTGGGCTCCCATAGTGAGTGGGCCAAGGACAATTGGTGGAGATTGATCGCTTCGATGATGGAAGCCATGTCTCAACTGACCGACATGCAGCTCATCATCCAACTCTCCGACGAAAATGACCGGGAAAAAATGAAACAAGCCCCCGCCAATGTTTTTGTCGCCGATTGGGTTCCGCAATTGGAAGTGCTCGAAAAGTCGGACCTGTTCATCACCCATGGGGGATTGAGCTCTGTCCGCGAATCCATCTATTTCGGCGTTCCTATGATTGTATTCCCGTATGGCATGGACCAACCGGGCAACGCGGCCCGCATTGTGTATCACAAATTGGGCCTCAGAGGAGACATCTCATCTGTAAACTCCGAAAAGATCAGTGATTTGATTCAGAAATCACTGACCGATTCCATCATTCAAGAATCTATCGCACAAATGCGGGAAATCTTCCGGCAGAAAACCTGTTATCAAGAAACAGTCACATTTTTAGAGCAATTTATGAAAAAAACTCAGGAATAAAAATTATGATCAAAGAATTCCTTTTCATTGCACCGGAAAAAGAGGTAAGCACCGTCCATATCGGAGTGTTTCCATCGAGGGGCCGATATTTCCGCCGGCAGATGACCCACCGCGGCAAAGGGGTGTTTACAGTCGAGGTGGATGTCCCCGAAGGCGAAGTCTTCATCCACTATTTCCTCAATGGAGATTTCTCCAAACCTGTCAGCAACAACCTGGAAGACCAGGTGTCCCGCAGCGATCATCTGAAGCGGTGCTCGGTCTACATCGGCACCGAACCCTTTTGCGCCCTCGAATTCCAGCCTCATTCGCCGTATGTGTCCCATCTAGATGAGGGGCGGATGGTCTTGCGGGCCATCAGCCACCATTCCTGGGTGCAAGCGGTGAACTGGATTACGATCGAGGGTGAGAGCTTGTCCTTCCGTCCGGCCTTTTGCCACAAGAATAAAAAATATTGGATTCTGGAATTGCCCCGCCGGTTCCAAAGCTCCTCCTTCTATTTTTGTCTAGAAGGCGTTGATGATGAAATCGCTCTGTATAAGGACAATCCGCTGACGCTTTCATCCGCGCAATTATCTATGACCCCTCAAGCAAACGGAGCCCATGCGGTCGGTTATCAGGTGTTTCCCGACCGGTTCAGCAAATCAGCGTCTCAAAAAAATCAGGCCTATTTCGAGCCATGGGGCGACACGCCCGGCAATTTCTCCTATTTTGGCGGCGATCTGCGGGGAATCATCGAAAAACTGCCTTATATCACTGAACTTGGCGTCGATTTTCTCTACTTGAATCCTGTATTTATAGCCAAAACCTCCCATCGCTACGACACCATCGATTACTTCCGGGTGGATCCTTTGTTGGGGAGCTCCGCTGATTTTCTGGAATTGGTGGAATGCGCCCATCGATTGGGGCTGCGGGTGATTCTCGATCTGGCTCTCAACCATTGCAGCGTTGACTTTTTCGCGTTTAAAGATATATTAGAGCATCAGGAAGACTCTCTGTATATCGATTGGTTCACTATCGACAGCTTCCCGGTTACGGTGAGCGAGCCGCCCTGTTACGGCGCCTGGAGCGGTTACAAAGATATGCCGGAATTCAATCTGGAAAATACCAAAGTCCAGGATTATCTGATCAAAGCGGCGGTGTTCTGGTTGGAGGAATTCGACATCGACGGCTTCCGGTTGGACGCCTGCTCCCATCTTCCGTTAGAATTCACCCGCCGGTTAATGAGCGCGGTTGAATCCGTCAATCCGCGGGCGCTGGTGATTGGTGAGCTCTGGCATAAAAACACAGCGGTTCTTGTCGAAGAGACCGGGATTCACGGTATCACCAATTATTCATTTTATTGGGACGTTGTGGTACCGTTGATCGAGAAGCGGGGCTTCCCTGTGGACCGGCTGGCGGACGCCATCATCGCCTCAGTCTACCGGTTGCCGCTTGGAGAGGGGAGTGTTAGCTGGAATTTCTTGAGCAATCACGACGTGCCGCGCCTTGTTTCTGTATTGCCCGATCCGCGGCTTTACCGGTTGGCAATCGCTTTACTTTATGCCATGCCCGGAAGCCCGGTGATCTATTACGGCGAAGAATTGGCGATGCACGGGGCGAGCGATCCCGACAACCGGCGCTGTATGGAATGGGAAAAACTGGAAGGCCAAGATGGACTTCTGCGCGCTATCAAACGGTTCAACCAATTGCGACGCCAAAAGATTCATCTCTTCAAGACCGGCGAGTTTTCCATTCCAATCGCGGACCCGGAAAAAAGAGAATTGACCATCAGTTATACCAACAAAAAAGAGCGGATGCTCTTCCACTTCAATTTCGACGCCAACGAAACAAAAATCTATATTAACGGACATCTCTATGAAATCTAAACCAAGAACCATTGTTCATGTCACATCCGAGGTGGCGCCATTCTACAAGAGGGGAGGATTGGGCGATGTGGCGGGGGCGCTCCCCATCTATCTCGAGAATCCCGAATACCACAACATCGTTATCAGCCTCTATTACGACGAAAAGATGAAGCACCTCGAAGAAGCCGTCGAGGAGAGCTTCGTCATCACATTCCATGGAGTGCCGTACCGCTTTTCCACTTTCTCGGTGGAACGAAAGGGGATTCTCTATTATTTCATCCGCCTCTCGGATTCCAGTATCCTCAGTGATCTGGAAAACAATGATGGATTCAAGCCTTACGCGGCGCCTTCGGCCATTGTTCCCTTCTTCTATTTCGCCAGGGCCGCGTTACAGGTTGTGCTCCACAATCGCCATTTCCCCGACTTTCTTTTTTGCCACGATTGGCAAACCGGCGGTGTGTTCGCTTTTCCCGACATCCTACAGGAGCTTCACGCCGAAAATCCCTTCACAAGGGTTTTTATGATCCACAATTACGATTTTCAGGGACCCCTCTATCACGATATTTGCCGCTACCTCGAACCGCAAAACAATCGCGAAATCGAAGCGGTTCTCAACCGCTTCGGCCACGCAACCCTTTTGGCGTTGGCGCTGAAAAACTGCGATTACGCGGCGGCCGTCAGCCACACCTACGCCCGCGAGCTCATGGCCCGCGACGCCCCCCACCTCGGCCTCGACTATCTCTCCCTTTTAAAACACAATGTCCACTCCTTCTTGAACGGCAGCGACACCTCCCTCTGGCAACCGCGGGACAATCCGTTTTTGTCCCTCAACTACGACGAAGACTCGCTGGACAAGAAGCGGGAGCTCAAACTCGAATTCTTATCGCGTCATTCCAGCAACGGCGACCGCCGGCCGGACCAACCGCTGGTCCTCATGCTCTGCCGTCTGACGGTGCAAAAAGGCATCGGCCTATTCGCCGATTATTTCGAAGACGAAGAGAGCATCGTCGATCATATGCGCAGCTTCCTGGAGTTGGGGATTCGCTTCGTTATCCACGGCAATCCCGCCGGCGGCATGAATAGCGTCATCCATCAACGACTGGCCAAATTGGCGAAGACCTTCCACCAGAGTTTCATCTACTTGCCCGGCTATTCGGAAGAGTCGGCTCATCAATTGCTGGCCGCCGCCGACATCCTGCTGGCCCCCTCTCTCTTCGAACCTTGCGGATTGATCCAGATCTACGCCATGGCCTTCGGCACTGTCCCGGTGGTGCGCCCAGTCGGCGGGATGAAAGACACTGTTGACTGCTACAACGACAACCCCTCGCACGCCACCGGTTTCCATATCCCGCAGTTCACTCGCGAGTCCCTGATTCAAACCATCGGGCAGGCAGTGTCGATCTATCGCCACCATCCCCAACTCTGGCAACAAATGATGAAACGGGGCATGGCCCGCGACTTCTCCTGGCACCGCATGAAGCATCAATACTTCAACTTCTTCACCGCCGTCGAACAAGGCCGACCCGTAGCCCCCACACTCCTCTAACCTCCCCGCCACCCCAAAAAATTCCCCGATTTAACACAACAGCGGAGCTCTCCATTGATCATTCCGTTTTTTCATACTATAATGAAGCCATGAAAAAATTGCCAGTCGGGATTCAAACCTTCCGTGACATCATCAACGACGATTATCTCTATGTCGATAAAACCAAAGATATTCACCGCCTTTTGACATCTGGAAGTAAATATTTTTTTTTGGCAAGGCCACGCCGTTTCGGTAAATCGCTACTGATTTCAACGCTGCGGGAGCTCTTTTCCGGGAAACGGGAGTTGTTCGAGGGACTTTGGATCTATGACAAAATCCAGTGGCATGAGTATCCCGTCATCCATCTGGATTTTTTGGGGAAAAAATACGGCAGCGAGCAAGAGCTCTTGGAAACTCTCGAATTTATGCTCAGCCGCAATGCCGAGCGCTATGGGATTCAATTAAAGGAAAAGGGATACGACAAACGCTTCAACGAGTTGATTCGTGAATTGGCGAAAATCGACCGGGTGGTGATACTGGTGGATGAATACGATAAACCCATCATCAATCACATTGAACAGGAAGATGTGGCGTTCGGGAACCGCAATATCCTTCGCATCTTTTATGAATCCATTAAAGAAGCGGATGAATTTTTGAAATTCGTAATGGTTACCGGCGTGTCGAAATTCTCGAAGGTATCGATTTTTTCCGGGCTGAACAATCTCGATGATATCACTATAGATGATCGTTTCATAACGTTATTGGGTTACACCCATGATGAATTCCTGCATTATTTCTCTCCATGGCTCCAGGAGATGGATGTGGATCTGGAGGATATCAAAAAGTGGTACAACGGCTACTCCTGGGACGGCAAGAATTTTCTCTACAATCCCCTCTCGGTTTTGCAATTTTTTAACAAGCGAAAATTCGGAAATTATTGGTTCTCCACCGGAACCCCCACGTTTCTTCTAAAGGCCATCAGAAACCACAATATCGACATCAAGCGCATGGAAAACTACCAGACAAACAAATTGGTGTTCGATTCATTCGATATCGACCGCATCAATGTATTCGCGATACTCCTCCAAACAGGATATCTCACCATCAAAGAGGCCCGCGAAATTTCCCCCACCCAGGTCATCTACCGTCTCTCCTACCCAAACGAAGAAGTCAAAGAGTCGTTTCTCTTCATTATGTCAGAAATAAACAATCCCAAAATCTCGGAATTGGCGAATTAACGCGAGAGAAGTAATACAAGGCCTTTTTCCCGTTGACATAGGATTGGAATTTGATTATGATTAGTTCCGGGGGGTAATGTGATGAGGAAACTGGGTAGTTTCGAGACGGCTCAGGCTTTTACCAATGAGCTATTCGCGTTTAACGCTGTGGTTGTTGTCGGTGTGTCCGGTGGGCTGAAAAAGGAATCTTTGAAGTCTGCGCTATTGGTGCTTCAAAAGCGGCATCCATTGCTTCGAGCGCGGATCGTGAAGCGCGGGGGAAGTTTTTACTTCGAAGAGGGCGATGAGAGGGAGATTCCCCTCGATGTAATCTCGCTTGAAGAAAAACATTCCTGGCAAGAGGTTGTCGAGAGGGAGCTCGATCTTCCATTCCAACAAGCGGATGAGCCGTTGCTGCGGGCAATCTTATCGCAATCTGAAGAAGGGGAAGATGGGGATTATTTGATTCTGACCTTCCATCACGCCATTGTCGATGCGCCGTCGGCCGGCAATGTGGTCAAAGAACTGTTGACGTTTTTGGGACGGAAAGACCCTGATGTGCTTGCCGATGAACCGGTGCAACCTTACCCCGCGTTGAAACCGGCGGAACATTATTTTCCCGCAGGTTTCCGGGGATTGCGGTTGGCCATGAAAAATTTCTTATACATGAACCGGCAAATGGGGGACGAGGTTCTCTTCCGCTTACGCAGCCGGGGTCGCCGCAAAGCTCCGATTCACGACTCGGGGCGCGGCAAGATTTTGCCGCTTCAAATCCCCAAAGAGGAAACAGAAGCGTTGGCAAAAGCCGCCCGCAAAAAACGGGTCACCATCAACAGCCTCTTTGCCGCCGCCATGATGAAGGCGATCCACAAACACCTCTATGATGAGCAACCTATTCCGTTGCGGCATTTTAGCATCGCCAACCTGCGGCCCTATTCGGATCCCCCTTTACCGGATGATTTTCTGGGCGGTTATTTCTCCATGTTGCGCTTCACCATGCAAATGGACAAACACGAAGGAATCTGGCAACTTGCCCGCCGCGTCAATGACGAGGTGTACCGCATGGCCAAACGGGGCGATAAATACTGCGCCAATGTCCTGGGCGTGCACATGATGAAGGCCCTGTTCAAGTTCAAAAGCTTCCGCATGGGAACATCCGCCCTCAGCTACACCGGCGCCCTCGATCTCGAGCGCCAATACGGCGATATCAAAATCCAAAAGGTTCACGCCTTTGTCTCCAACTTTCCGCTGGGGCCCGAGTTCACCGCCCAGGCGCGGTTGTTCAATGGGGAATTCTATTGGGATATCCTATATCTCGATTCAGATATGAATCGCCAAAAAGCCGAAGCCATCGCCGGGGAGATCGACGCCATCCTGGACGCGGCAATCCACGATGAGGAGTGATCCGATGACAGTAAAACTAGAAGACGTTCTGCAATTGGTGCGCACCCAATTGGGAATCCGCACTATTTCCGCCGCCGACCGCCTGATGGAGGACCTCGGCGCCGAATCGGCAGACCTGGTAAACCTCGCCGCCGCCGCCGAAGACCGCTTCGACATCACCTTCGACGAAGCCAAAATCGCCGCCATCCGCACCCCCAATGACCTTTACAATTTAATAGAGATAACCAAGCGTGGGACTTAAAAAAGATAGCCCGGAGAGGTGAAATCACGATGAATACTGATGCTTCTGGATATAGAGAATTAAAAAATGAAGCTGACAGATTACTCAACTATCACAAAACAACAAGACAATTTTTTAAACATCTAAAAGACACTGATATTGAGAAAATTTCATTAAAGCACGGGCTATTTAGTTTAAAAAATAAGGTGACTGCGACTCTTCGTTTTTCTAGAAAAATTGATCGTGAAACAATAGATGAAATGAACAGTGTTGCTCATTATCTGAATCAGAACGTTATTGTAAGGTTTTGCGCCCTGCTGGAAAAACATAAGGTAATTGGTGCAAATATGAAAATTTGCAAGGAAATAGAAGGTTCAGAAGACCTCAATATACTAAGGGAGCTAAGGAATTGCTTTGCTCATTCTAGTGGAAATTTAAAAAGCGGTAAGCACGAAAAATTGTGTAACAAACTCAAAAAGCGATTCGAACTAACAGAAAAAGATCATGAGCCAAACGAATTTCCTTTGCCTTCGACGCAAGTGATCGGAGAGCTTTTTAACTCTTGTTTATCTTATTCGGAGAAATGTCTTCAATTAAAATCAGAAGGGAAGGGATACTTGTTTGAGAAGGAAAATTCGAAGACCTTTAACAAAAGCTGGGATTGGCATATCGACAGCGATCATTCAATCGAAGGGATTGATCTAGAAAAAGTTGGACGTTTTGTAGATTCGGCTAATAAGAATAGAGATAAAGAGATAAAAGACGATCCTCGTCAAGTGCTGCGAAAGTTTGAATTGGTGCGGGATAACAAGGTCACCAACGCTGGATTTCTGTTGTTCTCGAAGGATGATTCGGCCCTCTCAACCATTGAATTGGCCAGGATCCAGGACAACCATATTATCAAAGACGGCTTGACCCTGAAATCCGATCTGCTGTCTGAAGTGGAAGCAGTGATGAGTTATATCAAGAAACAAATTAACAAAGCCTATATCTTCACCGGCGAGATTCAACGGGTAGAGCGATGGGATTATCCCCTTGACGCCGTGAGAGAGATAGTCGTCAACGCCATTGTTCACCGGGATTACAGAGAATCTTCCGATAGTATCATTAAAATCTACGATACTAGAATCGAATTCTTCAATCCGGGAAAACTCCCTGAAGGTATGGATGTCGAGATACTACTCTCCGGGGATTATGTCTCGAATATCCGCAACAAAAAAATCGCTGAAATATTCAAAGAAGCGAATATGATCGAAAAATATGGATCCGGAATCCGACGGATCCTCGAAGGATTCAAGGCGCATGGTTTGCCGGAACCTGTGTTTGAAGAGGTGGGCAATGGATTCCGGGTGACTATATACAAAAATGAATCTCCGGATATCCCCTCAACAGGATCGAAAAACACCCTACAGCGAAACATAGGTGCCCCCAAATGAATGAAACCGCTAAAAGGAAGAACTATCCAGCGACAGGGCGCTCGAAAGTTAGGAACCTGGAAGGTGCTCTCGCAGTGAATCTTCTATCGATCCTGGAAGAGCGGGCTTTTAAGATGCCCCACCGGGTGGCGTTCAACCTTTATAAAAATCGCGCCTGCACCTCTGCGGAGTTGTGGAAGGGAATCTGCAATGTGGGCGGTTTTTTATTGGAGAAGGGAATCGAGAGGCAAGCAAGGGTGTTGGTGGCGATGCCAAACTCTGTGGAATTCTTTTTCGCATTCTACGGGGTGCAACGGGCAGGTGGAATTGCGGTTCCGGTGTTTCCCGGACTCGGAAAGGAGAGGATTCTCTCGGTGGCCCGGTTATCAGATTGTTCCCGGATTATTATTCCCCGGTCGTTCGGCGATCGCAAAACAAAAGAACTTCGGGACCTTGCCGAAGAGAGAGATATCGAGGTGTTCATGGTTGACGAATGCCTCGATAACGACGGGAACTCGAACTTTCCAATTGCTGAAAACGACGATATCTCGTTCATCCAGTTTACCTCCGGCAGTACAGGCGATCCCAAAGGGGTGGAGCTGACCCATCGCAATCTGGCCACCAATATCAAGCAAATGATCGCCGGCATGGAGATCACCGAGGAAGACTCCTTCGTCTCCTGGCTGCCGGTGTACCACGACATGGGACTCATCCTTATGACCATGGCGCCCTTCTATCTGGGGATTCCGCTTTTCATTCTACCCACCGGACTGCATTACCTGGAAGCCTGGCTGCGGACCATTCACGATACCAAAGCCACATTCACCGCCGCTCCGGATTTCGCCTACCGCCTCTGTTTATTATACGTCAAACAAAAAGAAGCGCTCGATTTATCCTCGCTGCGGGTGGCCCTCAATGCCGCCGAACCGGTTCGCGCCACCACCATCCAACAATTCGAAGCGGCCTTCGGTTTGAAGAATGTCCTCCTTCCAGCCTATGGATTGGCGGAAGCCACAGTAGGTGTGAGTTCCTGGCGACCCGGCCGCCCCATAAAAACCGACGACCGCGGCTGCGTCTCTGTAGGCAAACCTTTTCGCGGTATCCAGTTGAACATTGTTTCGGAAGAGGACAATCATCCGCTTCCGGCAAATGAAATCGGCGAGATAGTCATCGACAGCCAGGCCAATACCAGGGGCTATTTCAGAAATCCTCGAGCGACGAAGGAATTGCACACTGGAGACGACTGTATAAGAACCGGCGACCTTGGCTATTGTGACGGCGAAGGCGACATCTTCATCGTGGGCCGCAAAAAGAATATCATTATCCAGGGAGGCGTCAACCTCTCGTCCCGGGAAATCGAAGAACTCATCGACCGCTTCCCGTTCGTGCGCCGCTGCGCCGCCGTCGGCATAGACCGGGGCCGCCTGGAAGGCGAGCAAGCCTACATCTTCATAGAACCCCGACTGCCGGGAAAGTCTATGCGAGACGACAATCTCCTGGAAGAACTCTCCATCGAAGTGGTCCAGGCGTTCTACCAATCCTTCGGTTTCCGCCCAGGCCGCGTGATGTTCACCAAACGGTCAACCATCCCCGTCACTCCCAACGGCAAAATCCGATACCAACAACTCAAAAAACTCTATCTAGACAACACCCTCCAGGATCAGAACCTAATCTTGTTTCCGAACTGAGGGATATCTCTATTCGCCGGTTTGGACAAACATAGGGGAGACGGTGACGCCGGTCATCTCATCTGTATAAGGGGCTTCGTATTTCTTCCGGTTTTCTTTATCGACAGCTTCGATGAACAATACCAGATGGATCTCATGCAATCCCAATTGCCGGCCGTAATGCGCTGATTGCTTCAGGCTTGAAGAGTATGCCGAAGAGGCTGAAAAAGACTTCAACTCAATTCCATAGGTCTTGCCTTTGTATTTGACGATGATGTCGATCTTTCCATTTCCGGTGGGAAACTCTGGAAACACACGCCCGCCATGCCGTTCCACCAAATTAAATAGGAACATATATATATTGAAATGGAAGACAGCTTCGTACAGGCGCAGATCTTTGCGCCGGGGCGCGTCTTTGAACAACCAATGACGGTTCCGGACGAGGTAATCTTGATAGCGCTGAATAATACTCGAGATATCGAGCCCATCCTCGGCGAAGGCGTCTGAGAGATCATCCATTGGTTCCACCAATTGGCCCATATCTTTGAACAATTCATTGGAGAAATAGTTGAACAACCTCTTTTGAACAAACGGATTGGAAAAACGGATGACAAATTTGCCGTCCATTTCCACCGGCTCGATCACTCCGTTCATGTATAGGTAATTGGTGCTTTTGTCGTCAAATTTGAAACTGGACAGCTCACCGGTTTTGTACATATCCAGCACCACATTGCGATGGGGCGCCACATCGGCCTTGTGAATGATATTCAATATATTGGAATTGGGAAGTACATTGACCGCAGCCTCGCGGATTTGTTCAAAATGCTCTAGCGTGAGGGGTCTATCCTTACGCTCATTGTATTTGTCCGTCAACAACTCCCCGAACCAGCATGTCAGGCCCGGCTGGCCATTGGTTTCGGCGAAGATTTTTTCGATCACCTCTTCGGCGATGGGTTGGCCGCTCTCCCGCTCATACCATTGAAACATCCCTTGAACCTCTTCAAACGTGAGATTCGGAATATGCAGACCCCGCTGGACATTGAAGGGCGAACCTTTGTGGCTGTCGATGCCCAGCACACTGCGAATACCCACCAACGCCAGACCATGTAAAAGGTAGGATTTTTGATCCGGCGTTTTGTCGATCTCGTCCAACCGGGTAATATAGAGATTTCGCAAGGTGCTGACCACCGCGTCGATGGCTTCGTTGGCCAAGGCGTCGAACTCGTCCAGAATTAATATTAGGGGTTTATCGAGAACGTCACGTTTGAAAATGTCCTGGAATTTGCTTTGAGTATCGACGCCGGGGAAATTTTTGCCCAACCCGTCTCCGATCCGTTGCGCGATGTCGCCGAGTACTTTTTTGGGGTCCGATTGATCTTTCAGGCTTTCGAGGTTCAACTTCAATACGTCGAAACGGTCGTCCTGTCTCAATTGAAACAAGATTTGCTGCATGATCCATGATTTGCCCGTTTGCCGGGGCGCCCATACCGTGACGTAATGACCGCTGGCATCGGGACTTTCGCCCAATAAGTGAAGATAAGCCTCATGGATCAAGCGCTTTCGGGGGGCGTAATAATGCAGATTATTGTCTACCGGTCCATAAGAAACGAATCGCCTCGTCATGGCCTCATTTTATCAGAAGTTCGCCCCAAAAGCAAAGGCCGCCGGCGGCCGAAGATCGCGGGGATGATGACGAGATCGCCTATTAGGGCCAAAAGGATGGCGAAGGCGGAGAGGATGCCCATGCGGGAGACCGGCATGAGGTCGCTGAAATAGCAGGCGGCGAAACCAAGGGAGAGGATGATGGAGGTGAGGATGTGGGCGGGGGCTGTGCGCCGCAATGTATCGACAATGGCGGATTCCGGATTGGAACCGGCTGATAGGGTGAGAAAATAGCCCATGGTGTGCAGAGTGTCGTCAACCGCCAGACCCAGCACAATCGAAGCGGTCATCACCGACACACTGTCCAGCGGAACTCCCAACCATCCCATACCGCCGAACACCATAACAATAGGCCAGACATTGGGAATCAACAACCGCAGGCCCAGGCAGACGCTGCGAATCAATAACAGGAATACCAGGCAGACGCAACACAAGGTAATGGATAGCGAGATAGCCAAACCCCTGAGCAATGTTTTTTGAGCCTTTAAAATCAAGGGATATTGCCCGGTGATAAAAAATTCGGAATCGGGAAACACTGTTTCCGCTATGGCGACAATCCGCTCGAACACCGGCTCCGCCCGGTCGAAACTGAGCATCGGCAAGAGCAACGTCACCCTCGCTCGAGCCCCTTCTGGGGTCAGCAATGCCCGGAGCAGGGGACGGCTGTCCGGTGATGTCTGAAGCAAGCCGATGGAGAGCCAGCGAATGCTGTCCGTCACTGTCCCTTCCACCAACACGTAACGGATGGCGGATTCCACCAAATCCCCGGAACTCATCACTCCCCGGATCAATGGTTCCGACCTCAACAATTCCGCCAACCGGGCCAATTTTTTTTGCGAGTCGGGATCGAGAAATCCCCCTTCCCGGGACAACACCAATTCGGCGGCAAACACACCGACGCCCTCTCGCTCCAACCGTTCCATTTCCATCCTGCTAGGGTGATGGGGCGGCAAGTAGCGGCCCATGTTATCATCGATTTGTAATTGACTGATCCCCACCAGCGCCAAACCGACAAGCACCGCCATGGCAAACCAGACCTTTCGCCGATTGCCCACCGCCAGGGAAGCCAATCTATAACCGGCATCGCTTGACATTTTTTCAAACCGCCGCCGGCGCCGGCTCGAATACAGATCGCCGGAAAAAAGAAGGAGCGCCGGATAGAGGGTGAAAGCCAAAACAGTCATGATAACGATGCCGATGGCGGACCACATCCCCAATGTTCGTACCGGAGGACTATTTCCAAAGGCCAGAGAGCCGAACGCCGCCAATGTGGTGATCCCGGTCCAGATGACAGGCTTCGCTTTTTGAAGATAGGCGTTTATCACCGCCTGCTTGTGATTGTCACTCTCCAGCGACAATCGCCGGAACGTCATCAAGATATGAACCGCCGTCGCCAGGCAAATCACGAATAAAATGGGAGCCAGGATGATATTGACCAGATTCAAGTGAACGCCGGCGTATCCCATAACGCCGAACAAAATCCCCTGGCATACCAATACAAATAACAACGGAATCAACACAAATCGCAATCGCCGGAAAACAAAAGCCAGTATCGTCATCGCCATTATCAAAAGCAACGGCAAAAAACGCGACGCCATCTTGTAGAGCGACCTGTTCATCTGTAGATGCAATACCGGCAGCCCGGAGAGGTGAGCCTCCAAATCCTTTGGTGTTTGTGAGATTTGATTCTCGATTTTCGTCAATAGCGCCCGTTTATCTCCGGGAGAGAGATCTTTCAGCAGCACCAGTGTCGTAACGATCGCGCCATAACTACTGATCCAACCGCCCCCTGTCTCGAGCCCATCCCTTTGTATCTCCAAACGGAAGGCCTGGATATCCAGCGGCGGCCATTGCCATAATTTCCAATTATGACGGGCGCGCAAACCCACCACCGCCTCCACACCCTCGAGGGCCGCGATTCTGTCTTCCAATTCCCCCATAAACCGGAGTCCCGCCTCAGTCCAGAGAGCGGATCCTCCGGCGGCGATCCTGACGGCGTGTCCGCTGCCGAAATGGTCGTGGAACTGTTGATAATGAAGCAACGACTCCGCGTCGTTGGTGAAAAACACCTCCGGCGCGTTGTCGTTTTGCAAGCGTAGAATTCCCGGCGCTATGATGAGGAAGATAACGATATGGATGAATATTACAATTTTTTTATGTCTGAGTAAGACCTCCAGGGCATTCATTCTTTAAAACGCCCCGGAGCGTCGAGTATGAGATAATTTCTTAATTGAAATTATTTGTGTTCCAGTAAAGTACAGCAATTTGTCAGCGGCGCGGTAAACGGAGTGATAATCGAAAAACCCTGGCCTTTGCCCACCGACTGCAAATTGGAGCGGAATCTAAAACCGGTGAAACAACCGGGATCCACTTTAAATTTAGCCACTTTGTGAGTCATCCGGTTTTTAGCGGTGACAATCCATTTCTGCGGATTTACACTCAAGATTTCCCAGGTGAGGGGACGGGACGGGGGCGTGATCATCCGCGGAGGTTTTCTCATCAAACCTTTGCCCTGGCCTTGCGGAGAGGGGGTGTCCATCACGAGATTCCCCAGGCTGGCGTTATTGGGTCCCTTGACCACGAACCGCTGCCCCGGTTTGATCCGGCCGATTTCGGCGTCGAATGTCTGGCCCTTGAACGTTGACGGAGGCAACCGGAATTTCACCATATTTCCTGTGGCGATCTCTCTGGCGGTAACAACCCAGGTCCCGGCGTCAATCGAGATAACTTCGTAATCCAACATGCCGCCCTGAAGATTTTTAGCGTCCACTACCATTCCGGCCATTAAAAGTGCCAGGCAGGCTACCATCAACTTACCTATAAGATTAAAACGTTTCATGTTATTGCCCTCCATAACCCGCTTTCAACAACAAACACGGGCGATTTGTGAAAAAACTTAATTTACTGCCAAGTAAAACCATTATATTTAAATGATATATCTATTTCAATCGATATCTCATTTTTAATCGAGAATTTCTTAAAATAGAAAATGTGTAAAATATTTTTACACGTAACGAATGAGAAACTCCGATTGTATAAAGTTTTTAGAAAATCGCCGTAAGTGTAAAGAAAATTTACATATTGTGGTAATAATTGTAGCAATACCCTATATGACAGCTTTTAAGGAGTAAACCCTAAAACTATAGTGTAAAATAAATTTACACAAAATGTTGACAACCAACCAGCGCTGACAGTTCAGTCATCCAGGAACCCCTGGTATTGTACGTTTCAAAACACTACTAAGCTGGCACGATATTTGCTATCTATATATATGACATTAAAAAAAGTATCAAACATCGACCGGGAGGTGTGTAAATGAATAAGATGATAAAGGTTTTGATTGTAGTGATTGTGAGCCTTCTCCTCACAACGACATTGCTCAGCTCTAATACCGAAAGCGAAACAAAAGACATTCACGCATTACTCTTCAAAGGATCCGCGACTCTACAAAAAAGTTACTCGAGCTTGTTTTTATTGGTTAACGAGATCACAATGGTGGAGACCACGGGACAGATTGACTTTTTAACCGCCCAGGATACCATCGACTCAATCAAATACACTCTGCTGGATTCACGCGACTTATTTACCCGGGCAAAAGATATGTCAACTCAGCCCATATCGGATATTTGCCTGCGCAAAATCGGCGAGATCACAGACATTCTCGAACAAGTGGGCGGCATAGGAAATTCTCTAAAAGAAGAAAAAGTTCCCGCCAAAGAGATATTCCGCGCATTGAACGAAAAATACTTGAAATGTCTGCGGATCGATTGTATCACCGGCGCCCATTCATTGAACGACTAGCGCCGGCCGCCGTTCATTCATAGCCATTACCAGTAAGATTACGCCCTTCCATAAACGACTCGTTTTCCCGCCTTTACTTTAAAAAGCGCCGATGTTTGAAGTAAAATAGCGTTGAGTATTGAAATACAACGATATTTTTCTTATAATACATCTTTGTTTTAAAAAAACAAATAATGCCGGAAAGGCAAATAGACTAGTAATCACAGAATAGAAGGGCGCATGTCAGACGCATTGGGTATGATAGAAACAAAAGGCTTCGTTGCCGCGGCGGCGGACGCCGTGATTATGGCCATCGTGGACATCATCGAAATCGACGGCAAAGAACAATTATTATTCAACCAGGGATGATTAATGGCATCAGGAGAAAACAACATAGACAATCTCGACCAGATGGTGGAGATCATCACCCGTAAGGTGGCGGAAAGGCTTCAGAGCATGGGGGTCTTGAACGCGACCCAGATCACCCGGAAATGTGTAACATCCGAACAAGACTCCATCAATATCGAGCAGTCTGGAGCCGACCGCATCGGCGCAAAATCCGGTATCGACGGCTCCAGGATCCAGCAACAGATGGCAGGTAAAATCGACCACACACTCCTAAAGCCCGACGCCTCCCGCGAAGAGCTCATCAAGGTCTGTGAAGAGGCCAAACAATACAACTTCGCCACTGTCTGCGTCAATTCCAGCAATATTCCCATGGTGGCGCGCCTCTTGCAAGGCAGCCCCGTCAAACCCATCGCGGTGGTCGGGTTCCCGCTGGGAGCCGGCTCCAGTCAATCCAAGGCCTTCGAAGCCAGCGAAGCTGTCCGCTGCGGAGCCAAGGAGATTGATATGGTCATCAATATCGGGGCGCTAAAATCCAAGAACTACCGCCTGGTGCATGAAGACATCAAAACCGTGGTAGAAGCCGTCAAACCCCACAAAGTCAAAGTCATTATCGAGACCTCCAAATTGGACACTGAAGAAAAGGTCGTTGCCTGCGCCCTCTCCAAAACCGCGGGCGCTGCGTTCGTCAAGACCTCCACCGGATTCGGCGGCGGCGGCGCCACTGTCGAAGATATCGCCCTGATGCGACGCGTCGTCGGCAGCGACATGGAGATCAAGGCCTCCGGCGGTATCCGCACCACAGAGGACGCCGAGAAGATGATCGCCGCCGGAGCCGACCGCATCGGCGCATCCGCCAGCGTGGCCATTGTCACCGGCCAAAAAGCAAAAAAAGGAAATTATTAAGGAGGGGATTATGGCGGCACAAAATTTCGAACTCAGAACCCTGACCTTATTGAACGACATGAAAGCCTCCGGTTCGAAGACCGTTTGCTGGCCACCCCCACGGCTGTGGCCAAAGCCGATATCGTGCCGCAAATCATCATCACCCTCGACATGGACGGCAAAAAAATCGACGGCATCGGCAACACCATCCCCGTCGCCCCCTACGCTTTCCCCGGATCCCCCGAAAACAACGCAATCCTAACCGACGCCCTCTGCCGCAGCGATGTCGTCATCATGGCGGGCAACGGCGTCCTCTCCGTCGGCCGCGACATCAAATCCCTCATCGCCGACGAGCTAAAAAAACTTCTAAAAAACCAATAGGGGAGGAAGAGCATCATGCGCACACCAATCATAGCCGGTAATTGGAAAATGAACCTTGACTTGCCCCAGGCCCTCGACCTGGTGGACAGCATCCACCACGGCCTCCCATACCCCGGAGAGGTAGACGTAATAGTCGCCCCAACCTTCCTCCACCTATCCCAAATCGCCGCCCACCTCAAAGACTCCTACATCGCCGTAGCCGCCCAGGACGCCTACCCAAAAGACTCCGGCGCCTACACCAGCCAATGCTCCGCCCTCCAAATCAAAAACGCCGGAGCCGATTACGTCATCATCGGCCACTCCGAACGCCGCCAATACTTCCACGAAACCGACCAAACCGTCAACCAAAAAATACAAGCCGCCCTCCACCACAACCTCATCCCAATCATGTGCGTCGGCGAGACCCTCATCGAGCGCGAAGCCAACCAGGTCACCCCCATCATCTCCCGCCAAATCAACGCCGGCCTCGACAACCTCACCCCCGAACAAGTCTCGCAAATCATCATCGCCTACGAACCCATCTGGGCCATCGGCACCGGCAAAACCGCCACCCCCGACCAAGCCGAAGACGTCCATTCCACCATCCGCTTCCTCCTAACCTCAGCCTTCGGAGGCCCCACCGCCGGCCAAGTCCCCATCCTCTACGGCGGCTCAGTAAAACCCCAAAACGCCAACACCCTCCTAACCCAACCCAACATCGACGGAGCCCTAGTAGGAGGAGCCAGTCTAAACCCATCAGACTTTATCGAAATAATTAAAGCCGCCACCCCCTAATCCCCACCCGCCATTTTGTACAATTTTGGCGGCACGGCAATTAACTCGCAGCAAATAAAACCGAAAAGAATTACCAACTACTTTTTCCAATCAATTACACCGAAAGTTTTTTTTGGTGTTATTGCTTGGAAAAGCAATATTGTAACTAATGCAGGCCTAAAAAAGAGATAGTCTCAAAAAAAACGGCCAAATTTTACAATCCAAAAATAGTGAAGGTTTGAAAATTATAGATATATGGGGTGATAGGAGATTTGCTGTGCTTGGCATCCAAATTGCACTACTAAAATGACAATAAAATTTAATAATTGGAGGAATTATGAAACATTTAGTTTTTGTTGTTATGTTGTGTGTTTTGATGTCTTGGAGTGTCTATTGCGATGATGCGACAATCAAAGCAATGGACAAAGGCGAAGCATTCTACAAAGCTGGCTGTATGATTGCCCGGGAATTGTTTGGAACAAACACAGGAGCGGAGTTTGATAGACTCGGGAATTTAAGACCGGAATGTGACCCCAAAAAAGTTATTCCAAAAACAATTTGCGCCGGAGTAAAAAAAGTAGCAAAAGAAGTCAACAAAGTTGTCACAAAGTATGGTGAGAGGAAAGTTAAAGAGGCTCTTGAAAAGCACAAAAATTCCAAGAAATAGCCCCTAAAAAGAACAGCCAATTGTCAATTCAAAGAATTAGGGTTGGAATCTCCAGCCCTGATTCTTTGCTTTTTTTATAATAATTTAAAAACCTTATACAAGAGAAACGTCTTTACTTTATTTCTTATTCGGCTAAATTATCGTGTACTGCCTTCCATGCATTTTGCGCAATTGTCGTAGCCTTTGGCGTGGGCTGTGGCTAGTGTGTCTGGATCGAATGCTACTGCGTGATTGTGGGCGATGATCTCGTCGATCTGGCAGCCCGAAGCCCGCTCGTCTTCGTTGTCCAGGTCGTGAACCTCCATTTTGTTGCTGTTGCCGCAAAAACGTCTTCCGTATAATGGTGCATAATGTCTTCTCATTGTTTCTCCTCCATTGAGTCTTTGATATCAAGGTAGTATGAATTTGAGAATTTGTCAACATGATGTGTTTCGGGCGGGAAAGGTTGGTGGTATAATGAGATTTCGTTTTTTAGACCACACTCATTGGATCAGGAGGAAGTTCGGAATTGAAACGGTTTGATTGGAAGAGTTTTGTCAGTTTTGGATTGTTTGTCTCGTTTTTGGTTATTTCCGTGTCTGGGGTTGTGCTGTATATCGCGCCTCCGGGGCGGGTGGCCCGGTGGGTGGATTGGGAATTGTGGCGCATGTCGCTGGGGGAGTGGCAGGCGCTTCATACTAATTTTTCTTATTTGTTTATCCTGTTGGCCCTGGTTCATCTTTGTTTCATGAATTGGAAGGTGTTCTGGAGTTATGTCAAGAAAAAGGCGGCGGCGGGGTTGCATCGCAAATGGGAAATCGGGGCCGGCTTGTTGTTGTTTGTAGTGGTGTTTGCCGGGACATTGTATAAGGTTCCTCCGTTGCAGACCATCATGGATATTGGGGGCGATTTTTCCTCTTCATGGCTGGCGGAGGAAGATAAAGCTCCTGTGCCGCATACCGAGGCGTTGACCATTGGCGAGGTGGCGGAGAAGTTGGTGAAAGAGCCGCCGCAAGTGGTCATCGACAAGTTGGAGAGAGCGGGGTTCGAGAATATTTCGCCGGACAAAACCCTAAAACAGATTGGGGAAGAGAGCGGCAAGTCGCCGCTTGAGATTTTTCGGATCATTTCCCGATGAGCGTGTGCGTTTGAAAATTTTTTGGCGGTGTGGTAAATATTAAGATTAGGACCTGGAAACATATAAAAAAAGGAGAATATCATGAAGAAGAAACATTATCTGTTGGCAGCCGACTAGAATTGAATGTTAATGTGAGAAGGGGTGATTTGGGATTTTCTCTGCCGATAGTCTGGATTGTTCTATTTATCTGTGCGGTTCTTCACATTTTTTTCGGCTGGATTGTTTGGGGAGCGCTTCTGGGGTTGGTCTTGTTGGTCACTCTGGGTGTGTTTCTTTACGATTTGGTGGACGATAGCGAGGAAGACGAAGATGAGAACCTTTTTTAATCCCGGCTGCGCCTTGAGTATTTATAAACCCTCGATGGAGAATAGAATCCTGGATTTTTTAAACCAAAATTACAAAGAAACGGCTATGCACAACATTTGTTGTCGCCATGATCCTCAACTGGAAAAAGGATCATTGATCATCAATGTATGCGCCGGGTGTGACAGACGGTTTCGCAGTTTGTACGAGGGAATAAAGACAATCTCCTTATGGGAAATAATCGATAGCCTTGATTCGTTTGTTTTTCCCGATTACAAAGGTTTTAAAATGTCGATTCACGACCCTTGCCCGGTGCGCGAAAAACCACAGGTCCATCAGGCTGTGCGCGGTTTGCTAAAAAAAATGAATATCGAAGTTGTCGAAACGAAGTTTAATGGTACACGCTCTATTTGCTGCGGTGATGACTTTTACCCGCGACTTCCCGTAGACAAGGTTCACGAACTGATGAAAAAGCGTGCGGATTCCATGCCTTGCCGGGATGTCTGCGTCTCTTGCGTATCATGTATTAAATCCATGCATATCGGCGGAAAGACCCCAAGATACTTAATTGATCTTTTAATGAATGAGACGACTGAGCCTCAGGTATATGACACGGTAAAATGGCATGAACAATTACAAGAATACATTGATAGCCACTGAGAGCAATGTCCCAGACATCAACGCCCGTAACTTTGACTTAGAACATTTCAACTTCAAGTTAAAACATTCCAACTCAGAGTTAAAACGTCGGAACTAAAAGTTCGGACGCCGGAACTTTAAGTTAGAACATTTCAACTTCAAGTTAAAACATTCCAACTCAGAGTTGAAACGTCGGAACTTTTAGTTCGGAGATCGGAACTTTTAGTTAGAACATTTCAACTTCAAGTTAAAACATTCCAACTTAGAGTTAAAACGTCGGAACTTTAAGTTCAAATGCCGGAACTTCAGGTTGGATCATTTCAACTTCAAGTTGCAATTTTGATAATTTAGATAAGCGCCCGCTGATGATTGGGGAGGGCAGACACTGCTGCATAGAAGATTGCTGTTAATAGCGGAGAACAGGTAGACCATGAAGTATTATTTGCTTGTTTTATCAATTTTGACGGTCATTTGGCCGGGATTCGAAAACTATTTGAACGCCAAGGGTAAACCGCCCACAAATTTCGGTCGCATTGTTAAGGTAAGCAAAGTCTTTGATGTTGAGGATAAAGTCTGGATCGATAGCCGGGAATCAACCTTCGTGCGGGACCACGATCAGATCATCGAATTTAACGCAAACGGGACGTTCCAGAGAAACTATTTCAAAAAAGGAGTCGGCCCCGGCGAATTATTCTCGGTCGCCAATTTCTTCCTGGTCCCCGGAGAGATCGTAGTCTTAAACAACCGCCCCAGAAAAATCCTCCACTTCAACAAAACAGGATCCCTTCTAAAAGAACGTCCCGTCAACCTAAAACTCTTCTCCCCAAGACTACTGCTATACGCCAACAATCAATATCTGCTGGTTTCAAAGGAGATCCCCAAAATCAAAGGTGAAGAAGCCTTCGTAGAACACCAACAACCATCTCTGGATCGTCACCTCCGCCCAAAAATCCTCAAAACACCAAACCATCGACCTCTACGCCCCCAACGACAACCACATCGACACCTTCAAAATCAAAATCCCCGGCAAAATCACCACCATCCACAACAACACCCTCCTGGTCCTAAATCAAGGCGGAAACAGCTTTTCTCACCTCCAGAAGTACAGGTTGCACTTCAGCGACTAATCTCGCTAAAATCATGATATTTCCCAACAGATGAAATAGAGCAGTAGGGCAGGGACGGACAACGGTTTGTGCCCGCCCCCTTTATCTATTTAGTGGTTTCTCTGATTAGGCGCGTCTTGAGGAATTGATTTATTGGCGAGAAGTTGAAGCCAGCGTGCTACCCATTGCACGAGACTGGTTAACTTTTTCATCGGCCGACTATTCTCTACCTCGAAGAAGGGAATTCCCAACTCCTGACAAACTTCGCAAGCATTGTCGCTGGAGTAGAATCGATCCATCACGTCTCTGGTGACATTGGGACCCCCCAATCGAGTTCGCTCTTCGAGCCGATGATAGGGATCCAAAGGGGACAGGTCAATTCTGCCAGGTTGTCTTAGTCCAATCGATTGAAGATACAAATTGGAGTTGTTGGTTCGATAATGGCAAAATAGGCGTGTTTAGCGGATTGATAACTGAATTCGAGAATCTCAGCATTGGTTGTTGTGCGCGAATCAAACTCGATGTCGGTCTCGTTTGTGTTTGGATTGATAATTATGCGGAAGATTTCAACAGATTTATTTTGAAGTTCAAGCGGTAATGCGACCAGGATTTTTTTTGAGATTATCCCCTTTGTTTTTCTGTTTGAAATGGTCTTATAATCAGTTTGAATGACAGTAGCCGCCATGCGGGTCCAATGACCGCCGGTCACTGCGTTGACAGCGAATACTTTTTTCTGAATCGGCTCCATCTTGTCATAAGGGAGGTCTCGCTCGATATGGGCCAGCGTCGTGATACGAGTACCTCTTTGCAAGCATGTAATATCAAGACTCATGGCATTTGCATCTTTTGGCATGGGGATGAAAATTTCGTAATAGGCCGAGGTGGCCCGGCTGATTTGGGTGATGAGTTGATCGGTTTTGGATCCGGCGAAATATTGTCCACCGCCCTGCTTTGCCATGAATCGCAGGCCGTTCTCACCGGAGCTACCGGTATCCACTGATTTAATAATATTTTGTGGATTGATGGTGAAGAGAATACTTCCACCATTATTGACGGACGATGCGACAT
Source organism: uncultured Clostridia bacterium (assembly GCA_964491915.1). GTDB lineage: Bacteria > Acidobacteriota > Aminicenantia > UBA2199 > UBA2199 > JAHELQ01. The sequence goes on from CAZBHS010000029.1 coordinate 25,014, forward strand.
TCTTTAGATGTTGATAAAATTGTAATTTAAAACTCTCAGTTTTGCGATTATTGCCGGGACCAATATTTACCTCTTCGATAAAGGATTTATTTGCCGGGCCTTCAGAAATGAGAAATGTCAATTTTGCCCGATTAATGGTTTTGAGTGCGTACTTTATCCCTGAGAGTGATTCTCCAAGACGCTTGATTGCGTTTTTATAGCGCATTTGTTCGAATTTCCGCTGGCTAGAATTGTATGTATTGAAAGCCGCCCCCCCCTGAATGTTGGTCAAATCATTCTTGGAAAATAAATTATTTATCCACATCTCCCTCTTGGGACGATATTTATTAAGAAAACTAATAATCTCCGATTTCTGCTTCTCGGGGCCAAGTAAATGCTTTAAACCACCGGAGGCAGAATTTTCCAATAGAACAAACGAATCATTTCCGTTACAAGTCTCCACCAGTCGGCGAATGATTTCGCGCGAACGCCTCAAGCCATTTCTACTGTTGAACACTGTATCCACTATCACGAAAATCATCCGATCAGGGATTATTGGCTGCGATTCTGTTAGACTTTCATTTATCTGGAACCTTTTGAAGGTGGAGATTGGAATTTCGATGTCGTTCAATTTGACTCGGATTTCAGATTCTAAAAGATCATTGACAGGATTTCCGAATTTATCGGAGGCGAATAGAGGTATTACTTTTGCATCCACAGATACCTCGTATTGAATTGTTTCTTTTTGAAATTTTTCTGCTGGTAGTACTTGAGTATGTGAAAAGAGAAAAATAATAATGATGAAGTATTTCGTCATTTTTGTACATCTCCATAGTTTTCTGTTGGCTTGAAGAATGGATCGCTAGATTTAGCGGTAAAAAATTTATAGTTTGAGTATTTATAGATTGTCTTGATTCGGGTAAGCATATCCATTTGGACAGGTGGCGAAACACCTCTGCCAATATTTATCCGATTCGGTGTGATACTGGTAGAATATTTTTCTGAATAGGTGATTAGAATTTCGGTCTGTGATGGAAATCGCAAACCCTGCCGCTGGAATCCGAAATAATGAATGTCGTCGATGAGCAGATGCTCGATATTTCGGTCGTCGAGATTTTGCAGATGTTTGTAACCTCCGAAGGCCTTGGGGAAAAATTCAGTCTTAATTATGGAGAAGTCCTTGCAATCGATCCAGGCGTAAGCGAGAGCTTCCGGCGACGCAGTGTTTTTCAAGCGAATCAATATTTTGTAGGCTTTTCGTTTTAGGACCTTCTCTTTTTTTAGGATCTGATAGAGGTAGTTTTCTTGTGTATCTCCGGCAAATAAGTAGATAGGCACCATGGCGTTCTTAAACGAGAAGACGGCGATCCGGGATTCTCCAACACGATTGATGCGGTACTCCTCAATTAGATCGCCATCCTTAATGATCTGGTATTCAGAATTGATTTTCGATCTTTTTTTATGCCAGGGGGAACGGTGGGATTTTTCAAAGTTTTGTCTAGCTTTGGCAATTATCTCTACGATTTGTTCATCACACAAAAAGTGGAACGCCGCATGCTTTAAATGGCGGCAATATTCAGCCGTTTTCCCCAGGACATCGGTCAATTCGTCGTTAACATCATGCTCTCGCCCGAAAGTGTCAAGAGGCCAGGATAGGATAAAAAGCAGAAAAATTAAAGTCAAAAAGTTTTTGGAAATCAATCCTTTGCTCCCAGATTTAATAAGAAAATCATACTAATATATTTTAAGAATTTCAACCCCTAATTTTGTGATCTTTATATATATTGGTCCTCTTCTCTTAATTTCTTCAGTGGGATGGGGAAGGGGGGGGAACATCAATGAAGTATTATTTGCTTGTTTTATCAATTTTGACGGTCATTTGGCCGGGATTCG
>CAZBHS010000029.1:26985-47236 GCA_964491915.1 uncultured Clostridia bacterium
AAACCATCGACCTCTACGCCCCCAACGACAACCACATCGACACCTTCAAAATCAACATCCCCGGCAAAATTGCCGCCATCCACAACAACACCCTCATACTCCTAACGCAAGACAAAAAAGGCTTCACGCATCTCCAGAGGTACCGGTTGCATATCACTGGTTAATGATATTTTCTGTTTGGATTATTAAAAAGGTAGAAGAGGGACGGACACCACCCTAGTATCTTACTGTCGTACATCCGTGTTAGCTCAATTTTCGAGCCCTTGATTGAGTTATGCTCCAAATTAAATTGAAATGATTAAATGTTACTTTATACTAAAAAATGTGATTTACTAGGGAATGCTTGAGAGTATATTTATAAGCTACTTTTAGCTTCTTCTACAGGTTTTTGTGATGCTATGTAAAATAAAGTGGTGCCTTCTAATTAGCTATGTTACCGATATGCTGTGATAGTCACATTCTTTAGGGTTGTATATCCTCGGGGCACTGTGTTATAAAATAATAAATCCAATTGAGATGTTAAAAGAATTAAAAGGGATTTATGGACATGTTTGGTCGTGTAGAGAAATGATATGAAGCCCAGGCTCTTTACTGCTATTGTACTTTTTATAAGTGCCTATTCACCTCTTTTTATAATTTTAGCTGTAAAAGATTTTGATTTTAAATCATCTCATCTGAAACATCCGTTCGCTGTATATATTCTGCTCGCATTTACTATTCTTAGCTTATTTCTTCTTTTTCTGTCTGTTAAATTGCTCAGACGTGGGACTATGCCTGTAGAGGTAATAAATATTAATAACCGTTCTGTTGATTTAATAAATTATACAATTCCATATATACTCTCATTTTTTGGATTTGATTTGTCAAAACCAGGAGATGTAATTTCGCTTTCTATCTTCCTCTTCATCTTGCTTCTGTTGACATTGAAAACCCAATCTGTTTTTTTGAATCCGATATTAGCTCTATTTGGATATGGTTTGTATGACTTAGAATACAAGTTTGATGGTAAAAAATATAAAACGACTACGATTTGCAAGTATGAAGTAAATGATGGAGACAGGTATTATTTAATTAAGCTGACTCGTTTTTTGTATTTTGTAACTAAAAAAGTGGAGGATGATGATGACGGAATTGAAGAATAAACTTAAGGAACTACAGAATTTGAATTTGAAAATGTGCTCAGCATCTCTTGCTATAATTAATGAGTACAAAAGGGATAGGAAATCACATTACAATGTCATGTATGTAAAAATTAATGAGCCTTTGGAAAAGAAGCTATGCGAAATAGTAAAAAATCAAATATCTTCAGCAAAAACAGTAGAAGAATATACTTATGATTGCCCTGATCCTGAAAACGATCAAGTGCGGGGTATAAATTATTCAGCAACAGATTTCTTTAAAATTATGGAAAAACTAAAACCGCTTCGCCCAGAAGTGGATGTTATTTCAGATGTAGACGAGTTGGTTAAGGCGAAGGCATATCTAATAATCTTAAGGGATCGAAATGGAATACAAATCGTAGGATTTAAAAACTTGCCAGAAAATTGGAAACTTAAAAAACAGAAAGGCCTTATACCACTTTTATTTAAAGATAACCGATTTGAAAATATAGAAGGGGAGACTGTATTCAGTATTTCTAGTGCTGTGGATTTTTTCTACTATGATGAATATCTATTTATCTTGTCAAAAAAGGAATTTGAGAGAGGTTTAAATTTTAGAGAAGGAATGCTTTCAAAAGCAGAAGAATTCTATGATGAGCTTGAAGAGGACAATCTTTTAAAAAATGTTGAGATACTGAAAGATAAAGTTGGTGATAATATGAGATACTTACGTAAAGTCGCCACTATAAAGAATTTAGGTTATTACAAAAACGAAACTTTTATAAAACGTTGCAAAGAGGTTAGTGAACAAAAAAAATGGAACGTCCAATTTGAAAATGGCAGAATTGTCCTCACAAGCGAGAGCCTTGACGATGTTTTAACTATATTGCAGAACAAAAGACTTTATAGTGAGTTATCATATGAGGATTTTGATGTGGAGAGTGTAAAGAAGGTCGCAAGTTTAACAGGTATTCAGAACTAAATTGAGTGAAAGTGCAAGATAAAATGAAGAAAAAGAGTAACTTCGAATATTTCTAAATTAAGGGATTAAATGCATGAATATTCTACAAAATAGTAATTTGCGTTTGATACTAATTGTTACTATTGTTTTTCCAATTACATGGCGCATAATAAGAAGAGTGAGAGAAGTGATCTGGGAATTGATTAGTTTCATATTAGAATGGATTATTGACAAGTGCCTAGGACGAATTAAACACGCATTAACCGCACTCCTCAGTGCCAGGCGATATTGCAAGATTCAGTTGAAAGGAAATAGCAAAGAGCTTAATGTACCTGCAAAAATTCCATTTTCGCTTAATACAGACACTGCTTTTGTCCCCCTAGTATTCGAGAAGTTTTCTGCGGGTGCAAATAATTGCAGTCAAGATGAAGTTCTTGAGTTGGGAAATAGAGTATTGATTATCGGAGATCCGGGAGCAGGGAAAAGTTCGTTAATAAAAAAATTATTTCGTGATTCTTGCAGAAAGGTCTTGAAAAAAACTTGGAAATCTGAATTTCCAATTTTCTTTGAGCTTAAGAATGTTGAAGTTCCGGCTGATACCACTAGTAACAGTAATTGGATTCTAGAACAAATTAGAATAGAATTAATGAATAATGGTTTTTATAAAATAGATGAATGCCTTGATAGCTATTGTAAATTAACGGGAGTCCTATTTTTTCTAGATGGGCTTGATGAAGTATCAAAGAAACACTATCCTGAAGTAAAGAAAGCTATTCTTAAGTTGTCCAATTATTTGAAACAGCATAGCCATAAAAATCGATTGATTATAACACTAAGATCTCAATTTTATCATTATGTAAAAGATGAATTTGCAGGTGAATTCCCTTTAACAATTTCGATAAAGAATTTCTCCACAGAAGATATTTATGAGTTTTTAACTCGATGGCCTTTTCAATCTAATAAAGAAGATAACATATCGAGAATATATAACAATCTATTAAAGGCCCATAGCTTTAGGGAAATATGCAGAAATCCACTTATACTTGCAATGTATGTAAGAGCGTGTTCGTTAGACCAAGTGGATACTACCTCAAATACAAGAACAGAGTTTTATTCAAAGATTATCCAGAACTTATTAATAAATAGGCAACATCATCAAGATGGGACTATTCTCAATAAGCAGATTATCAAAGAAGATCGAGAAAGAATTTTAGAAACTCTGGCTTTGAAACATTTGCTAGATCCTGAGCAAAAAATAAACGCTCTATGTTATAACGCTGCGATTTTAGATATCTCTGAATATTTTAAATGTTCCAAAATTTCAGCGAGAAATATTTTTTTTGAAATTGAAAAAGATACAGGATTGATAAAAAAGGAGAATGGAGAGGAAACATTTAGATTTGTTCATCCAACCTTTGTAGAATTTTTTGCAGCTAAAGGGGCAGTTAAAAGGAGGCTAGATGGTTGTAGAAAACTTATTAACTATCATAGAGGATTTCTAAGTAGCAAAAATCCTTTTATAAAAAGTCGTCTTATTGAAGTTATCCCTTTCGCATTTGGTTTAATTTGCGGTGAAGAACGTGCTAAGCTTTTGGATTCAATTGCGAAGATTAAAGATAATCAACTTGCTTTAAAATGCTTTTTAGAGGCAAAATTCTATTCCCATTCGTATTGGGCAGTATTATGCGAATCTGAATTAAATTATCTAACCCAATTATCTTCATTTAATTGGGATGCTGAGTGGTGCCGTAGATTATATTTATTCTATGAAGTGGTAAATGACTCACTCGAAAGTTTGAGTATTTCTTCGATTTATCGAAAAGATAGGAAAATATTTGATGACTTGTTTAAAACGCTTGCAAAAAAGAATTCTCAAAATTTAGAGAGGATTTATTCACTTTATGCAAAAGTGGATGCTCTAGCTGCATCAAGGCTTGCAGATTTTTATGGCGATGATTTATTCGAGGACTATCCTCGTTTAATTATCTCTAACTGCGACCAAGATTCTCTTTCTTCTTCAATGATTAAAAAAATAGAAAACGAAAAGAGGAATGAAAGGGTATTGTACTATATATTATTGCTAGCTGAGGCGTCACTAAGATCAAGAGTAATAGCTAATTGGATGTATAGACTTGCTCCAATTAGCAAACTAGAAAAACTGATACCAACATTAAATAAAAACAAGTCTAATGAGAAACTTGAATATTTTAAGCCTTCGTTTCTACGTCAGTGTATGTACTTCGCATTATGTGATCGTGCGGAATATTATTTGTCTGATAGATTGCCGTTATTAAGTTTCCTTTACTATCAATTCCCATTTTCAACAGTTCCTGGAAGAGGAATGTTTTGGGGAGTCATCCTGTATTTTTTGTTTACTGGAGTAGTAAGTGTTTTGTATTATTTCAATTTTGAAACAAAAACCTTTACTTTTTATTCTATCACACAGCTATATTTGTTAATTTTTTATTTTCACTTGATATATGGGCATTTGAAAGAGTATATTTTTGAAATTGCATTTGCTGAACTATTTTTACAAAACAACTCTAAAAGAATAAAAAAAAGAAACCTCTTTAGACTATTTAAAAACTACGATAGAAAACTCAGAAAAATAATTCGTAAAAGACTCGAAGAATTTGAAAAAAAAAGGCAATCTGAAATTCAATAATTTTTTTGTTTAAAACAAAAAATTGTAAACCTCTACTCTGCTAGTAATTCTTCTATGGCTTTTTTTAGGGTTTTTTTGTCGCGGAGGGGGAGGCCGAAGTGGCGGAGGGTTCCGGTGCGGTCTATTAGCCAGTAGGAGGGGATGAGGTTGACGTTGTAGAGGCGGGCGGTGGGGTCGAACCAGCCTTTGTTGGTGAAGAGGAGTTTCCAGGGGAGGGGGGAGTTTTTTAGGAAGTGTTTGACGGGGGGGGGATTGGAGTCCAGGGAGATGCCGAGGATTTCCAGGCCTTTGGAATTGAATTCGGCGTAGAATTCTTTTAGGTGGGGGAGGCCTTTGCGGCAGGGGGGGCACCAGGTGGCCCAGAAGTCGATGAGGATGACTTTGCCTTTTTGTTTGGAAAGGGTGAAGGTGGCGCCGTCCATGAGGGTGACGGTGAAGTCTTTGGCGGGCTTGCCGATGCCGATGTTGTCTTTGATGCGGTTGATGGCGGCGTCGAGGCGTTTGTCGTTGTGGAGGGGTTTGTATTGTTCGTCGTTGAGCTCTGTGTAGGAGAGGAAGCCGCGGTCGATGGCTTTGTCGAGCCAGAAGAAGGATTTGTCGAGGTCGTTCATTTTTAGGGCGATGGCCAGGATGTCGAGGCAATGCCAGGGGGATTTGCGTTTGGCTAGTTCGGCTCGCTTTTCGGCCGCTTTCAGGGCCTGGGGGTATTGTTCCAGCTTGGTTAGGGTTTGGAATTTCAGTTGATAGAGTTTGTCCGATTCGCCGTGCTCTTTGATGGCTTTTTCGACGATTGTCAAGGCTTTGGCGTGGTCTTTGGCTTTGTCGGCTCTCTTGTATTCCAGGATGAGGTCGTCGAGGGAGGCGAAGAGGCCGGCGGCCATAAATAGGATTAGGGCGGCGGTTAATATTGCTTTGAATGTGTTCATCTCATACTCCTTGCTGTTGCTTTTTTGCGGGATCAAATTTCAATTGCGGTTTTTATGATACCATTGGGGCTGTTTGAAAGTCAACCGGTGTTGTTATGTTAAAAAATAACTTAAGGTGTGGTATAATTGGGGGTGATTAGTGATGCCGGTAGGATTGGCAAAGAAGGAGGAAAGAGTGGATAAGAAACGGTTTGATTGGAAGAGTTTTATAAGCTTTGGATTGTTTTTTTCGTTTTTCGTGATTGCGATCACTGGGGTGATGTTGTACATCGCGCCTCCGGGTAGGGTGGCCAAATGGGTGAACTGGGAATTGTTGGGACTGTCCAAAGAGGGGTGGCAAGCGTTGCATACTAATTTCGCTTACCTATTTATCGTATTGTCTATTTTCCACCTTTTTTTCATGAACTGGAAGGTGTTCTGGAGTTATGTCAAGAAAAGGGCGAATACCGGGATTCACCGGAAGCGGGAATTGGCGGCCGGGACAATTTTGTTTTTGGTGGTGTTTTTCGGGACGTTGTTCGAGGTTCCACCGATGCAGACGGTGATGGATATTGGGGAATATTTTACCGAGTCGTGGGAGAAGAAAGAGGAGAAGGCGCCGATGCCCCATACAGAGGCGTTGACTGTTGTGGAGGTGTCTGAGAAGTTGGTGAAGATGTCTCCTGGGGAGGTTGTGGAGAAATTGGAAGCCGCCGGATTGGAGAATGTCGAGAAAGAGATGACCTTGAAGGAGATTGGGGAGAAAAATGGGAAATCTCCATTCGAGATTTATCAGATGATTCTGGAGAAGGCTGAGCAACGCACAATGGATTTGGGGACGTTGAAAGAGGGATCCGGGATCGGGCGGAAAACCTTGAATGAGATCGCGGCGTTGACGGGAATTCCTGTGGAGGCTTTAATGCAACGGTTCAAGGCGGCGGGCATCGAGGCGGCGCCGGGTGAGCAGTTGAAGGAGATCGCCGAGCGGGTGGACAAGACCCCGTATGAATTGGTGGAGTTGTTGAAGGGGAAAGAATAAGGATTACCGGCAGTATTTTTCGATGGCTGCTTCGGCCTCTTTGAAGCCCAGGTCCAGCGCTTGTTTTAGTTCTTTGCAGCCGCCGGTCTTGAAATTCTTGTGGATTTTGGCCAAACCTTTGTAGTAGTAGATGGCGGCTTTTTCCTGGCCGCCGATAGTGTATTGACAAGCTTTGAGATCTTCCAACGCGCTGTAGTAGTCTTTTAGGTGGTATTTGGCAATACCCCGGTAGTAGCGGGATAGGGCCATGCCTTTGTTATGTTCCAGGGCTTTGTCGAAATATTGGACCGCTTCACCGAATTCTTCATCGTCGAACGCCAGGCGTCCTAATTGGTAATAGGCGACATGGTTGGTGGGGGCGAGGCGGGTGGCGGTTCTGAAATCTTTGCCGGCGCCTTGTGTGTCGTCCATTTTTAACTTTACGGCGGCCCGCTTGTTGTAGGCGTCGTAGAGTACGATGGATTTATCCGAGTCTTTGGTCACTTTTATGTAGAGGGTGTAGTCGTCGATGGCCCCCGCGAAGTTCTCACGGGATTTTTTCAAGTCGGCCCGGTCCCAGATGGCCTCGGCATGGCCGGGCTCGATCTCGATGGCCTGATCGAAATCTTGCATAGCTCCATCTTCGTCGTTGGTGCGCCATTTGGCGATTCCCCGCTGGTAATAGGCTTCGGATCGTTGGGGATCTTTTTTCAGCACCATGTCGAAAAACTGGATGGCGGTGTCGTAATGAGAGCTTTCCATCATGCGTAGTGCGGATTTGAAATCCCTCTCCAATCGCCAATCTTCATGGGTCTGGCCGGAAAGCATGCCGGCGCAGAGGAAGATAACACTTAATGCTATCACTATTGTTCTCCGAATCATTGCGTCCTCCTTTTAATAGGTTATTTTAAGGGAAACCGAAAAAAGATGCAATCGGGGGAGGTAGGTGATGATAGCCCGGAGATAGATATTTGCGGTTAGTACGTAAAAGTTAAGAGTCAAAATAAAGACCTGTCGAAATTGTGATACTTAGGACGCTAGAAAATTAAGCATTTACCGGCTTGAAGAAAATGTATTTATTTTATATAGCCTGATATACTGTTTGATACAACCGAATCACAAATTTATGGGTTGAAATGCTTGCCCTGGAATGATATTTGTATTTATTACACAGAGTGCAATTTATTTTTTAATAATAAATATCAGAATAGACTTGATAAAAAAAAGGAGATAGCATGAAATCAAAAAACTTTAACAAAAAACTCTCATTGAACAGGCAGACTCTCGTACACCTCGACACGGAAGATTTAAGACGGTTGAACGGCGGAGACGTGTGGACCGATGTTTGTCCACCGACAGTTACTTGTCCCCCTGAAACGAGACGGTGCCAGTAAAATCGTCTTTAGCAATCATTGGTTAGTCGTTGGGCGGATGTGTTTGATCCGCCCTTTTTTTTTATTCTCTTGATCACCACATTCACTTTATAGTATAGTCACCATCAATTCCCAGGTTTCGGTATCGGGGTTGTCGTGGAGATGGTAGATTTTGCCGCCGGCGATGGTGAAAGGGGCTAGGTACATGGGGTTGGCTTTCAAGTTGGGGCAATAGGCGGTTTTGATGAGTTTGTTGTCGAAGGAGAGAATCTTGATCTCCTGGGCGCCTTTTTTTTGTTTCCAGGTGACGATGTAGACTCGATGGTCCGCCACTTTGAAGTTGTGAATCACCGGAAAGTTGGCGGGGAATAAGAAGCGCCCTTTCAGACGGTCGAATTCCTGCGGGTCCCATTTATCGAGAAACGCGAAAAATCGATCCTTATAGGCTTTGGTGATGGGGCGTTCTTCGTCTTTTGGGGTGATGGTGGTGATTTTTTGGCCGTCTGAGGCGAAGACGTTGATCACCCGGTCGGATTCTTCGCTGAAGATTTTGTTGTCGTAGACCTGGTATTTAGGGAAGCCGGGGTTCATGGGATCGATCTTTCGGCCCCGTTGTTCGTTTTTGACATATTTGGCGATCTCTTTGACTTTCTTGAATTGGGCGTCGTACAGGTTCATGGTGTTGTAGGCTATTTTGCCTTCCCGGTAGCGGCCGTCGCTGAGAAAGAATGTGCCGTTGTGCTGGACCGGGAACAGTCCGCCGGTGGTGAGAAAGGCGGTGGCGGTCTCTTTTTGATAATTGCCGGTAAGATCGTAAACGGAGAGTTTGTTCAAGCTGGTGACCAGAAGGTTGTTTTTGTCGAATGTGAGTCTGACCCCGAGGGTGGGATGGGTTTTGAATTCTTGCGGCCCTTCGCCCTCGCGGCCGAAGGTTTTGATGTGGGAAAAGTCTTTTAACCGGTAGATGTGCACTTGCGGACCCTCTACGATGTAGACGCGGTTTTGGTAAATCTCGATGAATTCCGGCCTCAGGACATCCGGTAGGGGAATGGTCTTTCCATCCATTACAAAATACGTTAATAAAAGCAAGATAATAATGATAATAATACGTTTCACGTTGACCTCCGCAAGCATTGTACCCGAACTTTTTTCGCCGGTCATCACCGGGATTCCATTAGTTTGTAATAAAATGGTAATCATTGCAATTTTTGTCGCGGTTTTGTACAATTTGATTTTGTAGGAAACTTAGTTTTTTCTCCAGGGAAGGCAATGATGGATGAAATCAAGAATAGTGGTCAACAAGAGGCGCGGCCGGAGCTGGCAGTCAGGGCCAATTTCAGGAAAGAGCAACCGAAATCGAGGCTTCATTCTAAGGTGATCGCCGGCATCGTGATTGTGGGGATCGTTATTGTGGGAGTTGTGACGAAGGGTTCGTCGCGGGCGGACGAGCGAAAGGTTGAACGAACGGTCGTTCCAGAGCAAGCTGTCACTAAAAAACAGAAAAAAAAGCGTAGTCCGCGGTCCGCGGCCATTGTATTCAATAAAAGAGGGAAGAAGAAAGAGGCATTGGTGCGGAACTACCGGGACAATTATTGGCGGCATATCTGGGAAATGGAGTTTGTGCTCTATAAAAATGGCGAGACCCGGCTGGAGGATTTGGAAGAGGTGTGGGACAAGGCGATGCGGCTCAAGTACTCCATGAACGGGATTTTCGAACCGCTGGAAGACAAGGATATTGTGAAGGCCCGGCTGGAGGAGTTCGAACGCTTTATTGTCCGTAAGATGGTGGTGTGGGATGAGACGGCTACGTTGAAGCATGTGCGCAAGGAATGGGAAAAAATCCGCGAGGCGCATTTCGGCACAACCGAACGGTCCAAATATTCGACGGCGGAGATGGACAAGGTTCAAATAAAACGGGATCCGCCCAATGATTCGGATATCCGGGAGATTTTGACGGAATTGGAGGAATTTACCGCTCAGTCGCTGATAGAGATGCGGGAGTTCAAGAAGCGGCGGAAAGAAATCGCCGGATTGGAGGGTACGAGTCTGAAATCCGAGTTGCGGCACGAACTGGATAACGATGTTCAGGCCTGGGTCTATCAATGGGTGGATAAAGTCGATAAGGTGACTGCCTGCAAACGGCCGCGCCCGATTTGGTGGTTTGAAGGAAAGGGAAAATACCGGCTGCATAAAGAGGGGCATTCCAAGAACCCTTATCGTGTATCTAAAATAAATTGGAATAGCTGGCACAAAGGGAATATCATCTTGACAACCTATGACCAGGGGCCGAAGCCTTTTCGCCGGGTGTTGAGATATATTGATTCCGTGAGGGGCAGTTTGACCGGGGCGTCGCGGGATCTGGGGAATTGGTACATGTCTTCGCTGGATAGGTGTATCGGTGGTTTAGAACAGGCGGAAAAGGAATTGGCCTCCGCCCGGGAGAAGATGAAAGAAATAGCCTTCTGAACTCAATTCAAAATGGGTTCATAATTTTAATGGTTTTAATGTAACCTGCTTTGTGTTATTCAAAGCTTGTTTCCTAATCGCCCTAGAAGATGGAAACAATCCAAAATTTCAAACCGGTTTTAATGGACCGGGAGGCTATGCTCATGAAACCAGAAAAAATCCAAGCCCCTGAAATAGAGGATCTGCTTCCGCTGACTCCCATGCAGGAGGCGATGCTCTTTCACTATATCTCCGCCGCGGAAAACGATCTCTATCTCGAACAGGTCTGTCTCGAGATCGAAGGCCGGCTCGACATCAGCGGACTCACCGCCGCCTGGAACCGGGTGATCGAGCTTCATCCGGCGCTGCGCACCTGCTTTCGTTGGAAAAAAATCAAACAACCGGTGCAGATGGTGTTGAAGCGGTTCCGCATTATTATTGATGGCCATGATATCTCATCGGTTGAGGACAAGCTTCAGGAGCAAGCTCTCGAATCGTTGACATCGAGAATCCGTCGAGAACCTCTGGATTTGGAGGATGTTCCCTTGCGGGTATCTGTGGTGAAAGTGGCGGAGGGGAGGCAGTGGATGGTGGCCACCTATCACCATATTTTGATGGATGGCTGGAGCAACGGCATTGTAATGAAGCAGGTGCTCGATTGCTTGCGGGCTCCGACAGAAGAGAATCCGCTCCTCGAACAAAATGCTCCGCCGTTTAAATCCTATGTCCGCTGGCTCAAAAATCTGGATCAAAAGAAACAACGGGAGTTTTGGATTCGCTATCTGACGGGCGTGGAAGCGGAGGCTCAATTGCCGGAGAAGGCTATGCCGGAGGACGGCGAGGGGACAGGTTGTCATGTGGTGCGGTTGGAGCCGCCGCTCGGTGAATCGTTGCAGAGGCGGTCGCAAGAAGCGAAGACGACGCTTGCCGCCGTGGTCTACAGCGCGTGGGGATTGTTGTTGGCGCGCTATTGCGATACAGAGGATGTTGTGTTCGGCGCCACTGTATCGGGGCGGCCGGCGGAATTGCCGGAGGTCGGCCGGATGGTGGGGTTGATGATCAACACCTTGCCGTTGCGGTTGTCATTGGCTGAACATCAGCGGGTCTCTTCTCTTTGGACCTCTGTCTCCCGCGATCTCGAGGAGCGCGAGCCTTATAGTTATGTGTCGCCCGCGGATGTGAACGGTTTGTTTGACACGGTTGTGGTGGTGGAGAATTATCCGCTGACAATGGCAGGCGGGGATGATGGCTGCGGGCCGCGGGTGAAGGATGCCCGGTTTTTTGAGCGCACCCATTACCGGTTGACTGTGTTGGTGCGATTGTATGACGGGATACGCATTGATTTGATGTATCGGAAATCCTCATTTGGGGCGGATGTGATCCAGGGCATCGGCGAATCGTTGCGGCGGATTCTTCGCTTCATGAGCCTGTCCCCTGACGAGCCTCTGTCGGCGTGCGATCTTCTGGATTCGCGGCGGAAGGAAGAGATACTGCTTCGATTCAACGACACAGGGAGAGAGGTGACTGGGAATTTGATGTTCCTGGAGTTGTGGGACAACCGGGTCCGGCAACATCCCGATAAAGTGGCGGTTATCGGCTGGCGCGACGGCAAGCGGGTTGATATGTGCTATGGGGCATTGGATGAGCGGGCTCTTCAGGTGGCCGGGTATTTGGCCGGCAAGGGATGCGGCCCTGGAAGGATTGTCGCCTTGATGATGGAGCGGACCCCGGAGTTGGTGATTGCCATGATTGCTGTACTCAAACGTGGGGCCGCCTATTTGCCCATTGAAGCGGATGCTCCGCAGCAACGGGTGGATTTTATGCTTCGGGACAGCGATGCGCGGTTCGTGCTGAGGGATGGATCGTTCGCGTCTGCATGCGTGGGCAACGAGACGGCTTCGACACCGGAAGACGCGGCTTATGTTATTTATACATCCGGCACCACCGGAAGACCGAAGGGAGTGGTGATCGGGCATTTGGCCCTGGCGAATTTTATCGCAGGCATCATCGCCGTCATCCCCATCGATGGCGAGGATACTCTCCTGTCTCTGACCACGGCGGCGTTCGATATTTTTGTGTTGGAGTCGTTGCTGCCGTTGAGTCGCGGCTCGACGGTGTGTCTTGGGACGCGGCGAGAGCAACTGGAACCGGGCAGGGCGGCGGCGATGATGGACGCCGTAGGAGCGACAGTATTGCAAGCGACACCGTCGCGGTTGCGGGCCTTTATGGAAAACAGCGCGTTTCGCCGGGAGTTGGAGAATCTGAATGTTTTATTGGTGGGGGGCGAACCGTTCCCTCCAATGCTGGAAGCTGAACTGCGCACGGTCGAGGGGAAGATCAGGATATTCAATATGTACGGGCCGACCGAGACCACTGTATGGTCCACGGTGAAGGAAATCGGCGGGCCGGGGATCGGCAGCATCGGCTTTCCTATAGCCAATACCGGATTATTCATTTTAAATAAAGCGTTGGCTCCGCAACCGCCGGGGGCGCCGGGGGATTTGTATATCGGCGGCTTCGGGCTCGCCTGCGGCTACCTGAACCGGCAAGAACTGACGGATGAGTCGTTTATTACGTTGGAGCCCGGCCATTTTGGTGTGGAGATCGGGACGCCGCGGCTCTACCGCACCGGCGATTCGGCCGTCTGGGAGGCGGACGGCAGTATCACGTTCATCGGGCGGCGGGACCAACAATTGAAGATTCGCGGCTTCCGCGTCGAGCCGGCGGAGATCGAGCATGCCCTCTGCCGGCATCCGGGGGTGAGTGAAGCTGTTGTGCTGCCGCGGGAGGGGATTGAGGGTTTTCTTGAATTGCGCGCTTATGTGGTGAGCGAAGATGAGGCTCTGCCTCGGCGGTTGCGAGAATATCTCGATGACCTGCTGCCGGCTTATATGATCCCTGCGGGTTTTGTGGCGGTGGAACGAATCCCCCTGACGGCCAACGGCAAAACCGATCACCGGGCTTTGGCGGCGTTGGAGTTGACGGAGGTCTGCGAAGGGGCGGATGTTGAAACGGCCGATCATCCTGTCACCGATCATGAGACGTTGGTGATGGAGATCTGGCGGCAGGTGTTGGGGCGTGAACAGATACCTCTGGACCGGCCGTTTTTTGAATTGGGGGGCAACTCATTTTTGTTGATCCGGGTGCACAGCCGGTTGCTGGAGGCCACAAAGCTGGAGTTTCCGATTACCACACTCTTTCGCCATCCAACGGTTCGCACGTTGGCGGCCTATATTGGGCGGGACACCGCTGGGGGGGATTGCAATGACGAGGAGACGATGGCGCCTGCCCAGGGGCCGGTGGCGGTGATCGGCATGGCGGGGCGGTTTCCCGGCGCATGGACTATCGGGCAGTTCTGGGAAAACCTATGCGGCGGTATCGAGTCCATCCGTAGATTCGGGCCACAGGAATTGCTGGACGCTGGGGCCTCGGGCGAGGTGATCCGCGATTCGTTGCTGGTCAATGTCAAGGGCGTTCTTCCGGGGTATGATCTTTTTGACGCAGAGTTTTTCGACGTCAACACCCGCGAGGCGGAGATGATGGACCCGCAATTGAGATTGCTGCACGAGCTCGCCTGGGAGGCGTTGGAGGATGCGTGCATCGATCCCTTCTCGTTTGAAGGGCGGATCGGTCTGTTTGCCGCGACCATGGAAAATAGCGGGTGGTTGAATGTTTTCAGGGGACAGGCGACGAGCCATTCCCAATGGCTGGGGGCCTGGAGTTTATGCGACCGGGACTTCCTGGCGACGCGGGTGGCGTTCGCGTTAAATCTGCGCGGGCCGGCCATGACGATTCAAACGGCGTGCTCATCGTCGTTGACGGCGGTGGACGCGGCGGTGCAGGCATTGGAGCGCAGGCGCGCGGACGTCGCGTTGGCCGGCGGCGTGTCTTTTACCCTGGAAGATCAACTGGGGTATCCGTATGAGGAGGGGATGGTGCGCTCGGCCGACGGACGCTGCCGGGCGTTTGACCGGGCGGCCGCCGGCACAGTCGGTGGAAACGGCGGCGGGATGGTGGCGCTCAAGCTTATGGAAGCGGTGGATGAGAGATTCGAGCATGTGGAGGCCATTATCGTTGGGTCCGCCGTCAATAATGACGGGGCAGGGAAAGTCGGTTACACCGCCCCAGGTATCGAGGGACAGGCGGATGTGATCCGGCAAGCGATGCGCAAGGCGGGAATCGATCCCTCGACAATCGGTTATATCGAAGCCCACGGCACCGGTACCAAATTGGGAGATCCAGTGGAAATCGCGGGCTTGAAAGCCGCGTATGCCCTTGATAGCAGGCAGCATATCGCCATCGGCTCGGTCAAGAGCAATATCGGCCACCTGGACGCCGCCGCCGGTGTGGCGGGTTTGATTAAAACGGTGTTGGCGGTGCGGGAGGGGAAGATTCCTCCCAGCTTACATGTGGATGAACCCAATCCGGCCATCGGCTTTGAGAGTACGCCGTTTTATGTCAATCGCGACTTGCGTGATTGGGATGCCGGCGATGGGCCGCGGCGGGGAGCGGTCAGTTCGTTTGGCATCGGCGGCACCAACGCCCATGTGATTGTGGAAGCGGCGGATGCCGGGGAGAAGCGGAGGTGCGAAGCCGCAACGGGGCGAAGGCGGCATCGGCTCCTTCTATTGTCCGCCAAAGATGAAGCGGCTCTGCTGGATAAGGCGGACCACACGGCATTGTTTTTGCAAGCCGATGGGCGTGTACTATTTGAGGATGTGTGTCTGACATTGCAAACCGGGCGGCGTCATTTTTCTTTTCGCTGGGCCGGCGTGGCGGAGGGCCGCGAGGAAGCTCTCGATATATTGACCGCTAGCCCGTCGTTGAAGGCTGGAATCTGTAAGGTTGAAGACCGGGCTTTGGGGTGTGTGTTTTTGTTTCCCGGACAGGGGACACAATACGGCGGCATGGCGGCTGATCTTTACCGGGACGAACCGCTCTTCCGGGAGAGTTGGGACCGGTGTCTTAAACTAGTGCAGCGTGTTTCGCCGGAGAATTTATATGAAGACCGGGATGAGGCCCTGCGGCGAACCGCGGTGGCGCAACCACTTTTGTTCGCGTTTGAATATTCGTTGGCCCGGTTGTTGATGGGGTGGGGTATCCGGCCCTGCGCTATGATGGGGCATAGTATCGGCGAATTTGTGGCCGCTTGTCTGGCGGGGGTGATGTCGCTGGAGGACGCGTCGCGATTGGTGGCGGTACGGGGGAGGTTGATGCAAGCTCAGCCTTCGGGCTCTATGGTGGCGGTTCAGGCGTCGGAAGAGCTGCTGCTGGAGTTTATGGAAACCACTCCGGACGTCTCTATCGCCGCTGTGAACACGCCGGAGATGTGTGTGATATCCGGGCGGGCAGAGGCTGTCGAGCGAGTGGCGGCTCGACTGCAAGAGCGGGGAATCGTTTGTCGTTCCTTGCATACCTCCCACGCGTTCCATTCGGCGATGATGGAGCCGGCGATGGAAGCGTTCGCTCACGAGGTCGGGCAAGCAAAGCTTCATCCGCCGAAGATTCCGTTTGTGTCCAATGTGACGGGGCGGATGATCACGGCGGAGCAAGCCACAGATCCTGATTATTGGGCGCGGCATCTGCGGGAGCCTGTCAGGTGGTCGGCGGGGCTCGAGACCATGATGAAGAGGGGGAACGCGGTATTTATCGAAGTGGGACCCGGACGGACCCTCAGTACTTTCGCAGTGAGACATCCTGACAATGGCGGCCGTTTCCCCGCCGTTCAGTTGATCAAACATCCCCAGGACACTGGCGCGCAGGACCGCTTCTTTTACCGCCAAATGGGGAAGCTCTGGCTCCACGGTTTGCCGCTGGATTGGCGGGCCTTTAATCAAGACGACGCGGGCCGCTGTGTGTCGCTGCCCACCTATCCATTTCAGCGGCAACGCTATTGGCCGGAGCCGTTGGCCGGTGGAAGAGTCAAACCCTTTGCCGCCGATGGTTTGCTCTATTGGGCCGGATGGGAAGAGGCGCCTCTGGAAGCCGGCCTGGAGCAACCGGTTGACGCGGATAGTTTGTGGTTGGTATTGGTAAACACAGCCGGGGAGCCTCTGGTCCAACGGATGAGAGAGCGGGGCCATCGGGTCGTGGAGGTGAGAACCGGCACGGATTTTCGCGGCTCTATCGATGCGGGCTTCGATGTGGATCCCGGTGATGAAGAGCATTACAAGCGGTTGATGTCGGAATGCCGCCGGCAAAACTCCGGACCCATGCGGGTGGCGCATTTGTGGAATCTCGAGGAGCGGATGCTGGAGCCGGCGCTCGACCGCATCGATCATGATATGACACTGAACTTTTATAGCTTGATCTATCTGATCAAAGCCTTTGATTCAATGGGAACAAAAATGCCTCTGAAGATCTCGATAGTGACTTATGAGAATCCGCTGGGGGCTCTGGCGGCGGGACCGGCGCGGGTGATCCCCCTCGAGTATCCGTCGGTTGCGGTTCGGTGGGTCGAACTTGACCACCGGCAATGTGACTGGGACGAGGTGATGACGGAACTCTGCGTCGAAGCCGGGGACGCGGTCACGGCGCTCCGGGGCGGTGGGCGGTTTGTCCCCGGTTATCGACCGCTCAAAGCGGATGCGTGCCGCCGGCCATTGCCCCTGGAGCGCGGCGGCGTTTATGTGCTGACCGGCGGTTTGGGAGCGTTGGGGCGGACTGTGGCGGAGTATCTTCTGAAATCATGGGATGCCCGCGTGGTAATGGTGAACCGTTCGCCATTGCCGGCGCCGGAAGCCTGGATGCGCGCTCTCCAATTGCCGGGGACATCGCCGGACATGAGGCGGCGCATCCAGTGTCTCATGTCCGCGGTCCTCGAGGATAAGAATCTCTTGTGTCTGACCGCTGATGTGGCCGATCCTGAAGAGATGGCGGAAGCTCTCGATGAAGCGAAACGACGATTCGGCCCCATCCAGGGGG
The DNA here is from genome assembly GCA_964491915.1 of uncultured Clostridia bacterium. GTDB lineage: Bacteria > Acidobacteriota > Aminicenantia > UBA2199 > UBA2199 > JAHELQ01. The sequence continues at coordinate 44,377 of CAZBHS010000029.1, forward strand.
CGTTTCATTGCGCCGGAGCGGCGGATGGACGATTGCTGCCGCTAGTGACCGGGGAATGGGCGCGGCGGGTGATGGCTCCCAAAGTCGAAGGTCTTCTGGTTCTCGACCGGCTAGTGGCGAAGGAAGAGCTGGATTTTGTCGTGGCGTTTTCGTCCATCAATACGGTGGCGTCTTCCGCCGGCCAGACCTGTTACACGTCCGCCAACGCGTTTATGGACGCCTATTGCCGTTATCGCAATCTTCATACCGGGAGGGGGCCGTTTTATTTGAGCATTGATTGGGATGCCTGGAGCGAGGCGGGGATGGCGGTGTCCAATGACATTGGGCGCGAGCCGCTGGCGCATCCATTATTCTTTTGCCGCCAGCGGGAGACGGGGGCGGTTATTTACCAGTCGTGTCTTCACGCGGGGGATTGTTGGCTTTTGGCGGAACATAGGGTGGGGGACAGGTGCGTGCTTCCGGGGACTGCGTATTTGGAATTGGCGATCAACGCGGTCGCTCTGCAAACAGGGAGCTCCACCGGGTTGTGCTTGCGGGATGTCTATTTTTTGTCGCCGTTGACAGCTTTGGAGGGCGAAGAGATTGTGCTGCGAACCTCGGTGCGGGAGGAGAGCGGCGGCTTCCGGTTTACGATCCAAAGCCCGGCGGCGGCCGGTGGGGATCCGGTGATTCACGCCATCGGCTTTTGTGAATGGAGCGATGACGAGGGCGATTTTGACGGCTCTCTGGAGGAGATGCTCGCAGGGATGCATCCGGTGGTTTGTCGGCACGATGGGGGCGTTTGGTATGGGGACAGGTGGAACACTGTTTCCAGGACCTTATTGGGAAAGAACCGGGCCGCGGCGTTTTTGGAGATGCCGCCCGGCTATGACCGGGACTTTGAGATATTTCATCTGCATCCGGCGCTGCTTGATTCGGCGACGATGTTTGCCGGCCGTTGCATGGAGGAAGAATGGGATGATGCCGTGCCCTTCGGCTACCGGAAGCTCGCGATTTACGCTGCCATACCGCCGCGAGCGATTGCCGTCGCTGAATGGAGCGATGGGGGCGATCGTGACGATGAGGCTCTGTCGCTCGATGTCACGCTGCTGACGCCGGAGGGGCGGAGGATCGCCTCCATCGAGGGATTCGTGATGAAACGGGTGCCGCCGGTTGACAAGGCGTTTACCTTGAACGAGGAATTGTTTATTGGGGGGCCCGGCGATCTGGATTCGCTTGAATACCGGGATACCCGGAGAGAGGTACCTCTCGCCGGCGAAGTGGAAGTGGAAATCGTGGCCACAGGGCTGAACTACAAAGAGGTGTTGGTGGCGTTGGGTGTTTTGCCGGCGCCGGATGACGGGGATGTGTCGTTCGGCCTGGAGTGCTGCGGGATTGTGGCGGGGGTGGGGCCGGGGGTGACGGAGTTCGCGGTCGGCGACGAGGTGATCTGTTATGGAGATTCCCTGTTTGGAAGGTATCGATGTTTGCCTGCGGCGCAGGTGGTTCATAAACCCATGAATGTGGATATGTACCGGGCCGCCGGTATTCCGTTGGCGTTTTTGACCGCTTATTATGGGTTGGTGGAATTGGGGCGGCTCAAACAAGGAGAGCGGGTGTTGATTCATTCGGCCGGCGGCGGCGTGGGATTGGCGGCTGTGGCCATCGCCCGGTTTTTGCAAGGGGAAATTTTCGCCACCGCCGGGAGCGAGGAGAAGCGGGAGTATTTGCGGTCCTTGGGGATTCGTCATGTGATGGATTCCCGGTCCCGGGAGTTTGCCCGGCAGGTGATGGACGCCACCGAGGGGAAGGGAGTCCATCTGGTTCTCAATTCTTTGTCCGGCGATTTTATCGAGTTGGGGCTCTCGGTAGTGGCTCCTCATGGACGGTTTATCGAGCTGGGGCTGCGGGATATTGTGGAGGACCGCCCGCTGGGGTTGCGGGCCTTTCGGAAGGGGATCGCGTTTATGGCCCTTCACGTCTCAACCGGGATTCCCGGTTTTGGCGATGTGTTTCGCCGGATCGTCCGCCATATCGAAGCTGGGGATTTTGAGCCGGTGATGTGCCGGGTATTTGCCCAACATGAGGCGGCGAGCGCGTTTCGTTTGCTGGCCGGTTCGCGCCATATGGGAAAACTTGTGGTTGCCCGCAAACCAAAACCGGACACGGAAAACACTCATTTGGGCTTGACGTCTGGACAAGGATTGGAAGCGCTTCTGCAAGCGTTGCGCCTGGGAGGAACCAATCGGGCGCGCCACATGTCGGGACTTGTGGTGACTTCCAGAACCATGGACGACCAGCCGGGAGCGTCCGGTCTAGGGAGCGGCGTTCCGGTGTCGCAAGCATCGCGGCCTGCGAGTCATTCGCGACCGGATCTGGCAACGGCGTTCGAGGAGCCGGGTAGTGCATTGGAAGAGACGCTGGCGGGGATATTCCGTGAGTTTTTAGGATTGGAGCGGATCGGCGTTCAGGACAATTTTTTTGAGTTGGGCGCCACATCGTTGGATATGATCCAGGTGGGCAACCGGTTGAAAAGCGAATTGAAGCGGGAGATAGCGGTGGTCAAACTGTTCAACCATCCGACGATTCGCTCGTTGTCTGAATTCCTGCAATTGGATGATGGCGATGATGGGTCGCCGCAAGGACCGGCCGCCACCGCGGAATCGGTTAAAAAAGGGAAAGATCGCCTGAAGCAGCGGCGTCAAAAAAGGAGGGGGCAATGAATGGTAACGAGATCGCGGTCATCGGCATGGCGGGACGTTTTCCCGGCGCAGAGGATATCGAGAGCTTCTGGGAAAATTTAAATCCATCTAAAATTGCAGAAAATAGTATTAATCGTCTTCGAGATCGTGGATACAAAGCTCAAGATTATTATTATGTT
>CAZBHS010000029.1:47246-56811 GCA_964491915.1 uncultured Clostridia bacterium
ATAGGTATAAAAAACCCGGACAATTATCCGGAGGAGAATGTCAACGGGTAGCAGTGGTTAGAGCTGTGATTAATGATCCCTCTCTCATTCTTGCAGATGAACCCACAGGTGCTTTGGATAGTAAAAATGTGAATTCGATTGCTGAATTGGGGGATGATGAATTGCTGGATGCGGGGGTGGAGCCTCATCTTCTGGATCATCCCAATTACGTCAAAGCCAAAGGGGTATTGGACGATTGCGATTGCTTCGACGAGCGCTTCTTCAATTACACGCCCCGGGAAGGAGCGATGATGGATCCTCAATTGCGCTTGCTTCACGAGTGCGCGTTCGGGGTGTTGGAACACGCCAATATCGATTGCTCGGCGTTGACGGTTCCGGTGGGGGTGTTTGTGGGAGTGGGCTACAACATGTATTGGCTGGAACATCTATTCGCCCGCAAGCAGACGTTATCGCAGCAATTCGAAGCGGGGATGCTGAACGACCGCGATTTCGCCGCCACATTGATCGCCTATAAGTTGAACCTCACGGGGCCGGCGGTGACCATGCAGACGGCGTGCTCCACCTCGCTGACCACTATCCATTTCGCCTGCCAGTCGTTGCTGGCGGGGGAATGTGTCATGGCGTTGGCGGGCGGCGTATCCATCACCATTCCCAGCAAAGGGGGGTATTTATTTCAAGAGGGGATGACCCACTCGCCGGACGGGTGTTGCCGGGCCTTCGACAAGGACGCCAACGGCACGGTGTTTGGCGACGGCGTTGGATTGGTGGCGCTAAAACATCTGGATGACGCTCTGGAAGACCGGGATACCATTCACGCGGTGATCAAGGGCTCGGCCATGAACAATGACGGCAGGCGCAAGGTTGGGTACACCGCTCCGGGAGCGTCCGGTCAAGCGGCGGTTATTCGCATGGCTCTGGAAACGGCGGAGGTGAAGCCGGAGAGCGTTGGGTATGTGGAGACCCATGGCACCGGCACCATTCTAGGAGATCCCATCGAGGTGGAGGCGTTAAAAATGGTCTTTCCCCAGAATGGTTCGGCCTATTGCGCTATCGGTTCGGTGAAGACCAATGTGGGGCATTTGAACAATGCCGCCGGCGTGACGGGATTTATCAAGACTGTGCTGGCGTTGCGGAATAATGTCATTCCCCCGAGTTTGAATTTCCGGTCCCCGAATCCGGCGCTTGGGTTGGACCGGAGCCCGTTCTTCGTGAATACTATGTCGAGGGAATGGCAATCCAATGGAACTCCCCGCCGGGCCGGCGTTAGCTCTTTTGGTGTTGGGGGGACCAATGTTCATATGATTTTAGAAGAGGCGCCTCTGGTGGAAGAGGAAGATGATGTGCCTGTCCCCAATCGTGATTATCATCTGCTTCCGGTTTCCGCCAAAAGTGAAGCGGCTCTGGAGCGGAGAGTCTCGCAGTTGGCTTCGTATTTGCGGCGGCAACCGGACATCCGCCTGGACCGGGTGGCGGCCACGCTTCAAACCAAACGGCAGGATTTCCAGCTTCGCCGGTTTGTGGTGGCTCGCACTGTGGAGCATGCGGTCGCTACATTGGAGAGGGAGCGTCGGCTGCCCAAAGGCGAGGCCGGGGAGCTTGAACCGTCGGTGATATTTTTATTTTCCGGTCTTGGGGGTGAGCGGCCGGAGATGGGGCGGCAATTGTATGAGTCCGAGCCGGTGTTCAGGGCAGCGATGAATCGCTGCCGGGCAATTTTAGGGGAGGACTACAATCCGGCGCATCCGCAGACTGTGATGTTGCCGTTTCAGTTCGCGCTTTCTGAATTACTCCGGTCCTGGGGAATTGTGCCGGCGGGGGTGATGGGCTACAGTTTCGGGGAGTTGGCGGCGGCTGTGATGGCCGGAGTGTTGACTCTGGAAGAGGCTCTGCCATTGGTGGCTCGACGGTGGCAGGCGGTGTCGTCGGTCCGGGGCGGCGGTATGTTGAGCGTTCCATTGGACAGAGAGCGGTTGGCCCCGCAATTGCCCAGAGGGATCGATGTGGCCATCGACAATGGGGATTCTTGCGTGGTGGCGGGTCTCGAAGCGGACATCGAAGCGCTGGAAGAGACGCTGCACCGGCAACAGATTATGTGTGTGCGCATTAATAGTGACAGCCCCATGCACACCGAAGCCATGGCTCCGGCAGTGACGCTTCTGGAATCGGCGGTGAGGGGACTACAGGCGAAGCGGCCTGCCGTTCCCTGGTTGTCCGGCCTGACAGGGCAATGGCAGGGGACAGGCGACGAGGTGAGCCCCGGGTATTGGCTGCGCCACTTGCGGCAACCGATGAAGATATCGTCGTGCCTCCAGGAGTTGGCTCTCATGAAACGGGCGATTTTTATCGAGATTGGACCGGGACGTGAATTGACGCCCCTTTTGTCGCGCAGGAAACGTGGGACCGGCAGGGAAGACATCCGTGTGTTCAGTTTGTTCCCGCGGGTTTTGCGGGAGGATGAAACCCATTATATGGCGACGGCTGTGGGGCGGTGCTGGTTGTGGGGGAAAACCATTGATTGGAAGCTGTTGCATGATGGTGGTCTGCCCCGCAGTGTGACGCTTCCTATCTATCCATTCGACAGGCATCGTTTCCCCTGCGATGTGTTGGGAAGAGTTAAATCTCGAGCGGAAGCGGAGGTCGAACTCCCGAAGACGCCGGCGCTCATCGAAGCGGAAGATGGGATCGAGGGGATCATGGTATCTATTTGGCGGGAATACCTGGGGGTGGGGGATGTGGGGATCGACGACGACTTCTTCGACCTTGGGGGCGATTCCTTGAAAGCCAGCAACGTGGCGGCGGAGATCCATAAGGAGACCGGCGTCTCCATTCCTATGCAGGTTATCTTCAAAACGCCGACGATCCGCAGCCTATCTTCGTTTGCCCGGCAAGTCCAAACACTGGGCTACAAACCCATCGACGCGGTGGAAAAAAAGGATTATTACAGTTTGTCTTCCCAACAAGAGCGATTGTTCGTATTGCACCAATTGCAACCGCGGGGAGTGGGCTATAACGAGCTGGCGGTCTTACTTCTGGAGGGAGAGGTCGATGCCGGTCTTCTAGACGAAGCGACGGCCGCTCTCATCCAACGGCATGAGGCCTTCAGAACGTCGTTTCATATGCTGGAGTCCGGCCCGGTGCAACGGGTGCGCCCTCAGGTGGATTTTTCACTGGAGCGCGAGGTTCTTGAATGCCCGGATGGCGATTTGCCGCCGCTGGAGCCATTGGTCGAGGACTTCATCCGTCCCTTCAATTTGAGCGAGGCTCCACTCATGAGAATGAGATTGGTGTCGCTGGGGCAGGCGCGGTCGTTGTTGGTGATGGATATCCATCACATCGTTAGCGACGGAGCCACCATCGGGGTTTTGGTGCGGGAATTGGACAGCCTGTATCGGAAGCGGCCGCTGGATCCGCCGGCGGTGCAATACCGGGATTATACCCATTGGCAACAATGCGAGCGGCAAACGCCCGAATGGTTGCTGCAAAAGGATTATTGGCTCGATTGTTTTGTCGATGCGCCGGAACCGTTGCAATTGCCCACCGACAATCCGCGGCCGCTGGTTCAGGATTTCTCGGGTGATACGGTGTACATGTCCTTGTCGCCGATTCAAGCCGAGGCGATACGGGCGATTTGTAAGAGCGAAGGTGTCACTCTGTTTATGGTCTTGCTATCCATCTACACCATCTGGTTGTGGAGGCTGTCGGGGCAGGCGGATGTGGTGGTGGGGACGCCGGTGGCTGGGCGGCGGCATAGCCAATTGAAAGGATTGGCGGGGATGGTGGTCAATACTCTGGCCATCCGCGTGCGGCCGATGGGGAAAAAAACGGTGCGCCTCTATTTGCGGGAAATTAAAGAGATCATGATGGAGGCGCTTGCCAATCAGGATTATCCTCTGGAAGAGTTGGTGGAAGAGGTGATGGTGGAGCGGGACGCCGGGCGGAATCCGCTGTTCGATGTAATGTTCGTGCTCCAGGAGATGAAGGTTGAGTCGATACAGATGGATGATATCCGGCTGACGCCGCTGGCCGTCGCTCCGCCGACGGCTCGGTTTGATTTGGTGCTGGGGGCCAGTGTCGCCGGGGATGACGGTTTGCGGCTCGATTTGACCTATTGTTCGAGCTTGTTTCGCCGGGAGACTATCCAGCGGTTCTTCGGCTATTTTTCGAGAATTTTTGAAGCGGTTGCCGGCGAGAGAGAACTCAAACTGGAAGCGATCGATGTCATCGATGATGAGGAGCGGAAGCGGCTGCTCTATGAGATGAACGACACGGCCGCGGCTTTCCCTCTTGAACAAAGCGCGATGGAGCTGGCCCTTCAGCAGGCATCGGACGCGGTGGCAATCGGCTACAGGGATGGCGAACTGACCTTCGGGGTGTTCTGGAGCCTGGTCTTCCGCGTGTCCCGCTTGCTCAAAGAACAGGGGATCGGTAAGGGGAGTGTGGTGGCGTTGATTTCTCGCTCCAATCCAATGGCCATCGCCGCGATTTATGGGATTTGGAGCGTGGGGGCTGTGTATGTGCCCATTGATCCATCCTATCCTCGAGAGCGCGTTCGTTTGGTACTGGATGATAGCGGGGCGACAGCGACTCTGGCTGAAGGTTCTCCGCCGCTCGAGCCGAAGCTTCCAATCAATCTCCAGGCAGTGGGCGATTTGCCTGTCGATGTGGGACCCAACGCTTATATTATCTACACCTCCGGCACCTCAGGTATTCCCAAGGGAACCGTCATCCGGCAGAGGTCGGTGTCGAATCTCTGTTTTTGGATGCAAGCCCGGCACCGGATCAACTCCGCCGATAGGGGCTCGCAGTTCGCGTCGCTCTCGTTCGACGCGTCGGTATTGGAGATTTTTCCCTGTTTGGCGGTGGGGGCGCCTATATATATAGTGCCGCAGGAAGTGCGGCCGGATGTTTTTCAATTGTGCCGGTTCTTTGACCTCGAGCGAATCAGCGTCGCGTTTTTGCCGCCGGCGGTGTATGTGGCGCTGATGAACCGTTCGCTCCCACGAATGCGGGTTCTGCTGGTGGGGGGCGAAAAGCTGACGGGATTCATTCCTCAAGATTATGACTTGATCAATATTTATGGCCCCACCGAAAATACGGTCATCACAACCACCTATCATGTGACAGCTATGCAGCCTAACATCCCTATCGGCAAACCGCTCTCCAATCAGCGGATCTATATCATCGAACCCCAATCCCTCACACTTCAACCAATTGGGATTGCCGGGGAATTGGTGGTCGCCGGCGAGGGGTTGGCGGAAGGCTATCTCAACCGGCCGGAGCTGACAGCGGAGAAGTTTGTATACTTGCAATGCCTGGAAAACCAAACGCCGGAGCGGGTCTACCGCACCGGAGACCTGGCTCGCCGTCTCCCTTGCGGAACCATCGAATTCCTGGGCCGTATCGATTCCCAGGTCAAGATTCGCGGCTTCCGCATCGAGTTGGGGGAAATCGAGCACACTCTCGCCGCGCATCCCATGGTTCGTCAAGCCGCGGTTTCGCCCATGGAATCGGCAAGTGGCCAGCAGGTATTGTGCGCCTATTTGGTTTTGAACGCCGGCGGGGAATCAATCTCAAAAGCGCTCGAGGACGACGAGTGGCGGGAGTATTTGGAAGTACAATTGCCGGAGTTTATGATTCCCTCTTTTTATGTCGTTCTACCTCGACTACCATTGACCGCCAATGGTAAATTGGACCGGCGCAACCTACCGGCGCCGGATGAATCACTCGATGACGACGCTCTGCGGAATCAAGGGCCGCGACATCCTCTGGAGGAGAAGATGCTCGAGCTGTGGGCCGGGGTATTGGGGCTGGAGAAGCGGGCAATCGGAATCGACAGTCATTTTTTCCGCATTGGCGGCCATTCATTGAAGGCGGCGATGCTTCTGGCTCATGTGGAGCGGGAGCTCGGCGTCCAGATCCCCTTGACCCAATTGTTCCGTTTCCCTACGATCCGCGGTTTGTGCGCGGCGATTGAAGCGATGGATACTACGGCGCGGCATTCGCTTGTCGCAGCCTGCGAAAAAATGGATGTTTACCCTCTGTCGTTCAACCAGCGACGGTTGTTCTTTTTGGAGCGGATGGAGGGGATCGGGACTACCTACAATGTCCCTTTCGCCATGATCCTCGATGGGGAGCCGGACCTCGACCTCCTGGAGCGAAGTTTCGTTCGTTTGATCCGCAGGCACGAGATCTTGAGGACCGCCTTTCTTCTCCACCAAAACCGGCCCATTCAGCGGATTCACGAGCCTGATGACAAGCTCGTTTGCCAGTGGACTTTGGTCCGGACACAGGGAGAGGAGGATCGAATCGATGATATTATCGAGGGCTTCATCCGGCCCTTCGACCTGTCCCGGCCGCCGTTGATGCGGGTGTGCGCGGTTGAGATGACTGTTGAGCGGTATCTCCTGGTGGTGGATGTTCATCACATCGTGGCGGATGGGGTGTCCACCGGCATTATGATCCAGGAAGCGACAACGTTTATGGCGGGTGGAGAGCCGGCTCCACAACATTTGCAATACCGGGATTATGTCGTCTGGCAACGGGGCCTCGATGAAGACGCGGATGGTCATCCCCATCTGGATTACTGGCTCGAGACATTGCAATCACCGCCGCCGCCGTTGAGTTTGCCCTCGATGGCCGCTCGCCCGGCGAGACGGACATTCGCCGGCGCTCATGTGGATTTTGACCTTCAAGCGCCGGCGTTTGGGGAAGACGCCACTCTGTTTATGCAGATGATGGCGATGTTGGGAGTCGTGCTGTTCAACTATTGCGATCAAACAGATTTAATCGTCGGCACTGGCGTCGCAGGCCGTCAAACTGCGGAGGTGCAGCAGATGATCGGCATGTTTGTCAACACTCTGCCTATCCGCCTCAAGCCAAATGGGGACATGACGTTCGAGCATTTCCTCCGGCAGGTGAAAACCACGGCTCTCGAAGCCTTCGATCATCAAGATACGCCGCTGGAATTAATTGTCGAACATCTGGATATCCAGCGCGATCCCTCCCGCAATCCATTGTTCGATGTGTGCCTGGTGGTGCAGAACTTTTTTATCCCGGCCCTCCGTGTCGAAGGGCTGAGGCTCGAGCCCGTGCTCTTGCCGGAACAGACCGCTAAATTCGATGTGACGCTGTATGTCCGGGAACTGGAGAGCCGGCTCTCATGCCGGTTGGAATACAATACCGCTCTATTTTCCCCCTCCGCGATGGCGAGGCTCGCCTCCCATTTGAAAACCCTGGCCAATTGCTTGCAAGAGGCTGAAGATTGCCTGCTCAAGCAGGTAGACATCATGAGCCAGGAAGAGAAGCTGCAAATCCTGAGGGATTTCAACGACACAGCGCAGCCATTTTCGGCCGACGTTACATTCCCCCGGCGATTCGCCGCTCAGGCAGGCAAACGTCCCGATCACATCGCGCTGACAGAAGCCGGGACCAATCATCATGTCTCTGGGCGGGAAGCGGTGGATGTGATGCTGCGACGGGCTGAATCCTTGATCGAGGCATCCTCGCCTCGCTCTGAAGAGATCATAGGCGTCATGAGCCGGCGCTCCGTCGATTGGGTTCTGGATATGATGGCGGTGATGGCGGCGGGCTGCGTGTATATGCCTGTGGAGCCGGATCTTCCATTGCGGCGGCAACTCATGATGCTGGCCGATTGCGGCTCGCGGTTGTTGCTGACCGATGAGTTTTGCCTTCATCAGGCAGCCCTGGTGGAGGAAGCCCTCGATGGACTCGAGGTTTTGACTCCGGCGGATAGGGCCGGCAGGATAAATCGCTCCCATCGCCATCAGAATTGGGATTGGGGCGATGCCGGCAATGCGTCGTACATCATTTATACCTCCGGCAGCACCGGAGCGCCCAAAGGGGTGATGGTGGAGCATCGGGGCCTGGGAAATTTGCAGTTGTTCTTCCAGCGGGAATTGAAGGTTGAAAAAACCGACACCATCCTGGGATTCGCGAAAATCTCGTTCGACGCCTCCATCTGGGATGTTTCCATGGCTTTGCTCACCGGCGCCACCCTCTTGCTGCCTGTCCCCAATGAAGACCCGAGTCCCGCCGGCTTCCAGGAGACCATCATCCGGTATGGGGTGACGGTGACGACAGTGCCGCCGGCGTTTTTGCAACATCTGGATCCTGAAGGCCCGGCCATATCGCGATTGCGGCTGATTGTGAGCGCCGGCTCAAAGCTGCCTGCCGGTGTGGCGGCGCGGTTTCATAAGAAGCTCGAGCTCATCAACGCCTATGGCCCGACAGAAACCACCATTTGCGCCACCTGGTTCCAGGCGGCGGAAGACTCGTTGCTGAATCACAACGTCCCCATCGGCCGGCCAATACCCAATACTCAGGCCTTCATCCTCGATTCCGAGCTCGATCTTCGACCGATTGGAGCGGCGGGAGAATTGTGTCTGGCGGGCTGCGGTTCGGCCCGCGGCTATCTCAACCGGCCGGAGCTGACGGCCCGACACTTTGTCGATTGGGAATCCGGCGCTTGCCGTCTGTATCGCAGCGGCGACCTGGCCCGGTTTCTGGAAGATGGGACTCTGGAATTTTTAGGCCGTATCGACCGGCAGGTGAAGATTCGCGGCTTCCGTGTCGAATGTGGAGAGGTGGAATATTTTATGCGGCGGTATCCCCACATTCGCGACGTCGTTGTGATTGACCGCTGTGACGCGGCGGGCGAGATGTTTCTCTGCGCCTACCTGGAATTGGATTCCCATGATGATGAAGCTCTGGATAGTGGAGGGTTGCGTTCGTATTTGCGGCGGCAAGTGCCAGATTATATGATTCCCGCATATTTTATCGACATAGACAGGATCCCTCTCACAGCCCACGGAAAAATCGACCGCGACGCCTTGCCGGATCCATTGGAGCAAGCGGGCAACCCCTCGGCCGAAGACATGATGCCGCGGGACAACGTGGAAGCGGAGGTGCAAAACCTATGGCGCACTATTCTCGACCATGAAGCCCCCATCGGCATTGATAGGGATTTTTTCCAAATCGGCGGCCACTCATTGAAAGCTTCGATTTTGGCGGAAGAGATTAAGCGAACCTTCGGCGTCACATTGTCGCTGGCTGAATTTTTCCAGAATCCCTTCATCCGCGCTGTCGCGGATACGATCCGGCAACGTTCGCCAATGGAAGAACAAGATGATATCACTCCTATCGAAGATAGAGATTATTACCTTCAATCGGCGGCCCAACAGCGGTTGTTCTTTCTGGACCGGGTGGAAGGGATCGATACCAGTTACAATATGCCGGCGGCGTTCAAGATCGACGGCCCCCTCGATGTGGCGAAGCTGGAAGCGGTCTTCGGGCAGTTGGCCGAGCGTCATGAGTCGCTTCGCACCTATTTTTGCCTGCATGACGATCTCCCGGTGCAGCGAGTGGCGCGGCAAATCGAGGTGGCCGTCGATGTGGAGGATCGTCCCCAGGGATTGGGAGCTTCCGCTCATGAGGTGGTCGAAGACTTCATCCGGCCCTTCCGGCTGGACCGGCCGCCCCTCTGGCGGGTCAAGCTCATTGGCACGGGGCCGGATGAGCGTCTGCTTCTCTTCGACATGCATCATAT
>CAZBHS010000029.1:56821-73580 GCA_964491915.1 uncultured Clostridia bacterium
CATCGGCGACGGTACTACCATCGGCGTTTTGGTGGGGGAATTGACGGCCCTGTATAGCGGCGAGGCCTTACAACCGTTGGCGGTCCAATACCGTGACTTTTCCCATTGGCAACAGCGGAGCGCCCGCTCGTCCCGCGTTAAAAAACAAATGGATTACTGGCTCGAGTTGTTGTCGGGGGATATTCCCCGAGTGCGATTGCCGGTGGACTTTCCCCGGCCGGCGGTGATGTCGTTTGCCGGGGCGCATTATCAGTTCCGCTTCGAAGGGCGCCTCGATACCGGAGAGGAGACTCTCTACATGAAGCTGTTGACGGCCCTGAACATCCTGCTCTTCAAATATGGCGGGCAAGAAGACATCATCGCCGGCAGCGGTATCGCCGGACGGCGGCATGCCAGACTCCAACATGTGGCGGGGATGTTTGTCAACGCGCTGGCGACACGGAATTTCCCTCAAAGTTCAAAAACCATCGATACATTCTCGAGAGAGGTGTCGGAGGCCGCGCTCCAGGCCTTTGAAAACCAGGATATTCAGTTTGAGGAATTGGTGGATAAACTCCAATTGGAGAGGGATCCCTCCCGTAATCCATTGTTCGATGTGTGTCTGGTGGTGCAGAATTTTGAATTGCCGGCTCTTGACATGCAAGGGGTGACCATCCGGCCGGTGGAGTTCGAGAATCAAACCTCGAAATTCGACCTGTCCTTCTACGCCCGGGAAGACGAGGATGGGATTCATTTCAATATCGAATACGCCGTAGCGTTGTTCCGCCCCGGCACCATCGAGCGGATGTCGCGTCATTTTCGCAATCTGCTGCGGCAATTGGACCAAAGCCCCGAACGGGCCATCGGCTGCATCGATATCCTGGATGATAGCGAGCGACGCTGGTTGATCGAAGATCTGAATCAATCCCAACTGCCTGGAGCCTATGATGTTTCAGTGGTGGATTTATTTCACCGGCAAGCGAAAACGTCTGCCGACCGGGTCGCGGTCGGCCAACAGACCAATGAGCAAATCACCTACCGGCAATTGGTATTGACCACCAACCAATTGGCCCGTTACCTGGTGGAAGCAGTGGATAGCGGTCCCGGCCATCTGGTGGGGATTTTGCTCGACAATTCCATTGACGCGGTGTGCGCCATATTGGGGGCGCTGAAGGCGGGCTCGGCTTATGTCTTCATTGATCCTGAACTACCTGAGGGGCGGCAGCGGGCGATGATCGACGACGCCTCTCTATCGGTCTTGATTTCCAGCAAGTATTATATCCGGCGGTTGAACCGGTTGTTATGGCAATGCCCGGCTCTTAAGACGTTTTTGTGTCTCGATTCTGAAAACGCCTGTTTTGAAGCTGAAGAAGAACAGAGTGAATTGATGGAGGAGAAGCTCTGGGAATATGTGGGGGAGACCGCCGCGGACGACATTGCCGGCGGCGGCTGGGTGTCGAGTTTTACCGGCCTTTCTTTTAGCCGGGAAGAGATGGATGAGTACAGCCTCAACATCCTCGAAAAACTCTCGCCCTATTGCGGTAAAGACACAAAGGCGCTGGAGATCGGGTGCGCTTCGGGCATCACTATGTTCCGTCTGGCGCCGTTGGTGGGAACCTATATTGGTTGCGACCTGTCGCAGGTGATCATCGATAAAAACCGTAGCCGCGTCCAGGAGGAAGGAATCGATAACATCGAGCTCTTCTGTTTGCCGGCCCACCGGATCGATGAACTGGCGGAACGGGAGTTCGACATCGTAATCATGAATAGCGTGATCCAGTCCTTCCACGGCCACAACTATCTGAGACAGGTTATCGAACGTGTCATCGGAGCGATGGCCTCCGAGGGGATTCTCTTTATCGGCGATGTAATGGATCTGGATCTCGAGCATCGAATGAAAGCGGACCTCGACTCGTTTGCCCGTGAAAACCGGGACAAAGGATATCAAACCAAAACCGCCTGGGACGCGGAATTGTTTGTGTCGCGGCGATTTTTTGAAGATTTGCAGCATGAACTCCCAAATATCAAGAGTTGCAGCTTCTCATCAAAAATCCACACCATCCAAAACGAATTGACCGACTACCGCTTCGACGCTGTGCTGGCCATCGACAAAGCCTGCAACCGACCGGAGCATCAGCTTCCCAAACACAAACTGCAACACGACCTCCGTCATGTGCGGCACTATCCAAATCAAGAGATCGTCAATCCTATCTCTATGCGAGCGCCCGCGTATGTGATTTACACCTCCGGCACCAGCGGCAATCCCAAAGGGGTGTTGGTGGAGCATCAAAGTCTGGCCAATTATCTGGTGTGGGCGATGGGGCAATACTCCGTAAACGGGCGGGGTATCGTTCCCTTGTACACCAATTTGGCGTTTGATTTGACAGTCACCTCTATTTATCTACCCCTTCTAATGGGAAAAACCTTGTGGGCGTTCCCCAAAGCCGGCGACTCGATGCCCATCCTCCAGGTGTTGAAGATGGGCTCGATTGATATTCTCAAGGCGACGCCGTCCCACCTCTCTATTTTTTCAGAATCATCCCATCCGCTTCCCGCCGTCGGCAATCTGATTGTAGGGGGAGAGGAGCTGACACACAGGTTGGCCGCCGAAATTACTCATTTACTGGACAATCAGGTGGCTATCTACAATGAGTACGGCCCCACCGAAGCAACGGTCGGCTGCATGATTCATCGCTTCGAGCCCGGCTCGAAGAAGCGTCGCCACCCGGAGTACGGCGTTCCCATCGGCCGGCCCGCGGCCAACGCCGCCATCTACATTCTGGATGGAGATCTGCGCCCGGTTCCCATCAACGGCATCGGCGAACTTTACATCGGAGGCGTTCCTCTAGCCCGCGGTTATCTCAATCAACCGGAAATGACGGCGGAGCGGTTTGTCGAGAATCCCTTCGGCCATGGAAAGATGTACAGGACCGGCGATTTGGCGGTGACGCGCAGCGATGGAACTATCGAATTCCGGGGGCGCGTCGATCGGCAGGTCAAAATCCGCGGCCATAGAATCGAGCTTCAGGAGGTGCAAAACAGAATTGCCGCGCATCCACACATTAGCGATTGTGTGGTGATTGTTTCCCCTGATTACGGTCTCTGCGGCTATGTGACGGCTGTGGGCCCATTGGATGGGGACAGGCTTCGCCAATCGCTGGCGGAGGAACTTCCCGCCACCATGATTCCCGCCTTCTTTATCCACATCGACGAGTTCCCCCTCACCCAAAACGGCAAAGTGGATATTCGGCGATTACCCGCCCCTATGATGGAAGGCTGCGATGAAGACGATACGGAAGCGGAACTGCCGGAGACCGAAATCGAGAGGGAGCTCTTCGATGTTTGGTCTCGGATTCTGGGGATCCGCAATGTTCCGGCCACAGCGAATTTCTTTCGGCTGGGAGGCGATTCCATCAAGGTCATCCAGGTGGCGTCGCGGCTTCAGAAGCGGGGGCTCGCCGTTGAGATCAAAGATTTTTTCCTCAACCCCACAATCCGCGACCTGGCGCCGTTTGTGACGAGATTCCGTTCTTCCATCAGCCAGGAAGAAATCAGGGGACAGGTACCGTTCACTCCAATCCAACATTGGTTTTTGTCACATGTAAAGGTTTCTCCCCATCATTATAACCAGGCGGTGCTGGCGCGGCGGCAGGGCAGGCTGGCGGAGCCGGTGGTCCGCGAGGCGTTCCGGCTCATCGCCGGTCATCATGACGCGTTGCGCATGATTGTGGAAGAGGTTGATGGAGAGCTGCTTCAGAGGAATAGGGGAATCGACGGCGACGTGTTGTTCGATCTTGAATGCCGGGATGTGGCGGATCGAACGGATCCCGAGGCAACGATTCATCGGATATCGGAACGCATGCAAGCTTCCATCGATTTGGAGAAGGGACCTCTGGTTAAGTTGGGATTGTTTTACACAAAACGTTCTTCTTATTTATTGATATGTATCCACCATCTGGTGATGGACGGTGTGTCGTGGCGAATTTTATTCGAGGACTTGAGCATGGCAATCGGTCTTCTTGAAGGGGACGAAAACGCACCGGTTAAATTACCGCCGAAGACCCATTCGTATATGGTTTGGGCGCAAACCTTGATTGATTATAGCTCCAGCCGGCAATTGCTGGAAGAATTGCCCTATTGGCAAAACCTGACCGGTTCAGGCTATCGAGAACTTCAACCGGAGCGAAGCCTTCAAGCCGAAGCCGATACGCACGCCTTCTGCAAAACAGCCGGGTTCCAACTGCAGGCCGGAGTCACGGAGCGTTTGCTCGCCGATGTTCACAACGCCTATCACACCACCATCAACGACATATTGTTGGCGGCGGTGGCAATCGCCCTTTGCAACTGGTTGGGCCGCCGGGAGGTCGGTATTCTTCTGGAAGGGCATGGACGCGAACAGGTTTCGCCGGGCCTTGACATCACCCGCACCATCGGTTGGTTCACCAGCCGCTTCCCGGTGGTGTTGGCGGTGAACGATCCCAATGACCCGGGCGCCACCGTCAAAGCCGTGAAAGAGACATTGAGGAAGGTTCCCAACAACGGCATTGGTTATGGAATTTTGCGATACCTGACCCCCCGGCGGTTGAGAGGGGGCTCTCTGGAGGGACCCGAACCCGCCGTCGCCTTCAATTACCTGGGGCAGGTGGGGGAGGAGGCGGACGGCGAATTTGAGTTTCGCCCATTGCCGGCGGAGCAGAGCCGCCACAGGAACCAGGAGCGAACATCGGTTCTGGAGATCGATGGTTTGGTGCAATCGGGCCGGCTGTATCTGACTGTCTCTTATCATTCAGCTCAATTCGACGCACAAAGAATCGACGCGCTTTTAGTCGAACTAGAGTCCAGTTTGCAGACCATCATCCGCCATTGTTGTCAACAGGAAGATCAGGAGTTCACCCTCAGCGATTTTAGCGACGACTCAATCGATGAGGAGGATCTCGACGCAATCATCGGAGAATTGGAGATGTGAAACGGCAAATTATTTTTCTGCCCTGCAAAAAGATAATATTCATTTTGAAAAAGAACCGCATTTGTGTACATTAATAGTAGGGAGGTTTTATTATGCCTGAAAAACCGAAAGTTAAACATGAAACTAAAAAAAATCCCAAACGGACCCTAAAAGAGAAACGGAAGGAAAAAAAGGAGAAAGCGAAACATAAAACCTACTAGTGAGGTGGTGACCGCATTTTTATTGTTGCGCCCGGTTTGTTTTCGTGATAACGTATTACACTCGGCAATTGGAGGGTGTGGTTGTCATGGAAGAAAGATACGCGATTGGAATTGACTTAGGCGGAACAAAGGTTGAAGCAATCCTGCTGGATAGCCGGCGGAATGTAGTAGCCAGAGAGAGGATCCCCGCCGAAGCGTCAAAGGGCGTGGAGCGGGTGCTCGACAATATCGAAGCGGTCATCGCCAAAACCGCCGGAGCCTACCGGTACGAAGCTGTGGGTATCGGTACGCCCGGAGTTTATGTGGAGCGGGACGACAGGATTTATGGAGCGTCCAATTCTCCGGCCTATGAGTTACCGGGCTTTATCTCCGCTCTCAGGAAGCGGTTGTCTGTTCCGGTATTGATTGAAAACGACGCCAACTGCCTGGCGCTGGCGGAGTTCTTTTCTTCGTGCGTAGGTATCTATAGTCATGTGCTGGCTGTGATTTTAGGAACCGGAGTGGGTTCGGGACTGATACTGGATAACCGTTTGTATACCGGTCCCACCGGCGGGGGAGCCGAGTTTGGCCATACCTGCATCCAATTCGGCGGCCGTGTGTGCGGATGTGGAAAAAGGGGATGTGCCGAAGCCTATTTGTCGGGATCCAGTTTGACCCGCCGTTACGAAGAGATGACAGGACTCCAATTGGCAGTTCGGGATATCTACGAAAAATATCTGCTAGACAATATCGCAGCCGTGAAATTGTTCGAGGAGAGCTTCCGGTTGATGGGGGATTTTTTCGCCAACGCCGTCAATCTATTGGATGTGCAGGCCATCATCCTGGGGGGCGGGGTGTCGAATCTTCCTGTGTGGTATGACCGGGTGCCTCTATATCTCCAACAATCGATTTTCGGTGTGCCGCGGGGAACCATTCCCATTCTCAAAGCCAAATTAGGGGATTCCGCCGGTGTGTTCGGCGCCGCGTACCTGGCGTTGAGGCGCATGGGGCTCATGGAATTCTAAAAAGTTGCCCGAAAATACGGTCGTCCCCTTGACATTCTCTAAATGAAATCTTATATTGCTAGTATACAATGACGGACTTTGCAAAAAAACGAGGTACAAAAGAAGGACGCCTTTTTTGCGGGTATATTTTTAACTCTTTTTATTGGAGACTAATATGAGAAAAGAAATCATTAAAGTTGACGAAATGTTTTTTACCCTCTATTCGCTGAATACCTTGATTATAGGAAGCGGTCCCGCCGCACTGACCGCGGCCGCCCAATTACATGAGATGGGGCAGACAAACATCGCCATCGCCACCAGCCATTGGGCCGGCGGCGCCGCCAACGGGTGCAGAGGAGATAAACAGGCTTATTATAAATTGTCATTGGCGGGCATCGACCTTGATTCCCCCATGGATATGGCCAGCGATCTATTCAACAGCAAGGCGGTGCACGGCGATATCGCCCTGTGCGAAGCGCAAGGTTCCATCCAGGCGTTCTTCAACCTGGCAAACCTAAACGTACCGTTTCCCCATGATCGGTTCGGAGCCTTTGTAGGCTTCAAAAGCGATCACGATCCCCGTCAGCGGGGTACTACCGCGGGCCCCGACACCTCCAAGAAGATCTACGCCCAACTCTCCAAACGGGTCAAGGATCTGGATATTCCTATTCTGGAGGAACATGAGGTGTTTTCTCTGATGACAAAGATCGAAGGCGACGAACGCCACATTGTCGGCGCCATCGCTTTTGATAAAAAAGGGGTGGAGTCGGAGAATCTCGGCATCGTGGTGTTCAATGCCGTGAATATCGTCCTGGCCACCGGCGGACCCGGCGGGATCTACAAGCACTCCACCTACCCGGAGACCCAATTGGGCTCCATGGGTATGGCCATCGAGGCGGGAGCTGTGGCCAACAATTTGATGGAGAGTCAATTCGGACTGGCTTCATTGAAGTACAACACTCTGATTTCCGGCGCCATGCAGCATGTCATCCCCCGTTACGTGTCCACCGATCAGGACGGCAATGACGAACAAGAATTTTTGAGCAATTATTTCCCGGACATAGGGGCTCTGGCCAACACTATTTTCCAGAAAGGGGAGCAGTGGGTCTTTGACGCCCGTACCGCCGAGTTTCCCGGCGCATCGCTGATCGATGTATTGGTTCACCGGGAGATCGCCCGCAAAGGTAGACGGGTGTTTCTAGATTATTCCCGCAATCCGGGTGCGGTGGGCGCGCTCTCGGGATTTTCATTGAACAATCTGGACAAAAAGTCCTTCGCATATTTAAAAAACTCCAGCGCCACTCAAATGAATCCGTTCCAGCGGCTCCAGAATCTCAACCCCCAATTGGTTGAAATCTTCAAGGGGATGGAGGTCAATCTGGCTCGCGAATATCTAGAAATCGGATTGTGCGCCCATCATAGTAACGGCGGCCTGAAAAGCAATATCTGGTGGGAATCCAATGTGAAGCACCTCTTCCCGGTGGGGGAGATCAACGGTAGCCAGGGAGTGTATCCTCCCGGCGGTTCATCGCTAAACGCCGGGCAAGTGGGGGGCATCAGAAGCGCCATGTATATCTCGAAGCGGTACAACGCCGTTCCCCTCGACGTGAACGAATTTATGAGAATCGTCAAAGAGCAGATCAGCCGGAAGTACTTGTTTGCCAAACGTATCGTTGATGTCAGGGCTGGAAGTAAAACTGTGATCCGTGAATCACGCCGCGACATGCAGGAGCGGATGACTGCGGTGGCAGGCCATTTCAGGGACATAAAAAAGATAAAAAAAGCTGTGATCGACGCATGGAATCTTCATTACCGCCTGGAAAACGAGATGAAAATCCAGGCGCTGTCGGAATTGCCCGACGCTTTTAAAAATATCGATCTCTGCCTGACCCATATTTTGTTTTTGGAAGCGGTGGAAGAATATATTTCCAAAGGCGGCAAGAGCCGGGGTTCTTATATGGTTGCGGATCCACAAGGCCAATTGCCATGCCGCGGCCTTGAAGAGGAATGGAAGTATGGAGTGAATCCGGCTGATTCGCCGCTGGATAAAAAGGTTCTGGAAATCCACCTGGGGGAACACAACCAGGTGATGAAGGCTTGGGTGGATGTGCGGCCGATTCCCCAGGAGTTATCGGATTTTGAAGACACCTGGAATAAATTCCAGGCCAACTACATTGTCCGGTAATTGCAAAAAAATTCCGGTTTAGGTACAATACCTCCTTTCAAACAAGGATAGAACATGCAGGAAATCAAACATAAAACGTCTAATAAAAAGTTGGAACGGATCTTGGGCGTCATCGCCCTGGTGTTGGTGGTTATTGCCTGGGTGGCGGGGACCTTTCAGGCGTCGGTGGATATCACCCCCCGGCTTCATGAGGCGATAGCCGGTAGTTCACGGATCGAACCGGCGGGAGACGCGGTTTACAAGGTTTTTACCAAAAAAGAAAACGAAATGCTGGCCGGTTTCCTGGCGGTGGCCTCCGGTCATGGTTTCGGCGGACAAATGACAGTGGTGGTGGCCACCGGTTTGGCGGGGAATATCACCAATGTGGCGCTGGTGAATCATAGAGAGACCGCTCCTTTCATGCGCCGGGTATTATCAAAGGATTATTTAGCCTCATTGCAGGGGAAAAATTATATCGAGTGCTTCACCATCGGCGAAGATCTGGATGGCGTGGCGGGCGCAACCTATACATCCCGCGCTCTGGCGGACGCGGCGCGGCGCGGGGCTCGACAAATCGCCTCGCAAATATTGAATTACAAGGTCCTGGAAGAGGAATCTCCGGCGGTGGAGTTCGGCGTCGAGGAGATTCTCTTGATCGCCCTCTTCCTGATGGCGTTTCTCGGGACTCGTTCATGGTTCAAGTACAAAAAGATTGCCCGCTGGGTCAATCTGCTGCTCTCCATGGTGATTTTGGGCTTCATGTTCAACAAACCCCTGACCTTGATCTACATCAATAAAATGTTGCTGGGATTCTGGCCCGCCTGGCAAACCCATTTGTATTGGTATATGATGCTGGCCTTCGTGCTGCTGTTCATTATCATTGAAGGAAAGAATCTGTATTGCGACCGGGTCTGTCCCTTTGGAGCCGTCCAGGAATCCATCGGCGCCATCGGCGGAGCCAAATTCAAATTTCCCCCCATGATTCACCGCATCCTGCGCTGGATTCAAAAGATCCTGGCGTTACTCCTGGTGCTTTCGGCCTTAGTCACTACCAATCCAGCCACATTCAATTACGAAGTGTTCGGGGCGTTGTTCCATTTGGTGGGATCAAATTTCCTGTTCATCCTATTGGGCCTGGTTTTGGTGTCATCCCTCCTGATCAAACGCCCCTGGTGCTACTATCTCTGTCCCATCCGTCCGCTAACGGACCTAATGATCACCTTAAGAAACTGGATCAAACGAACATAAAAAAAAGGGCGCTCGAAGGCGCCCTATTATAGTTATCGTTATGGATACTTACATCGGGCCGCAATCGGGAAGCGGTTTTGTGGGGCATACCGGATGCCAGCTCCAGCAATCCTGGTAAAAATAGGTATACCAGTATCCGCCTTTCACTTCACCCTGCTGTTTGGAGTCGAGACTGACAACAGTGGCTTTGCTCAAAGTCAATTTCTTGTTTTTCTTGGTTTTCATATATTCCTCCTTTTGAAATATAGTTGTCAAAATCTGATGGCGCCGTTGACGCTGATTTTAGTGCTGTTAAACGATATAGACTCGTCGCCGTCCATTCCCACGATCTCGATGTCTTTTTCCGCCATCTCCCGCTTCAATTCCAGGCCGATGCCGAACTGATTCATCCAGAACATCGCGCCCAAACCGGCGGAGAATCCGAACACATTGCCGTTGATTTTTTCCTGGAATTCTTCCGAATAGCGGATAAATTGTCCCCCAACTTTGGCAAATAGGTTGAGTCGGCTATTGGGAGTTGGTTCCCAGATATTGAAGCGGTAGACCATGCCGAGTCCGACGCTGGTCTCGCCATAGGTGAGCGTTTGCTTGTAATAATTTGATTCACCGTCGGTGTTCATAATGTGGACGTCCACATACGCGCCCCAGTTGTGGGAAAAGAATACCGCGATGCCGGCTCCATAAAAAGTATTGCGCTCACCGTACAATTGCTTGAACATGATATCGCTCTTGGCGCTGACTCCCAGAGGAACATGCAATTGAAATTCCACTGCGAAACTATTGATAGAAAAAATAAGAATCATTAACATTGCGAAAGCCATTGTTCTTTTCATCGTTCATTCCTCCATGATTTCCAATTCTCTGTCGAGTCTCAATCTTCGATTTCTACAAAATCGATGACAGCATCACTGGAATCAAGGGCCGTAACCCTATATCCAGCGGTGACGGAAGCCGCGTCCAGCGGATTGTCCGCTCCCAGTTCAACATGGTACGCGGTTTTGCCGTCCTGGGCTTCAGTCATCATGACCTGTTGTAAATCACCGCTTCCGGTGACGCGATAAATCTCGAATTTCTCCACATACGAAGCAATGATAGGATCGATAGAGAAATCCAGCACGTGAATGACGAATCCCATAAACAGCGATCTCTCGATGATTGTATCGAGGTTACCGGTCATCGTGTCGTATCGGCAAAAAGGATCGCCCGCGAAGCCGTCGCAACCGGAATCATCCACGTATTCCCCTTCGATAGTCTCGATGGTAAGAGAGGGGGAGGCGGACCACTGAACATCCGCGGCGGTCAAATTGTTCACAGTCGGATGAACGTCTACCGCGGTAACCGAAATCGGCTGATACACCTGGCAACCGCCCGGCACATCGCCGTTTTGATCCAACATGTAAAAGGTTCTGCCATTAGTGCCGAAAAACAGCCCTTCGCCCGGCATGGGCTGGAAGGAAAAAATGCCGTGATAGCCCGCGTAATCATATTGTTTGCTCCAGAGGGGATTCCCGTAAATATCGGTTCTAACCAGTATCGGTTCGCAAGAACCCAGATCTCCGTCATCCTCCGGTTCAGTGGATAGCCCAAACCAATACCCGTTATCCACCTTACGGATATGGCAGTCCCAGTTCAACTCGATCCTCGGCCCCACGTCGTACCGTTTCGTTCGCAAGGGTTGTCCGTTGGAATCAAGCTTGAAAAAATACGCGGTTTTATTCTCCAGCGCCAGGAGATGATACTCCCCGTCCTTGTATTCGACATCCGCGATATCGAACACTGTGTCCGGGGCTCCGTCAAAAAAGACCATCTTAGACAACACGACGGCATCGTTGACATCCAGCTTGAGCAATAGCGCGCCATAAAACGCGTTCTGTCCATCCCGGTTACCGCCGCATTGCACAATACTGTAGTGCATGTCGTCAACCCCCGTCACTTCGATATCACCGGACCAATTCCGGTAATCGTCGCCCTGCAACCGCGAGGTTTTGGTCCCAAGCAGTTCCCCCTCCATCGAGAAGGTTAGGATCACAATCCGGTCCTGGCCGTTTTGATGCACCGCTCCCAAAACTTTCAGCACATTGCCGACCGCACACACACGCCGCAGGTGATAGAGATTCCGGTCGATACTCAAACGTTTGACCCACAGGACCTCCGCGTCGCGGGTGAAGCGGATAATTTTGTATGGATCCGCGATCTGGGACGCTTCATTGTACATGAACGCCAGGCTGAAAAATGTCCCGTCCGCCAGTTTGACGGTATCCTCCAATTCGATCAACGCGCCGTCCGGCTCATGGAAGGTGCCTTGCCGCAATAAAGAGCCGTGGATGTCGAAGATACTGAACTCCGGCCGGAACGCCAGGAAGGTGCCGCTCTCCGGCTCGAGGATGAGCTGCTGGTCGGAGGCGCAATCATTGGCGATCCAGTATCCGGCTAAAAGCCCGGCCTCCGCGGCAATCAGAAAAAATAGTGCGATGCACGCGATAATAAGAATTTTCCTTTGTTTCATCATAGCCTCCTGCCGGGATCAAAACCTCTCTCACTCCATTTATCCCGCTTTTCGCCCATATAATGCCCTAATTGAAACAAATTGTCAAGATTGTTTCAACCAGGATTTCATCAATTGACATTTGATTTTTTCCTTCATTAATGATAAAAATATCAACAGAGGTATAACATATGAAACAGGCAAGATGGACGGTTATCGCAGTATTCGTTTTGGTAGTAATGGTTGTGAACGGTGTCGCTCAGGCGGACAAAACCCCGAAAAAGCCGGAATTCGACGGCAAAAAGGTGCGCAAGACACTGGATTCGCTCCTTCCTGAATATCTCGATGTGTTTTACACCCCCGGATTCGCGGTTGGAGTGCTCAAAGACGACAAAGTGGCTTATGCACGGGCGTTCGGCCAGCGGGAGGTTGATTCCGGCGAACCTGTGACCTCCCACTCGTTGTTTCATATGGCCTCTGTGTCAAAACCCTTTGTTGCAACCGCCATCATCCAATTGAAAGAGAAGGGCAAGCTGGCCCTCGAAGATCCCGTCGTCAAACATTTACCCTATTTCGAAATGAAGGACCAACGCTTCAGGTTGATCACCATCGCGCACCTTCTGACCCACACCTCCGGGCTTCCGGATATCGACGACAACCATTGGGACAAACCTGAAACCGATCCCATGGCCAACCGCCGCTTCATCCGCGGCCTCTCCGATATCCACTTCATCGCCGATCCCGGCGCCATATTCCATTACAGCAATATCGGATACGACATTCTGGCGGATGTGATCTCCGTCCTGTCGGGCCAAAGCTTCGAGCAATACATGAGAGACAATGTACTTCAGCCGCTGGAGATGACCAACAGTACGTTTCTAAAGGAAGATGTCTCAGGGATTCTCTCCGTCTCGCCCCATGTGGTGGATACCAGGGGTGACTTCTCGGTGGTCAAAAGCCCCATCTATCCCTACCATCGCGCCCACGCCGCCAGCTCTACCCTCCATTCCAGCGTACTGGAGATGTTACACTGGGCAAAAGCCAATTTGAACAAAGGCACATATAAAGATAAAAAAATACTTGAACCGGAAAGTTACGAGCTCCTCTGGAAGCCGGCCATCAAGATCGGCAAATACCAGGCTTTGGGGCTCGGTTGGTTTATGGGGGTGCATCGCGGCATTCCCACTATCGGCCATGGCGGCGGCGATGTGGGATTCCGTTCCTACTTCGCGATCGTTCCCTCCCAGTCGTTGGCGGTGGTGGTGATGGCCAACGCCGAGACTTTCCAGTCCTTCACCGTCGCCCAGGCGATTCTGGATGTGTGCATGGGATTGGAGCCTCAAGCTCCCAGGCGCCTGACCCACGTCGAATTGGGCCGCACATTGGCCAAAAAAGGGATCGACGCGGCCATCAAACAGTATAAAAGCTTGAAAAAAGATAAATCCAACGAGTATTTCTTCGGCGAGTCTATGCTCTATCAATTGGGGAGCCGCTTGCTCAAAGTCGGAAAAACACAGCAAGCCGTCGCTATGCTGGATCTCAACACCAAAGAATTCCCCAATTCCATCATCAGCTTCTCCCGTTTAGCGGACGCTTACATTCAAAACAAAAACTTAAAAAAAGCCAGGCAAGTTCTGGAAACCGGCCTGCAAAAAAATCCCGGCAATAGGGACCTGAATCAAAAGCTGGAAACGCTAAAAGCGAGATAATCAGGTAATGGCGGACCGTTCGCCGGAGAACTTTTGATAGTCACCGGAGTCGATGATGTCCCGCAACATCAAAACCACGTTGCGTACCTCGACAAACGTATTATACAGAGCGATGGGGGCGATACGGATCACATTGGGTCCCCGGAAGTCCGGAACCACCCCTCTGGATTTCAGTGCGCTGCAAATCTCCCAGGCGTTTTCGTCCCGCTCCAGAGCCACATGGCCGCTCCTGCGATTGTCTTCCCGCGGTGTGCCGATTGAAAAAGAGTAGGGGGGCTCGCTCAACAATTGATCCACCAGGAATATCAAATAATTGGTTAATAACAACGATTTCTCGCGGATGCGCTCGATGCCCGCTTCGCAGGTGATGGCCAGAGCCCCTTCCACCGGCGCGGCGTTGATGATCCCCGGCGAGGAAATCTGCCAGCCGCCGGCGCTTCTGGAATGCTCAAACTGAAGCGACATATCGAACTGCTTCTCTTTCATATACCCGAACCAACCGGCAAGCAGCGGTTCTTGGTGAAAGTGCTTGCGGTTCAGGTAAATGAACGCCGGACTGCCGGGACCCGCGTTCAAATATTTATAACTGCACCACAGGGCGAAATCCACATCCCACTCGTCAAAATGATGAGGCACCGCTCCCACCGAATGGGAACAATCGAATCCGATCATGATGCCCCTCTCGTGAGCCTTTTTTGTCAAATAGGCGATATCCAGCAATTGGCCGCTGCGAAAGAGGACCGACGGCAGCAACGCCAGAGCCACATCTTTTTTCATGTGGGCGACGATCACATCTTCATCCAGCATCCGCCCATCTTCCGACGGCGCCAGGATTAGCTCCTTCTCCGGGTCCAATCCTTTCAGCTTGATTTGTCCCTTCAACGCGTAAATATCTGTGGGGAAGTTCAATTCGTCCGCCAAAATCCGGGTGCGCGACCCTTGCGGCCGGTAAAACGTGCTCACCAACGAATGGATGTTCACTGTCGTCGTACCTGTGGCCACCACTTCATCCGCTTCAGCGCCAACCAACGGCGCGCACGCTTCTCCAAGTGTCTCGGCGAAATAAAACCAGGGATTCTTAGCCCCCAGCCATCCGTCGATTCCTTTGGTCTTCCACTCATCCATCACCCGAAGCAGCGTCGCCTCCGCCTCGCGGCTCATCAAACCCAATGAATTACCATCCATATAGATGATCCCTTGCGGAACATAAAAATGTTGGCGGAACTCCCGCAGCGGATCTTGAAGATCCATCTCCAGAGCAAACGCTTCAGTGGTCGCAAATTTTTGATTCATATCCATTCCTTCACAAATTTTTTTTAATAGCGCTAGAAAACGCGGTTCCACCCGGCCGGGCAAGGTAGAACCGCTTAGATTATAAAACGAAATTAATTAAAAGTCACTACCACAGCACACATTATCCATATCTGTTCCGAACGGCGGAACAAAAATCGGGTAACAGGCGCAGTGGCATTTGATAATGGCGCCGGCCCGGGTTAGTTTCAATTCTTTTTTGGTCAATTGTTCGAGATTGAGTTTTTCTTTCATTTGATTTCCTCCTCTTGTATGGTTCCCGGCCATGAGCTCATTGTACTAAAACCTGTGCCTGAATTCAACGGGCGCCGCCCGTTATCAATCCCTCGTCACTTTGGGGAATTCCGGGATCGCGGGTTTCTTCGGCGGATGTTTCTTCAAGGTATCGAGTATCTCCTCGATTGCCCGGTTCAACTGCTGATCTTCGCCTTTGGCCAATGCTCCGGGATTGTTCGGCAGTAAAATGTCGGGAACCACTCCCACATTCTCCACCACCCACTGGCCATCGAGACCGATAAACCGGCCGGGGGGACATGACACATACCCGCCGTCAATCAACGGCATGCCATACGCCGGCCCCACCAATCCACCCCAGGTGCGGGTACCGATCACCGGTCCGATCCTGGCCAATTGAAAATAAAAAGGCAAGGCGTCGCCGCCGGACCCGGACCAACCATTGGCCAGCATCGCTTTAGGCCCGGTGTTGGAGATGACGGGGAACTGGTTGGTAGAGCCGTTGCGCTGATAAATATAGTTATAGAGCGGTCGATTCAATAACTCGATAAAGCGGTCGCCCAATTGCCCGCCTCTATTGAAGCGTTCGTCGATCACCAACCCCTGCATATGGAATTGGGCGCGGAATTGCCGCACCAACTCCGATTGGCCGCTTAAAGCAGTGTCCGGCACATATATATACCCGACTTTTCCATCCGTCGCTTCGGCCACTTTCCTGCGGTTGGCCTCCACCCAGGCAAGTTCCCGCAAGGAGTTTTCGCTATCGAGTAGCTTGACTGTCACATCGCGGGCTCCGGTCATGGTGGGGGAGCTATTCACCGTCAATAAGACCGTTTTTCCGCCCATTCCCTGGAAATTGGCCCACACATCCACCGCTGTATCCATGGGAACGCCATTCACCGCCAGGATATAATCCCCCTCGTTTACAGCGACGCCCGGTTCCCGAAGCGGCGACCGCACCTCGATGTTTTGCGGGCTCACATCGATGATCTTCTCGATCCGAAAGGCTCCGTTGTGGAGACTGAAATCAGCGCCCAGCATTCCGGTGGAACGCATCTTCGGCTTCTCCACATCGCCGCCTCCGGCGAATACATGGCCGGCTCCCAATTCCCCCACCAATTCGCGAATCACAAACGACACATCCTCGCGGGTAACAGCGTCTTCCAATAATTTCCCATATCTTTCCCGCATGACGTTCCAGTCCAGCCCATGGGTGTTTTCATCATAGAAGAAATCCCTCTCGAACCGCCATGAATCAGCGAACAACTGCTTCCATTCCTGTGGCGGATCCACTGTCATTTCCATGGTCGCGATCCCGGCCAGCGGTTTCATCGTCTGCTTCGGCGCCACATTCACGATACCGAATCCGCCGCGGCCGGCCACCAGAAGTTTTTTCCCGTCCGCGGCCAAATATTGATGTTAAGGTTCTGGTTTAACGACACCATCGGCCATCCCTCAAACCGTATTAACGGGGCTCAAT
>CAZBHS010000030.1:0-72659 GCA_964491915.1 uncultured Clostridia bacterium
CCTTCAACAAATTGGGACATATTGTCGGTGATGACGGCAGCCGTACCAACTGGCACCATTTTAATATTCCCCAGCGGGTGGCATTTCTTCGTAAGGCCATGGAGAAGCCTGAAACGATATTGGCGCATCGGCAAAAGCTTCGAGGGGGGCTGGTAATTTTTCTTGTAAGTATGATCGCTTTTACCGCGATTGCCTTTCGGCCCAGTTACGCCAGTCTTGAAAACGTCCTGGATTTCAATAAGATGGCCGCGGTATTGGAGCTTAAGGCGAGCCAGGATTCTCGTAATCCAAATTTGTTCCGCTTGTTGGGGGATTTGTACTATGAGACCGAGAATTGGTTCCAGGCGAAATTCGCTTATGAACGGTCTTTGGAAATCGAACACCGCCAACCGGAGGTTTTGAACAATCTGGCATGGCTGTTGATCAAATGCCCGGATAAAGCAGTGAGGGATTATAAAACAGCGTTGGAGCTGGCCAGCCGGGCGATTATTATGAAACCCTCCGCCCATATTTACGATACTCTCGGTGAAGCGTTTTATGAAAACGGAAAATTTAAAGAGGCGTTCATTGCAGCCGCCAAAGCGCTTGAGCTTGCCAGGGAAAACCTCCCGTATTATCGCGAGCAATTGAAAAAAATGAAGAAAGCCTATTTGAGTTTTCGCAATACGATGAAAATATAACCGGGCTAACTTATCCTTCCAGTTCCAGGGCTGCCAGGAAGGCTGCTTGCGGGATATCCACTTTGCCGACCCGCTTCATGCGCTTTTTCCCCTTTTTTTGTTTTTCGAGGAGCTTCATTTTTCTGGTGATATCGCCGCCGTAACACTTGGCGAGAACATTCTTACGCAACGCTTTGACGACGGTTTTGGCGATCACACGTTTATTGATGGCCGCCTGGATGACGACTTCAAAAAGCTGGCGTGGAATGAGAGCCTTCATCCTCGATGTCAATTGACTTCCGATAGTGTATGCCTTGTCTTTATGAACAATCAACGCCAGCGCGTCAACCGCTTGCTGATTAATGAGAATATCCATCTTGATGAGAGAGGATTCTCTGAAATCCTTGAATTCGTAATCAAATGAGGCGTATCCCTGCGAAATGGACTTAAGCTTGTTGAAAAAGTCGTAGAGAACTTCAGCCAAAGGTATTTCGTAGGTGAGATAAATCATCTGGGAGCTGATGTAATCCATTTTTTTATGGATTCCCCGGCGGTTTTGCAATAGCTTGAGAATGTTTCCCAGATAGGCTTCTGGAGTTAGAATAATTGCCTCGATAAAGGGTTCTTCGATCATTTTGATGTGTTGGGGTTGGGGCAATTGAGCTGGCGATTCTATTTCAAATATCTCGCCGGTTGTATTGGTTACACGATAACGGACCGACGGCGCGGTGGTTACAATGGATAGGTCGTATTCCCGCTCCAATCTCTCCTGGATGATCTCTTTGTGAAGAAGTCCCAGGAAGCCGCAGCGAAATCCAATACCGAGGGCAGGGGAGGTCTCCGGCTCGAATGTCAGGGAAGAATCATTGAGCGTCAGCTTCTCGATGGAATCCCGCAGTTCTTCATGACTTGTGCCTTCACCGGGATAAAATCCAGAAAATACCATGGGAGGCGGTTCTTTGAACCCGGGTAATGCTTCCCCGCTTGTTTCTTTACTTAAGGTGATTGTATCCCCGATTTTGACTTCGGAAATATTCTTGATGCTGCCGATAATATATCCCACTTCGCCTGCGGATAATTCTTTCAGGGGCAATGGTTTCGGCGTATGCACGCCAAGTTCGTTAACTTCATACTCAGCGCCGTTACTGAGAAATTTTACTTTTTCACCTTTTTTAAGCTTTCCGTCAATGATTCTAACAAGTATGATCACCCCTCGATAAGAGTCGAACCAGGAATCGAAAATTAGCCCCTTCAGCGGTTTCGCTGGATCGCCGACAGGTGGTGGAATCCGGTCGATAATGGCAGGAATGATTTTATCGACACCCTGGCCGGTCTTGGCGCTGACCGCCAGCGCCTCGTCTCTTGAAATCCCGATAACCGTCTCCATTTCCTGAAGGCTTTTCTCTAATTCATTGTTCGGCAAATCGATTTTATTCATGACCGGTATAAGAACCAAATCGTTTTCCACTGCCAGGTATGTGTTGGCGACGGTTTGCGCTTCGACACCCTGGGTCGAATCAATCACCAGCAATGTGCCTTCGCACGCTGCGAGAGATCTGGACACCTCATAATTAAAATCTATATGCCCCGGAGTGTCGATAAGATTCAGTATATATTCATCTCCCTGAGGGGTTGTGTGTTTCAGGCAGACAAAATGGGATTTTATCGTAATGCCACGTTCTCTCTCCAATTCCATCGAGTCTAGCACTTGCTCCTGCATATCTCTTTTGGATACAGCGTGGGTAATTTCGAGCAAACGGTCCGAGAGTGTGGTTTTACCATGATCAATATGGGCTATGATTGAAAAATTTCTAATATGTTTCATTATTAAATCACCTGGATTTTTCAGTTTTTTTATTCAATCTATATTATATCACACTACTGTGCTTCCCCAATGGCTACTACCGCTTGATTCCTTTGGCGGCATATACTGGGGACGAAAAGATGATTTTGTTCAATTTATCGACGTTTGTATTGAATGTTCTGGCGAATCCTTCTTCCGGTGGAAGCTCTTCCAGCTTTTCCTCAGGAAGCTCTTCGGGATATATAATTTCAACTTCGGAAAAACCGCAACTTTCCATTAAATATCTCATGTATTCCGGGTGCAAGGGTTTTTGATGAGTCACGTCCAGATAGTAGATGTTACTCAAGGCGAACAGCGAGAGCGGATTGACCGTTTCCAGGAGAATCGGTCCCCCTTCTCGAAGAACCCTGTAGGATTCCATGATTACGCGCCTCAGATAATCAGGATCGAAATGTTCGATAACCTGAGCTGAAAAAATACCGCCAATAGAATTACTGTCTTTTGCCAACAGGTGTTTGAGCGCTTCTTGCTTGACGCAAGGCAAACCTCGCTCCTGAGCGATTTTCAGCATAGAATCGGAAATGTCAACTCCTTCGGCATGTTGGCCTGTCTCGTTTAACATGGCGACGAATTCTCCTCTTCCGCAACCGATATCGATAATTGGCTCTAGATTGGCGAATATCGGGAGGTATTTTTTAAGTTTTTCAATAACTGCTTGCTCGCTACCTCTGAAACGCTGCTCAAAATCTGAATACTGATAAACTGAAAGCCGATTTTTTATCTCTTCCAGTTTCTGAATTTTGGCTTGATCGATTTTTGAATCAATTGAATCGATAATATTCTCAAGGGATTTTTCCAATTCGGAAAAATTCATCAACAATGTTTTTACATGGGAATATTCGGCTTGCAATTTATCGATTTTCCAGTGCAATGATTTGTGGATCATTGTGTTATGGTTGTTGGACATGGCGTCCCATTCTTTATCTTGAACGGTAATCAATTCGCAGATATCCTGATGAAGATCGGTTAGCGTCCGTTTTATTTCTTTTGAGCGATTGTGAAATATACTTCTCTTCTCGATCAACGCCCCCAACCGGTGGATCGAATCTTTAAGCCTTTGTTGTTTTTTTTTTCTTTGGGCGATTAATTCTTCAATTATCCTTCTCATCATCTATTTTTGATTCGCCGTTGTCTTTATCTTTTGAGAGAGAGTTTTTGAAGTTTTTTATACCTTCGCCCAGTCCTTTTCCGAGGTCCGGCAATTTTTTCCCCCCGAATAGAAGGGCTACAATCAACAAAATTAACAATATTTCCCAAATACCTAAACTACCAAACATTTGAACTCCTAATAAACGAATTTTATAGTTTTACGCCCATTCTGTCAAGTATTGGCCATTGGCGCATGAGGCTTTAATTCCGGGGCCTCTAAAATTCGATTTCATTCGTTGTGTAAAGAATCTTTACACTGTGGTTATCTTAAGATGCTTTACCTATAGAGCTTTTTGGAAAAAGCGTATAGTGTAAAGTATCTTTACATAGATCTATACTTGTATGTAAATTGTGGTATATAAACCGTTTACGGTTTACATCGAAATAGCATGGTGTAAAGAACTTTTACAAATTTTTTACGAAAATGTATTGTTGTGTTTAGCAAAGAGCTTGAGAGTATTTGATATCAGCGCTTTAGATAAAACCAACCGATTGGCACAAAAAATGCTCTATTTAAAAGTTAGCTTTGTTGTTTCCCCGCTGGCATAATTCATGATTTTTAGAATTTTTTTCTTTAGGTGTAGTACTGGGCCGGATATAAATGGTGGTAGTGTACATTTTATGAGGTGAAAGAATGATGTTCGAGGTTCGCGATGCGTGGAATTTTCAGATTTGGAGTAAAAGTCTGGAAGTTACGAAACGCATCTATGATATGACCACGAAAGAGCGTTTCCAGAAAGTTAATTTACTCAGACGCCACTCGCGAAAAACTGTAATTCTCCTAAATGTTGCCTTGATGGAGGCCTTCGATAAAAAAAATATCCAAAGAACGGAATTGTATTTAAGGAAGACAATCCTATTGTGTGACAAAATAAAAAAAAGTTTGAATTGCGCATTGTTTCTCGGTTATGTCGAAGATTATGAATTAGCAGAGATATTAGTCAATCTTGAATGGATAACAGGTGAAATTAGCCGTTTTCTTGAATCCCAGGAAAGCGCAGGAAGGAAAATGGCGATATATTTTGAAAATTACGAGATACCCGCCTGCCAGTATGTGTGAGTGTGAGATGAAGCGCGCCCAAATATTCTGAGGGATGAAATAAGATGAGGAATTTTTGGGCTTTCCTGGCTGTTGAGTTTAGTCGGTTCTTTTCCAGAAAGAAGTTGATAATTTTGTTATTGACATTTATGCTGTGCCTGTTTTTTGTAAATGAAGGTATTAGTGATTTTAAGAGTCTCGAAGGCAATGTCCTGGAATTTCAGGAAATTGAACGGATAAAAGTTACGAAGTATGTTGTAATGAATCAATACGGGAGTTTTGGTTTTAGGCTTCTATTTTGTCCCTCCCCATTGAGTGTGTTTTTTACAAATTCCGGTGTCGGATCTGAAATTACCTCCCAGATAGATTCCGGAGAAATCTTGAAAATCTACAATTCGTTCAAGGGGAAAAATCTTTTCCTGGAAAAGAGCGGACATCTTAAAGATTTCGCAGGTATCATACTACTTTTTGGCAGCCTTCTGGCATTGTACTTTGGATACAGCGCGTTCCGGCACAGGGATTTCATAAAAATGGTGGCGGGGTATTGTGGCTATAAGCCGGTTTTTCTCAATATTCTCATCGCCAGAGTTATACTGTTAGTTCTGTCGGTCATTGTATTGGTGGGTTCGGGTTTATTGTTATTGGTTCTAAATTCCATCGCGTTAAGTTGGAAAGAGTTACAATATTTGCTGAATTTTTCGGCCGTAACTATATCAATGCTGGTTTTCTTCTTTTTATCGGGCACATTTATTAGCTCTCTTCGCTCTAAGTCCCTGGCCTTGATTTCGATGATAAGCCTCTGGTTCTTACTTGTTCTATTGATGCCCGGATTGATCGGGAAATTAGTGGCAAAGAGGGCCGAGAATATCACCCTGAATTACCAGTTGGAGATGAAAAAACTTAGCATTTTGACGAATTTTGAAAAGCAAGCGCTGGAAAAAGAGGGAAAATTCAAAGTCCATAAGGGGGATAGCCCAAATGAAAAGGCGCTGGCGGATAGTTACTGGGAAAATGAATTCAGGGAAACTGAAATCCTGGAAAGGGGGATGATCGAGGAGATGAACGATAATGTGAGATTCTATCACTCGCTTTCTTCTCTTTTACCATCAACGTTTTACATCTCAATGAGCAATGAATTCAGCAGCAGGGGTTATAAAAATTTTATTGGATTCTACCGTTATGTTCATGCTCTCAAGAGGGAATTTGTCCGTTTTTTCCTTAATCGGGCTTTTTCTGATGAATTCGATAAAGTAGAAAATTTTATAAAAAATGATGAAAACATCTATCGCTCAGCCAGTCATTTACCCTATTTTGTTCGTAGAGGGACGTTCTTGACTATCTCGTTTATTTTTCTGCTATTCATTTTTTCTTATATAGGGTTCAAGAGGGCGTTGTTCCGGGGCGTCAGTCCAAAGCCCGGCGAATTGCCCCGCCACTTAAGCAAACTAGAAACATTCAAGCTTCAAATAAAGAAAGGGGAATCCTATACTCTTCTGTCTGGTGATGATCTCATTAAAGAGCAATTGTACGTGATCTTCTCCGGCGTTTTATCGGGAATGCCGGAATGGGAAAAGTTGATAGAGAAAGTGAGTTTGATCGAGGGTTCCGATACCACTGCCTCAGGGGTTGCATTTGTGTGCAAATTGGATGAGTGGCCGGCTGATATAAAAGTGGGTGATTTCCTTATGTTGTTAAAGCGATTAGCCGGGAACAAGTCTTCCAGCGCCGAGGAAATTTCGATTCTAATGGGAATTGATACGATTAAGAGGAAATATTTCGGAACCATAGATGAAAGTGAGAAAAGAAAAGTTGTTTTTGCCGGCGCTAGACTTAAAGAGAGTGATTTCTATATTTTCGATGACTTTGCGCGGGGAATGCCGCTAGAGTTTCTGATCGAATTTAGAAAGAATTTAAGACGTTTGAAAGAGAATGGAGATCGGATCCTGTATTTGAGTAACGACGTATTATTGGCGCCTGAAATCGGCGATCGCATTGGAATTATGAAAAATGGGCGGCTATTGTTTTTTGTGAAAGATTCCGATCTCAGACAGATGAATTTAAATGAAATGTTTTTTCAGTATTTTGCTGATAAAAAATAGAACTTTTTCTACAGTTTTTAGTATAAATATAGTGCTTCGTTTTATCTTTACTCAATGTTATTTAGTCTTTTAATGATTTTTCGCAGTTAGTTATTATTTTTAACCTGCTATTCAGTGGGGGATGTTTTATTTTTTTTTCTGTTAAAATCATCTATTCATAATTCTTAACGCCGGAAGTCCGTTAGGTTTTTTCTTCAATTAAGATGGAGCGCTCCGGATAAAGAATGATTAAAAATAAATAAATTTAGCGGGAGATATTGTTTTTTTTTTCAATTTCTGGAAAAATGGTAGCATGGGTCCACTTAAATACTATTTGGTAATAAATGTGTTTAGGAAATTTATAATGGAGGAGTCCTATGAATAAATTAAGAAATCGTTCTAGGTTTAAAGCGTTACTAATACCTCTAGTGCTGATGATGGTCTGTACAAGTGGTTTTGGTAGAATTGTATCCAACTATTCCCCGCCTGCTTTTGCGGTTCTGACAAGCTCTCTTAGCAATATCAACAGCTATGTCATCCAGGGTGGGGGGGCATTTTTAAAGTCTCACTCAAATGTTTCAAATTTTTTGAATTTTGTGGAGATTTCAGAAATTTACATCGCAGATTATGTCGAGTTAAAGTCATTGATCGATAGCGCCATTCAGAACATGATTCAGGCGGAATATTACTATACGCAGCTCAATCTTTTGGCTCAAATCACTCCCTATAATCCTGCAGTAATCGACAAGCTCCAGACGTTTCATTATAAGCGGTTTCAAATCACCAACAACCTTAATCCAGATATTTTCTGGGAAGTGAGAAGGTTTTTGAAGAATGGAGACGTCCGTGGGATTTACCAAAAAATGCTCGCGGATGCCGGGCGGATCAAGGGTATCCTCGAAACAATGCAGTTGCCTTTAAACAATGGTACAATGCCTGGAAATTCAATTTTGTGGAAAATAAACCAGGAATTCTTTACTTGCCTTATGTTTGATCAGTATACAGCAATGGTTTTCTATGAAATTCTTATGGTTGAGTAACGCCATGAGCGCTCATTTATTTTCGATTTTCGTCTATAAGAACTGTTAGTTCTTTTTAAATTGTTTTTAATGTATTATATTTTTTGGGTCGCATAACCGGCAAGCTTGCCTAAGTGAAACTCGTAAACCTCCCTCCGGTCCATTGATTTATATCGGAAATGGCGACTGTTTCGAGTTTTTTCTGGAGCGATTGCCGGCTATTATTGTGTAAAATATAAATGTCGCGGTAGTGTAGTAAGTGATAAAATTGAAAACTGGAGGATCTTTATATGAAGCAGCAGCAAAAAATAAGAGTACCGCTACACGTTCTTCTTGTCTTAATTTTTCTTTTGGGAATTTCATCTTTAGGATTTGGCCGCATCAAAGTGAATTGGTCGCCTATCGCCTTTGTCAATGTAATGCTGACGGGCAGCTCGATGAATCAGTTTGTTGTGGAGGGAGCCAGTTATTTTTTTAAGTCCCATTCTTCTTATCTTGAATTGCTTCAAAAAATTGAGGTTTCTGAAATAGAACTTGTTCCACCTGGCATTCTTGACGAAACTGCGAATACTGCGATAAAGTTGATGGAGGATACGGTCATCGCTTATGATAAATTGAAGTTGTGGGCGGATGCAACCCCATATGACGAAGCGGTAATCGCTCGTTTGAAAAAATTCAATTACAAAAAATTTCAGCGAGAGAATTCGTTGAACCAGACTCTATTTTGGAAGGTAAGGGAATACCTGATGAAAGGAGACGTCTGCGGTATATACGATAAAATGCTTTTGGATTCGAAGACTATATTGAATCTGCTTCGTGAAATCGAGTCGGAATTAGCCGCAGGTAATATTCCCGACAATCATCGCTGGTG
This sequence comes from uncultured Clostridia bacterium, assembly GCA_964491915.1. Classification (GTDB taxonomy): domain Bacteria; phylum Acidobacteriota; class Aminicenantia; order UBA2199; family UBA2199; genus JAHELQ01. Next base: position 8,680 of record CAZBHS010000030.1, read on the forward strand.
GAATTTAAATCAAGTGTATCTTGAATCTTTGATTTTTGACCAATATGTGGCAATGGTTTTTTATGCGATAAAGTAGCGGGCTTTTTTTTCTTCTGGAAGAATCTATTTGTGGGGGCTGAGCCCCTCAAATAGTAGCATTATCCCGTAGCATTAAAACAAAAAGTAAACTTTTGCAAAAAAAAGTGGGATTTTTTTATAAAAAAATAGTATTTTTTTTTGGAGTTTGTTATAATTCGTTTGGAGCTAATCAATGCCCAGTTTAGCAACATGTCAAATGCAAGTTTCTTGTAGATTTTTAAGGAGCACCATGATACAGGATAAATATATCATCGCCTTTCGAAGCTAAATGTATGAAACAAGGAGATAAAAAAATGAAGCAAAACAAACTCAACAAAAAACTCACTTTGGCAAAAAAAACCATCATGAACATGTCCACCCAGGACATGAAACAGATTTACGGAGGAATCGATACTCTTCTTCTAACGTTGTGTGATTGCCCCGAAAACACAGATTTGATTTTTACCCGTAGATCTTGTGATTGATGAGCGCTTGTCTGGATTTTTTTTGTAATTACAATCATTACTCCCACTCAATGATTGCAATTAATGGACTACAATTTTATACCACCCCAAAGGTAAAAAAATTGAATTTTTCCGCTTTTCTTTGGTTTATCTCCCCGGCTATAATTGGCGAATTTTTATGAATAATGCGCAAAAAGGACAAAAAAGAATGTGTGAATTTTCTGTTCTACCTGCCCCAAACCAAGGAAAGTGTTCACTAAATCAGACGAGTTTCCGATTTATCGGATTTAAAGAAATGTAGAAGACTGGAACGGCGCTGCGACATTAGTCCAGCGCCTCCGGTCTTTAATTTCCCCCAAAATAAAATCCTACTCCACAGTTACAGATTTGGCTAGATTTCTAGGCTTATCGATGTCACATCCCCTGTCGCGGGCGATATAATACGCAAATAATTGTAACGGTATTATATTTAGGATGGGCTGAAGTATATCGATTGTACGGGGAACAGTGATCGCGTCGTCCGACATTTCGATAATGCGATGGGCGTCTGCGTTTGTAACTGAGATAATTTTTCCGTCCCGCGCTTTTATTTCCTGGATATTGCTGATCATTTTGTCAAGTGTCAGATCGTTCGGAGCGATCGCCACTGTGGGAAAATTTTTGTCGATGAGCGAAATTGGGCCGTGCTTCATCTCGCCGGCGGCGTAGCCCTCTGCGTGAATATAGGATATCTCTTTTAATTTAAGTGCGCCTTCCAGAGCTGTCGGATAATTGAACAATCGCCCGATATATAGAAAATCGCGATAATTTGAGTATTTGTGAGCAATGTCTTCTATGTGTTTCGTATCTTCGAGAATTTTCGCCACGTGCTGAGGTAGCCGACGGATGGCGTTGATGATTTCGCTCCCTTCGATAAAGGATACGCCCTGGTAACGGCCAATGAGAAGCGCTATCAACGTGAGGATCACTAATTGGGATGTGTATATTTTGGTTGATGCCACTCCAATCTCCGGCCCTGCGTGGTTGTAGACTCCCGCGTCTGTAATCTGGGCAATAGCGGAACCCACCATGTTGACGATACCCAAAAGGAGAGCGCCCTTTCGTTTCGCCTCTTTGATTGCGGCCAGAGTATCGGCGGTTTCGCCTGATTGGGAAAGGGCTAGCACAGCCACATTTTCATCCAGGTGCAGTCGGCGGTAGCGGAATTCAGAAGCCAACTCTGTCTCGACATTCAGCTCGGTGAGGGTTTCGAAAATGTATCGTCCTAGTAGTCCCGAGTAATAACTTGTCCCGCATGAGACGATAATGAATTTTTTTATATTTTTCAATCTATCGATCACCGGTTCCAGGCCGCCGAGTTTCGATACTCCTTCGCCTTCGATGAGCCGGCCCCTGAAGGCATTTTCGATACTTTCCGGTTGTTCGTAGATCTCTTTGAGCATATAGTGCTCGTATCCTTTTTTATCCTCTTTAAAGATTTCTTCCTCGAGAATTTCAATCTGTTTGTCGAGGATCTGATTGCGCATGTCTTTGATGTAATAATTGTCGGAATTGAGGACGGCCATCTCATCATCGCTGAGATAGATCATCCTGTTTGTGTAAGCGGAAATGGCGTTGGAATCTGAAGCCGCGAAATACTCATCCTCCCCGATTCCGAGGATAATGGGGCTTCCCCTTTTGACAATGATGATCTGGTGGTCGATGTCAGCGTGTAGTATCGCCAATCCGAATGTACCCACCAACCGCTTGACGGATTTAACAACAGCCAGTTCGAGGTCGCCGTTGAAATTTTCTTCGATCAAGTGGGCGATCACCTCTGTGTCTGTTTCTGATTTAAATGTATGATTTTTTTGAAGTAATTCCTCTTTGAGTTCTAGATAGTTTTCTATAATGCCATTGTGGACAACGCTGATTTTATTCTGACAGTCGGTATGAGGATGGGAATTCACCTCTGAGGGTTTTCCATGTGTCGCCCAACGGGTATGCGCTATACCGAACGTTGAATTGATATGCAACCCTGCCCGCTTCGCTTCGAGGTTCGATACTTTTCCTACAGTCTTGACCGTGAGATTGTTCCCGTTTTCCACTACCGAGAATCCGGCGGAGTCATATCCTCTGTATTCCAGCTTTTTTAAGCCATCCATTAAAATGGGAACCGCGTTTCTTTTCCCACAATAACTTATAATCCCACACATATCTCCCTCCTCAGGTTTTATTTAAAATGAGATAACTGGGTTTTCCCTAATGGATACACATTGAAGCCCATGTGATACAAATCATGGTGGTTTAAAATATTCCTTCCATCAAAAATAAACGCCGGCTTCTTCATTGATGCAAAAATTTTTTGGTAATCAAGCGACCGATATTCATCCCATTCCGTGATGATGGCAATCGCGTCGGCGCCTTCGGCGGCTTTGTATGGATCCGGTTCATACGTCACCAATTGATCGATTCCTTCAAGATCAATTCTGGCATTGTCCAAAGCCTTGGGATCGCTGATGATTACCTGCGCATGTTCCTCCAAAAGTTTCCTGGTGATATCGATGGCGGGCGATTCCCGGGTGTCTCCGGTGTTTGCTTTAAACGCAAATCCGAATAGCGCGATTTTTTTATTCGCCACAGTGCTGAACATCTCTTTGACAATCTGCCGTACAAAACGGTCTTTCTGAAAATCATTCATTTTGATGACCTGATGCCAATAATCCGCCACTTCGTCAAGGTGATAGCTCCGGGCGATGTAGACAAGGTTTAGGATGTCCTTTTTGAAACATGAACCGCCGAATCCCACACTGGGATTCAAGAATTTATTTCCAATCCGGGAATCGGCGCCAACTGCGTAGGAGATTTCAGCGATATCGGCATCTGTCTTCTCGCACAACGCGCTGATGGAATTGATGGATGATATCCGCTGCGCCAGGAACGCGTTGGCTACCAATTTGGACAATTCGGACGACCACAAATTGGCGGTGATGATCCGGTTTTCCGGCAACCAGTGTCTATAAATAGCCGCGATCTCTTCCGCCGCCGCCAGGCCTTTTTCAGTTTTATGGGAGCCGATGAGGACGCGGTCGCCTTCCAACAAATCGGAAATCGCTGTGCCTTCGGCTAAAAATTCAGGATTGGATACGACTTCGAAATGAAAATCCTTGTCATTTGCTTTAAGAATCCGTTCCATCGCTTCGGCGGTCCGCACCGGGAGCGTGCTTTTTTCGACGATTGTCTTGTCGCCGTTCGCATGCTCGACAATCTGGTGGGCGGTTTTTTCCCAATATTGAAGGTCGGAAGCCATCCCCGCCCCTTCGCCGAATGTTTTGGTCGGTGTATTGACGGAAACAAAAATAATATCAGCTTCCCGGATACCTTCCTCCACGTTGGTGTCGAAAAAAAGGTTCCGACCGCGGCATTCCCGCACAACCTCATCGAGTCCCGGCTCGAAAATCGGCAGATTATCGGAGTTCCATTGTTTGATTTTTTCATGATTTATATCAACGACATTCACTTTGTATTCGGGGCACTTTAACGCGATTACAGCCATTGTGGGCCCTCCCACGTAACCCGCTCCTATACACAAGATATTTTTCTTAAATTCCATGATCTCTCCTTTCAGATCTGTATATTAAAATAATGTTTGTACCAATCGACAAAATGTGAAACACCTTCCTCTATCGATGTCTCAGGTTTGAAGCCCACATAGTCGTACAATGCGTCTATGTCGGCGTATGTGGCGGGGACATCTCCCTTTTGCATCGGTAGATAATTGATATTGGCTTTTTTCCCGATTTTTTCCTCGATGATCTGGATAAATGTCTTTAGATTCACCGGTTTGTGATTGCCAATGTTAAAAATCCTGTACGGCGCTTTCGATGTCGCCGGATCCGGGGCCATTCCGTTCCATTCGGTGTTTGGCACGGGTACTCTCAACATTACCCGGTACACGCCCTCGACAATATCGTCAATGTAGGTAAAGTCGCGCTTCATGTTGCCGTGATTGAATACATCGATAGGAACATCCTCGACTATTTTTTTTGTAAAAATAAAAGTCGCCATGTCTGGGCGTCCCCAGGGGCCGTAGACGGTAAAAAATCGAAGACCGGTGGTGGGAACACCAAATAGGTGGGAATAGGTGTGGGCCATCAATTCACTGGATTTTTTGGTGGCCGCGTACAACGAGATTGGATGGTCCACGTTGTGGTGAACCGAAAACGGCATTTTTTCATTCGAGCCGTAAACGGAGGAAGAGGAGGCGTAAGCCAGGTGTTTTACCGGGTGGTTGCGACAATTTTCGAGAATATTCAGAAATCCTGTAATATTGCTCTGAATGTAGGCGTGAGGATTCTCGAGGGAATAGCGAACGCCGGCCTGAGCTGCTAAATGAACGACATAATCCGGTTTGGTTTCTTGAAAAATGTCATTGATCATCGCGGTATCCGTGAGCTCTGTTTTGTAGAATTTCAACAATGGTTGCGCGTCTGCGGTGATCGCGGAATTTTTTACTAAGGCGTTGACATCCTCCGGGGCGAAACCCAATGTCAACAACCGGTCCGTCTTGAGTGTCGGCGAGTAGTAATCGTTGAGGTTATCGATGCCAACGACATGAATACCTTGAGCGATTAATTTTTTTGTAAGGTGAAAGCCAATAAATCCTGCCATCCCGGTGAGAAGCACTTTTTTCTCACAATTCCGATTCGGTGTGTTTTTCTCTTGCATCTAATATTCCTGTTGGGTTATTTTATCTTCCATTTTGTATGAAAAATTATAACACATCTTACACTAAAATAAAAAAGAATGAGTTAAGTTAATCCTGTTTTGCCGGGTTATTGGAATAAATTGACGAGGCGCAAACAAGGGGGCGAATGCTGAAATTCCGCCCCCTGTTTCCGGGATGTGATAGAGACGGTTGAGTCGCCTAACGCAGATTGAATGTAATCGTGACTGTGAACACCACGGGTTTTGGGACTCCGTTCACGATGTAAGGTTCGTAAATCCATTGGCGCACCGCCGCCACCGCCGCGTTTTTCAACAACGGGTGACCGGAGATGACCTTTGTTGTCTTGACATTCCCGTAGATATCGGTGACCGCTTCGATAATAACCACGCCTCTGACTCTGGCGATCATCGCTGTTTTGGGATATTGCGGTTCGATGCGGCGAACCAGTTTCGGCGCCGTGACCTGGCTGACTCTCAAAACCGGAGCATCCGTCGCCTCGCCCATACCGCCCATCACGCCTTCCCAGGAACCGCCGACGATTCCTTCGTCGAATCCACCCACCACGCCGTCGGGATCTCCAAATTCAGGTAGCTCTTCTTCTTCGATGGTTGCCGGCGGCGCCAAAGGCGCCACAAATTGAGTGGTGGGGACAGGCTTGGGTTTCGCTGCCCGCGGCGCCTTTTTCTCGGTATTGGGGCGACGGCCTTTGCCTTTGCTTGCGGGCTTGCCTGCCGGAGGGGTCGGTAGGGGAGGAGTGGTCAATGTCACACTGGTGACTTTCAGTTCCGGTAGTTGAGTGGACGCGTCCATCAACGGGGCAACGATTAGGGTGACCGCGATCAAGGCGTGTAAGAGGGCGGAAAGCGGAAACAAGAGCCAGGTCTTGGTCTTTTGTTTTTCCACCATCACACTACTAAACAATTTCTTTTCCATTGTAACCTCCTCATGGGTCCATGGCTTGTGTCCTTCCACCCATAAGATGTGCTAAATGGAAGATTTCTTCGTCCTGTTTCCTGTTTCCGGTCAGGTTGAAGAGAAAATTTTTGGAGGCTATCGCCTGGGACCCGGCAACGAAGATTGCAATCCTGGGTGACGAATAGGGTGATACCCCTGAAGCCTCCGATAATATAGCGTGGGCCTCTTCGTTCACCTCGAAAAGGTTCAGTTCGTTGATATCGAACACCAGATATTTGTCCAGACGCTTGAGTAGGTGTAGCTCTTTTGTTTGCAGTAAATCCGTCATATCAGGTTCTCTTACTCCTTTTCATTTTCAGAAAAATCCCGAAATAAACCATCGTTATCCTCTCAAAATGAAGATAGGCAAGGCTAGTCTAGATTAATGCCGGGAAATAAGTATAAAGAAACAAAAGATAATTATCAATGTGGGCATTTACGACGATCTCTTGGCTCGTGAATGCCGTTCGACCGGGCGGGGAGAAGCGGCGGAGAATTGGATTGACATTTCTTTTCATATTGTTATAATCAAGAGCAAATGGATAATCTTGCATTATTATATAAAACGTTAGATTACCAAAATGGGAATCTCCTTCCGGCTACAGACGATCCTTCACATTGCGAAAATGAAACCGATTGGGTCGAAAAGGGAGAATGGTTATCCGCTGCAAAAAGAGCGGGCGCTGAAAAAGTTTTCTTCGTCGAAAACAATCCGGTTGTCATATTCGCAGAATGCGGCGCTCAATTACAAGAAAAAGTCAAGACTTTTAACCGGGTGTGGAGTTTGGCCCGCCCCAGAATTCTGTTTTTGGCGTCTCCTGGCGAGATAACGGTTTATGACCTGGCGCAAAAACCGGTGGATGAAAATAAAGAGAGGGAATGGAGCAAACTCAAGCATCTCGATGTGTTCCGGCAGACACTCGACGTGACCAAACAGCTCCAGGCATATCATCGCGATCATCTGGAATCGGGACGCCTCTTTGCCGAAAAGCGGTTCGGCGATATTAAACATCGCGCAGACAAGTCGTTGATCCGGGACCTGAACACTGTTCGAACCGAGCTTGTAAACGCCGGCCTTTCGGGCGAAAAAGTCAAGTACGCCCATGCCCTCATCGGGCGCTCGATATTTATTCGCTACCTTGAAGACCGTAATATAGTGACTGAGGATTATTTTCTGGCTGTGGCGAAGACACAAACCGGCTGGGCTGAATTGTTGGGGGAACCCGCTCCAAGAACAGGGATTGATTTCTCCCTCCAGAAAACATTCTATCCCCGGGTATTGTCGAGTAAAGAATTCACCTACGCGCTATTCAAAAAACTCGCCCGAGATTTCAACGGGGACATGTTTCCCAATGTGGATGAAGAGGAACCGGCGGTCACCCAGGAACATCTCACGTTGATGCAGGATCTTCTCTATGGGGATATCGGCGTTCAAAAAAAATTGTTTTTCTATTCTTACCGGTTCAACATTGTTCCCCTTGATTTGATCAGTTCGATCTATGAAGCGTTTTATCATGAGACTCCCCTCAATACCTCCAAAACGAACCAGCGGCGCATGGACGGAGCTTTTTACACGCCGCCGGTTTTAGCGGAGTTTCTCCTTTCCCGCGTCCTGACACCGGAGGTATTGGAACGAAATCCGCGGGTTCTCGACCCAGCCTGCGGTTCCGGCATATTCCTGGTGGAGGCTTTCCGGCGGATTGTACGGCATAAATGGTGGGAAAAAGGGCAATTACTGACCTTCGAGACTCTCAAAAATATTCTAAAAGAACAGATCGCAGGAATCGAGGTAAACGAGGAGGCTGCGCGAATCACCGCCTTCAGCCTGTATCTCTCCATGCTCCATTATCTCGAAACACCGGCTATTGACCGGCAAATCCAATCGGGCAACAAATTGCCCAACCTCCTGGCTTGTGATCGTCGGTCTGAGAATCATTTCCACTGCATTCTCGCGGAAAATGCATTCGATACGAAAACTATTGCCGGCTTTTCCCATTGGCAAGAGCGGTTCGGCTCTCAGAGCGTCGATGTGGTCATCGGCAATCCGCCATGGGGGGATCCAGGAACCAACGTTGATCAAAGAACCAGGGGTAGAAACGATGTTGTTGTAAATTGGTGCACATCTACGGGTAAAGCCATTGGGGATAAAGAGCCTTCGCAAGCTTTTCTCTGGCGCGCGCTCGATTTCCTGAAAACAGACGGTGTCGGCAGCATGTTAGTACCGGTAGGTGTTCTACTCAAACATCACCCCGCGTCGCAAGAGTTTCGAAAACAATGGCTACAATTTATCGAATTGACGGAAGTGTATAATTTTTCTCCTGTACGGAAAGCTTTTTTCAAGGGATCTATTTCGCCCTTTGTCGCCACGATTTTCAAAAAAAGTGTTCAAAATCAGCGAGAGGTTCGTTATTGGTCCGTTATGCCGAGTGAGAGTATTGTAAAGAATCAAACTGTTCTGCTGTCGAGAAATAATTATAGAATCCTCATGAATCTAGATTTGTCCGATCATCGAATCTGGAAAATTTTCTTGTGGGGCTCTAATAAAGATTATGATTTGTTATATTTTATCGAAAACTCCAGGAATACTACGACATTAGCTGAACAAACTCTCTTGAAAGCTGTTGGATTTAAAAAAGGTAATCAGAAGCGAAAAACTCCTGCTTGGCTCTTAAAATATAAAAAAATAAAGGTAACCAATTCATTTTGTAATTATGGAAACTTACGTGATGATGCTTTTGAGAAAATGCCTCCAATGGTTGAACGTTGTGGTTCAGGTGAAGAGCTTTATCATGGACGGCGATTGATTACTCTCGAGGCTCCCCGTCAGGCTGGAGGCGCGGATGGAAGACTCGTCGCCCGGTTTGTAACCGAGCCCTTCGCGTTTAACCACTCGTTTCATGTGGTAAAGCTAAAAAAAGACGAGGATTGGATGTATCTTGTGCTCACCGGCGTACTCTGGTCTTCGCTGGCGCGCTATTTCCTATTTTTCACCTCCCATTTCTGGGGAGTCTGGCGGGATAAAGTTCTGGTAAACGAGCGACAGCAACTACCAGTTATTTTTGCTAAAGAAAATCCCGCTACAGGAAAAATCATCCGCCTCGTCGAAACGCTTCGCTCCTATCAACCTCGAGAACGGAACGCGCTTCATCCGGACGGCGTTCCGGCTGATGAGATCAAACGGCAACGAAAACTGTGGGAAGATGAACTGGACGAAGCCGTATTCGAGCTCTATGATCTTAGCCAGGAACAAATCGATTTAATCCGCGATTTGTGCGATACAACGCTCCCATTTTATTATAGACCGTTCAAGAGCGCCGCCCTGCAGTTGGTGGTCATCAACGATGATGTTTCCGCCATCGAATCCTACATCAAGACCTTCTGCCGCCGCTGGAACGCTTATCTGGGCGCCGATGAAGAGATGCGGGCGCAGATCCATTTAGGGGCGCACGGCAATATGGTGGCGGTGGAGTTTTTCCCCGCCGATAAGACTGATCCCTGGAACCTCGATGTCAGAGATCAAACCTGGAGTCATATCATCGAACAAATCGGCGAAGCATTGGCTCGACCGATGGGGACTTCGCAGGTGGTTCTGGATGGATTGCTGCACGTGATTACCGACTCGGCGATCTTTATTGTCAAACGCAACGAGAAACGATTGTGGACCCGCAGTCTTGCCCGTGAAGACGCGGAAGCAACCATTTGTAAGCGCATGGTGAACACCACGGCCAAAGGAGAAAATCACAACTGATGCCCCGGCGCGAACTCCCTTCGTTTCGAGCAATGTGGAAAACGCATGAAACCATATATCTGCAAATATTTTCCACCGCCCTCGAAGATCTGGTTGAGACTGATATCTCCGGTGATGAAGAAGACGCTATCTCCGAGAAGCTTACCCTCTCTCTCAAGCGGGCGTGTCTTGGACTTTCCCGCAGCCGGAACCAGGAGGTGGCGGTTCCTGTTTGGGAGGCTCCGATTCCGCCAATTGAAACCAGGGATTTGACCGGAGGAAAACGCGGAAAACGCCCTGATTTTACCTGCACCTGTCAAAATTTTCACGCCCAATCGCCTGAAGATTATGAAGTTTCCCTCCATGTGGAATGCAAACGCCTGGGCAACCCCACCAGCCCCTCCTGGAATCTCAACGAAAATTATGTGAAAAATGGAATCAAGCGCTTTGACTGTTCCAGTCATAAATACGGCAATCAAGCGCCCTCCGGCCTAATGATCGGATACATCACCGCAAAGGATCCCGGCGACATAGAGCGGGAGGTGAACGGATATCAAAAAAAACACACGCCCCACTGTCCACCTATCAATTTTAATTCTTCAAGTGGAGTTATTCGAAAAACAACACAAGTGTTATGCCGAAAGAATGTCGAGCCCGGTCAATTTAAATTATTTCATATGTGGGGCGACTTCAGAAGTCAATAATTCCCAGATTTTGATTCTAGTATTTCTCTCGGTTGCAAACTTTAGTGCAGATCGGCTTCAGGTGATGCCCACCGTGTGACACCCCTACAAAAGGCCTAAACCCTCACACAGATTGGAATATCCGACTCATCTTGCCTGACTTTGATTGATATCTCTTGGCTCGTGAATGTTGTTTGCGTTATAATGGAGAAGATAGTCTGCAACCAAGGACCGGCCGGGGAGGCCCGGCTAAATTTAGGAGGAGCTATGGCGGTGGAGTTTGACGTTCGGTTTGAATGGAGTAAGGCTGAGGAGAATCTCTGGATGGTGAGAGTGCTGGCGGATGGAAGCGAGGATCGGGGAGAGGTTGATAAAAAGCAGATCGAGGCGATTGAGGAGGAGTGCAAGCATCTGGATTGGCGGCGGTCTGTTGAGTTGGGACGGAGGATCGGCTCGATATTGTTTCGAGTGATCGATGGGGACAGGCACGTGTTGAGTGAGGCGTTGAAGGATGCCGGGAATAAGGGAGAGCGGCTGATGATAGGTGTGATGGCCGATGGTCCAGCCCGGCGATGGCCGTTTGAGTTGTTGTTTGACGATGGTTTTCTCGTTCCCTTTCGAGTGGATCTGGTGAGACGGGTAGAAGACGGGGATAACGATATAAGCATCCAAACGCAGGACCGGCAATTGCGGATACTGTTCATGTCTTGCTCGCCTTTGGGCGTTGAGCCGGTGCTCGATTTTGAGCTGGAAGAGGACGCTCTTTACCGGTTTACAGAAAGCCTTCCGGTTCACATCGATGTGGAGGATACCGGGTCCCTCGTAGGGCTCGATGAACGGCTCGATGAAGAGTACGATATTATCCACCTGTCCGGGCATGCCGACATCGACCGCGACAATGATTCGCCTATTTTCTTGATGGAAGATGAACTCGGACAACCGGTGAAGGTAATGCCGGAAGAGCTTTCTCGAGTACTATCTAAAAATTCGCCCCGCTTGCTCTTTTTATCCGGTTGCCGAACCGGCCAGGCGCCGGACGATGCGGCGGCTTATTCCTTTTCCCGCCACATGGTGATGATGGGAATCCCGGCGGTGATTGGTTGGGGACTCCCGGTCTCAGACGCCGGAGCCATCCAGGCGGCCAGAAAGTTTTACCTGGAGCTTGGGCGAGGCGAAGATATTCTCGCAGCCCTTCATCTAACCCGCAGATTCCTCTTCCGCGATAATATCAAAGACTGGTGCCTCCTACGGCTTGAGGCGAACAACCATCATCTAAGTATTCCCCTGGTAAAAAAGGGACAGGCTCCTCCCACAAACCCACGACAAACTCTGCATTCCTCCCTCGAAGGCACACAAGTAAAGATACTCGAACGTGGCTTCATCGGTCGCAGGCGGCAGATTCAATCGTCGCTCCGTGTACTCAAACATGACGACTCCAAAATCGGTCTCCTGATCCACGGAACCGGCGGCCTCGGCAAAAGTTGCTTAGCGGGAAAGCTCTGCGAACGCCTCTCGGAGCACCAACTCATCATCGTTCACGGCATCCTCGACTCGATCGCTCTACTCGAAGCCGTCAAAAGAGCCTTTCAAAAAGCCGGAGACGAAGAAGGGCTGCAAATTCTAGAACAAGCTCTCGAACTACCCGACAAGATGATGATGCTCTGCAACTCAGTGTTTAAAAAAAAGAGCTGTCTCTTCCTCCTCGACGATTTCGAGCAAAACCTCCCCAACGCCGATAAAGGAGATTTGACTCTCGCCCCCCTGGCGCAAGAAGTACTTCAAGCTCTACTAAATTCTCTCCCAACCACAAACAAGAAGACCCAGCTCATCATCACCTGCAGATATCAGTTTCCCATGATCACCAACCACTTGCAGCCAATGTCGCCGGACAGTTTCCGAGGCCCCGACCTCCAGAAAAAAATCAAAACCCTTGACGCCATCAACCGCTTCTCCGACCCAGCCATCCGGCAGCTCCTCATCACCGCCGGCCGAGGCAATCCCCGCCTCCTGGAAGCCCTCGATACCCTCATCAAAGAATCCCCCGATACAGACTTCGAATCCCTCCTCGAAAAAGTCTCGCACCAGCAGGAAGAGTTCGTCCAACGCCTGACTCTCCAGCGAATCATCGCCTCCCAACCACCCGATTTCACCCAATTCCTCCGCCACGCCGCAGTTTTTTTCGCACCTGTCCCCAAACAAGGACTCGAAAACGTCTGCCGCCACATCCCCAACTGGGAATCCCACAATCAAAAAGCCGTCCAGCTCAGCCTAATGGAAGCAACCATAGTCGCCAACAACCCCAAAGAGTTCTGGCTCACCCCCATGCTCCGCCAAGAATTATTCGCTCAACTGTCCTCCGAGGCCCAACTAAAATGCCACCAATCCGCCGTCCAGTATTATCTCCCCCTCATTGAAGAATTAGATGATGATAAACCGCATTCATCCATCCAACTCATCGATCACGCCCTCGAAGCCGACATGCCCGACGAAGCCGTCCTCGCCGGCGGCCCGCTGTTGAAATTTTTAGGAGAACATTTGGCCATTCAGCCTGCGCTTTTTTACGGACATGCGATTGCCTCCGTCGTCTCAGAAGCAAAAAAGACCGAAAAGCTATCACTTTTTTGGACAGAGCTAGGCCTTATTCTCAATCAGACAGGTCATTCGGAAGAAGCCATAGATTGTTTTTCAAAGTCATTGTATATTGATAAACAAATTTATGAGGAGTATCATCCAGAGATTGCCACAGATCTCAACAATCTGGGTGCAGCATATTCAGAACTTGGAGATTTCCAAAAGGCAATCGAACTTCATGATCAAGCATTCGTCATCAGCAGACAGATCTACGGAGAGCGGCACCCGGATGTTGCTACCTGCCTGAACAGCCTGGGGGCGACTTATAAATTATTCGGAAACTACAACAAAGCGATTGAATTCTTTGAAAAAAGCCTCGCCATCAAAAAGTTGGTTTATGGAGAGGGGCATTCAGAGCTTGCCACAGATTTCAATAATCTGGGATCGGCTTATGAAGCGTTTGGTGACTTTCCTAAAGCAATCAACAATTATGAAAAAGCCCTCGCCATTGTCCGGGATGTGCATGGAGAGGTACATCCGAATGTTGCCTCAACGCTTTCCAATCTGGGGACATCCTATTATTCTCTAGGCGTTGCTCCAAAGGCGATTATCTTTTTTGAAAATGCCCTTGCAATAATTACTCAGATCTATGGAGAGCACCATCCGCTTGTTGCAACCTTTCTTAACAATCTTGGGGCTGGATACTATTCACTTGGCAATTTCCCTAAAGCGATTGAATTCTATGATAGAGCCCTTTCTATTGTTCAGGCATTGTATGGAGAAATACACCCACATGTTGCCAGTACGCTTAACAATTTGGGAGCGGTAAACAATTCTATTGGCGACTATCAAAAGGCCGTCGAATACAGTGCAAAGGCACTTGCTATCGGTAGGCAAATTTACGGAACATTGAATCCGAATGTTATCGCTTTTCTAAGCAACCTGGCATCAGCGTATGAATCACTTGAGGAGTACAAAGTGGCGTTCGAATGTGTAAGCCAAATGTATAAAATTATTTCTGATTTCTTGGGTCCGGATCACCCGAACTCTCAGAACGTTCAAATGGATTTGCATAGGCTTAAGCAGCGGGTAGAGATGGGGGAGTTGTTGGAAAAATGAAGGTGGATGGGCAGTATTGGATAACCGGGGGGTTATATTTTATAACCAGAGGGTTGACCGGGAGAGGGGAGGATGATTGGGGGGATTGGGGAGAGGGTTGTTGGGCGGAGGTTTTGGAAGAGAGTGTGGTTGATTGGGGAGCTGGAAAGGAAATTGCACTGGGAATTTTAGGAGAACGACATGAAGCGTGCAATTTTAGTTTTTTTGATGGTTTGTTTGGCGGTTGTCGATGGCTTGAGTGGGCAAAGCGTCGAGGGGGCGGCGAATCTTTCTGCTGGAGGTGGGAGGGTTCGGAATGTTCATCCGCGGGTGTTGGTGATGAAGAGCGGGGATGTGATGGCGGTTTGGGAAAGCGGGAGTAGTAAAAGCGATAATGATATTGTTTATAGGATTTGGAAGCAGGGGATAAATGTGTGGCATCCGCCGTTGGCGGTGGCGCCGTTTGTGGCTGTGACGGGGATTCGTAACGCGCAGTATCCGCAGTTGGTGGAAGATTTGGATGGGACTGTGCATATGAGCTTCATGGATGGGGACGCCAGTTATAACCGGGACGTTTATTATTGTTATTATAGAGACGGACGTTGGAGTCGGGCGGTGAATGTTTGTTCGACACCGGTGAATTCCGCCTGGCCGCGGATTGGTCTGGATGTGGAAGGGGGACGGCTGTATGTCTCGTGGCAACATGAGTGGAATAATAGGTTTGATGGGAAGGATATCGTTTATGTGACGAAAAAGATTGGAGAGAATGTTTGGAGCGGGATGAAGCGGTTGTCGAATACGCCGGAGCGTCAGAGCATTCATCAGGCGACGGTTTGTGTGGATGGGCGTCTGCTTGGCGTTTGGATGGACGGGTATTCGGAGCGGGATGTGTGGGGACTGCGGGCCGGCTGGGTGAAGGATAGTAATGGGAGTCGCGGCGAAGGTGTGCTGGCCGGGCCGGTGGCGGTGCATCAACCGCAATGGCCGGATGTGGCGGCGGACTCTGCGGGCGATATTTTGGGGATATTTTCGCGGCGGGACGCGCCCCTCGAATTTATATTCAAACCGGTGGATAGGGCGGATTGGCAGACCGGCTTCCTGGCGGATGGCGGGGGGATTACGTTTTTTGGCGTGACTGTGGCCCGCAATGATGTGGCTTATTGCATGTACCGGCGGAATGTGGGTGATGGCTTTTTGCCGGTGATGATCCGCTTTGACGGGGAGGTTGTGTCTGAGCCTGAACTCCTGGACCATCCGGCGATTCGACCGGCTGTTTGGCTGGGGCATATGGACGTCGATGTCTCGCTGGAAGGCAACGCTCATATGGCCTGGAGCTCGGGGCAACCGTCGCATGTGCCGACGGCGGTAGTGTATGCCCGGCAAGCGAGACACCCTGAGGCGCCGGAAGTCTCCATCGCGGTGACAAGCGGCGTGAACCGGCGATTTGAGCTGCGGGGGCAGCGGGTATCGGGGGATTCCGGGCTGCGTCATCAGTGCTGGTATGTGCCGGGGTTGGGACTCTGGACTGAAGGGGAGAGGTTGGAGTTGCAACTGCCGGACGATGGGGAGTACCGGGTCTATTATATGGTGGGGGATGGGAATCATTTGTATGGATGCGCCGAGACAGCGCTGGGAGCGCGGGAATTTCCGGGGGTGGAGCGGCGTGATGAGGCCTTGCTTCCACAGCGCACGGATAGAGACTAGTCTGCGAAATCGGAGAACTTCTTGCGGTATTCCGATGGACTCATGCCGGTGAATTTCTTGAAGGCGGCGTTGAACACGGACTTTGAATTGAAGCCCACCTCGTAGGCGATCTTCAAGAGGACGAAGTCTTTCTCTTTGGGATCCAGGAGTTTTTTGCACGCCTCTTCCACCCGGTATTGGTTGAGAAAATTCTTGAAATTCTGCTCCCGTTCCTCGTTGATGATCTGCGACATCTGCTTGGTGGGAATGGAAAGTCGGGCCGCCAATTTGGCCAGCGTGATGTTGGGGTCGCGATAAGGTTTCTCCTGAGCCATAAAATCCATGACCCGTTGCAGGTAGACCTGGGATTTGCGGGGGGTGAGGGGCGAATCTTTGTATTTCTCTTTTTGAGGGGGTTCGAACTTTAATTGGCGTTTTTTGTAGAATACCAAAAGGATGGCCAGGAAGAAGACGCAGAGAAGCAGCATTTTGAACCAGAAGTTTTGATAGAGGTAGGGGAGGATGGTAAACTCGACGCTGGAGCCCTTGTAATTCCAGACGCGGTCGTTATTGCAGGCGATGACCTTGAAGCGGAAATCGCCGTACTCCAGCCCGTCGTAGCGGATGCTCCGTCGCTCCGCTGTCTCGTGCCAGGTCTTGTCGTGACCGAACAGGCGGTAGCTGAATCTCACTTTTTCAGGTACCACTAGACTGGGGGCGGTGTAGTGGAACTCGATCCTGCCGGTGCCGGCGGGGAAGGTCATGTTATCGGAGACATCCACGGGCACGCCGTCCACCAGCATCTTCTCCAACAGAACATTGGGGCGCACTTGATTGAGCTCGATGCCCTCGGGGTAGATGGAGGCTACGCCGTTGATGGTGGGGAAGTAAAGGATGCCCGCCGGACCCTTGAAGCCCGCCGGTTGGCCGCCGCCGGTGCACACAGCGCTCTTGATGCCGTCCCTTTGCTGAAAGTAGTTGCAGGTCACGGGCCTGGGGTTTTGCGCATCATAGGCCAGCAAGTCTTGTTTGGGTATATAAAAGATGCCGTTGTTGGAGGACATCCACAATTGGTTCTTGTTATCTTCCAGGATGCGGTAGATCACATTGTTGAAGAGCCCTTGCCCGGTTTTGAAGACCCGGAAGCGTCCCCGCATGAAACAATTCAAACCGCCGCCGTCGGTGGCGATCCAGACGGCGCCGGAGCTGTCGCAATGGATGTCGAGGATGACATTGTCGCTGAGTCCGTGCTCGGTTGTATAGGAGGTGAATTTGCCGGCCCCATAGCTGTGCAATCCGCCGTTGGTGCCGATCCAATAGGTGCCAGCCGGGTCCTGGGTCACCACAGTGATGAAGTTATCGCGTAGGACGTTGAAGGTGGAGAAATTGCTGAACGAATGGCCGTTGTAAATATAGAGCCCCTGGCCCTGGGTGCCGATCCAGAGGTGTTTGTTATGATCCTGGTAGAGGCAGTTGATCGCCGGTTGCCGCCGGTAGGGGCGGTATTCCGGGAGGGGGATCTCGATCTTCTGTATTGTGTCGTTGTCGATGCGGGCCAATCCTTGCCGGGTGCCGATCCACACACCGGAGCCGCCATGGCCGTACACAGTGTAGACAAAATCGCTGGGCAAACCGTCTTCTTTCCGGAAGATGGCGATCTCGCCTTTGGCGTACCGGTTGAGGCCGCCGCCGTTGGTGGCGATCCACAAGGTGCCGTCCTGCTCTTTGTAGATGGATTTTATGGAATTGGACGAGATGCCCCGCTCTTTGTCCAACACTGAGAAGCGGCTCTTGTGGAGTTTGTTGAGGCCGTTGCCGGATGTGCCGATCCACAGGTTGCCTTCCCGGTCTTCGAACAATTTCATGAGGGAATTGTCCGAGAGGCGGATCTCGTCTTTGACAGATTCCAGTCTTCCGTCCCGGTAGTGGTTCAAGCCCCCTTCGGTGGCGATCCAGACGAGGCCGTTTTTGTCCTGGATGACGGAGCGGACGAGGTTGTCCGCCAGGCCGTCTTCGATTGTATAGCGGGAGACGGCGCCGTTTGTATATTTGTTGAGGCCGTTGAGGGTGCCGATCCAGAGGTTATTTTCGTTGTCCTTGAATAGGGAGGTGATGGAATGGCCGGTGAGGTCGTCGGGGGAGAAGGCGCGGTCGATGGCGCCGTTCTCGAGGATGTCCAGGCCGTTGGCTGTGCCGATCCAGAGGGTTCCGTCTTTTGTGGGTAATAATGAATAAACTGTGTCGTCCGACAGGCCGCCGGCGGTGGTGTAATGGTGGAAGCGGCCCCCTTTGAAATAGGCCAATCCGCCGCCGTTGGTGCCGGCCCATATGGTGTGGTCGCTGTCTTCGGCGATGGTCCAGATAAAATCGTTGGATAATCCGTCTTTGGCGCTGTAGTTTCTGAATGTGTGGGTTTTACCGTTGAATACCGTGATGCCGCCGCCGAATGTGCCGATCCACAAGGCGCCCCGCCCGGAGATGTGGACGGAGGTGATGGCGTTGTTTTTTATTTCATCGGTGATGTACTTGTTGTAAATTTTGAAGTTTACACCGTCAAATCTGACCAGTCCGTTGGCGGTGGCGATCCATAGGAAGCCGTGATGGTCCTGGTTGATGTCGTAGATGGTGTTTTGCGGCAAGCCGTCTTTGTACGACCAGGTGCGATTGAAATATTCCGGCGGCCGGGGAGTGAGGGCGAAAAAAAGGTGGACATTGAGGATGATCGATAAAACAAGCAATGCCCCTTTTTTCCGGGACCTGTGAATGTCGGCTCTTAGTTTCATTCCTGATTATAAGGATTTATTATATAGTGCCCGTCTGATTTTTGCAATAGAAATAAATCGGGTGTATTGGCGGAAAAGGTTGACAAACGGATGCCCAGGTGTTAATTATTAATTTCATGACCTAACCAAGGAGGCTTTATAATGAAAAGACATTTAGGCTGGATATGCATTTTTCTTGTCGTGATTTTTGTTTTCCCCCAATGCAACAAAGTACCGTCGGAGATGAGTGTAGAGGAAGTTCAGGGAATGTTGCAAAAAGTGAATGCCAATCCTTATGGCGTTAAATTCCAGGCGAAGGATCAGGATATATCGACCCGTCCCGCGGAGTTGGAGGACGATTGCGAAGGATTTGTGATTACTTTTAAAGAGCCGGGCATCACGTTTGATACCGCGGTGTTGAAAGAATTTTACCCGCAGATGAAAAAAACCGTGATTCCGGTAACCGCCAAAGAGATGGTGATGTCCTATGACTATAAAAAAGAGCAGTTGGTTCTTATGTCGTTCAGCGGCGTTGCCATAGATTTGAATCTTTTGGATTTAGTGGAGACGAATGCTGGTAAAGGCCAGGAAATGCCTGTCGAAGGCCCTGTTTTGGTGAAGTTTACGGCCAATAAAGTGGCGTTGAAGAATTACAACATCACCGCGTTGCTGAACTCTACGGAGAAAACGGCAAAAGAGGTTCTGCTCCAGTTCATGGCGGAAAACTACAATCTCCATTCCGTTGTGACGGATATGGAATTGAAGGCGTCCATGGATTTGGGACAGGAAAGGAAGACCAATATCGCTATCACATCAGAACGGGTCGAAGGGCACCAGAGAATGCGCTCCGATTTTTTCACCTCATGGTTAAAAGAGGAGATGACTGCTGAAAAGGCCGATCGCATGATGGCCGGCGGCTTACCGCTGTTTCATGTGTATGGTAAATCCTTGAACACCAACGTCAGTGTGGAGTCCATGGGCAAAGAGGTTGCGGTCGGTAATCTCTGGCAGGTGGATTTCGCTAATTTTCTCAAACCGGACGATAAAGGTAAATTTTTCCAATACGGCTTTTTCTACAATATTAAGCAATTGAGATCCTCGATCCCGGCGGCCGACGGTTTGGAGCAATTGCTCACCAATTTCAAAGAGCTGAATATTAATGTGATTATCAATCATATCACTCCCGAGCTAGTGGCGGCTTATTTGCAGATGACGTCCATCAACTTTTCCGGCAAATACAAAGACGATCAAGCGCGGCAGCAGGCTTTGATGAAAGAAGGGATGGGGTTTGCCCAGAAAATGCTGGCATCGAAACCAATTCTCAACTTCACTATCATGCCCTTTAGAAATCATTTCGGAGAGATCAATCTTAACAGCAGCTTTCAATTTGTCACCGCCGGATGGCCGCAAGGCAAGGCAACGGTTAAAGTGAAAGATATGTCCAAAATGGCAGCCAATATCGAGAAAGATGACTTTATTAATGGTGAAATCAAGAAAAAAATGATTTTGATTCTTAATGAATATTTCCTGCCGGACCCCAAGGATACAGGTGTTTTGACCTTTGAGGTGGAACCCGGACAGCCCGGACGTTTTATTCTTAATGGAAAACCCTTGAAAAAATAATTTGAAGTATTTATAATGAATTTTCGGGCAAGCGGATCGACCGCTTGTCCGACTATGTGATGCAGTTTGAGATAGTTTATGGAAAAAAGACGTTGGAACATGCAGAATGAGAATTTAGGAGGAAGTATAATGCGTACAAAAAAAACAAACAAAAAACTATCTTTGAAGAAGATGACCGTTAGCAGCCTATCCGAAGGAATGCTGCGCCGGGTCAATGGCGGAGAGCCGAAAGTGAGAGCTCTTAGAACCCGCTACACCGGTTGCAACTATGAATTCGCGGGAGACAATTTGCTTACCATCGAATTGTCCTTGTGCGACCAGTGCGGCTAACGCGTTAATTAATTGATTCTCGTGATTTTGTAGCCGTTTTTCTTTTCGACATTTTTTTTCAATTGTTATGTGTGTGGATTTTCCGCTCCGTTTTTTTATTTGTTACCCGGAGCTTAATTGTTTATGTGTGTGTGTGGTGTGTATGTAAAGGAGAAGATTTATGCGAACAAAAAAAACGAACAAGACGTTGTCTTTAAAAAAGGTTACAGTTAGTTCTTTGTCTGATGGAACATTGAGTCGAATTAATGCCGGCGGCCTCGAAGGCGAGGCTCTCAGGACAAGGTACACAGCGTGCAACAATGGAGCGCGCAATGTTGCGATAATCACTGGACTATCGAATGTGGGCGTTTGTGTTTAGGCCGTTATCGGCTGCATTGAGGGTTAACGACTTTTTTATTTCTTTTTAAAGTACCTTTATCTGTGCACTGTACAGCTTTTTGCACAAAAAAGTGGTACTTTTTTTTAGGAACTGTATATAAGCAGGTTACCAGTGGCCGGTGTCCCGCCTGGGGGCGGGATGCCATGTTTTCTCCCTTATCTCTGTCGGATTCCTTCTTGTACGGGGGAGGGAAATGGTGTATAATCACAGATCATGAGACCATATCTAATTTTATTCATATCCTGGCTGTTCCCTGGAGCAGGGCATTTCATGCAAAAGAAATATGTGAAAGGCATTGTGTTCTTCGCGGGAATAGTACTTCTTTTGGTTCTCGGCTTGCTCATGCAGGGGAAATTTTATTCCACCAAACCGTTTCACCCGCTAATGGTGCTCGGTTTTTTGGGCGACCTCGGGAATGGGGTTTTTTATTTTATCATTCAGTTATTGGGCCTGGGCAAAGGAAATATTGAGGCGGTCACCTTTCATTATGGTACCACCTATCTAGTGACCGCGGGCCTTGTCAATTATCTTGTGGCCTTGAACGCCTATGATATTGCCAGGGGGAAGAGAAAATGATCGGTTTTTTTAGAAGCCATTTTATCTCAATGTTGGTGTATGCGCTTATCGTATCCGTAATTCTGGCTTTTATAAAATACGACGATAAAAAGGCTATTTTGCGCTATTGGGTTAAACTATTCCTTTACATGGTATTCGGAGTCGTGGCCTTTAGTTGGTTTATGTATCTCGTCTAAGGGGAACGAATTGTTACGATTGTTCTCCACCAGGCCTTTTCGCGGGAAAGATTTCCTGGTGGATGAACTGTGGTTGATAAGAGATTCCGCTTAAAACGAAATCCCAAGGCCCCCCATCAGGGAAAAGCCGTTCAATTTTCTTTCTTCCAGATAGATAGATCCACTGTTATCGGTAATGATGTTTTCTTCGGGAACAATATTCAAGAAAATGTATTTACCTTTGATATCAACATATAAAGACCTGGTGAAGTAAAATTTCAGTCCGCCTTCCGCAAAGAAGCCGACTTCCTTGGTGTTGAACTCATTGGTTTCGTTGCCGATGGCAACCTCTTCCTTGACATTGTAATATCCGGCGCCGGCTCCCAGGTAAGGGATAAATTTCCCTGTGGCGAGAAAAATTCTCATTCCGGCTTCTATCGGCATGATTGTCAATTTAGCCTCTTCTCCGGTTAGAGTGGTGTTACCGTTGACAGTGAGATAATCGGAATGGATAAACGCGACAGTGGTTTTGCCTATTCTGTAAGAGAGATCAAAACCGTAAACCAGATTGTTTTTTCCGAAAACTCTTTCATACATTTTTTCCGGGATGCTGCGGATTCCGGCGCTCACAGTGATCGAGAACTTGCCGATTTCCGGTTCGCCCTTCGCCCTGTCCTGGGCGTTCAAGACACCGGGGATTGCCAGAGCGATTACCAATAAGAACACCAACATGTATTCTGATTTTTTCATCCTGCCTCCTAGTTTTGCTCGACTGATCTTGTGTTTGCAAAATCTGAAATCGTATGATAGCATTTATAGAAATAAAATGCAATCATACATTCTGGCTGGCTTCAGAGATAGGACGATACATAATTTCATGGGATACTATTGATGATAACTGATTTGATTTTTCTTGCGATTGGTTTTTTTCTGGGACTGGCGGTCGCCTGGCTGTTTATATGGAGAAGCTGGCGGAACCAGGCGGAGCGAGCGAGATTGGAGTATAGTACCGAGATAGCGTTGCAAAAAGAACGCATCGAGGAGCGCAACCGGGATATTTCCCACCTGCGGACCATAGAGCGTCAACTAAAGGATGATCTGGAAGCGAGGACCAACGAAGTGTTGTCGTTGCGGGAGCAATTGGCGGCGTTACATGAACAATTGCGAGGGCAGCGAAAATCTGAATCCGAGAAACTGGCGCTCCTGGAAGAAGCGAAGCAGCGGTTGGCGGAATCTTTTAAGGCCCTGTCCCTGGAGGCGTTGGAGAACAATAACCAGACTTTTATGGCGTTGGCCAATCAAAGGTTGGAAGGATTCCGCCAGAATACCAGGGAGGAAATTGAATTGCGCAAGCAAGCTGTGGAACGTCTGGTGAAGCCCATAAAAGATTCTCTCGACCAGGTGGACCGGCGCATCTATGAAGTGGAGAAAGAACGACATGTGGCCTATGCGGGATTGTTGGAACAGGTCAAATTAATGGCGGATTCGCACCGGCATCTTCACGAAGAAACCTCCAAACTTGTGCGGGCGCTTCAGAGTCCGACGGTGCGGGGCCGTTGGGGAGAGGTGCAGTTGAAGCGGGTGGTGGAATTGGCGGGGATGATCGAGTATTGCGATTTCATTCAGCAGGAGACCAGTCACGCGGAGGAGGGGACGATTCGCCCGGATATGATTGTGTGCTTGCCCAACGCGAAACAGATCGTGGTGGACGCCAAGGCTCCGCTCAAAGCGTTTTTGGATGCGATGGAAGCCAAAGACGAGCAGCGGCGTGCTCAATTGATTCGTAGTCATGCGGAACATATACGCAAACATCTGGCTCAATTGAGCGGGAAGCGTTACTGGGCCCAATTCGAACAGGCCCCGGAATTTGTGGTGATGTTCCTTCCGGGGGAAAGTTTTTTTAGCGCCGCGTTGCAATCGGCTCCTGAATTGATCGAATATGGGGTGGAGCGGAGAGTGATATTGGCGACGCCGACGACATTGATTGCTTTGTTAAAGGCGATCGCGTATGGCTGGAAACAGGAAAAAGTGGCGCAAAACGCTGAACAAATCAGCCGGTTGGGAAAAGAACTTTATGATCGCATCGCTACGTTGGTCACCCATTTCAATGAGATGAAAGGCGGTTTGGAAAAAGCGGTAGCGTCTTATAATAAAGCGGTGGGATCGTTGGAAAGCCGGGTCCTGGTGTCGGCACGGAAGTTCGGGGAGCTGGGGATATCCGCCGCGAAAGAGAGTGAAACGGTTGCGGCTATAGATTCATCCTTGCGGGAGGTTAAAGAAATATAGTGATTTCTGGGCAGGAGAAAATATTAAATTAATCAGGTCAATGTATTGCATTCGCCCTTAAAATTTTATATAACGAGTCTTGGAGGAATCATGATAGATTACGAACAATTTTTTTCCAGTAGTGCAAAACGAATGAAAAAATCTGAAATCCGTGAGTTGCTCAAATTAACACGGCAACCAGGTATCATATCCTTCGCAGGCGGCTTGCCTGCTCCCGATTTATTTCCAGTTGAGGAAATCAAAGAAATTTCCCAGCTCATTTTGGACCGTGAAGGAACTGTCGCTTTACAATACGGGCCCACCGAAGGCGACACTGTGTTGCGGGAAGAGCTTTTGAAACTCTCCAAAAAAAATGGTGTGGATATTTCACTCGATCAATTAGTGATCATTACTTCCTCCCAACAGGGATTGGATTTGGTAGGCAAGGTGTTTGTAGATCCCGGAGATATTGTCATGACCGGCAACCCTACTTACGTGGGCGGCATCCAGGCCTTTAACTCCTACGGAGCCAAAATGGTCGGTATCGACCTTGACGACCAGGGGATGAATGTCGAATTGCTGGAGGCAAAGATCAAGGCGTTGGCCGCTGACGGCAAAAAGCCGAGATTCATATATGTCGTGCCCGATTTTCAGAATCCTTCAGGTCTCACTATGGGGCTGGAGCGGCGGAAGCAACTCATCGATGTGGCGGAGCGTTACGATTTAATTATTATCGAGGACTCTCCGTATCGCCAGTTGCGCTTCGAGGGCGAAGCGGAACCCCCGCTGATAAGTCTGAATCCTGAGCGGGTATTGGCTCTTTATACCTTTAGTAAAATATTGTTACCGGGATTTCGTCTTGGATGGATGGCCGGCCCCAAAACTTTGATCCAAAAGATGGTGGTGGCCAAGCAGGCGGTGGATCTTTGCTCGCCTCCGTTCAACCAGGCGATACTCGCCGAATATGTCAAGCGCGGAAGCCTTGAAAAGCAGATTGGCAAAATCATCGCCGCTTACCGCGACAAACGCGACTTCATGTTGGCTAAGTTGGAAGAGTATATGCCGAAAATGGACGGATTGAAATGGACGCGTCCCCAGGGCGGTCTCTTCTTATGGGTAACGGTACCCCCACATATTGATACCACTGAAATTTTCCCCAAAGCGATCGAGAAGAAAGTGGCTTATGTGGTGGGGCGCGCGTTTTTTCCCAATGAAGGCGGGCAGCACGCCATGCGTATCAATTTTTCTTACGCGTCAAAAGAGGACATCGACCAGGGCGTTCAACGTCTGGCTGAATTGATTAAAGAAGCCTAAAATATTAAAGCGTACCGGTCGGGGACTATGATGGCTCTGACCGGTTTTCTTTCTTCTCCTGATCCTCTGTTTTTTTCTGTGGCGGGGTCTCTTGTTTAAAGTTCAATATAATGGATGAGGTGACAGTCTGGCTTTGTTTACTGGATACCTGAAATTTTATTTCGATCTTGGCGCCGAGTTTTTTGATTTTTTCTTCATCCAATTCCCAGGATAATTCGCCGGTTTCCTGGTTCAGTTGAATCCCAACCTCTTTTGGAGAGAGCAATTCATATTTCATTGCATTTTCTTCAGACGCGATATTTTCTCCAATGGACGGATTGTATGCGTCGATTTTGTATTTAATGGTACCGGGAATTATCAGCTCCCCGATGGGTGTCACCTTGATAACCGGAGCAGCGCCTTTGACTCTGATAAATTTACTTTTAAACAGACCCGAGGTTTTGTTTCCTTTTTGGGCTGTTACCCAGCATTGAATCCAGTTGTTACATACAAAATAATCACTGCTGAGAGTGTTTTCTGTGGCATCGGTGATTTCAACGCTATTGACGAACCAACGGTATTTGATCGCCGTATCCTCATCCTGTTCTTCCAGTTGAACTTCCACCAGTAAATCCTTTCCCGCCGTGGGGGCTTCCGGGAAGGCGACGTTTTTTATTTTGGGGGATTTCACTTCCTCTACAATTTCTTCTTCGTTGGCCTCTTCCGCTTCTTCCGATGAGACGTCGGATGTTTGTGTCTGGGTGTCCGGTATGACCTGGTTCGCCGTCGGGGTTTCTTTGTCGCCCCCTCCGCAGAAGTTGAGAGTTACTAGTATAATCAACAAAATAACCGCTTTTAGTAGTGTATTCATCTAACTATCCTCTTATTTTCCGAATAGGTATTAATAAATGATGTTATAGTTCCGTATCTGAACTTCGTACGACATATAGGAATAGTGATAACGACCCACCGAGATCCTGGCGGCCGGCTGGTCTCCCATACGGGGTTTATCATAAACCATCCCCGATCCCGCGTGCTTCTCCACTTCCTCTTCAGTTCTAAACAGCGCGAAAACCCGGACCGCCGCGATATTACGGTTGCGGAATTGATCTATGAACGTACTACAATTCACATCGCCGGACGCTGCGCATGGATTGGCATAGGCTGTTCCGCCCGCGCCGTCTGTAACA
Organism: uncultured Clostridia bacterium; assembly: GCA_964491915.1. Lineage (GTDB taxonomy): Bacteria > Acidobacteriota > Aminicenantia > UBA2199 > UBA2199 > JAHELQ01. Next base: position 35,198 of record CAZBHS010000030.1, read on the forward strand.
GTGGAGGCCCAAAAGTTCGCTGGAACATCCCGGGTGATATATTCGTACTGTATGTCCAATATATTCGGTACAAACGGAACGCCTCTGGAGCTTGTCTCTTTTCCGGCTCCCAGCACATCAGGCTCTCCTTCGGTGTCCGTTGTGATGGTGAGTGTGCGAACTCCGTCTTCTTCACGTACTAGAAATATATTGAAGTAGGCGAGGCGGATGACTGGGGTTCCGGCGTAATAAATATAATCAAGGCCGGTTTTATTACTATCCGCGGAGTTGTGCTCATCGGTTAGGTCATTATATTTCGCTGTATTCAACAAACCGGAGTAGTACACCGGGGTGGCTCTGATGGCCAGGGAATTGGCGGCTAAATTCGGCGTTTGCGTCACTTTGAAAACATAATAACCTTCAGCCCTAACCGCAATTCCGTAATCATTCAGTTGCCAGGCCGACGCGGTTCCGTCGAAAAGATCCGAGGTGACGACTGCGACGGTGGTGTCGGAGGAGGGGTCGAAATTGGCTGATAGTTGCGTTGTCGCCATTGGATCGCCTGAGGCCAGGATAATCCCATCCGGGAAATTGACATTGTTCAGGGGATAGATTCCCGTGAATGGGACTGGCGATCCGATGAAGGCCGGAGTATGCAGCAATGATAACACAGATCCTGCGCTGCGAAGGCTGTCGTATAGCAATACCTCGAGTGCCCGGGCTGCCTGGTTCATGTCCAATCTCCGTCCTTCCGTCAGGTGGGTACGCTGTGTTCTGAGGATAAGGGCGTAAATGGAAGCGACGATAATCAACAGGATGCTCGATGCTACAATCATCTCTATGAGGGTAAAACCTTTGTTATTTTTTTTGTGTTCCATAATTATTTGGTCCTTAATATCTGCATGGTCACAGGATTGGAGTTCACGCCCTGGGATTTCCAGCGTACTTCCACGCTTATTGTCACATTGTCTTCGTCTATATCGAAAACGTGGATTGTTCTTGTGAATTGAGCGTATTTAGGAATCGTGTCATAGGCTTCTACAATCGGGTTATCGATGAATGTGCGGACAGTGTCGAAATCAATACTCATCATTCGCTCGACACCCCCTTCCGCCAATTGCACGGCTTTTGTGTGATGTAGGGCGAAATTGTTTGTTTTGATATGGACGGTGGTCATTGTCAAAACACCGACAATGACAAAGGCGAGAATGGTGATGGAAATCAAGACTTCGATAAATGAAAATCCTTTTTGTTTGGGGCTAGATGAATTTTTTTTCAACTTTAATACCTCCATATGGGAATAGCTTGATATAAATGTAATCATATCCGGTCCCCCTGGGCGCTCTCAAGGTAACCGTCTGAGTCCCGCTCAATTGCATGTCGGCGGGCTTCAAGATCATGCCCCTGGAATTTACTGCAAAATCAGGCGGATTGAGTATGGCGATGTTTTCCGGTGTGGTTCCGGCTTTTACATCCCGGGTGGAGTAGTCTTGCCAGATTAAACCGTCATAGTATTCATATGTATACGAATCCGCAGTGAATTTCATGCGAATGATCATATTTTCCCGGGCGGATATTTGTTTGATTTTAAAAATTTCACCGGTAATGGCTCTGGCTGTGGAGCTAAGATTCGCGCGGTCCTTGCCTTTTAAACTATAACTTAAGGTTACCGAAATAAGAATACTGAAAAATAAAAGCACCACCAGTAATTCGATGATCGAAAAGCCTGCGAGTTTATTTCGCTTCATAGATACCTCTCATCTATTTATATTGCATGTTCGATGCCGGAGGGTATTTATTTTTGAGTGTGGATGAGAGTATGATTAGTAAAGAATGTCCGCGGTTTTAGTAAATCATTCGCCTCGGCGGTAGTAAATATTTCTGTGTACATCTTACACATCTGTTTAGCTCTTTACACAGAGCCAGGTTTTGCAAGAGCGCCTATATCCGGGACAAAGATTGCATTGTAATGGGGAAAAGGGTATAATTTCAGTATGAATTTAAAAGGAATGTTTAAGTCCTCGTTGAAAACGAAGATCAATCTGGTCCTCAACGCCTCGAAAAACAAAGAGGAAATATTTGAAGAGCTGGAAGAGTTGCTGATATTGGCGGACATTTCGATGGAATTGGTGGAACGTATCCTTTCCGGCGTGAAAAAGAAAATTAAGCTCACGTTTGATAAGGAGGATTTTTTTAACGCCTTAAAAGAAGAGTTGAACCAGCGATTCGCCGCGATTCCACAGAGCGGCGCTACACTCGATCACGGTAAGAATGTGATTCTATTGGTGGGGATCAATGGCAGCGGTAAAACCACTACCGCTGCGAAGCTGGCGTATTATTATAGCAATAAAGGTAAAAAGGTATTGTTAGGGGCAGCCGATACTTTCCGGGCCGCGGGTAGTTCGCAATTGTCCCTATGGGGCGAGCGTCTGGGGATTGCGGTGATCGGAGGCCAAAAAGGCGCCGACCCCGGCTCTGTCGTTTACAATAGCCTCAACTCCCTTGGCAATAAGGATTTTGATTTGTTGATCGTCGATACCGCCGGTCGCGTGCAAACCAAAGACAACTTGATGAAGGAATTGGAAAAACTTACCAACATCGTGAAGAAATTTTATCCTGACCAACCGGCGGATACACTGTTGGTGGTTGACGGCACCATGGGGCAGAACACTCTGGATCAAGCGAAACGGTTCAGGGAATTTTCAGGTATTACAGGGATCGTATTATCCAAAATAGACGGCACTGCTAAAGGCGGCACTGTCTTGAATATTTTGGACGCGCTTAAAATTCCGGTAAAATTCGCAGGTGTCGGCGAGGGGGAAAAGGACTTACTGGAGTTTTCTTCCCGGCGGTTCATAGATTCTTTATTAATGGATTGACCGCGATGGATGTTACCGGTTTCCCTGCCAATGACGTAAAATTTATGAAGATGGCGATCCGTTTGGGCGGAAAAGGGACCGGGTATACCGAACCAAATCCACTGGTGGGCGCTGTGGTGGCAAAAGACGGCAAAATTGTTTCCACTGGATATCACCGGATGTACGGAGGATTGCACGCGGAGCGCGAAGCGTTACAGCACGTCGATGCCGAAGGAGCCACTCTTTATGTTCCCCTCGAACCCTGCAGCCACCACGGAAAACAACCCCCTTGCGTGGATATTGTGATTGAAAAAAAATTGGCGCGCGTCGTCATTGCTACTCAAGATCCATGTTCGTTGGTTAACGGGAAGGGTATACAGCGTCTGCGGCGAGCCGGAATTCAGGTGACCATTGGGTGTCTCGGCGATCTCTATAGATTTGAAAACCGCCATTATTTTAAGTTCATTCAGAATAATCGTCCGTATGTAACGTTGCGGGCCGGGGTTTCGGTGGACGGAAAGTTGACTGACAAGTACAGGAAATCCCAGTGGGTAACCGGAGACACACTACGCCGGATTTCGCGTAGCTTTCGAGGTGAATTCTCGGCCATTATGGCGGGCGCCGGTACAATTCTCGATGACGATCCACAATTGACGGTGCGCGGCGAGTGGCGGGGGAAGAAATTGTTCCGGGTCGTTCTTGATTCTCATAATAGAATTCCAACCACATTGAAGGTGTTTCAAAACCAGGGCGATTTTCCTTTAATTATTTTCAGCTCGAAAAACGCGGGCAATAAAGATAAAAAATGCCGGCATCACTATTTTGTCTCAACTGCCCGGGGTACGGACGACGCCCTCGACCTCGGAGAAGTACTCGACAATCTTGGAAAACTTGGGATAGCTTCTGTCCTGGTGGAAGGTGGAGGACGGTTGATTGATTCTTTTTTGCGCTTGAAATTGTTTGACGAGGTAATACTCTTTACGGCCGGCACATTGATCGGAGGCGTTGACTCGGTTCAATTGATGCATTCCGGCGTCCCGTTGTCTGAGGCCGTCAAACTGGAAAACCTGGAAACGATTCCTTTTGAAAATGGATATATTGTACGGTCCGTCAGACTGGATGCTCCTGGAGGTTCGAAATAGTATGTTTACCGGAATTGTGTTGACCCTTGGAACGTTGCAAGCATTGGAAAAAAAAGAATCCCCGGTATTGCGGATTTCCGCTCAATTGCCCGGGGAATTGAAAATAGGAGATTCTGTGGCGGTGAACGGCTCTTGCTTGACCATTATTGAAATGACCGGGACAGAATTCAGCTTTAACTTGAGCCGGGAAACCTTGAAATTGTCGAATTTTCTGGATCTCTCCCGGGGAAGTCTCTTGAATCTCGAACTACCCCTCGCATTGCGAGATTTCCTGGGTGGCCATCTGGTGAGCGGCCATCTGGATGGTGTGGTGCGGGTGAAGTCGATCCAGAAGCGGGCGGGAAGCACGACGTTTTCGTTTATGTTCAACAAGTCCGACTGGAGAAAATTTCTCATCCCTAAAGGCTCGGTGACTTTGAACGGGGTCAGTCTGACTCTTTCGGAGGTGGCAAGCTCGTTTTTTTCCGTTGAGGTGATTCCCCATACCCTCGATGCCACAAATCTCAAGTACTTCAAGGTTGGGGACCGGGTGAATCTCGAACTTGATTTAATCGGAAAATATTTATATAATTTCAAATGATAAAAGGAAGAATAAGAGAGAAGCTATGAAAAATTCAAATATCATATCAGTACCAGAAGCAGTTGAATATTTAAGAAAAGGTCGTATGATTATCATTGTTGACGATGAAGATCGAGAGAATGAAGGCGACCTGACGATCGTGTCTGAAATGGTCACTCCGGAAATCATTAACTTTATGGCCACTCACGCCCGCGGTTTAATTTGTGTGTCGCTTACGGAAGAGCGTAGCGCGGAGTTGAATCTTCCTCTGATGGTCAATGACAATACGTCGCAATTCGAGACGCCATTCACTGTTTCGGTGGATGCCAAAAAGAACACCACCACCGGGATATCCGCGTTTGACCGGGCCGAAACCATCAAGTGCTTGATCAATCCTGAAAGTAAACCTGAGGATCTGGCCAAACCCGGTCACATTTTCCCGTTGCGGGCAAAAAACGGTGGCGTATTGGTACGCGCCGGTCAAACCGAAGCCTCTCTTGATCTAGCTAGAATCGCAGGCTTGAATCCATCCGGCGTTATTTGCGAGATCATGAAGGACGACGGTACTATGGCCCGCATGCCGGACCTTGAGAAATTCTCCAAAAAACACGACATCCCCATCATCACGATTGAAGAGATCATCAAGTATCGAGTTCAGGAAGAGTTGCTGGTAGAACAGGTCTCCGAAGCAAACCTTCCGACAAAATACGGAGAGTTCATTATCAAAGGATTCATTGACTCGATTCAGAACGAAACCCACATCGCATTGGTTCAGGGGGAGGTGAACACCGATGAGCCGGTGCTGGTGCGCGTGCATTCTCAATGCCTGACCGGCGATACATTCGGCTCGCTGAAGTGCGACTGCGGCACCCAATTGCAGAAAGCGCTGGAGATCATCAATGACGAAGGCCGCGGCGTGGTGCTGTATCTCACCAACCAGGAAGGACGGGGAATCGGGCTATTGGAGAAGATCAAGGCTTACAAACTCCAGGAGCATGGCATGGATACAGTGGAAGCCAATCTGAAACTTGGATTTCAGGCTGACCAGAGGGATTATGGTATCGGCGCCCAGATCTTGAGACGATTGGGGATCAAAAAAATGAGGCTGATGACCAATAATCCGGCGAAGTATATTGCCCTGTCCGGCTATGGGCTGGAAATCACCGAACGCATGCCTGTGGAAGTGGAACCCAACAAAATTAATGTCGCGTACATGCGCACAAAAAAAGAGAAGATGGGCCACATTCTTAAAAAGCTCTAATGAAACAGGATATGGATTCTTTTTTGGGCCTGAGCGCTTCAGGTCAGATCAAGTATCTAAAGCACGGTGATTTTACGGAGTTGCCGGCTTTAGAGCGGATAGATTTCCTCAAGAGGATTTTAATCGTTGAATTGTCGTCCAAAACCATTGCCTCGGGATTGAAGATTTTACGGGAATTGAAGTGCCGGGACCGGTCGTTTTATACAAAGTTCCTCTACCATTCCGACAGTTCAGTGGCCAATGCCGCCCGTAAAGCGGTTGGGGAAAGCTCGGGAAACAAGGATTCCGGCGCAGTGCGATTGGTGGACTTGGTGAAAAACGAGGACGCCGGAGAACGGCTGGATATGGTCAGATCGGTGCTTGAGAAGAAAGAGACCGTGAGCGTGTCTATTCTTGTTTCATTGTTGTCCATTGACGATTTCGCACTCCGGGATTTTATAGTCGAGCACATCGGCCCGGAGCACCAACTCGACGAAACGGCCTTGTCTGAGTCGATCAAGCATTCAGTCTGGTATGTCCGGGCATCGCTAATAGAAATTTTAGGGAAACTGAAAAGCGAGCACATCTACAATATAGCCGAAGTTCTTCTTAACGACAAGAATGTTGAAGTAAAGCTTAAATTCATCCAGGCCCTGGCCGGACTTGACCGGGACCGATCGCGCCCCTTTTTATTGAAATTGAAAGACGATCCCAACCATCAGGTGAAAAAAGAGGCGGATAGAACATTGGCAACTATATGAGCTGATGCGCCGGAGCCTAATAGAAGGCCCGGCGTCGGTTTTTTTAAATAAAACAACACCTGAGCCGTGGTTGCAGGAGGCTATGATGAGTAGCGGTGAAACTCACGAAAATCAAGACTTTTCCTGGATGTTGAGGGGTGTCAGTCATTGTTGTCAATCGACTGTCAGGATTGAGCGGGAGCGCGTTATCTATGTCGATCCCTTCCGGATTGACGGCAATCCCGCAGACGCGGACATTATCTTTTGCACCCATGAACATTTTGACCATTTGTCGGAGAAAGATATCGAACGGATCATGAAAGAGGATACCATTCTGGTGGTTCCCAAAAAGGCGGCGAAAAAATTCAAAAAATTTCCGCTGGCAAAAGTGATCGGTGTTTCCCCCTTTGAAGAATACAATCTAGAGGGCATTTCTTTTAAGACAGTTCCAGCCTACAATATCAAGAAATGGTTCCATCCCAAACGGAAAAAATGGGTCGGTTACATTATCCAACTGGATGGCGCCGGTTACTATTTTGCCGGCGATACCGACCATATCCCTGAAATGGCGGATATCGAAGCCGATGTCGCGTTCCTTCCGGTTGGCGGAAAATACACGATGGACGCGTTGGAGGCGGCCGAAGCCGCCAACATGATGCGCCCTAAAGTGGCGATCCCTATCCATTTCGCCGATGTGGTGGGCACCCCGGAGGATGCCCAAACCTTCGTTCAAAATTTGAACGCCCCCATCGAGGGCGTCATTCTCAAGAGTTGAGTTATAATGTTGACCATTGGATTAGACATTAGAATTTGGATTATCAAAATATTGTTTTGTTTTTGAATCGCCGCTGCACGGTGGGGTGTCCGTCATGCAATGTACTGGCTGAGGCGGACCGGTCGCTGGAATTGTCTTCCGACTGGTTGGCAGATTTTTTCGGGAGGGTGGGGGACCTGGATTTTGCCGGGTATGTCACCTGGACCGGCGGCGAACCGTTTCTTTCGTTTGACAGTTTGAAGAGTGGGCTGTTGGAAGCCTGCGATAAGGGCTTCCGGTCTGAAATATTGACCAGTGGAATCTGGTTCCGGGATGAGCCGGGGCTTTTGGAGGAGATTGCCGGCATCGAGGGAGTGTCGCTTCGTGTCAGTGTGGACGCTGAGCATCAGCGGAGCGTCGCTGTGGGGGAGTTGATCCGGTTGATCGCGAGGGCGGATGAGCTGAATCTCGAAGTCAACCTCACTTTGAGGGAGATACCTGAAGATCCCCTGGCGGTGAAGCGGACGATGGCGGCGATTGAAGACGCGCTGCCTGAGTTTGTGGAAAAAAATCGCGGCCAATCAAGATTTTGTCATCGCATTCCCCATATGCCGGTGCGAGATCCCCGCCTTCCATCACCACCTTCCCCGGGGGAAACATCAACTGGAAAGAAGTGGAAGAAACCCTGCACTCTGGCGTTCCGTGATTTGGTGATCGGCGAGGACGGAATCGTGTATCCCTGTTGCGGAGTGATCGGTCTCGAGGCGCGATCGCGTTTTGCCCTTGGCGATCCGTTGCGATTATCCTGGAAGGAGTTGCTGCGCCTCAGGGACGAGCATCCACTCCTCAAAGATCTGCGGCGGGAGGGGCCTTTTCAGATAGCGATCGACAATGGTCTCGAACCGCAACAATGGCATCTCCCGTTCAAAACTCCATGCCACCTGTGCCTTGTTTTGTTTACCTATTTTCCTGATATAATTTGAAGTGGAGGATGTGATGATGAAGAATGTTTGCTCGATTGTGTTTGCCATACTGATGATGATGTCGTGCCGGCCCGCCGAAGCCGGTTCGCTTGTAATACTCAATGGCGGAAGCGTCGAATCGCGCTTCGTTGTGCCCGAAGGATTTGTGCGGGTCGCGGCGAAGGAAGATTCGTTCGCCGCCTACTTGCGCCGACTGCCTCTCGAGGCCGACGGCGCGCCGGTTCTGTATTATGACGGTAGAATCAAGCCCAGGGACGTGCACGCCGCGGTTATCGCCATGGACACCGGCACACGGGACTTGCAACAATGCGCCGACGCGGTGATGCGGTTGCGGGGCGAATTTTTGTTCGGTCAAAAACACTTCGCCGATATTCACTTCAATTTTGTCGGCGACGGAAAACCGCGCTATTACAAAGACCACGCCGATTCCACCCATTCCTACAAAAGCTTCCGCAAATACATGAATTATATCTTCGCCTACGCCAATACCGCTTCCCTGAAAGCCGAACTGAAGCCGGTGGACTTCGACCACATGAAAATCGGCGACGTGTTCATCCAATCGGGCAATCCCTACGGCCACGCAGTCATCGTCGTTGACATGGCCCGCAACCCCGGCACCGGCGCCTTCATATTCCTCCTGGCCCAAAGCTACATGCCTGCCCAAAAGATCCACATCTTACAAAACCCCAACCATCACCGCCTCACCCCCTGGTACATCTCCACCTTCACAGGCCCCCTCGACACCCCCGAATGGACCTTCCAAAAGACCGACCTCCGCCGCTTCCCTGAAGAATGATCGAAGCTGAATTCGTTTGGCGGCTGGTGGTGTCTGTGTTGGTGGGGGGAGGTGTGATTGCGGCGCAATCGGTGGCGGCTGAGAGATATCCTGAATTCGGCGGTTTTATCGTCTCCATCCCCACCACATTACCCATGGGACTCTTCTTTATCGGTTGGACCCAGGGAACCGCAGCCGCCATCGAGTCGGCGTCGGTGGTCCCCATCTCCCTGGCCAACTGCCTGCTCTTCGCCGCTCTATTCATCTCCGCCGCCCAATGGTCCGGGAGCCGCAAGATGAGAATGATCGCCCCCAACGTATTATCACTGGCTGTTTGGTTTATCTTCTCCATCGCCATCATCCGCTTTGCAATAACAGCCCCGATTCCCGGCATCATCGCCTACATCATGGCATTCGTCATCGCCCACTACGTTCTCTCAAAAAGGGGCAGGCGCCAAAAATTCTCCAATCAAGAGACATCCCATCGTGGAAGCAACCACTCTTCCAATTGGAAACTGATACTCATCCGGGCCTGCGCCGGCGGAACAGTCATCGGTACGGCGGTCTTGTTGGCCAAAATCCTGAATCCCCTGTGGGGAGGAATTTTCTCCGTTTTCCCCGCCTCCTTCATCTCCATCTTCAACATCATCCTCCTGACCCGCGGCCCCCGACTCCTCATCCCCATCGGCGCCACTCTCCCGCAAGGCTCCATCTTCTTCATCCTCTACATCCTCCTGGCCCACGCCCTCTTCCCCCTCGGCATCCTCCCCGGAACCCTCCTCTCCGAAGCCCTCATCCTATTCTTCATCTATCTAACCATTCTTCGGAAGAAAAAAAAACACCATTAAGAAAATTTGAGCGGATTTCTTTTGAAAAGTTTTCTCTGAGGGATTATAATTGATATTGTAGATTCGAGGTGAATCATGATACAAGTTCTCGAGGGAAAACTTCTCGACAAATTAAAGTCCAACGACGATCACGAAGCAAAGAAACTGTATGACAGTCTGATAACCGTTTGCAAGGTGGTGGAACCGTATATTGATGCGCTTCCCCACTCAAAAGGAAGTCTGACCGGGATCAATCATACCCGGGGCGTCCTACACGAGGTGGAAAATCTGATTTCCGGCAGCGATTATCTAAACTTGAGCGCGGCTGAGATTTATATCCTTTTGGTTGCGATTTTGATCCATGACATCGGCAAACTGGATGAAGAGGATACTAAAGATGAAGAGAAGAATCTTAAAAATAAGCTGAATGAAAAATTTAAGAATTATAAAGAGTTCGTGAGCGAGGCATTGGGGGGGGAATTCTCAACGGCGCAGGTAGAAAAATTGAGAGTGAAGCCTCATCCCTTGATAAGCGCTTTTAGATTGTTGGATAATCCGCCAAAGTATGGGCTCTTCGACAAAGAGCTTGCCCGTCTAGTGGCGATTATCGCTCTTAGCCATTGTGACGGCTTTAAATCAAAAGATGCGGAAGAATGTGTCGGCCAATTGACCGAAGACAAGTATCTCGCCCACTATGGAAAGATTCGGGCTGGCTGGTTATGTGCATTGTTGGTTATTGGAGATGAACTGGATACATCCTATCATAGGGCTCTTCCGGATGATTATGCTTCACGTGGATCAGGTGAGGATACAAACGCCAATCTTTCCAAGGGAGAGTTGCGTTCAAATATCGGAGGCTGCAAAACAGATTTTGTCGGACGTTGCATTCGTTTCTACCCAATCGGGAATCTGAAACGTTTTTCTGTGGAGTCTGATTTAAAAGACGGTTTGTATCAAAAAATTGCTGGCGATGTGAACGGAAAAAATGGCCTATTGAAAAGTTGGCAAACCGAATTGAAACAAATGCAAATTGATATCCAGGCTTGCCTGATGGAAGTTGAAGGACATTTATTTAAGGTGGTCAAACGAAAGAGCGGGGATGAAGGGGATCTTAATTCTTCTGGGGCGAGTGTAAATTCGGGTAGCCACGAAGGCTTATATTCTTATTATCCAGCGATGGAACCGATTGTCAAGAAATTTAAAGTGAGACGTGTGGTTGAGGCTATGTTCAAACTCAAATATGGTGTTTTTAAAAAGAGTTATTTTTCCTGGGAAATGCTTCAGAGCGAGAGCGGATTTGAAAACCAGGAGGAGTTGAAGCTGATTGTACATAGAATTAGTCGATTGGCCAGGTTGTTTTCAGAACCACAGAAGCATGAGTTTATATGCCCGGATAAAAACATTCTGGACTCAATAAAAGTCCCCTTCCGACTTACTATCCAGGCGTTAGATACGGAGTGGACGATTGAAGCTGGAGTAAACCCAAAACGCCTGGACGATTCGTTCGATTATTCCGCGATCAGTTCATGGTTTCTATTTTTCATAGAATTCATTGATAGGGAATGGGGTTTAAATGCTTTTTGGACAAAAACTGGAGAAATCGCGGAAAAATGGGCGGGAGAATTAGGCCCTTCCCTGGTTGAACATAAAGCTGAGACTGCCGGCATAACGGTTGAGAAATTTTTTATACATCCAGGGAACGAACAGCTTAGCTATTTATTGGATGAAGTCACTCCATGCGGCGGGATCACGCCGCGTGGGATCGAATTTCCAAAATTGGATTCTTTCTATATAAATTTGAAAGATGAAAAAAATCCCGAAAGTGAGGTTGTCTTCTATCCGCGATTACTAGGAATGAACCTTGTCATCGCAGGGCCTCCGGGGATCGGGAAATCAACGTTGGCTCTTGATATTATTTCCAACCTTTCTATGCGAGGCTGCGAAGGAGTGTGTGGAATGAATGCCGGCAGTAATTCCAAAATTGAGACGTGCAAGCGGGTGATTGCCAATACAGGCGCCGTGGCATATTTTAGCCTTGAACAGCCGATATTTACCATCAAGAATTTGGCGTTACAATTAGGGTATACTGATTCTGCTTCAAGTAATTCTTTAGAGAAGAAATACCAAATAACGAATGCAGGTTCGCCCCATCCCGAGTATTTCGAAGATTCAATTTCCAATGAGAGTTTCAAGTCCATTGTCCAGATATTGGAGTCTAAATCACTCCGTTCTGACGAGGCTAATGGGGATAACCGAGATGACGATGGCGAGGGGGAATACGAATCTCTATTTCGGGAAAATGATGATTGCAGATTATTGCTGCTGCCTCGGTTGTCCCCCCGCTTTGTGGGCGAGCAGACGGCGGTCAACGAGCGGAAGCTTTTTTGGCAACGGTTCAAGCAGATTTCCCGGTTGATTGAGTCCTCTGTCTCTGTGACAAAAGGCGATCCTTTTAATAAAAAACGCCTCCATGCGGTGGTGATCGATAACATCAATTCTTTTTTGAACGAACCGATGGCTCGTGAGTATATATTTAAACTCTTCCGGCTCATTTCATCCAGCGGGCTCCTGGGTATTTATATTCTGGAAGATCCGGGGGAAATACGAGGTGAGAAAAACAAAGAGGTGGAAGAGGTTCAGTTCCTTTCGGATATCTGGATTGAATTGGGTTGGGCTGAGAAGATGGATTACAAAATGAAGATGTTTGAGGTAAAAAAGTCTCGGTACCAACGGCATGTATTTGGCTCACACCCCTTTAAAATTAGGTTTCAGGAGAATATATAATGAAATCCGCCATAAAAATATTTCTTTCGCTCCATACCCAGATTAGCAAGGCAGAAAAACTGATGCGCCGGGAAAAGACGAAACGAAAAAATTTAAATTCAAAAAAAAACAAAACAGGATATTTGGAAGCATTCGGTTTTAAAGAATTAGATAAAGATCTAATCGGGGGGCCGGAATCTCTACCAGCAGATGCCTGTATTTTGCTCAAAGGCGAAAGGGGAACGCACAAACTCGCGTTTGCGACAAACTATCTTTTTCAGGGGCTCCGAAAAGGGGAAAATGTAGTCTTGTTCAACATGGGGGCTCCAGTTAGAATCGACAAGATTCCCCAATTTAAAGATGAGCCTTGCAAAATAAAAGATTCGAACGGATCCTGCAGTGGCGGAAGAATTGAATTCAATGAAAATTTATCCTATCAAAAGCTTTTGAAAAAAAATCCCAATGGGTTGAAAAAAACTGATGCCGAGCAAAATCAAGAAAAAAACTTGGCCTACTATCCCTATAAGCTTAGTAATAAGGATAATTCCCAAACGAGGGAAAGTCCTCCGGTAGGAAAATACAAACTGCATTGGTGGGTTTCGAATAAGGATTTCTCTAAGAATTCGAAAAAAGAGGAGGGAGTGAGCGCTCTGCTTAAGAATCACGGAAATCTTTTTATTCTTGATTTTGACGCAGGTTACTTGTTCCCGGAAGAATTTATTTCGACGCTAACAGAATTCTGGGGCTGGATTGATAGGCTGGCTCCCCGTAATTCAAAAGGGAAACGGAACTTTTTCCCATTTACGCGGGTCCTTTTGAATTCCACCGCCCAGATCAACACTCAATTTCCTATTTTAGCGGAGGAACAATTTTTGATTCCGTCGTTTATCCGCCTTGCCAAATGTTATGGGATCAGTTCTATGATAATTGATGTCCTACCGCCAGGGGGGGAGCAATCAAAAAATTCATTAAATTTCGACGCTCTTTCGGATTTAATCATTACCATTAAACACAATTTTGATAAAAAGTATTCTGCTAAAGGTGCATTATCAGAAGGTGTGAAGGAAGATGCCATGAAAATTATGACGGCCGACAATATAACTGGCAAGGTATATAGCAAAAATTGGCTCGGCTTTTGGATCAGTAAAAACGACCTGATCAGCATTTTTAATTTCGTTGATGCTGAAAAAAGCAAAGATATTGAAAAGCTTCAGCCAAAACGGAAATTACTCTCTAGACGCGGGTCAAAATCTATTATTCGGCGTTGAGAAGGTAGTAGTTTTTTTTGCCTTTTTGGATGAGGATGAATTTGTCGTTCAGGAGGTGGGAGGCGTCGATGACGGCTTCGGCGGAGGTGACTTTGGATTTGTTGACGCTGAGGCCGTTGTTTTGGATCATGCGGCGGGCTTCGCCTTTGGAGGCGAATACGTCGGTTTTTTCAGCCAGGAGTTCGAGAACGTCGATACCGTTTTGTAGTTCAGCGCGGGATACTGTTGGTTGAGGGACGCCTTCGAAGATGGCCAGGAGGTCTACCTCCGAGAGTGTCTTCAATGATTCGGTGGTCCCTTTGCCGAAGAGAATCTGCGACGTGTCCACAGCCGCCTGGTGCTCTTCTTCCGAATGAACCATGACGGTGAGCTCGCGGCCCAGGGTTTTTTGCAATAACCGTGCGTGCGGGGCTTCGCGGTGTTGGGCGATGAGGTCGTCGATCTCTTGTTTGCCCAGCATGGTGAAGATCTTGATGTAGCGTTCGGCGTCTTCGTCGCTGACATTGAGCCAGAACTGGTAGAACTGGTAGGGAGAGGTGTAGCGGGGGTCGAGCCAGACATTGCCCTTTTCGGTCTTGCCGAATTTTCCGCCGTCCGCTTTGGTGATCAAGGGACAGGTGAGAGCATAGGCTTCGCCGCCCTCTTTTCTGCGGATCAATTCAGAACCGGATGTGATGTTGCCCCACTGGTCCGAACCGCCCATCTGCAACTTGCAATTTTTATGTTTATACAGGTAATAGAAATCATAAGCCTGAACCAATTGATAGGAGAATTCCGTAAAGGAGAGGCCGGTCTCCAGACGCTTTTTCACTGAATCTTTGGCCATCATGTAGTTGACGGTCATATGTTTGCCGATGTCGCGGATAAAGGCCAGGAAATCGTACCCTTTCATCCAGTCGTAATTGTTGACCAATTCAGCGCCGTTCGGACGTTCGGAATCAAAGTCCAACAATTTTTCCAATTGTCTTTTCAATGCGTCCTGGTTTTTGCGCAGCGCCTCTTCCGGCAGGAGATTGCGCTCTTCCGATTTGCCCGATGGGTCGCCGATCATACCGGTGGCTCCGCCTAATAAAGCGATGGGTTTATGCCCCGCCCGCTGGAAGTGCTTGAGTAACATGACGGACACCAGGTGACCGATGTGAAGGGAGTCTGCCGTTGGGTCAATTCCGACATAGGCGCTCACCATCTCTTTCTTCAATAATTCATCTGTTCCCGGCATGATGTCGTGTATCATGCCGCGCCATTCTAATTCGCTTATAAAATCCATTGTTCCTACTCTTTCGCTTTTTTTTGAGAATTTACCCCGGGGCTCGATGGTGTGTTAGCCAAAAAAAAGGCCGGTAAATCTTACGATCTACCGGCCGGTGATAAAATTTCGAGTCCGTTCGGGCTTCTTTATTTTATACTAATTGTTGGCCCAATTCAATGGCTTTCATGTTCAGGTCAACATAATCCTTAGGCGCCCAGTGTTTGATGTGCTCCACCATGTTGTCGTAGCTGATGATACCGGTGAGTTTCTGGGTCATTGAAAGTGTGACGACTGAGGTGAGGACAACGTTTCCCAACTGCCGTTTGGTTTCATAGATGATGGGAACCTGGTGCAATTTCCAGTTGGAGGTGTCGCCGAGATTCTTGACCAGATGGGAGTCTACCACGACAATGGCATCGTCTTTCAGACGTTCTTTATAAAGGTCGTAAGGTTTTTGGAATGTGCAAATGAAACAATCGATGGCCATGGCCTGTGGGAATAGAATCTGACGGTTGGAAACAATCACATCCACTTTGGTTGGGCCGCCCCTGACGGTGGCGGTGTATGTGGGGCTTTCCAGAGCGTATTTTTTTTCTTTTTCGACCGCGATATCCACCAGAAGGGCGCCGGCTGTAATAATACCCTGTCCGCCGACAGCCGCGTACCTGATTTCGTATCTATCGTTTAGACATTTCATCGTGCCCCCTTGTTTGAATCCACTGCGGCTTTTTTGCCTTTCTCGGCAGCAGCCTGGGCAGTGGGAACAATGTGTTTATAATAGAGTTCTGAGTATTCCAATCTTTCAGTATCTTCAGTCAAAATGCCGACCGGATACTTGTGATTGCGTTCTTCCGGTGTCATTTTTTCGAACTGCGCTTTGGTAACGGTTTTAGAGTCGATCCATTTGGTCATGGTGATCGGGCTCTTCATCTTGTTTTTCCGTCCCAGATTAATATGGCAATTGCTGATGACTTCAACCACTGAGAAGCCTTTGTGCTGAAAAGATTTTTTGATGACATTTTTTAGCGGCAACATGCGGTTGACGGTTTCACGGGCCACAAATGTGGCTTTGGCCGCTGTGACCAACTCAGCCAGGTCGAATTTCGGTTCGATGTTTCCGTAAGGCGTGGTTTCGGTGATGAATTTCTGCGGAGTCAAGGGGGACACCTGGCCTCCGGTCATACCGTAGATACCGTTGTTGATCAGGATCATCTTGATGCCGATGTTGCGGCGCGCCGTGTGGATCAGGTGGTTGCCGCCGATGGCTGAGGCATCGCCGTCACCGGAGATGACTACTACCAGCTTGTCCGGGCGGGCCAGTTTGATACCGGTGGCGAATGTCAACGCGCGACCGTGGGTGGTGTGCAATGTATTGGTGTTGAAGAACGTCGGCATCCGGCCGGAGCAACCGATACCGGATACAACGACGATATCGTTAGGATCGACTTCCAGCTCTGAGAATGCCATGGCAATGGATTTCAGTACAATTCCGTCGCCGCAACCGGGACACCATGGGGTTGGAAATGTTCTGTATCTTATATATCTCTCATAATCTCTCATTTCTGAAACTCCTTAATCGCTTCCAGGATTTCAAACGGCGTGAAGGGGATGCCGTTGGCTCTCAGGAGAGCTCTGTCATCAACATCGTCGGTGGCGGCGCGTTCGACTTCATAGCGGGCCTGCCCCATGTTGAGCTCGACGGTCAAGATTTTTTTGATTCGTTTGAAGCGTTCTCTCAAAACCAATTTTGGGAAGGGCCAGATAGTCAATGCCTGGAATAAACCGGCTTTGATACCCTGTTCCCGCGCCATTTCAACGGCTGCGAGGGCGCCGCGGGCGCTGACACCGAAGCTGAAGATCATAATTTCGGCGTCGTCCATATAGTATTCCTTGTAATGGATGATTTCGTCTAAATAATGATAAATCTTCTGCATACGCAGGGTTTGCATCTTCTGGACCACTTTGGAGTCGGAGGTGGGCCATCCATGTTTGTCGTGCTCGAGGCCGTCGATATGAATCGGATATCCTTTGAAGAAGTCAACTCTTGGTGGGTTTTCACCAATTTCGCGGTCGTAAATGTTCAGCTCATCGTCGATTTTGTGAGGTTTGCTATTATAAATAGACAATTTGTCTTTCGAGGGAATTTCAATGTCCTCGTGGGCTTTGCCCAATACTTCATCCAATAGGATGATGACAGGATTCCAGAACTTTTCGGACAGGTTGAACGCCCGGATGGTTTCTGAATACAATTCATCGGCGAACGCGGGGCATAACGCGATAATCGGGTGGTCGCCGTGTGTTCCCCATCGAGCCTGCATGATGTCGGCCTGGGCCGGTTTGGTAGGCAATCCGGTGGAGGGTCCCCCTCTCATGACATTGACGATTACCAGGGGGATCTCGGCCATTACCGCCATACCCAGGTGTTCTTGCATCAGGGAAAAGCCGGGGCCGCTGGTGGCGGTCAACACTTTCCGTCCCGAAAGGGAGGCTCCGATACATGCTCCAAGAGACGCGATTTCATCTTCCATCTGGATAAAATCTTTACCCAGCTTGGGAAGTTCGCGGGAAAGGTAATGGGCAATTTCCGAAGAAGGGGTGATGGGGTAGCCGGCAAAGAAGTCGCAACCGGCGTCTACCGCGGCTTTTGCCACGATGATGTTTCCCTGGTAGACTTTACGTTCTGCGTTGCTCATTTTTGTTCCCCTTTTTCATCGTAATTTACAAAGATCGCAAAGTCCGGGCATCTCATTTCGCACATTTTGCAGCCGATGCAATAATCTGGAGCATCGACTTTGATGGATACGCCGAATTTGCTTAAGTGGTTGTCTTCCAATTGCAACGTACCGGTGGGACAAACATCGACACACAGTCCGCACCCTTTGCAATAGGCGGCTACCACGGTGAGTTGATTTTCCTTAGGAGAAGGTTTGCGTTTAGCTCGCCGGGCTAAAGCCTCCTCGTTAAGTTGAAGTTCGTCTTTTTCCATAAGTCACCTCGATAGTGGATCACATAGTTACGTTTTTTATTTTGGATTGAAGAATGGACATCTTCTTAAACGACTTTTGATTGAAATTGGAAGGAATTTCTGAATGTCTCAGTTTGATGCGAGGCCAAAAAAAACCGCGCCTTTAAACGTCGAATCCTCACATTTAGATGTGAATCAAGCTCCCCGTCTGAGGGAACTTCGTTAGGGCAAGTCATTGTATCCTCCAAGGGGGGGATTTTATCACAATCACTTTAATAATAAAACAGCTATCAGCCACTTTTTTTATTTTTTTCCCATCTTCACAGCCCCCCTCTAGTGAAATATCAGATAGTAGGGATATAGATTCCCAAAAGTGTCTCCGGTATTGATTTAAATGTTGAATTCTTAGTGTGGGTGTTGTATTATTAAATAGTAATAATAGAATAATTTCTCAATTGTAGGACGGTTATGATGTCGAAGAAAGACGAGGTAAATATTTCAGAAATTAAAAAGATAATTGACGCAGCCATAAAAGAATTCCAATCTCCTGAGAATATTAGGAAAATTCAGGAAATGGAACGGCGATTGCACAATTTATCGCCCCAGGACCTTTTGACCAAAATGACTATCTAGTCATTTCTTGCCAACCACCTTATTATACTAATTTTTCTATCCTGTTTTATCAATTTATGTATTCTGTTGATAGGACTGGTGCGCTAAAATAATTGACATTTGGGGGGTTCTCAAATAATATTGATAGTGTGAGTGGAATGATGAGACTGAGAAAATTTTTGGTGTTTTGTCTGGTGTTTGGTTTGGTGGGCGGATGGTTGGTTGCCGAGAAGACGCGGGGGTATTTGAAGACCGGGAATTGGTATCCGGCGGAGAAGGAGAGACTGCTGGGGGATTTGGACAAGTATTTTGAAGGAGTTGTCGATTCCCGTCTCGAGGGGCGGATACGTGGGTTGGTGGTGCCGCACGCGGGACTGGCCTACTCCGGGTATTGCGCGGCCCAGGCGTTTGGGCAATTGCAGGATGTGGAGAGCGTCGAGAGGGTGATTCTTCTTGGAGTGTCGCATCGCGGCGGATTTTACGGGGCCTGCGTGTCGGACTTTGATGTCAATACGACGCCATTGGGCGCTCTGGCGGTGGACCGGGACATTACCGCGACACTGGGGAAAGAGAAACTGTTTAGGGTGGATAACCGGGTGATGGAGAATGAGCATTCGCTCGAGAATCAATTGCCGTTTTTGCAGAAAGCCTTCGGCGAGAGGAAGGCGAAAATCGTTCCTATTTTGTTTGGGCGGTTGAACAAAAAGGATTTTGAGGCGATGGCGGCTTCTATCGGCCAATTCGTAAACGACAAGACGCTGGTGGTGGCCAGTAGCGATTTGACGCATTATGGCCGCAACTTCGGCTATGTTCCGTTTAAGGATAATCTGAAAGACAATCTCTCGCGCCTCGACATGGGGCTGATTCAGACCATCGAGAGTTTGGATTTTTCCAGTTATTATAAATTCAAAGAGGATACCGGCATCACCATGTGCGGGTTTGCGCCGGTGGGGGTGATGATTCAATTGTTCAGCCCCAAGAGATTTTACGGTAAGCTGTTGTCTTATTATAAATCCGGTGATTTTAACAATGATTATTCGCTGAGTGTGAGCTACGCCTCTGTGGCGATTGTCGAAGGTTCGGTGGAGTTGACATTGACGGATAAAGAGAAAGAGAATTTGATGCGGTTGGCGCGGAAAACATTGGAAGCGCATTTCGACGGCGAGGCGATGCCGGATGATTCCGGTCTTCAAAAGGCCTACGCCATTGGCGGTAACCTGAAACGGACCGCCGGGGTGTTTGTGACATTGAAGAAGAAGGGACAATTGCGAGGCTGCATCGGCACCATCGTCGGCTCAGAGCCGATCTATAAGGGGGTCATGCAAAATGTCCTGAAGTCCGCGCTGCAGGATCCACGGTTTTCGGCGGTTAAAAAGAGTGAACTTGAGGATATCGAGATCGAGATTTCAGTGATGACGCCGCTACGTTTGATCGATGATTATAAATCTATTCGTTTGGGGACGGACGGGGTGATTATCCGCAAAGGCGATAGGCAAGCGGTGTATTTGCCGCAGGTGGCCGCCGAGACCGGCTGGAGTTTGGATATGTTTCTCGGTAGCCTTTGCCGCAAAGCGGGCCTGCCCAGGACCGCCTACCGTGAAAAAGGAATGGATTTTTATATTTTTCAAGCCCTGGTGTTTCACGAAAGCGAGGTCATCCATGACCGTTGACCGGCGGGTGTTCGCCAAAAGTTTACTGGCCGCCGGCGCGGGCCTGGCGTTTCCGGCGCTGATGGAAGCGGGGGAAACGCCGCCCAACACAGTGGCGATGGCGCGGTCGCCGCGGCTCGAACGGGTCAACCATGATGTGGATCGTCAGGCGGCGGTTTTTTATTTGAATGGGGCGATGCTGAAACTGACGGGAATGAAAACTCCGAAGCAAGCCTGGAGCGCGTTATTCGAACCCCATCATAAAGTGGCGATAAAATTGAGTTGCCTTCCGGGCAAGTATCTCTCCTCCAGTCGCGGATTGGTGCTGGCCATTGTGGACGGCTTGCGGCTTGCCGGGTTGCCGGAGGAGAATATCTGGATATGGGAACGGACCGGCCGGGAATTGGAGAAAGCGGGATTTCCGTTTTCCGATAAAGGCGTGCGGGTGCTGGGCACCGACCATCTTCCCGAAGGCGGGTATTCGAAACACTTTGCCTTCTCCGGTAGCGTGGGGACCCTGTTTAGCGAAATCGTCGAGGAGGCGGATGTGTTGATCAATGTCCCGGTACTGAAAGATCATGATATCGCCGGCATCTCCTGCGCCATGAAAAATTTTTACGGCGCCATTTACAACCCCAACAAATTCCACGGGAACAATTGCGATCCTTTTGTCGCGGACCTATACAACCATCCGACGCTCAAAAACAAATGCCGCCTTCATGTCTGCGACGCCAGCCGTATTCAAGTGCACAATGGTCCGGCTTTCTACCCCAAATACGTAAAAGAGTATGGAGGGATTATGGTGAGCATGAACGCGGTGGCCATCGATTATACCGGTTGGCGATTGATCGAGCGCGAGAGACAGGCGATGGGACTACCCTCGCTAAAAGACGAGGGCCGCGCCCCCGCCTATATTTTTACCGCCGCCAGGTTGGGGCTGGGCAAAGCGGAAGAGAAGAGCGTTGAACGTCTGAATATAATTTGAAACGGGAACTGAACGATGACAATGATAAACCGGCGTGATTTTTTGAAGAGTGTAGCGGGAGCGGGATGTGTCTGTGGAGCCGGATTGTTGATGTCCGGGGCGGCAAGCGGCGCTCCTTCCGGCGCCGAAGGCGTTGTCGAGGCCAAATACTATGAGAAATTGGGGGAAAAGAAGATCCAGTGCAAATTGTGCCCCCACGAGTGCAGGGTGGCGGATCTGGAGCGGGGGACCTGCGGCGTCCGGGAAAATCGCGACGGCACATATTACACATTGGTGTACGGCAATCCCTGCGCCGCCAATATCGATCCCATCGAGAAGAAACCCCTCTTTCACTATTACCCCACCACCGACGCCTTCTCGATAGCCACAGCCGGCTGCAATTTTGTGTGCCGCTTTTGCCAGAATTGGGAAATCTCCCAAAAGCGGCCGGAACAGATTAAATCCTTTGATTTGAGCCCGGAGAGCGTTGTTAAAACGGCTCGCAAGAATCATTGCAAAACCATTGCCCACACCTATACGGAGCCGGTGGTCTTTTTTGAGTACATGCTGGATTGCGCCATTCAAGGCAAAAAAGCCGGCATCCCCAATGTCATGATCTCCAACGGCTATATCCAGGAGCGGCCGATGCGCGAGCTTTGCCGTCATCTAGGGGCCGTAAAAATAGATCTCAAGGCTTTTACCGAAACGTTTTACAAAGAACAATGCTCCGGGACGTTGAAGCCGGTGCTCCGCACCCTGGAAATCCTCAAAGAGGAGGGAGTCTGGCTGGAGATTGTGGTGCTGCTGATTCCCACCCTCAACGATAGCAGCGAAGAGATCAAGAGGATGTCGAGTTGGATCGCCAAAGAGTTGGGGGACGATGTGCCGTTGCATTTCTCCCGCTATTACCCCACCTTCATGCTCAAGAACATCCCCCCCACGCCGCCGGCGGTTCTGGACCGCGCCTACAAAATATCACGGGAGAGCGGCCTCAACTATGTCTACGTCGGCAATATCCTCTCCGACGCCGCCAATACCTATTGCCACTCCTGCGGCAAACCGCTCATCCAGAGGGTGCGTTTCTCCACCGTTATCACCGGCCTTAAAGGAAACCATTGCAAATACTGCGGCGCCACCATCCCCGGTGTATTTTAAATTCCCGTCAGTGTGTGTCTCCGGCCCGCTTTAGCAATGACTCCGCCGTGTCGTCCGCTTGCCCCATGGCGATTCCGAAAGAGACGGAAATTCTCGCGTCCTTATCGATGGGGGCGAGGTCTGTCTCCTGCAGCAATGTTCGGAAAACACCCGCCGATTCACCCAGCTTCTCCTGCGTGGTATTCTGGATAATGGCTACAAAATGAACCCGGTCTTCTTCTTCGGCGGGATCTATCCAGCGGCCAATCCAATCGAAGGGGGTGATGTTGCTGATCAATGTTTGGGCAAACAGCTTGATGGCCCCTCCGTAACAATCCTTGCCGTTGTTCTTGAGTCCCTCGATGCAGTCGATTCTGATGGCGATAATCCCAAATTGCCAACCATAGTGTTGCAACTCCCACAAGCGGGTGGCAATCTTCTTCTCCAGGAAACTCCGGTTCGGAATCCCCGCCACCGGATCCAAAAGCGACTGGTCCTCCAACGCCGCGACTCTCTCCAAAAAATGGCCGCGGGCCGATGT
The DNA here is from genome assembly GCA_964491915.1 of uncultured Clostridia bacterium. Lineage (GTDB taxonomy): Bacteria > Acidobacteriota > Aminicenantia > UBA2199 > UBA2199 > JAHELQ01. The sequence goes on from CAZBHS010000030.1 coordinate 58,200, forward strand.
CTCGCTGAATATCTCCACCGCCCCAATCACCTCGCCGTTATTGTCTGTGATAGGGTTGACTTGCACGAATACCGGGATGCGGTGGCCGTCTTTGTGATGCAAGTAGATGGAGGATTCGCACGGTTCTCCGCTCTCGATGGATTGGGCCAGGGGACAGGTCCCTTTGCATAGATTGTTCCCCGCGGCGTCGATATGAACGAGAATATTGTCTCCGCAGGATTTCCCCAAAATATCCGCCTTGCTGAAGCCGGTAATCCTCTCGGCCGCCTCGTTCCAATAGGTCACCTGCCGTTTGGTGTTGACAAAATATACCCCGTCTTTGAGGGCGTCCAGCAATCTCCAATAAAATTTATTTTCTTCGATCATCGTATTATCCTTCCTTTAATGCCCGGACCATATCGGCGACCATTTTTTTCGCATCCCCGAACAACATCATGGTCTTCTGTTCATAAAACAATTCATTGTCCTCGCCGGCGAATCCCGGACTCAGACTCCGTTTGACAATCATGACTGTGCGCGCCTTGTCCACATCCAGTATCGGCATTCCGTACAGAGGGCTGCCTTTTTTATGGCGGGCCGCCGGATTGACCACATCATTGGCTCCAATCACCAGCGCCACATCCGTTTGCTGGAAATCATCGTTGATCCTCTCCATCTCGAAGAGTTGATCGTATGATACATTGGCCTCCGCCAGCAACACGTTCATATGGCCGGGCATTCGTCCCGCCACCGGATGAATGGCGTAACGGACCTCCAGTCCTTTTTTCACCAGCAATTCCTCCAATTCGTGAAGCGCGTGCTGGGCTTGCGCCACCGCCAAACCATACCCCGGTACGATAATGACCGATTGGGCGGTCTCCAACACCGGAACCGCGTCCTCCGCCGCGTACCCGGTCACCTGTTTTCGCTCACCCGCTTCCGCCGCAGAGCCGCCGCTATCCTGTCCCACCGCGGCAAACAGCACATTGGCCAACGACCGGTTCATGGCGCGGCACATGATATTGGTGAGAATAATGCCTGAAGCCCCCACCAGAGAGCCGGCGATGATCAACATGTTACTGGCCAGCACAAATCCCGTGGCAGCCGCCGCCAATCCCGACAGAGAATTGAGCAGCGAAATCACCACCGGCATGTCCGCGCCGCCGATGGGAATGACAGCCAATATCCCCAAAAGACCGGCCAAAACCAATACCGCCAACATGTACACACTCATCGACGGATTCATAACCGATAAAACGCCCAAACCCAGGATCGCCAGCCCGATCAAGCCATTGAAGGGCTTCTGCCCCTTGAACACCAGCGGCGCCCCTTTCATGATGCCCTGGAGCTTGGCAAAAGCGATCACACTGCCGAAAAACGTGATGTTACCGATCAGAATACTGATAAAAATAGTGGTCACCAACACCGCGTCCGCCGAATCGGGAATCCTGAAATATTGGCCCAATGCCACCAACGCCGACGCGCCGCCGCCGAACGCGTTAAAGAGCGCCACCATCTGCGGCATGGCCGTCATTTGCACTTTCTTCGCCGCAATAACTCCAATCAACGATCCGATCACCACTCCGGCGATAATAAAGGTGAAGTCCAAAATCTGCCGGTCAAGCAGCGTCACCACCACCGCAAGGAGCATGCCCATCATTGCCAGTCCATTGCCGTTGCGCGCCGTCTTGGGGGAACCCAGCTTTTTGATGCCGAAGATAAACAGCGCCGCCGCCGCCAAATAAGCGGCGTCTGTCAGAAGGCCCAGTAGGGTCATGGTTTTTTCTCCTGTTGGTCTTTTTTGTCCCGTTTGAACATCTCCAACATCCGGTCCGTCACCATAAAGCCCCCCACCACATTAATAGTGGCGAACACCAATGCCACGAAGCCCAAAATCTTGCTCAAGAGCGCATGCTCCCCGGCTGTGGCGATCCCCGCCACCAACAGGGCGCCGACAATCGTGATGCCGGAGATGGCGTTCGACCCCGACATCAGAGGTGTATGCAAGAGCGGCGGGACTTTGGCGATGATCTCGAAGCCGATAAATATCGCCAGTACGAACACATAGATAAATGCCATCAATGATGCCATCATGCCGTCCTCCTTATTCGATCCCGAAGCGTTGCTTCAAAAACTCGTTCACCACAGCGCCGCCGCGGGTGATGCACGCCCCTTTGGTGATATCGTCCTCAAAATCCGGTTGACCGCTCTCGGCGCCGAACAAGAGGCTCAATAAATTGAAGGTATTTTTACCGAACAATTGACTGGCGTGAACCGGTAACAGGGCCGGCAAGTTCACGGCGCCCACAACCTTGACTCCGTGTTTTTCAACGGTCTTGCCCGCTTCCGTGATTTCGCAATTCCCCCCTTGCTCGGCGGCGATGTCGATGACCACCGAACCGGGCTTCATTTTTTTCAGCATCTCTTCGGTAATGAGTAATGGTGATTGCTTGCCGAAAATTTGCGCTGTGGTGATGATCACGTCGGTCTTGGGCAATCGCGCGCCGATGGTCTCCTGCTCCCGCAGCAAAAAATCATCCGATTGCTCTTTGGCGTAACCGCCTTTGGTCTCCACATCTTCCAATTGCTCCATCGCCACGAAATGAGCCCCCAGACTCATCACCTGCTCCTTGACCGCGACGCGGGGATCGAACGCCTCAACCCGGGCGCCCAACCGTTTGGCGGTGGCAATGGCTTGAAGCCCCGCCACACCCGCCCCTAAAATCAACGCCGTTGCCGGCGGCACCGTTCCCGCCGCCGTCATCAGCATAGGAAACATTTTCGGCAACATGCTTGCCGCCATTAACACCGCCTTGTAACCGGCGATAGTGGCCATGGAGCTCAAAGCGTCCATGCTCTGGGCCCGGGTGATGCGGGGGATGAAATCCATAGCAAAGGAGGTGATGTTTTTCCGCTTGAATTGTTCCAGGAAGCCCCGCTCGCCAAAAAGGGATAAAAATCCCACATATATGCAGCCGTCCGTCAACAGGTCCGCCTCATGCTTGCCCGACACAGGGTGCGTCGCCGGCGGCGCCACCTTGACAACCACCTCCGCCTTAGAATAGATCTTCGCCGGATCGCGAACAATCGTCGCGCCGGCATCGCTGTATTGCCGGTCATCGAACAAAGCTTCGAGTCCCGCCTCAGATTCCACCAGAACGACGTGCCCCTGCGCGATTAAATCCTTCACATTCGCCGGGATCAAGGCAACGCGAGTTTCCCCCGCTTGTATCTCCTTAGGCACTCCAATGATCACCTTTCCCTCCTTTTCTCTCTCCAACGTTGTTCCCAAATGGTTTACCCTGTCAATCCTATATTACGTTAAAAAATTATTTTTTCAACTGTTTTGTCGAACGCCCGAATTATTCGGTTTTTTAACCGGAAGGCATTGTAGTTAGCGCAATGTATCGATATGTTCGTCCATCCAGGCGGCCCTCTGCCGGAGCCATTCCTTGAGATTGGCGATCTCTTCTTCGTAGGTTTGAGGGTAGGGGGCGGGATTGGGCCACACATATTGGCCCAGCACCGGCCAACGCTGGAAGTTTCGCTGTTGCGCCTCTTCCAACTGGAACACAGCGTCGTCAATGACGTCGAAGATATGATCGGTGGAGAGTGTGGTTTGCCGCAAGGCGCGCCAGCGTTCGACCAATGCTTCGCGAAAAGCTGGATCCCTCAGTAACCGTTGCCACCAAAACGTTCCCGGATGGGTGGTCCTGCGATCCAGTTGCCAACCGTCGGTTCGCCCTTTGTAGCCGTACATGCAATTGCCCATCGAGAGGTTGAAATCCCACACCGGTCCCATGCACAATGTGCCGTCGCGTTTTTTGTGCAAAAATGTACTCAGGATGTAGGTGTCGTCGTCCCGGAAAAACTCCCTCAACAGCATATAATCGATCCACGAGCCGGTGTCGATATAGCGCCGGTATCCAATGACAGGATGGGTGTAATAACTCGAAAAAAGCGCCGCTTCCACCCGTTGAATATAATCCTTGATCCAGATCGTCTGCTCCGGTGTGATAAATTTTTTTTGCGGATAATCGATCAAAAAGGACACTCTCCGCTCAGTTTTGAAGCCAATCTCGTCATCCCTACGGTCGATTTTCAGGATATAGCCGCCGCTGATTTCAGGCTCGCTATTATGGCAAGGATCCAGGCGGGCAATATCAACTCTGTGATCCCCCCGCTTGATCTTCTCCATCAATAAATAGACTCCCTTGTAGACGTGCTCGTCGCCCTCTTTGAACAATAGCTCGACAAACACCGTCCGCGACGCGTAGCGGCCGGTCTCCCGGGTAAGCGCGCAGGCCAGGTAATTGCGCAACAATGTTTTGTCCGAATAGGGGCCGTAGAGGACCCAATCGCTCTCCGCCGGCAATCCCAGCAACGATACATCCAGGTCTTCGCAGTATTGGTCCTGTATTTCAATCGCGTAGGATTTTTTAGGAAACCCTAACGAGGTAGAGCCGCGGAACTCAATGGCGATGCGTTCTTCGCAGGCGGGCGTGTCGCTGGTATAATTGCGGTCGTTTTGCCGGTCGAATGTTTGCAGCAGCGCGGGAATTTTCGGTTCGTCCACGATAGCGGCGCCATTCGTGTCGATCACCACCAGCGGCAGGTTGGAGTTGAATCCGCTGCGCTCTTCATCCGGCTCCTCTTCCGGCGGGATTTCGTTGTGATCGTTTCCCGGAACCGGCATCATGCATGCGCCCGCCATGAGTATTACCGCCAGCAGCGCCAGGCATATCAGTACTCTATTCCGCTTTATCTCTATCATCGGATTCTCCTCCCCGACTACAAATTATATTCCAGAGTGAAGCCGAAGATGTGGATGCTCTCCCGCTCGAACAAATCCTGTATTATCTGGAAGTGGTAGAATAGTTTGAGCGAGGTCTTCTTCTTGAGCTTCCAATCGGCGCCCACTGTCAGCCGTGACTTTTCGCGGGAATTGATCGTGTCGTCTGAAATGAAGAACAGTTCGCCGCCGGCAAAGGGTCTGATTGTCCGCTTCCCCGCGAGAGAAATTCGCAAACGGGCGCGAACGGTAGTGTCCGCTGTTTGGCCCGCCGTTGATTCCCGTTCTCCTTGCAAGCGGATATTGAACCGTATTGGATTCAGCGTCCATTTAAACTTCACCCATGTTCCGATTCTGTGGCGAATGTCCGTCGCCCGGTTGGTGAGGCGGTAATGAGCGCCCATGTCCAACCATTTTGCCATCCGGTACTCGAAGCCGATCTGGGAGATGTTGCTTTTTAGTTCCGATATATTTTTATGATACCTGAGCTCGCCGGAGAAGTAACACTCCAGTTTCTTTGACGCGTTCACCGAAATTGTGAGCCCCTCCCATAATTGCGTATCTTCAGATTTTTCGAGCTGCTGCTGGCCCAGAGAATAGACGGTTGTCGCCATAATCGCCGAACAAATAGTAAATGCGATGAGTGTTGCCGGTTTCATCATCCCCTCCTATCCCCGCTCTTCATCCGCGGCGGCATTGTAAAATACAGTCAGCAACGCGGTGTCCCGCAGGAAATTGATTTTTTCGATCTGCACCCGGTAGATGTCGAGGCCGGTCCGGTTTCGCAAATCCTCCAGAAGGGCTTCTGAGTTTCCCGGACGGATCAATTCTATTTTTTCGTATTCGACGGCCTTTGATTGCTCCGGCGACAATAACCGGCTGCCGTCCATGATTATTGTACCGGCGATGATGACGATATTGCAAAAGATCAATTCCAGGTGCCATCCGTTGATGGTGGCCAGGCCATTGATGGCTCCCAAAGTGATGACCAGGAATTGGTAGGTCATTTCCCTGATTGGAATTGTTTCGGTCCGGTAGCGCAGGATGGAGAAGATGGCGAAAAGCCCGAACGCGAACCCCACATCGATCATGATATTCCGCAGGAACGAACACACAAAGAATATCAGGATGTTGAATATAAAAAAAGTGAATAAAAAATCGCGCCGTCTCGATTGTTTGAAGTAACCGTAGCGGACGACGACAAATAATGCAACGAGATTGTAGCCGAACCGGAGAAAAAATCCTAATGTGTCAATTGAGTTCATCAGACTAAAGTCCTCCTTGTTGTAGTTTTTGCAGGAAAAGATGCCTTGGTTTGAAGCGGTTATGCTTTAGCGACGGGTAATGGCGGCACACCCCGAAACAATATTTGCTGAAACGGGTGGGGCGCAGATGGAAGGGGCGAATCAACCGTGAAAAACAGGAATCCACCGATGGCGTCGGTTGCTTGAGCTCGATAACGGATATGCCGGGCAATGTGATGATATCGTTGTCTTTTTGAAAGCGCAGGTCCACATCAATGGTCACCCGTTCGTTTTTGCTCCGGTGTACGAGCGCCAACCGCCGGTACGATACTGTGAGCCGCGGCAGCAGATTGTCAAGATCAAAATCCAGGAATTGCCCCACAAACCGCCGGTCCTCGCCGCTCAGGCTCCGGCGAAAGAATGTCGAATCACCCGCCTCTTTGCGCCATTTTCGCGACCGGTTTTTATTGGTCCTCATTTTGACCTCGATGAAGACATGCCCGGTTTCCGGGTAATGGCGGAAGCGGATCTTGTGCCGGTTCAACCGGCCGTTTTGATGGTCTAGATAAAATTTGAATCCCAGGTCGTCAAAGTAGAGCGACCGGTAGTGCTGGATATAGCGATCGCCGATGGTCAAAAGATTGTAATCGGGAATGAACGGAGCCAATATCTCCCCGAGCCTTTCCCGTGGGAAGAGGAATTTGGAGTCGTACCGGCTGTCGAAAAGATTCCGGTCCAAATCCTCCAGAGATACAGTCTCAAAATGTCTCGAGAGCTGTAACTCCCACAGCCCATCCATGGTTCTTTCCATATTGTTCCCCCTGTAACACCAAAGGCATCCTTTGGCCACAATATCCAAGCATCATGGTTGCCAACAATGACGCGTCGCCGCATCGCATTGTACGGAGAGGGATTTGAGCCACTCCGGCTAATAGGGGGAATCCCAAATATAACCGCTGGGTTATCTAATATAACCGGAACGAGCCCGTCAACCCAGCAGGTAATCTTCCGGGTTTTCCAGTAATTGGGGGATCATAGCCGGATGGAAGGATGTGTAGATGGGGCGGAAATTGGGATATTTTCCCAGGAGAGGGAGCGATTTTTCTTGCAATTGGCGGAGGTTGATTTTTTGGCCGTTGAGTTTGCATTCGCCGAAGAGAATAATCTTCTCCATCTCGTTGATAGCCACCACGTCCAGCTCGTTCTCCCCTTTGCGGTCCCAGAAGGAGCCGATGATGTTGAAGAGGGAGAGCTTCTTGAGGTAGTCCCGCACCAGATCTTCAAATTTCCAACCTTTGTAGACCGACCAGTCCTGCCGGATGCGGTCGCGGATATAGTGAAGATTTTCCGCTTCGATGGCGGACTGGTACTTGTTGATAAAGCGGAACCAAAAAGAATAGAAGAAGTCGCTCAAATGATAACGGGTGTTTTTCCCCGATGCGGTTGTGCCCACCGGTTGTTTCTTCTGGACAATACCCAGACTCTCGGTCAGGTTTTTCAAATACCCGCCCAACTCCTTGATGTCCTGCAACGTCCCCATCAGGTCTGATCGCCGTGTTTTCCCGGAGGCCAGGAGTTGGAGAATCGCGAAGTAGACAGAGTAGTTTTTGCCGAATTCCTCGATGAGGGAGATCTTCCCCTCGTTGAGAATCAATGAATCGGTATGGATGAAGGCGTCGATAAAGTCGAAGAAGTTTTTTTTCCCATAGTCCACCACTTGCTCCAGATACTTGGGCACGCCGCCGGTAAAGATCATATAATCGACGAGGGCTTCGCAGGAGGCGATGTCATGGTCGCGAAGTACGTCAAAGGTTGTCTTCAGATCAAAGGGCGGTAGGGACACCTGGTAATCGGCCCGGCCGAACAGAGGTTCTTTTTGGTTTTTGAAAATCCGGTTCATCAACGGGGAAACCGAACCCATCAAAATCAGATTGCACTTGCTCCGCCCCTTGTGCCGGTCCCAGAGATTTTGCAAATCTGAAAACAGTGAAGCGTTGACGTATTGGTAGTTCTGAAATTCATCCACCACAATGGTCAATGGCGTTTGCTTACTATATTCAAGCAAAATCTCGAATAGTTGCTTCGACGAATGAATGTCTCCATAAATGGGGATGGACAATCTCCGCGAGATCTCTTCGGCGAATTCCCGCGCCAGCAAGTTGTCCGCCTTCCGGGACACAAAAAAGTATAAGAAGTCCTTCTCCCCAAAGGTCTCAAACACCAAGCGCGTCTTACCGATGCGCCGTCGCCCCAACACAATGGTCATCTTCGAGCCCCCAAGACTTTTCTCCCGGATCTCCCGCAAACGACCGATTTCATCTTCCCGGTTGTAAAAACGCATATCCTCTTCCTTCAAGTTACAGTAATTTATATTACCGTAATAAAAATTACTATAACTTCATGAGTTTGTCAAATCATCCCAGGTGGTAGTGGTTCGACTTCATCTGCATCTGTGATGCATTCATCTGTATCTGTAATGCATTCATCTGTATCTGTAATGCATTCATCTGGTTTTGTTACATATTTGTCGATCTCCGTTACAAATTTGTCAGTAGCGGTGGTGAATTCATCACTATCCGGAAGAGATTCATGTGTACCGATGACATATTTATGTAAATCCGCGACACATTCTTCTGAACCGGGAATATATTCAGGTGAATCCGAAGCATATTCAGATGAATCCGCGACACATTCATCACAATTTGTAACATTGTTTGATGAATCCGGGACAGAAGCAAGTAAAACCATTTTTCAACGCTCTTCGTTCGCTACCTGCGACAAAAATACCGGTTGAGATTTTGACGGCGGTGTGGTATGTTGGGAATGAAGGCAATGTAAAGGACCAAACTACTGCCAGGAGGAACTGCTGATGGGTGAGATCAGGATATTGCATGTGTCGGATATTCATTTTCGGAAGAGTGAAGATGACGATGATCCGGGGTTTCGGGAGGAAGTTCAGGAGAAAATGCTCGATACTATCGAGGCTCATGTGAAGGAGAATGATCCGCCTCAGTTTGTGGCGATTACCGGGGATATCGCTTTTTCCGGGAAAAAAGAGGAGTATGACGCGGCTCTGGCATTTGTCAATCAATTGAAGGCGACGCTTCCGGAGGAGACTTATTATCTGGTGGTTCCGGGCAACCATGATGTGGACCGGAAAAAAATTAAAAAATGGTTTTCAATTCAGGAAAATATCGTTGAAAAAGGCGTTGTTGATGATTTTCTGATCGACGAAGAAGGTGTAGATGAATTATTAAGCCCGAAGTTTTCCGCCTTCCGTGAGTTTGCCCAAGCATTGGATAAAGAGTTTTACCCTGAACCGGAAGACTATTTCTGGGTGAAACCGTTTGAGGAGCACGGGGTCGCGTTTTTGGGCCTGAACAGTAGTTGGGCGTGCGAGAGGAAAGAGGAGCGGTTTAAAATCGCCCTCGGTCATCACCAACTGCGGGAAGCGATGAAGATGTCTGAGGCGATGCCGGTTCGGATTGCCTTGATGCATCACCCACATGCCAACTGGCTCAAAGACATGGAACCCGGGGAGTGCCGGAAAAAGTTGTTTTATCATTGTGATTTATTACTCCATGGGCATGGGCATCAGGATCTTGCGGAAAAAATTTCAGATCCGGCGAATCCCATTGCCGTTCTTGGAGCCAACGCTTCATATACCAGAAACGAGAAGGGCTTCATCGGTTTTCAGTTTATCTCGGTCATCCCACAAGATGTGGACGTTTATCTGAAAGTGTGGCCGTATATTTTCGACGAAATTCGCGAACGGGATTTCGTGCCGGATTACGCCCGCTATTCGACCCAGAAGGGAAAGGAATACTTCGAACTCTTCCCCATTCAGAAAACCGCCGGACCACCGGTCATACATCCCGCTCCTCCCCTGGAGATCCCCGAAGGGTACCGGCAGTGGATAGAAGACTTCCATTCAAATCTACCGATCAATCAACTGGCCAAAAAGGGAGAAGTTTTTTCAGTGCCGTTGCCAAAGGTGTATATCCCGTTGGACACGTCAAATCCTGAATATCAAGCGGAAATGAAGCGAATTGAGGCTGAAAGGAAAAAGAGGGAAGGGGTTGATGATGGAAATGATTCTTCTGAGGCGTTGGAGCCGAAAACTCCTGCCACTATTGATATCGAGACCCTTCTGTCAAAGGAGCAAACCCTTCTGCTTCGGGGTGGACCTGGGATGGGGAAGACCACTTTGGTGCGACATATTGCCTATTCTTTGGTCTTTGAGGAGACTGACACGACATTTTATGGTTTTTTGCCGGTGATTGTGTTTTTGAAAGATTTTTGGCCGGTATTCGAAGAAGAGTACAAGAAAAAAAATAAGGGTCTGAGCTTCATGTCTTTATTACCCTTGTATATGGATGAGTCAGCCTGTAATCTCGACATAAAAACCATCAGGAATTATTTGTCGCAGGACCGGGCGATCTTTCTCATCGACGGTCTCGACGAAGTGCCTGAACACCTACGGAAACCGATTGTGGAGTCTATCGCCCGGTTCCGTTCCGGCAACAGGCAGAATCGCTTCCTCATTACCGGGCGGCCACATGGCATCGATGAGACGGTGATGAGACTTTTGGGAGACTATCTTCACGATATCCTGCCTTTAAACGAAGAGAAAATCGAGACCTTCATCGTCTCCTGGTTCAAGGAAATCTGCAATCATGCCGGAGGGGAGGCAAAACAAAAGGCGGATGGCTTGATCGCCGATATCAGGTCGAATGAGAAAGTTGAGCAATTTATCGAGAATCCCCTTCTCCTCACCGCTATTTGTATATTGTATCAGGACAATAAAAAACTACCGGACCAACGGGCCGATCTTTATGGCCGAGTGGTGGACAACCTTCTCTGCAAGAGGTTTACGGATTCATCCGAGAGGGATAAACCCAAACTGATAGAAGACTATCTCATGCAACTGGCCTTCAGCATGCAGACCGATAATCTCAAGAATATTGAAGCCTCGTCAGCAAAAGATATTCTCAAAGAGTTTTATAAAGAAAAAGAGGGGGAGAGTCTTGTTAAATATAATCGGAGAATTGACGAAACGTTCGAAAAAATAGAGCCCCAATGCGGGTTATTGAAACGCCTCGGTAGCGGAGATGTGGAATTCTTTCATTTAACCTTCCAGGAATTCATGGCTGCCAAATATATGGTTGACAATGGCATTGATTTTAAAGAGTATTTACCGGATCCCTGGTGGCAAGAGACCGTCCTATTGTATGCCGGGATAAAAAGTATGAATAGTAAGAAGGATGGTAATAACCTGGTCCGGGATATTTTTGCTTTTGACGGAGACAATCCGGATCACCATCATCGGGTTTGGCTTCTAGGAGCAACGGCTCTGAAGGACATGTTGCCTCTCAAGCGTGAGCAGGAGGCCATCGAGCTTTCCAGGGAGAAACTGAAAGCGGTCATCGAAGAATCCGAAGAAGTAAGATCTCGATTCAAGGCGGGAAAATTATTGGGAGTGTTCGGCGACCACAGGTTCGAGAAGCGTGAGATGGTCGAAGTGCCGGAGGGTCCGTTTATCCGGGGCAGTAAAAACGGAGAAGAGTGGGAGAGAGAACGCCCGGCCCGGGAGATTTGCCTCGATACGTTCTGGATCGGGAAAAACCCTGTTACCAATGGGGAATTTAAAGAATTTATAGAAAAAAAAGGCTATGAAACGGAGGAATTCTGGTTGCCGGAAGGGTGGGATTTTGTAAGAGAAAAGAATATTTCCGAACCGGGATTTTGGAACGACCGGGAATACAACGGCCCCAATGTTCCGGTTGTGGGAGTCAGTTGGTATGAGGCCGACGCCTTTTGCCGCTGGTTGAGGGCTACAACCGGCGAGAACTATCGCCTTCCCACTGAAGCTGAATGGGAAAAAGCCGCCCGCGGAACCGAGGGGCGAATCTGGCCCTGGGGGGATAGGTTTGAAAGCGATTTGTGTAATTCCGCTGAGAGTGGCCTCTTTGAATTAAGCGCAGTCGGGATTTTCCCCAAAGGCAACAGTCCCTATGGTTGTTTGGATATGGCGGGGAATGTTTTTGAGTGGTGTCAGGATTGGTTTGATGAGGACTACTATAATAAAAGTCCTGAAGCTAACCCTAAAGGTCCAGAGATTGGCGAGTGCCGCGTTATGCGTGGCGGTGGCTGGTTCCGTGTCGGTGATAATTGTCGGTGCGCCTACCGTTACCTCGATCACCCCGAGGCTTCGCAACTACCGCAGGGGGTTCCGCCTTGCCAGGTCTCTTTAACCACTTTCCACTTTACCACTTTACCACTTACAACCCCGAAAAAAAAAGGTGGCGAACCGGGATATGGGTGAGTGCGGGAAGCGCAGCTCCGCTACTCGCCCAATGACGAGGGAGACGTGAGACTCGGCCCTACGATTTTTTTTTGAAGGGTGGAGGGTAGGTCGGATAATAGGAGGGGGTCTGTTCCTTTTATTGTTTGATCAGGAAGTAGAGGTGGCCGGGTTGTTTGAGGTGGCCGGCGGTACTTTAGACGGGTAATCGTGCGGTCTCATCTACATTTAGATTCATCCCACCCTGGATCCCCAATGGATCTTCTGAGGACAATCTTCCATTTGATGGATTGTAGTATCGATGATAAAAATAGCTTAGCCCGCTTTCTTGATCATAATATTGTGCCTCTTCAGTATTTTTTCTATTTTACTCTTTCGATAATACATAAAAACAAATGCAATCCCCAATATCCAAATAGACAAAAACACCAGTGCAATTATAATTCCGGCAGAAGCGCTTAATTGCTCTCCTCCTAAAAAAACAAACTTGATAAGCAGGGAGGAAAATACTAGAGTAAAAATTGAGGCCAATAGAAAAACCATTCTCCTTCTGTCTTTTCTTTCCTCTGGCGAAAGGATAGTTTTAAGATGAAAATTATCCGGTGATATTGTTAAATATGAGGTATATAGGGTTTCGAACTCTTCAATATAACAATGTCCCCACTTCTTCGTGCTCTCTTTGAGGACAGGGAAAATTTTGTCCCATGATTTCAAACGAGTGGCATCCCCATTCCCAATATTGTTGTCGCCGAAGTCCATCAGGCTTATACGGTTAAATGTTCCTGGTTTTAACATCCGGCCATCTTTCAAAAAAATGATACTTTTAAGCCGATTAACACCAACAATATCTTCCCAAGAAATGTTCTCGCTCTCCTGGAATTGTTTTACAACTATTGCATCTCTACCAATAATTATATCAGCGTCAAACATTGGAATCTCCTAAATGTATATTTATATACAAATCTTAGCTAGCACAGTCATCATTCCTGCACCAATATCAACTGGGAGGCTCGAAATAGCAAAACCTACATCCACTGCATACCCAGTTCCACCTCCATCCATAAAATTGGTTGCGGCACCAAGTGCAATCCTCGCTAAAACAGAATATGCAAAAAAGGCTGAAGCTGAAGTGTCAGAAGAGTTTTTGGTAAGCCCTGATCCACCACCTCCCGTTAGCCCCAAAAAAACAGAAAATTTCTGAGAAACACCTCCTCCTCCCCCTAAAATCACCATGCAATCTTTGCAACCATCATTGTAGTGAACAATCTCCAATCGGGCGAATTTTCCAAAGAATGCTCCCTGAAGTGCAACCCCCAAATATCTCCATTCACCAGGAAGGAGTGGGTCTCCTCCAGGCGGATAAGAAGGATAATTATTAGGCCGCATTCCAGGCGGCAACCAAACCATTAGCCCATGTGGATCAATGAGATTGCCTGGATTATTTTGCACAAATCTAAAAAGATTCAAATCGCTAGCAGGACCAATTGGATCCTCTGAAATAAATCTACCGATGTTAGAATTATAGTAACGATGATAAAAATAACTCAAACCGCTTTCCTGGTCGAAGTATTTAGACTGGAAGCCGAGGTTGCCTTTGCTGGGGCCACTTTGGGAGAGGAGGTTGCCGAAGGTGTCGGTGTGGCGGGTGGTGATGGTGGTCTGGGTTTGGTGGGAGAAGATTTTGTAGATGGTGCCCACCTGGTCTTTGATGTAGGAGTACCAGCCGTAGGGGTGGGCGAAGAGGTTTGAGGAGGCTTCGGAGAATTCGATGTGGCCTTCGACCGAGTCTTTGCCGATGCCATAGGTGTAGCGGCGGATGGGGTTGAATGAGGCGTCGAGTTCCATGGCCAGGTTGTCGCCTTCCCAGTGGAAATGTGTCGTCACTCCGTTGACGGTTTTGGAGAGGCGGCGGCCGAAGGTGTCGTAGGTGTAGGTGGCCACTGTTGCAGGGGTGGTTTGGCCGGGAGGGATGTGTTCGAAGCGGAGGAGGCGGTTGTCGCTGCTGTAGTAGAAGAGTTTCTGCTCTCCTGTGGCTTTGTCGGTTTCTCTGGTGAGATTGCCGTCTGGGTCGTAGTTGTAGAGATGCGAGGCTGATTCGGTCAGTTGGTTGAGGGTGTTGTATGAGTATGTGCTCGAATTTG
>CAZBHS010000031.1:0-72370 GCA_964491915.1 uncultured Clostridia bacterium
TTGAAATAGGCCGCCGCCAGCGCGACTTGCTTCGCACTGTCCGCCAATTGCCGGTCAAGGGCTAGTAGCTCCTCCTCCGAGCGCAACGGCACTTCAGCCGTTACTTTGTGATTGGCCTCCAGGCTGCGGCTCACCCGGAGGTTCTCCTCCAGAAGTTTGCGGGTGTCTTGCAATATATCCCGGACTCTCAGCGTTTTCAAATAGGTGTAATAAGAGGTTTTGATGTCCTGTACCAATTGACGGGAAAATCCATTGACACGCGCCTCTTGTTGGCGGCTCAAGAACGATTTGATGCGGCGGTTGTGCAGGATTTTAGGCTGGAACACCGGTTGCACCACCCGCAGCTTGGTCTCGTGTTCCCGCGGCCGCAAGAAGGGAATCTGCTGGTTCGCCAGGTCGGTGGGGAATTGGGGAGGGGCTCCCTGGACCGCCATCAATTGGTTCAATGATTGATGGATGGGATTGAACAGGTCTCCGATGGGGAAGTCGATCTGCCGCCCGCCGCCGGCAAATGAATAGCGGGCCTCGATAGAGATGGAGGGTAGAAACATCCCCTTCGCCTCTCTCAACGCTTGCAAGCTCATTTGCAGCGAAAACTCCTCTTGCTGAAGCGCGAGATTGTTCTTCAATCCCAATTGGATGTAATTGTCCAATTGGGATTGCGCCTGAAGACCGGCTGCCGGGATGCAAAAAAACAGCGCCCAAATCCATATCGACAGATTCTTCATTCTCTACCTCCGGTTGAGGCGGCTGTATTCTCGATGCAGTGGGTGGTCAGTTCCAGCGAGTAGTGGATCAAATCCTCAGGATCGAGTCCCAGTATCTGTTTGAGCATTTTCTCCTTTTTTGCCGCCAAATGGAAGACGCCGCTCAACTGGCCCCAGAGAGTGATGGATAATTTCAATGGCTCGAGGTCCGGCCGGATGGAGCCGTCCTTGATTCCCGACTCGATGACCTGCACCAGGAGGCTGAAAATCCGGTCGCCGGTCTCTTTGCAGCAGGCGATATTGGGATTCTCTTCTATATCCGTGAGCTCGATCCGGCTGGGATCCTTGTGCATCATGATGTCGAAATGATTGCGGTCTTCCTGGAAGAATCCGATATAGGCCTTGCCGATGGCCTGCAATTTTTCGATTCCCGGTTCCCGGCCCCGGGCGACTTTCTCGAACCGTTTGTACAGTATATCCAGGCCCCTATGCACAATGGCGTGCAACAGGTCGTCTTTATTCTTGAAATACAAATAAAGGGTTCCCTTGCTCAGTTCCGCCTCTTCCGCCACGTCGTCCATGGTGGCGGGCTCGATCCCTTTGGTGAAAAATACCTTTTCCGCCGCCGCGATGATGGCCCGGCGGCGTTTCTCTTTTTCCCGTTGCCGTCGTTCCGCTATTCCCATTATTACCTCCAGTGAGATTAACCAGTAATCATTTGATGTGTGCGAGTTGAAACAATGACTCCCGGTCATTTTGTGGAAAGTAGTATAATTGTTGTGAATTTAATTGTCAAGGCTTTGTTTTATTTCAAGTGATTTTTCTTGATTTGGTCAGCGGATGGGGACCGACGCGTTCCGGTCGAAGGGGTTGGTGCGGCGGGCCAGGGAGAAGATGTATGGGTAATGGTCCCGCAAGTGGCGCATATAAGAGAGCCATTGGCAAATCAGTAGGGTGTAGGCGCGGGCCAGGTCGTTGCCCAGGTGTTTGGCGTCTTCTTCTTCAAGATTGGCGAGATCGTCCCGCAGAGCCAGCTCTTCGCTGAGATGGGAGATGGCCCAGAGTAGGTCGGTGACATCCTGGTGTTCCAGAAGATTGGGATTGCCCAGCAATTGGATGATGAAGTTTTTTTCGTTGGTCAACAATTCCCTCAAGCGGTTTGGATCGCCGCGGCGGATGTCGATGGCCGAGATATGGTTTTTTATGGTACGGCCGGCTTTTTTGATGAAGGCATCGCTCCATTCGTGTTGCCGGTCAAATAGGCGGCACACATCGGTATTTTGCCCGTCAAATTGGGACAACTCCTTGAGTAAACGGTTCCCCAATTGAATAAAAAACGTTCCCACCACCATATTCATTTTTTGACGGATGGTTCGTTTCTCCCGCAAGACCATCAACTCGTTGATCACCAGGGAGACGAGCAGAACCGATACCGGCAAAAACGCCATGTCCTGAAACAAATAGAAGAATGTTTCGCCGGGGCGGGCGAAAATTTCGATCTGTAACCAATATACCAGTATCGACGAGAGAAGCAGGCCGATTGCCAGTGAAATATGCCATTTGAATTTTTTCATGATGCGCCGTCCGTATTTTAATGGGAATGATCAACTATTACACATTCTCGTGAATTTTTCAAGTATTTTCCCTGAAAGAAAAATTCCTTCAAAAACAGTTGAACTATGGAAAAATAATTGCGTATAATAATTATAAGTAAAAATTTTACATCAAAAAGAAGGAGTCGATTTATGTCGCTATTGCAAAAATTAACATGTTTTACGTTAATAATGGGACTTTTTGTGGCAGTATTCCCGGATGACGGGATGTGGATGCCGCACCAGATGACGGATCTCGGTCTCAATGATCTGGGACTGAAGATGGATCCGGCGGATTTATATAAAAAGGACGGTACCGGTCTCATGAGCGCGGTGGTTCACCTTGGCGGGGGGACCGGCGAGTTTGTCAGTGCGCAGGGACTCATCCTCACCAACCACCATGTGGCCTTCGGCGCCATCCAGCGTGCCGCCACCAAGGAGCATGATTATTTGAAGCATGGTTTTTTGGCCCGGGAAAAGAAGGATGAAATCCCGGCCAAAGGTTACATCGCCGATGTCTTGATCGGGTATGAAGAGGTTACGCGGCAGATGAATTCGGCGGTGCGCCGCAACATGAGCCACCTGGCCAAATACAAGGCTCTGGAGCGCAAAGGCAAGTATCTCATTGCCGGAGCCGAGCGCAAAGGTAAAGATTTACGCTGTGAGATCAAAAAAATGTATAGCGGGAACCGTTACTACCTGTTTAAATTCAAACGGCTGAAAGATGTCCGCATCGTGTACGCCCCACCCAAGGATATCGGTAACTTCGGCGGCGAAGTGGATAATTGGATGTGGCCGCGCCACACCGGTGATTTCACTTTTTTGCGGGCCTATATCTCCAAAGATGGAGTGGGCACCGAGTATAATGAAAACAATGTGCCGTATGCCCCCAAATCTTTCTTCAAAATCTCTCTGGATGGGGTGAAAGACGGCGATTTTACTTTTGTGATGGGCTATCCCGGGAGAACCTACCGCAATCAGACGCTGGCTGAATTGAAAAAAGACATGGAGCAATTGGCCGAGCGCAAGGTATTGATGGAAGAGTTGGTCGCCTTTTTTGAAGACGCGGGCAAAAACGATCGCGAAATCCAGATTAAATACGCCGGCAAGGTGAAGGGACTCTGGAATTCCATTAAAAACCGCAACGGCAAACTCGAGGGTATGACATCCGTTGACCTGCTGAGCAAAAAAGCGGCGCAGATGAAAGCGTTCACCGACTGGGTTAACGAGAATCCCCAGCGGCAGAAAAAATACGGCGCCGTCCTCGATAAAATAGATGCCTTCATGGAAAATTACACGGCGTTTCAGGATAGCAACTACAGGCTGGCTATGCTTTTCAACCGCTTTGTCGGCCCCGCAGTACTGGGTAACGGATATACCATTTACCGTACCGTAAGCGAACGGCAGAAGCCGGACATCAAGCGGGAACCTTCCTATCAGGAACGGAATATCCCCATGATCACCATGCGGCAGAAAATCGCCGAACGGGGTTATCATCCCGATGTCGATAGGGCCTACGCCAAATACATCTTGAAAAAGATGTCGGACTTGTCGATCGAAGACGTTCCTATAGCATTGAAAGATTTAATGGCGAAAAAATCTCCTGAAGCCATCGATGCGTTCGTGGACAATATCTATGACAATACCAAATTAATGGATCCCGAAGCGCGCCTCAAGATGCTGAAGATGAATCTGAAGCAGTTGATGGCCCAGAAAGACCCGGCTATCAAATTAATCGCGGATCTTGAAAAAGAGGCCAGGGTTTTGCGGGAAAAAAGCAAAGCGTTGGATCAGGAATACTCGGATCTGAGAAAAGTGTACCTGTCGGCGTTGATGGAAAAAAGAGGAAATCTGGCGCCTGACGCCAATTCCAGCATCCGTTTCACCTACGGCACTGTCGAAGGTTATCGCCCCAGGGACGCGGTTTATTACAAACCGGTCACGACGTTGCAAGGAGTCCTTCAGAAAGACAAAGGCGCCGCGCCCTTTAATGTACCGGAACGTCTGAAGGAATTACATAAAAATAAAGATTTTGGCCAGTATGTCGATAAGAAGAGCGGCGACATCGTGACCTGCTTTTTGAACACCACCAATGTCACCGGCGGCAACTCCGGTTCGCCGGTGTTGAACGCACGCGGCGAGCAGATCGGAATTGTATTCGATATGACATATGAAAGCGTGATCGGCGATTACTATGTAATCCCGGAATTGCAACGCACCATCCAGGTGGATATCCGCTATGTGTTGTTTGTTACCGATAAATTCGCCGGCGCCAAACATATTATCGAAGAGATGGGATTGTAAGCGATACTTTTTGAATCTATAAATCAACGAAATATACCAAAGCGGCCCCATCTGGGGCCGCTTTTGAATAAATAATTTTTTTTTGCAGCCATTGATTTTTTTGTCCTTTGCCATTAAAATAAAGTTAAATTCAAAGATACCAGGAGGGATCGATGACGAATGGTAGTTCCGGTGTAAACTCGGCCGATATTCTAAGATCATTGTTAGATGTGTGGAAATTTATCGAAGATGCCAAAGAAACAGGCAAAGTGGATCAGGAAAAACTCAGCAAGGCTGAAGAGTCGTTCAAAACTGCTCATAAAGAGCTGAAAGACAGCCAGGACGCGTCAATTGCGCTCGAAGACAGCAAGCAGAGATGCCTTGGTGGGGTTCCTTATTGGTAAAACGTCCATCTCCATCTAAACAAATATATCGGTTTTTATTTTTTTGATCCAGGAATCCGGTGGGAGGAATGTTTCCGCTTTGAGGAGTATATATCGAAGTTTGCTCGCGCCCTATTTTCCCAGCCTTTTTTCTGGAATGCTTCACCCAGGCGGAGATAACTATTTACGTAAAGAGGGCCATAATACAATCTGCCGAAATTCAACTGCGTAATTTTGGAGAAAGTATCGATGGCTTCGTCGATATTGTTATTGGCGTCGTATGCCCTGGCCAGGGAAAACAAATAGAGGGCGTGATAATCATCCGGACTGTTTTGGGCCGGGAGACGGGAGACCGCGATCTGGAAGTGCCGGATCGCTTTTTTAAACTGACCTTGCGAAAATGCTATCTCTCCTAATAAATGGTGATAGTTACGCAAATGTTTTTGGCCGAAAAATGATTCAGGCAGCGATTGCAGCAACCCGCAGGTCTCTTCCGCCTTTTTAGTATCTCCCAGTCTCAGGTATGACAGGCCAAGTGAATGTAATGCGGGGCGTTTCCAGAAGAGCATATTATGGTCCTCGCTCAATTGCAAACTCCTTTGGCTCGCGTGTTGCGCGTCCTCGAATCTACTCATAAGGGTATAACCATCGCTAGTAAAAAGTTGAAACTCAGCCTCCCATTCAGGTAGATGATGCTCTCGGGTGAACTGAATTCCCTCTTTTAGAATCTGAACCCCTTTCCCGTACTCGCCCTCTTCGTAGAAAAGATAGGCAAGCCACTGGTGGCCCTCTAAAACGGAGAATGTATCCCCGGTTTGGATTAAGTCCCGGTATATTTGCTCTGCCTCCCTAAGGCTTCCCAGAAGACGATGGATATGGCCGAGGTTTGTGTGAATGTTCGCGATATTACCGCCTAAGGAAAACGCTTTTTCACCCTCCGCCAACGCTTCGTGAAATTGGTTCAGGCAAACGAATATCCTGCTGCGAAAAAAGTGCGCTATTGGTTTATTTATAATATCTGGCTCCGTAGAGTCCAATATTTCAAGGGCTTTATCGTATTGCCCGGCAATCATCCTCAAAACAATGAGATTGATGATGGCGCCGGTAGATTTGTCGTTGCCGTTCAGTACCGCCTCCAGCCGTTCCACCGCTTTATCGAAGTATTCCATATTGCGGTATAGGTCGGAAATATTGAGATTCCCCTCTTCATCGTTTTGGTAGATTTTTAACATTTCGTTATAGATGTCGATAGCCGCCTGGTAATTGTTCTTTAAAAAGGAGTTCTCGAATCCCCTGATGAGGTATTGCTCCCGCAAAGATACGCGGTCTTTATTTTCGAGTGCTTTTGAAAAAAATTCAGCTCCTTTGGCTTCGTTTCCCAGATGAACATAGTTCGTGGCAAGATTGCTATAAGAAAGGGCAAATTTTGGGTCGTCGTCAATGGACTTCAGAAAGAAAGTATTGCTATCGTTCCACTGGCCTTCGAACTGGTGTTTTTTCCCTTCGAGATAATACTCCAGCGCTTTTAGGGATGTGGTGGTGATGTTGCCGATCTCTTCGTCGATATCCGCCATCAACTGCCGGGACGAGAGGTTGAATCTCGATTTGATCTTCCGGGTGAGGCGATCGACAATGGAGTAGAAGCTACGCTCCCCTTCGCCGTCTTCATAGCAGGTGTATATATAATTGGCGTCCGTGGGATCCAGGAGTTTGACGCAGACCCGGAACACGCCCGCGGCTTTGAAAAATTGTCCCTTGACCACATAATTCACATTGCCCTGCCGGGCGATCTCCTCCATCGCTCCCGGAGAGGTGACCGGTTCGCTGGAGCCTGAGCTTTTTAGAATGTGATATAACTGGTCCTCGGGCATGACTCTAAAATAGAGAGACTGGCCGAGGTCTGTGGTCAACAATTCTGCGAATGCCCGCTTCCAGTAATCGAGAGAGTTGTCGCCGGTGAGGTTGTCGAAGTACATGATGGCTACCGACCGCTTCGCCGGACTCATCAATGTGGCGGGGGTGGTGATGCTTTTCTTGACATAGAGATATCCCAGGATTCCCAGCATCCCCAAAAGGAAAACGATCATCAATTTATTCAAGATTTTGTAGCGGCGAAACGACCAAAAGAAAAGGCCGATTTCCACCTTCTCAGCCTCGAGGTCCGATAATATCTCGATCACCTCCTGATAGCGGTGGGCGGGTTTTTTTTCCAGACACTTGAGAATCATCTTGTCCAGATAGCGGGAGATTTTGGGATTCTTTTCCGACGCCATAGGAGGCGCGTCGTGAATGTGCTTCTGAATGTAGCCAACAACGGTTTCTGCGGAGAATAGCGTCGTACCTGTCGCCATTTCATACATGATGCAACCCAGGGAATAGATATCGGTCCGCTTATCGACCGCCTCCCCTTTGGCTTGCTCAGGGGAGATATATTCGGGTGTGGCGATTATTTTGCCGGTTAGGGGAGCCTGTCCCCGTTCCAACGATTTGGCCAGACCGAAATCCACGATAAAAACCTGCCCCTCTTTGTCCACCAAAATATTATGGGGCTTGAGGTCCAGGTGAATGATCCCTTTGCGGTGGGCCGCTTGAAGTCCCAAACATATCTGGCGGCTATAATCCAACACGTGGTCCACCTGGATGGCGCCGCCTTTGGAGATGATCTGCTCCAGATTTTTGCCTTCGATATATTGCATGGAAATGAATTTGATGCCGTTGACTTCGCCGAAGTCATGGATGCGGACGATGTTCTCGTGGGTAATCTCCCGGGCCAGTAGAATCTCTTTTTTGAATTGTTTGACAAACCTGGGATTGGTGGCGAATTCCGGATGGATGATCTTGAGGGCCACCTCGATGTCAAGTTCTGTGTCCTGCGCCAGGTACACGCTGCCCATACCGCCGCGCCCCACTTTTTTAATGATTTTGTAGCGCCCGCCGAACAAGATGCCGCGGTTGATCTTGAATTCCGCGTTGCTTGAGGCTGCTCGGGTGATTCCTTCTCCACTTGATGGATCGGTTTCGTAGAGAGGTAGGTTACACTCCTCGCATCGTGCATTCTTCTCCGAATTAATAAATCCACATGCCGGACATTTCATCATTTTTCGCTTTTTGGGGTCAAATTTCTGATTTAGTTATAACAATATTGATTCAGGTTGTCAATTGGAATGACGGACATTTTAGTTTTTCCCGGCGCATTGGTATGTTGACGCCCCTTGACAACATCCTGAACTCTGATTAGAATTAAACCATTGGTTATTCTCATGATGAAGTTATCGATTCTTTCTTTTATTGTCACTGAAGATTGTAATTTTAATTGCTCGTATTGCAGGCAAAAAAAAACGCCCTCTTATTTGACCTACCCACAAATCGAACGCTTTCTGGCATTTTGTTATCCGTATCTTCACCGGGGCGTCGTCGATATAATCTTTTATGGCGGCGAGCCATTGCTGGCGAAGGATCGGATTCGCGACACGGTCGCGTATTTGTGTGAGCGGGCTCGGTTCGACGGGAGGACATTTCGGTATACGGTCACCACAAACGGCAGTTTACTGGATGATGATTTTATCGGTTTCATGGCAAACCACCGCTTCCGTGTCTACTTGAGTTTCGACGGACCTTCGCAGGACCGGTTGCGTCAGCGGGATAGCTTTCGATCGCTGCGGAGGCGAATTGATCAATTGAAAGGACTTCCGGCGATTGATCTGGCTCTCAATTCCGTTATCACCCCCTCCCGGGCGGAAGAGACAGTAAATTTAGTGGAATCGTTAGTGGAGACAGGCGTTCCAGAGTTTCGCATCGCCTTTGATATGACCCGGCGATGGAGCGAGGAGCAATTCGGGCGATTGGAGTTGTCATTCGACACAGTGCGCAAATTATTGGGGCACATTCGCCGGCGGACCGGTGAAAATCCCTTTTTGAACTTTCAGGAGATTCCATCCTCAAGCGTCTTTTGCTGTGACGGCGGTAGGGATCGGTTGGCGTTGGCGCCGGGGCCCGTGGTCTGGGGCTGTCACCGGACATGGGGCTATTTTACCACGGATACCGAATGCAAGGATGCGGGGGAGTTGTGTTTCGGAAATCTGGATTCCTTTATTGATTCGTTCGATTCCACCTATTCTTCGACTATGAAACATTACGCAATACTGCGGCATGATTTCGCCCGCACTCCGACAATAGATTGTATCGATTGCCCGGAGGTGGGGGAGTGTGGAATTTGCCCCTTCACTGCGGCGGCTTTTGAGAGGCGGCTCGGAAAGATTCCCGGCTGGGTATGCCGGTTGCTCACATTTCAGCGGCTGCAAAGGCGGTTGTTTTATGAGGAAAATTTATAATTTGCCGCGACAATGTTGATTTTAACTGAACATTCATATATTATCAGTACCTGAAAAAAGAACAGGAGGATGCGATGTTAAAGAAAATCGATCATATAGCTATCGCGGTAGAAAACCTTGATGAAGAGATTAAGCGGTTTAGGGATGTGATGGGGCTTGAATTTATCGGCACCGAAATTGTGGAAGAGCAGAAAGTACAAGTGGCCTTCTTCAAGATTGGGGATGTGCACATCGAGCTGACCGCGGCCACTGCCGACGATTCACCGATTTCCAAGTTCTTGGCCAGGCGGGGCCCCGGTATCCATCATATTGCCATTGAAACCGACGATCTCAGAAAACAGATCAAAGATTTTCAGGACAAAGAGGTCCGCATGCTGGACAAAGAACCGCGGAACGGCGCTCACGACTCGCTCATTGCATTCGCCCATCCTAAAAGCTTTTCCGGCGTGTTGGTGGAGCTGAAGGAGTCAGGAGAGAAGTAACACTGTCTGCTAAAATAAACATTGCCCTGTTATGGCACATGCACCAGCCCTATTACAAGGATCCGTTCACCCGGCGGTTCGAGTTGCCATGGGTGCGGCTCCATGGGATGAAGGACTATTTTGGGATGGTGCATATTCTCAAAGATTTCCCGCAGATCAAAGCCACCTATAATCTGGTGCCTTCGTTGCTTTGCCAATTGGAAGATTATGTGGCGGGGGCCAAAGACCGGTTCCAGGAATTGTTCGACACACCCGCCGCGGACCTGGAGCCGGACGACGTGAGGTTCCTGGCCCGCCATTTTTTTTCCGCCAATGAAGATCACCTTATCCGGCCGTTTCCCCGTTTCCACTATTTGCTCCAAAAAAAGAAAGATAATATGGGGAACAATCCTGATTGGCGCCGGATCTTTAGTTCTGATGAACTACGGGATATCCAGGTTTGGTTCAAGTTGTGTTATTTCGATGAATTTTACAAGCAGGAAGACGAGGCTATCGTCAACCTCATCGCCAAGGGGCACCATTTCAATGAGAGCGACAAGGCAATCGTCAGGCAAAAAGAAAGCGAGCTTCTGGGCCGGGTGATTCCTGAGTACAAAACATTCTCCGATTCCGGGCAAATAGACATTTCCACCACTCCGTTTTATCATCCTATCCTGCCTTTGCTCATCGATCCCCAATTGGGGCGGGTGACGAATCCCACTCTTCCGGAGTATGAGCTTGCCTTCAACTGGCTGGATGACGCAGTTGCACATTTGAACGACGCCATGGACTATATGGAACGGTTATTCGGGCGGAGGCCTCGGGGAGTGTGGCCCTCTGAGGGTAGTTTGTCTGCGGAGGTCCTCGACATCATGGAGCGAATGAAGATTCGCTGGACAGCGACAGATGAGATGAATCTCGAAAAATCTCTCGGTGTGTCGATTGGTAGGGACCGTCAATTGACGGTCACGAACCCTGACGTGTTGTACAAACCCTATGTGTTTTCCGGCCATGATATCCGCATTTTTTTCCGGGATCATTATTTGTCCGACCTGATCGGTTTTTATTACCAGACGTTCCCTCCCATAGAGGCGGCTGAGGATTTCGTGCGCAGACTCAAAGCGATCCCCGCCGCTGGCCAAAAAGAGTTGGTGGTCCCTATTATTCTAGACGGCGAGAACGCCTGGGAATATTACCGGGAGAGCGGGCGGGAATTTCTACGCCACTTTTTCCGTTTGGTTGAAGACGACCCGGCGCTCGATACCATTACCTTTTCAGAAGCCGCTGATAGGGAGACCGGGGTTCTAACCCGCTACGCTCCAGGTTCGTGGATCAACGGTAATTTCGATATCTGGATCGGTGATGAAGAGGATCGCAGAGCCTGGCGTTTGCTTGAGAAGGCAAAAGCCGCTGTGGACGAGAAATACCAACTATTGTCGCCTGAAAATCAGGAAGAGGTGATGCGCCTTATTTTTATAGCGGAAGGGAGCGATTGGTTCTGGTGGTACGGCAGCCAAAACTACACGCCGGATCTCGATGTTTTCGACCGCCTTTACCGATTGAATCTCCAAAAAATTTTTGAAATACTCGATGCACCGGTTCCGGATGAGTTTTTTAAGCCGGTGGCCGACCTGGTACAGGCCGAAGATGTTCTTGTAACCCAACCGATCAATCAAATTCAGCCGAGAATCGACGGTAACATCACCCATTATTTTGATTGGTTCGGGGCCGGAAAAATTGAGCTGACCTTCGGGGGCGGCGCCATGAATGTGGCTCAAAAAGTTGTCCGGCAGATGTTTTTTGGGTTCTATAAACAACACTTTTATCTACGTATCGATACTATAAAGCCGGCGCGCGAATTAGTTGACGGCGGCCTCAAACTTACAATTTGCGTCCAGGCGGGCGAAGAGATCAAGAAAATTCCGATTCCCGGCGGGCAACAAGATGTGAAGATAGGTGTGGGGCAGGTTATCGAGACGAGGATACCCTTCCAAATCGCTGGGCTGCAAGATGGTTCTATATTCAAACTCTCTTTGGAAATGGCAATGGGGGACGGTATTGTTCGTGTCATCCCGCCCCATGGTTATGTTCCGTTGTTGGTGCCTGGGGAAAAAGATTACGCCGATGCCTGGTTGGTCTAATCTGGATATGCCCGGGGACAGGCGCTTTGCCGCCCCCGGACGGATTTAGTGGCGATCAGTGTCCCGCCCAACGGTGTTTTTGCAAATATTGGCGATTGTCGGACGGCGAAAATTTGCGCCGTTTAATGTAGCTATTGTTGGTGTAGACGTCAAGGTATAGATAACCGTCCCCCGCGTTTACCACATTGACCAATTCCTCCCGGTAGTCGCCGATGATGTCCATTGTGAATTTCACTCCGTTGCCGATTTCTGGGGGGTCTGCCAACGGGGTGAGATGAAGCAGGGTTTTATCGGTCTTATCCACCACCAGACGGTTAATGTCGGTGATGCATACCACTTCATGCGGCATAAGGCCATCCCAATCCATGGGGCCGTAACCGAAGTGGAGACTCTCGCCGATAATTTCGAATTTAATGCCGTCGCTATCGTAGAGATACGGGCAGCACATACCGACTCCTGGGCTTTTGTAATAGACCCACACTTCCATGCCCGGAGTCCGGTCCACCACATCGCCGATCCAACCGGCATGCGCGTGTTTCGATTCGGCGCAATCGTCGATAGCGCTCCACTTTTTGATCTCATTGCCGACGCAATCGGTCATGTGGATTCCCATGGGATTTTGTTCTAGATAAAAATAGAGTTCCTGTTTCTCTTTGCAAGGACTGTCGTTGGGGGTATCGCGGATATAACCGGCGCACACACCGTCGGCGTGGGACCATTGGTGACCGCCCCAACGGGCTTGCCACAGACCGTCTTCATCGAAGACGTAAATCCCGAGGAATGCTTCGTCTTTGCCGTCTTCGTCGATATCCACCACTTCAAATTGGTGGGAGGTGGAGATTCCCACGTTAGGGGCTTCGTAAAATTCCCAATGGGTGGTGAGCAACGGATTACCGTCGTAGGTGTAAGCCCTGACGTAACGGCGTTGGTTGAATTGATGACCGCTGCCCAGGAGAATGTAAGGTCTCTGGCCGTCGAGATAGGCGATGGAGATGGTCTTGTATTTAATGGTTTTTTGTTCCCACCAATAATTGGCGCTGGGGATCGGTACCCGGGCCAGAATTTCATAGCCGCCCGCTCCTGAAAAATCGGGATTGATCACATAAAGGCAATAATCATTGATGGTCGGATCTTTTTTGATCCCGATCAATTCGTCTTTGCCGTCGCCGGTCAAATCCCAAAAGGTCCAGGGGATCACAGGCAGGCTGTCTGTTTCCCCCAAATCGATGTCGCAAGCCAGGGTTCCGTCATTGTAAAACACCATAACGTGGACATTTCCGTGGGCTTCGCTCTGCTCCACCTCGTCATCGTCCAGGATTTCCTGTGGGATCCATTCTGTCAAACGTTTGTTGAGTACCAACAAATCCGGTTGGCCGTCGCCGTTGATATCTCCCGCCTTTATTCGCCCAACCGCCGGATTGGTTACAATCTCCGGGAGTTTCATGACGATGTTGCTCTTCGGACCGGTGGCGGCGATGACTGTGATCGAAGGGGAACTCTCAAGTCCGGTCTTTGAATCGGTGGATGTGACGTAATAATAATAGGTCCGTTCATACTGAAGATCGCCTTCATCCACATAATTTGTCGAATCCTTCACCGGAGTCGCCGTCAACCGTGAAAAATTGGTTCCGTCGGCACTGCGGTAAACGTGATACTCCGCTTTCCGGTTGTTCCTGTCTAGCCGCCAGGAAATGTAGATTTTCCAATTCCCCTCATCCGTCTGCCCCTGTGGAAGGGCCAGAATATGGGTGGGCGTTCGCAGTAGGACTTCTCCAAAGCCCTGGAACGGAGCCCAAAATAGAATACAAAGCAGCAAACATGTTGCAAATGGTTTGTTCATAAAATCCTCTCCTAAAATAAATGTATGTTTTCCAAAAAAAAACAGCATTAAGGATGCCAGATTGAATGCATTTTAGAAAGGCGCATAGGGAAAGCTTTTGGCTGGATGCTTGGCGCTTGCGAAACGCGAATGATAACCCATTGTTTATAGACAGTAACCGATTGGTTATATCGACGATTGTCGCTGAATTAAATGTGTGGTCTACATAAGGGGAGGGCGTCTATTGACCGCCCTCCGTCTATTTAACTTACAGTTTACTCTTTATCTAGATGTTTCAGGAACCTCTGAAGATGACATCTTCGCGCTTGAACCACTGGGCGCAAAAAATCAAGGCGAAGGCCGCCATTATAAAGAGGGATAGATAGACTTCAAATAACAGACCCGTTTTAAATGTCCCGGCGATAATCTCTTTTGTGGCTAACGATACATTGAGAATGGGAATCAACGCGGTGGCGGCGTTTAATTTAATTCCCGGGAACAAGCCGATGAATACCGGTACGATGACAACGATATTGAGGGGCGTGATGATGCTTTGCGCCTCTTTGAAGGTGTGGGCGAAGATCGACAACGATAGAAGAATCGCGGCAAAAAACATAGCCAACGGGATCAATAGGGTCAATACCAATAAAATTGTCTGGGTATTGAGTACTTGCAGCAGGAGATTGAGAATCGCGTCCGGGATATCTGTGGCGAATTTCACCGATATGTAAAGTCCTAGAAACGAGATAGCCACACTGGATATTCCCGCTAGAAATACCACCATGAATTTCCCCATGACGATTTGCATACGCTTTGCGGGGGAGGCGAGAAGCGTCTCGATGGTTCCCCGTTCTTTTTCGCCGGCCGCTAGATCAATTGCCGGATACATGGTGCCCATGAAGCAAAATATCACAAAAATATACGGCAACAATCCGCCCACCGCTTCACTGAGCTTTTCCTGGACTGTGGCGATATCTTTTTTGTTCAGGATAATGGCCTTGCTGATATTGGTATCCAGCTCCAATTCCTTGAACCGGGTATCAATCAGCTCTGTTTCGTAGTGTTCCAGCAATTTTTCGATGCGCTGTCCGGTTATCCTTGTCTCCTGGGAGGATTTCAGATAGAAGGTCACGATTCCCTGCTTGTTTTTCGCCACCATGCTGTCGAATTCAGGACCGATGACCAATCCGAAGTCAAGCTTCCCTGATTTGATTTGTTCTTTGATGTTTTCTTCGGTTAAACCCTCTTTCAGTTTAATCCCTTCAGCCTCTTTGAGCAACTGGTAAAAGCCGTCGGCATTGTCGTTGGTGATAATGGCTAGAGACAAGGTTTTTTCCTGGGCCTCTTTTTTTTGTTTCATCATGATTTTGGTGGAAAGGGTCAACAGCATTGGAAACAGGAGCAGCGGAATGATAATCATGACAATCAATGTCCTCCGGTCCCTGAGAGTATCCATCAATTCCTTCTTGAAAATAATTAATGCCGTTTTCATTGGGCGCCTCCATTTTCGGAAACCAGACGGATGAATTCATCCTCGATGGTCCGGGATTGCATGTGCTGATAAAAGTCGTTAAAATTTCCGTTAAAGAGAAGTTTACCTTTGTGAATGATAGCCAGATCGTCGCTAAGCAGACTGACTTCCCCCATGATGTGAGTGGAGAATATCACGGTTTTTCCATCTTTTTTGCAATTTTTGATGAGCTGGATAATACTCCTCGATGTTATCACGTCGAGACCGACTGTTGGTTCGTCGAATATTACCACATCTGGATCGTGAATAATGGTGCGGGCTATCGAGACCTTTTGCTTCATGCCGGCGGAGAGCTTCGCGATCCTTCTGTTTTCGAATTCATTGATTCCCAATAATTCGAATAATTCTTGTTTCCGTCTTTTAAACACATCCGGAGCCATTCCGTTGAGGTCGGCATAATATTTTATCAATTCATTCGGAGTGAGGCGGTCATACAATCCGGTGGAGCCGGTTAAAAAACCAATATGCCGGCGCACCTCTTGAGGATGAGTGACAGCATCGAACCCCGCCACCTCGATCTTGCCTTTGCTGGGCTTCAGCATTGTGGCGATCATTCGCAAGGTGGTGGTTTTCCCAGCGCCATTGGGCCCGAGCAATGTAAAAATTCTTCCGGGCTGGCAACTGAAGCTAATATCCGATACTGCCCAAATCGAACTCTCATTCTTGCCGAGCTTTTCTTCGCGCTTTTGTTTTCTAGATAATTTAAAGAGTTTACTCACTTGATCGATTGCGATCATTAGATTCTCCTTTCTCTGTTTGTGTTCTTTCGAGATTATACCGGACGCCGATCTTTTTTACAACATCGTTTTTTTTACGATTCTTGCCCGGTAAATTCATTGATTTCATTTTATATATTATAAAATATACGATTCTGTGGTAAAATAGTTACTTCAAAAAGTAAGTAGGGAAATCTACGAGAGACATTTTGTTTACAAATGGGCTATTTTTTGATAGAATACAATGTGATATCATAGTAATAGGAGGAAATTGTGAGTATTACGAGCGAAGCTAAGCAGATGCTGATTTCGAAGTTCCAGAGAGGACACAACGATACGGGCTCGGAAGATGTACAAATTGCTGTTTTAACCGAGAGAATCAAAAATCTTACAGAACACTTTAAAACCCATAAAAAAGATCACCATTCTAGAAGGGGATTATTGGGTCTGGTTTCACGCAGAAGAAAATTATTGCAATTTTTGAAAAGAAAAGATTACCAAAGGTATCTGAAAATATTGCAGGAATTAAATTTAAGAAA
Source organism: uncultured Clostridia bacterium (assembly GCA_964491915.1). GTDB lineage: Bacteria > Acidobacteriota > Aminicenantia > UBA2199 > UBA2199 > JAHELQ01. Next base: position 16,504 of record CAZBHS010000031.1, read on the forward strand.
ATAATCTTTATTTGTATGAAATTATTTTATGTTTCTGTGATTGTTAGATATACGTAATTTGTAAGGAGAAATGAATGCAAAAAACAGTGGAGATTGAGATAGATCGGACTATACTTAAGATCGAAACCCATCGTTGGGCGAAACAGTCAGATGGGTCGGCGGTGCTTACGTTCAAAGACAACATGATGTTGGTAACCGCCAATATGAGAGAAGAAGCTTCAGAAACCCAGGAATTTTTTCCCCTGATGGTTGATTATCGTGAAAACAACTATGCCGGAGGAAAAATCCCCGGTGGGTTCTTCAAACGGGAGGGCAAACCGTCCTCGAGGGAGGTTTTGATGTCCCGCTTGATCGACCGTCCGATCCGCCCGCTGTTCCCGGAAAACTTCTTCAATGACACTCAGGTTATCGCGATGCTGTTATCAGGCGATTTTAGCATCGATTACGATTCACTCGGGATTATTGGAGCGTCGGCAGCGCTTCTGTCTTCCACGATTCCGTTTACAACTCCGGTAGGAGCTGTAAAGATTGGAAGAAAAGACGGAAGTTTTATTGTCAATCCGGGAAGAGAAGAGTTAAAAGAGATGGAAATGGTTGTTCAGGCCGCCGGTACTGAAGATGATATCGTTATGCTGGAAGCCGAAGGCCATGAATTCGACGAAGATATCCTGAAACAGGCTCTCATCCTTGCAAAAGAATGTATCTCCAAAATTTGTGAGGCTCAGAGGGTACTTATCAATCCCGATAAGGTCCAGGTAGCCGAAGACGTTGAACTGAAAGAAATGTACGAGGCTTTGAAAGCTAAATATGAAGAACCTTTGAGGGAAGCGATTTTTACCGTCGGCAAAAAAGAGAGAAAGGAAAAATCAAAAATTGTATCCAACGACGTTCTCGAAGGCGAAGAGGACGAAGTTAAGATCGCCAAATTGAAACGGGCGTTCCACAAACTGGAATACAATGTTTTTAGGGAAACCCTGATTAAAGAGCGGAAACGGAACGACGGCCGGGAATTTGATGAAATCAGAGATATTTCAATCGAGTTGGGAATTTTGCCCCGCGTCCATGGCTCCGCCGTGTTTACCCGCGGCGAGACCCAATCCCTTTCCACCGTCACTCTTGGAAGCGATGACGACGCTCAGAGAGTTGATGATTTGTGGTCAACAGGCGATACGAAAAAATTCATGCTTCACTATAATTTCCCGCCCTATTCAGTTGGCGAGGTAAGTTTTCTCAGAGGCGCCGGTCGAAGAGAGATTGGCCATGGCCAATTGGCTGAGAAATCCTTGAAAAACATTCTTCCCGACGAAGAAACGTTCCCTTATACCATTCGCATTGTATCCGACATAATGGAATCCAACGGTTCGTCCTCCATGGCAACCGTATGCGGCGGTACTCTGGCGTTGATGAATGCCGGCGTTCCTATTACCGCGCCGGTTTCCGGGATTGCAATGGGCCTTGTCAAAGAGGGCGACGATTTTGCCATCTTGACTGACATCGCTGGTTTCGAAGATCATTTTGGAGATATGGATTTCAAAGTGGCAGGTACTGAAAAGGGTATCACTGCCGTTCAACTCGATATTAAAATCGATGGTTTGAGCGATGAGATTATCGACGGTACTCTGGAAGCGGCCAAAAAAGCGCGCCTGTATATTCTGGGAAAAATGCGGGCTGAGATTGCGGTACCTTCCGAAGAGTTGTCGGCCTATGCTCCGGTGATCTTAACCATGCATATCAATCCCGAAAAAATCAAAGATCTTATCGGCCCCGGTGGAAAAACCATCAAGGAGTTGGTCGCCACATACAATGTGAAAATCAATACCGAAGATGACGGTAGGGTCACGATCGCCGCCCAGAATATGGAAGTCGGCGAGAAGGTCGAGAAGCGAATCAACGAATTGACAGCCGTTGTGGAAGTTGGAAAGATCTATAAAGGCAAGATTACCAGAATCGAAGATTACGGCGTGTTTGTCGAAATCCTGAATGGTTCCATGGGCCTCCTGCATATATCTGAAATTTCCCACCGGAGAATTCGCAACATCAAGGATGTCAATTATAAAATCGGGCAGTTTATCGATGTGAAAGTTATCGGAGTTGACCGTGATAATAGGATCAAGGTGAGTAAAAAGGCCATCGAGTCAGATCGCCCGCAGTCCTTTGAAAAATGAGACGACCAAAACATAAACAATTAAAGTTTAATCTCTTTAAAGAGTACAAAACGCAGGGCTTCACACTGATAGAATTATTGGTGGTAGTCCTGATTGTTTCTGTTCTTGCAGCTATTGCGATTCCAATCGCCGAAACATCTATCAAGCGTGAACGCGAGATTGAGTTTCGGCGCAATCTCCGCCTTATCCGCTCTGCAATCGATGAATATAAAATATTCGTGACAGAGAAGAATATCAAAATGGATGATGACCGTTATGGTTATCCAGAGGAATTGGAAGAATTGGTGAAAGGAATCGAATATAGGGATGAGAAAAATAAGGAAAGAATCAAGAAGTTCTTGAGAAAAATTCCCATCGACCCAATTACCAATACCTATGAATGGGGCATGCGTTCTTACCAGGACAAGAGAGATTCCGGATCCTGGGGTGAAGAGAATGTGTATGATGTGTATACCAAATCGGAACGTAAGGCCCTGGATGGGACCTATTACAAGGAATGGTAATCGGTTTTCTATTCCCATGATCATTTCTGCCAGCAGGCGTACCGATATTCCGGCGTTTTTTTCCGATTGGTTTTTAAATCGTTTAAATGAGGGCCATGCACTGGTTCGCAATCCAATGAATCCGAAGATGGTGAGCCGGATTATTCTATCCCCGGATACTGTAGATTGTATCGTTTTTTGGACTAAAAATCCCTATCCATTGATGGGTCGGCTTGAAGAGTTGGAAAAATTGGGGTATCGCTTTTATTTTTTATTTTCATTGAATGGATATGGCTCAATCCTGGAGGAACATGTTCCACCGGTGGAGCAGGTTGTCGATACCTTCCGCTCCCTTTCGGGAATGATCGGAAAAGAGCGGGTAGTATGGCGGTATGACCCGGTAATTTTTTCCCATAAGATGGACGTTGCATTTCATATTAAACATTTCGGCGGATTGGCTGAGAGTTTGAAGGGATTTACCGATGCTTGTATCTTTAGCTTTCTTGATCTCTATAAAAAATGCGAACGAAATTTAAGGGGCCATAATATTTTCACTCCTGATGGTGAGACTATGCAAACGCTGTCCGCAAAGTTTATGGAAATCGCAAAAAAAAACGGATTGGCGCTACGGGCATGCGCCGAGGATTTACAGCGATTGGGGCTCCGGCATTTAGAACCCGCACGTTGTATCGACGATTCTCTTGTCAGCCGTATTATTGGCCGGGATATTCGTTTACCCAAGGATAAAAATCAACGCGCTTTGTGCGGGTGTGTCGAGAGTATCGACATAGGGGCCTACAATACTTGCGGTCATCTGTGCCGCTACTGCTATGCCAATTCCAATTCCGCCACAGTAAAAAAAAATCTCGAAAATCACCATCCCGGCGCACCATTTTTAATCGGGGGAGCAGAGGAGGGGGATGTTATTCACGATCGCGGGAATTAGCGAATCATACCTGTAATTACTACAAAAAATTGATTTTAAGCTTGACTAATTTTTTGGTCCTTGCTAATATTAATTTTTCTCCTTCATAGGTTTTATCGCTATTGAGTGAAACTAAAATTGATTATCTAAAGGAGGCAAGCATGAATGAATTAGTTAAAAGATTAACGAAGGAACAGCCAGTAGAAGCGGCCAGACCGGAAAAAACCGCAAAGGCCTTAAAGGAATGCATCGATAGAGATTACGTACACATCATGTTTAAAAATACTGGCACCGAAGTCGGTGTTCAGTTAGATCGTAGAGACTGCAATTTTAGCGATGGTGATTTTGATAAAGGAACCGGAAAAGTGCACCTTGTTGGCGGTTTGACACTTAATTATGATAAAGTACGCTGTATTGCCGATATCGATCTGGAATCTCTGGAAGGTAACGGTAAACTCGAACCGGTCAGTGATGAAGAGTATGAGTTGATCATGGGGAAAACCGATTCTTGATTCTAAGTGATTCGGTGCATTAAAAAGAAACGAATATTTTAAAATTTAGTGGGGGGTTGCAATGCAATGCCCCCGTAACTATTTTTCCTAAAAGGGTGGATTTCTGTAAAATATTGACTTACAGACTATTTCTGGTATAATTAAAGTGTTATTCTTTTAATCCTGATGATTTTTTCCAGGTTGATTCTGGGTTATGATTGTTAGTTATGATCGATAGTAATGTGTTTTTAGGAGGAACTGTTGGATAATAATAAATTTATAGATTGTAAATTCCGGCTGGTCATACTCGCTGCTAAACGGGCGAAGCAATTGGTAAGAGGTAGTAAGAAAAAAATAAATATGCATGCAGAAAACCCGTTGACGATAGCATTGAAAGAAATAGAATTGGGATTAATAAACTTTAAGTATGTGGATGAAGCGAGCGGCCAAATGGATCTCGAGAGCTTCGAAGCGCTTGGAAACGACATAGAAACGTCGGAGGAAGATGATTTACTCAGCCTTGCCGGCGATGATGAAGATGAAGACTATATTGATGAAGCCGAAGATGAGGAGCAGCTCGAGGAAGATGCCGAGGATGACGAGGATGACGAGGAAGACGAGGAAGACGAGGAAGAGGATTTAGATGACTCCGACGATATAAAAGATGATGACGAAGATTAGATTCGGCTTTTTCTAACTGCTATGAGAATAATTGTGCGGTCGCCAAATTGGATTGGCGACTGTGTTATGTGTTTACCGGCCATTCGGGCATTGCGCGCCCTTTACGAAGAAAACGAAATAATTATCGTAACCAAACACTATCTCCATGATGTATTTATCCATATTCCTGAAATCGCGAGGATCTGGACAATTCCCGACGATTTAGGTATAAAAGGACTATTCAACGTTTCCCGCGACTTAAGTCACATTGATTGTGATTCCGGTATTCTTTTTACCAATTCTTTTCATTCGGCTTTGTTGTTCAAATTGGCCAGGATTCCCAATCTTATAGGCTACAATAAGGATCTACGAGGTTTTCTTCTTGACAGCGCCCAACATTTCCCCAAAAATGAAAAGCATCATATTTATTTTTACCTTGATTTAATTGAAGCGTTTGGCGGGGAAAAAATTCAGGATCATTACCCACATTCCCTGGGGATCGTAGAACCGGAACTTCACGAGGTGCGGCAACGGTTGAAAGGCTTTGGGATCGATGTGGAACGACCGATGTTAGGGATCTCTCCATCTGCGGCTTATGGTACTGCCAAGCAATGGGAGCCCTCGTCGTTTTCCCGTTTGATCCACCACGTATGCGTTAACTTTCCCGAGCTACAGATCGTTCTTCTGGGTTCTCAAAAAGAACGGGAGAAAATTTCCGCAATTTCTTCCGAGGCGGACGGGCATTCTTTCAATCTTGCCGGGAAGTTCAGTCTTAGAGAATCAATAGTGGCTATTTCTCTGTGCGATTGTTTTCTCGGGAATGATTCAGGCCTTCTTCATATTGCATCGGCAGTCGATGTTCCCTATGTCGGGATTTTTGGCCCCACCATCCCTCATAAGACCGCGCCACTCTCCAATCGGTCCAGAGTTCTTTATAAAAAGGCTGGCTGCGCTCCATGCAATCACCGGGATTGCCCTCTCGATCATCGCTGTATGACCAGAATTTCGGTAGAGGAAGTTTATGAAGCTGTGGCTTCATTTTTGTCTGGAGGCTGATATTCATTCTAATACGAGGAACCTCCAACATATTGCGGTTTTTTTAGACCGGGACGGCACTATAAATAAAGACAAAGGCTACATTTGCAAATATTCCGATATTGAAATCTTTCCCGGTGCTATCGACGCCATAAAGGAGATCAAGATTCGGGGCTTTAAAATATTGGTGGTAACCAATCAAGCGTCGATCGCGAAGTCCATCTGCACAGAGGAGCAGGTTCAGGATATTCATGAGCGGATGAGTCATTTTTTGCGGTCCTCCGGCGCAATTATAGACCGGTTCTATTACAGTCCCTATCATGAGGAGGGGGTGGTTCCCCAGTTCGCGATGCCTCATCCGTCAAGAAAACCGTTGCCGGGAATGCTTCTGCAGGGGGCAAAGGATTTCGATATCGATTTAACTCGATCATATATGGTTGGAGACAGCGGCCGTGATATTATTGCCGGAAAAAGCGCGGGATGCCGAACTATTTTAGTGTTGACCGGTCATGGTAAAAAAGCTGAGAAAGAGTTATCCGACCGCAACGAAAAACCTGATTTTATTGCCGACAATCTCTGGGATGCCCTAAAATATATTAAATAAAAAAAAGGGCAGGCTCTGCCTGCCCTATATGTGATATCAGATCAATTTACCCTTATTAAGTTTGTTATGCAAGGGTTGCCACCATTACAGCCTTGATGGTGTGCATACGATTTTCCGCTTCGTCGAATACGATCGAAGCTTCGGATTCAAAAACATCGTCTGTTACTTCCATTCCGTTAAGGCCGAATTTCTGAAAAATTTCCTCTCCGACTTTTGTTTCGCGGTTATGAAATGCCGGCAGGCAGTGCAGGAATTTTACATTCGGATTCCCGGTTTTTTTAATGGTTTCCTTGTTGATCTGGAAGGGTTTCAGCAATTTGATCCGTTCTTCCCATACGGAGTCCGGTTCGCCCATAGATACCCAGACATCTGAATAGAGAAAATCAGCGCCCTTCACCGCTTCGTCCACATTGTCGGTGATAGTGATTTTTGCGCCTGTCTGTTTGGCAATTTCCCGGCACTGGGCGATCAATTCCGCAGTGGGCTGATATTCTTTTGGGGCGGCTAAACGAATATCCATTCCCATTTTAGCTCCGCCTACCAACAGCGAGTTGCCCATATTGAAGCGCGCGTCTCCAAGGTAGCAGAGAGTCATCTGGTTCATCGGTTTATTGGAGTGTTCTCTCATGGTCATGAAATCCGCCAGAATCTGAGTGGGGTGGTATTCATTGGTCAAGCCGTTCCAAACTGGAACACCGGCGTATGCGCCCAATTCTTCCACGATTTTCTGACCAAAACCACGGTATTCGATTCCATCATACATGCGGCCCAATACGCGGGCTGTATCTTTCATGGATTCTTTGTGGCCAATCTGAGAGCCGGAGGGTCCCAGATATGTGACATGCGCTCCCTGGTCCTTGGCCGCAACTTCAAATGCGCAACGGGTGCGGGTGGATGATTTCTCAAAAATCAAGGCAATGTTTTTACCTGTGAGTTTGGGCTGTTCGGTTCCGGCGTATTTCGCCTTTTTCAAATCAGCCGAAAGGTCGAGTAAGAATAAAATTTCTTTGGGAGTGAAATCCAGTAACTTTAGAAAGTTCCGGTTTTTAAGATTGTATGCCATATGATTCCTCCTGGTTATCGTTGAAGTTAAAGCCTATCTTACCGTAAATGACGATTTAAATCAATAGATTTTCACTCCCATTCTCTGAGAGCAGAAATTTCCCACCGGGTTCCGGCCTTGGCAAAATTGGCGAATCATTGTAAAATACCGTGTATGAAAAAAGAAAAAGCTCTGATTTTATTTTCCGGCGGCCTTGATTCCACCACTTCATTATATTGGGCCCGAGAGCAATTCGGGGACGTGGCCGCGTTGGTGTTCAGCTATTCGCAAAAACACGATATTGAGGTGAAAATGGCTGAAAAAATTGCCCGTCGTCTGGGTATCCGCTATCATGTCGTGGATTTTTCCCTCAAGGAATTGGCAAAATCCGCATTGATCGATGAAAACAAAGAGATACCTCCCTCGTTTCAGGAAGCGAAAGATGGCGAGGGAATTCCCTATACCTATGTTCCCTTCCGGAATGGGATTTTTCTCTCGATAGCGGCGGCTTATGGCGAATCTCACGGGTTTTACAACCTTGTGACGGGTTTTAACCAGATCGATACCCCTGATTATCCGGATACCACAGAAACATTCACTCAAAAAATGGAGGATGCGATCAATCAGGGCACTTTCGCTTCCGCCGGTAAGTTTCGTTTTCAGTTGCATACTCCGTTAGTGAGGATGACAAAGGTGGAGATTATCCGGTTCGGATTAAAAATGGGAGCTGATTATTCTTATTCTGTCAGTTGTTATCGCGGCGGGGAGATTCCCTGTCTGGCTTGCCCCTCTTGCGATATCCGCAACGGAGCTTTCATAGAGTGTGGGCTCGAGGATCCATTGATCCAACGATTGAAAAAGGAGAATAGATATTGAGTTGGGAATTGGTTGTCAAACAAAAATTTTCTGCCGCTCATTTCCTGGAGAATTACCGGGGAAAGTGCGAAAAAATGCATGGGCATACATTTCAGGCGGAGGTGTACTTTGAGGTACATACCCTTGATAAAGCGGGTATATCCATTGATTTTACGGAAGTGAAAAGTTATCTTTTAGATGTGTTGCCGGATCATAAGATGTTGAACGATGAATTCGATTTCTCGCCGTCTGCTGAAAATCTGTCCCGCTATTTTTACAAAAAAATCAAGGAGAAATATCCGGTATCCAGGGTTGTTATCTGGGAATCGGAAAACGCCGGGGCGATTTATTCGGAGTGAGGCGGTAGATGATTCGCTTGAATGAGATTTTTTGGTCGGCTCAAGGTGAAGGGGTCAATAGCGGGAAGCCGGCTATATTCATAAGGCTGAGCGGTTGCTCGATTCATTGCGAATTTTGCGATCAAAAAGATGCGTGGCAAGGCGGTGAATTACTGAAACCTTCCGCTATCATCAAGACGGTAGACGAGCTGATTCGCCGGTATCCCGCTTCAATGGTGGTGATAACCGGCGGCGAACCAATGGAACAGGATATCTTTCCTCTTGTGGACTTATTGCGGAAAAGATCGCTATTCACCGCGATAGAAACGTCTGGCGGTTTGTTCCAGGATTTACCCCTCGAATGGTGGACTGTCGCTCCAAAGCCCAACCTCGATTATGAAGTTCATCCCTCGCTCGCGGAACGCATCGACGAGGTGAAGCTGGTGGCGTCTTTCCACCTGGATATTAAAGCTGTCAAAGAGATCCGGCGCAAACTTCCATCTGTTCCGATTTTTCTGCAGCCTCAATTTTTTGATCCCGCAAAGTTTCAGCATACATTTAAACTTTTTGAAGAGTGCCAACAGCAGGAGGTCCCGGATATCAGACTGGGGCTCCAACTTCATACCGTATACAGGATACAGTGATCTTTACCAATGATTCCACTTGAATAATTGGCCGGTATCTTTGCGAGGCCTTGCCTGGGGGGCGTTCTCATAGTAGCCGAGGCTCATCAATTGGACGATTCTCACCTCGTTTGGAATACCCAAAACCCGTTTCGCTTCCGCTTCGTCAAAGGAACCGATCCAGCATGTTCCCAAACCTTCGCGTACCGCTTGCAAGGTGATGTGATCCAAAACAATGGCAAGATCGATTGGATATGCCGGCTGGCCGCAGCGCATCACATAATTGGGATTCACTGCGCATGCAGCCAATAATACCGGCGCCGTATACAAAAACGTTTGATGGGGAGAGGACGCATCCACTAATTCTTCGCGAATGTTTTTTTCGTCTATCACCAGAAGTTTCCAGTCCTGGAGATTTTTGGCAGTAGGGGCAAGTTTTGCCGCCTCCAGTATCCGGTTCATCTTTTCCTTTTCCACCGGTTTTGGTAGATATGCGCGAATCGATCTGCGTCTCGAAATTTCTTCTAGTATCATCGACTACCTCCTCAGATGTATCTTAAACTAACATAGAACGGTGAAGAATTCAAATCTCTTTAGCTTTTCACAGCCTCTTTTTTCACAAAAAAGGCATAAAATTTTTTTGAACATCATGCCATTGAATTTTTAGTTAAAGGTTGTATAATGAAAAGTAAATCTTTCGATAAGAGGACAAAAATGAAAGTATTGGTAATTAACAGCGGAAGTTCATCTATCAAATTCCAGTTTATTAACATGGCGACTCAGGAAGTTCTGGCAAAAGGCCTGCTGGAACGGATCGGCCTTGACGGTTCCAGAATCAAATACCAGAGGAACGGTGAAAAAAAGGTTATCGAGCAACCCATCAAGAACCACAAGGATGGTATCGATATCATTGTAACCCGTCTGACAGATCCTCAGGATGGAGTTATTAAAGACAAAAAAGAGATTTTTGCGGTTGGCCATCGCGTCGTTCACGCCGGTGAGAAATTCAACGGCACAGTTTTACTCACTGAAGATGTTATGGATGCGTTGAAAGAATGTATCCCCCTGGCTCCGCTTCATAATCCGCCGAACATTGCGGGGATCGAAGCAACCCAGAATGTATTGCCCGGTATTCCCATGGCCGGTGTGTTTGATACGGCATTCCATCAGTCGATGCCGGAAAAAGCATTTATTTATGCTATTCCGTATAAATACTATAAGAAATACGGGATTAGGCGGTATGGATTTCACGGTACGTCCCACTTTTTTGTGGCCAAAGAGGGCGCGAAAAAAATGGGGAAGAATCTGGAGGATCTCAAGATCATCAGTTGCCATTTAGGGAACGGTTGTTCTATCGCCGCCGTCAAGAATGGAAAATCTGTCGATACATCGATGGGTTTCACACCTCTGGAAGGATTGGTCATGGGTACCCGCTGCGGCGATCTCGATCCCGCCATCCCTATGTTTATTCAGAGATCGGAGGGTGTGAGCTTTGAAGAAGTGGATTCCATTTTAAACAAGCAAAGCGGAGTGCAAGGAATTTCCGAAGTGTCGTCCGATATGCGGGACATCCATGATCAGGTGGTGGAAGGCAACAAAAACGCCCAGTTGGCGGTTGATATCATGGGATACCGGCTGAAAAAATATATCGGTTCCTATATTGCGGCTATGAATGGTGTCGATTTGATTATTTTCACCGCAGGTATCGGCGAGAACGACGAATTTGTCAGGGAAAAAACTCTCGAAGAAATGGAAGGGCTGGGGATTGTTTTCGATAGGGGATTGAACCTCAAAACCCATGGAAAATTTGAAGTTATATCCACACCTGAATCAAAGGTGAAGGTGATGATTATCCCGACGAACGAAGAATTAGAAATCGCCAACCAGACGGTTAACATTGTTTCCGCTAATCAGAATTCCTCCGCGTTGGCGTAACGTATCATTCAACTTACGGGATCAAGGTCAACGGCGGTTCATCGCCCCTTGGTTCCGTGAATATCTACTTTTTTCTTCTGTTGAACAATCTGATTAGAATATAAAAAAAAAGTAGCGGAAGAAAAATAGCTATTGTTAATTTATAGAAGTTAATATCTTGAAGTATGGTTTTGACATATTCCATTTGGGCGCCACTTACATTTTTACCCGGAAGCGGACTCCTCCGAAAAGAAATGCTACCGCGTTATAAAGCCATGAAATAATTGTGGCGAATAGAGAAAATATTACAAATCCTCCCATGCCGCCTATAAACGCGAAAATTAAGCCGCCTTGAATTTTCCCACGAGTTTCTTGCAGCATGCGTGGGAATTGATAGATCAGGTCGCCCATGATGTCGAAAATTCCGAATGATGCGCCGAAAAGAACTCCGATAATAAGACCGAAACCGCCGAGTAAAAAAACCATTGAGATGATGTTTATCGATTTGACCAGCATCTCGAATTCGCCTCGCGGTTTGTTGACGGCATGAGGCGGTTGCTCTTTCTTCTGGTCGCCGCCGCAGGAGGTGCAAAACGCGGAGCCTGCGGGTATTTTTGCCCGGCAGAACTTACACATCTCGAAATCCTGGGTTGCATCGATCGAGGCCGCGGTTTCTCCCTCGCTCTCGTTTCCCTGGATCTTGGCCTCATGGAGAGTTTCTTCAAGGCTGTTCTGAGTGAGAACCTGGGTTCTTTCCGCATCCGAATGTTTCATCAATTGGTAGGGATCTCCCTCTTTCCATTCGGTTCCGTTGTAGACATACCATTTGCCGGTTTTTCCGCCGATCATCCAGTAATTTCCGTCTTCGTCCAGCATCATCATCTTCTTCAGTTGCTTTTTGAGATCTTCGGCGGTAATTTCGTTGTGTTCCAGTTTGATTTTTAATTCCCGGTATGTGAGTTCAATCTCTTTAAATTTATCCACGTTCATGCTTACCTCCTAGAATAAGGTTGCGCATCTCCCCGGAGAGATATATAGAACCGGTGATCAACACAGGATTTAAAAAAGTTTGGGCGCACCCGAGGGCTTCTGTGTAATCTTGTTTTATCACGACATTGTGCCCGTTAAAATAAGGAAGGAGGCGCTGCGCCGGTAACGCCCGTTTGGATTGAGGTTCGGTGAGGATTACGTTTTTTACGTGGGGAAGTAGATAGGAGATCATCCGGCGGTACTTTTTATCCCGCAGAACTCCGAAAATCATTGTCATATCTTTGATGTTTTTTTGTTTCAGAAATTCACTCAGCGCCCGTATACTTTCCTCATTGTGACTACCGTCAAGAATATATGGTGGCGTCCCGTCAATCATTTCCACCCGACCCGGCACGATATTGTTCTTAATCCCGTCATATAGTGTCTCTTTTGAGATTCCAAGTCCATTTTGATTGAGTATTTCCACTGTTTTGATTGCCGCCGCGGCATTTAGGGTTTGATGACGGCCGTTGACGTACACATCAAAACTGTAGCAATCCGAGATCGTTTGGTAGAGGCAGTGGTAATGGTCGGGCTTTTCTACCACCGTGAGGTTGTTTTTAGAGTTTAGAACATTGTGGAATGGGGCTCCTCGCTTTTGGCTTTCGTTTCTGATAACTGTGTTCGAAATGGATTTTACCGAGCAACCACAGATGACCGGGATACCGGATTTAATGATTCCGGCTTTTTCCATAGCAATGTCACGAATTCTTTTGCCCAGTGTTTTGGTGTGATCGAAGGAGATGTTGGTGATAACCGAAGCAATTGGCTGTAAGGTGGATGTGGCGTCCAATCGACCGCCGAGGCCGACCTCCATGACAGCGAATTTTGCGCCCTTTCTGTGGAAGTAGTCAATGGATGTTAAAAATATATTCTCAAAGAATGTCGGCATATTTTCTATTTTTCCGGCGGCTGCCAATGACTCGGCAATGTCATGGACACGGGATAAAGAATGAGCGAAATCCTCTTCTGAAATCCACTGCTTATTGATGGTGATTCTTTCCCGGATGTTCTGATAATGGGGAGATGTGAACAAGCCGACATTGTAGCCGGCGGTTTGCAGGATCGATGTCAAACAGTGGGACGTCGATCCTTTTCCGTTGGTGCCGGCTACTTGAATAAATTGTATATTATTCAGGTTGTAGGGGAGGTTGTCAATAATAGCCTGAATATTATTGATCGTTAACTTCGCGCCCCTTTCCTGAACTTTTTGTAAATAAGTTTGCGCCTGTGAGTAGTTCATGTGAGAGTGTTAAACGGTTATGTCAGCCTTGAATGTCTTTTTCGTCATCTTCAAATTCGTTGGGGACATTCAGGATCAATGCGGCACCGTCGTAAATCTGACGTACCGCTTTCTTCTGTTCTTGAAGCATATTGATTGTCTCTTTTACGCGGGCGAGTTCTTCTTCAATTTTTGTGTCTATTATTTCGATCTTGTTTTTGGCCTCTTTGAGAGTTGCTTCATAAAAAGAATGATCATCGATGTTGAATTCCGACATGATTAACTCCTTATTTTTTTATTATTATTGGTTTTGTCATCCAAATTCTAACTTTTTTGCCCTCTTTGACAGCGGGTTGAAATTTCCAGTTTTTGACGGCTCCGATGATAAGCATGTTCAAATCAGCAGATTGAGACTTCTTGATAAATTTTATCCGTTCGACATTTCCCCGGTGATCCACCAGGTAGCTTACAATAATTGTCTCGGATTTTTTTATAGATCTCATAATCTTTCTAGGAATTTTGGGCATGGAAGTCGATATGGGGACCGGCTGGGTATCGACTTCCGCAATGATCATTCCCTCTTTTATTTCGGGTTTTTCAGGTTTGGGCGGATCGGTTTTAACGGGATTTTCTTCTTGCAAAGGAGTTTCTTGAGACGCCTCTTCGGCCTTTTTCCCCTCTTTTATTTCCAGGGGGGGTGTTTGAGGCGTCGCTACAGGGAGCTTTTTCTCGGGTTTTGTTTCAGCTTTGACCGGCGGCGTTTTTGGAGTTTCTGCCGGTTGATCTCGTTGGGGTGGCGTCCTATCCGGTACCACGGTCTTTTTTTGCTGCTCTTCCTTTACCGGTATGGAGGATTGAGTGGATTTTTCTTCCCTGGATGTTTCGGCGGCGGCTTCAGTTACTGGAGTTGACTCTTCTTTCTTGATTTCAGGCGTGGTGATTTCGATAGTGTCCGGTGTGGATATTTTGGGAGGAACGGTTTTTTTCATAACCAAAAAGTAGTAGGCCGCGGCGCCGGCAATGGCGATGAGCACGAAGATAATAAGGAAATTTCGGATTCCGTTCCCGCGATCCGCTTTTTTCAGAGCTGCGATTTCCGCGTCCAATTCAAATGTTTCGGGAAGTGATTCCGGCTTTGACGGAGTTTTTTCCCGTACAGGTGGCTCTTCAATGTAAGTTTCTGCGGCGGGGTTGGGGTTATCCTCAAATATAAAAGGCTCCTGGTTGAAATCCAATTCCGAATCCACTGATTGATCGATACCGGGATCTGTTTGGTATTCCGGCAAGATGATTTCCGTTGGTTTGGGGGGAGCGATTTTTTCCGCTGGATCGTCAAATTTTTCCACCGGATCAATATCGTCCAGGTTTATTTCCACTGAAGGTTCAAATCCCTCTTCCAGTTCCTCCATCTCCTGGGTATCGGAGGATTTTTTCTGTCCGAAATCTTCCTCGTCATCCATCGGGAATGGTATGAATTCTGGTCTTGATACGGATAATGGTTTTATTTCGTATGGAAGCGCTTTGAGATCGACTTTAATGTCTTTGCTCTTGATCTCTTCCTGGTAAATTCTATAAAGGAAATGGGCCATGTGAATCGATGCCGGAATATGATCGAATTTGTGACGCAGGTAGTTCTCCAGGTCATTAACCATTTCCGACGCAGATTGGTAGCGCTCCCATCTATTTTTAGCCAGGGATTTGAGTATGATTTTTTCCAGTTGCGGGTCTATGTTATCGACAATTTCCGACGGGCGTTTGACATAGCCTTCCTGGACCCGTTTCAATATCAATATCTCGGACGTGTCCAGGAATAATTTTTCGCCGGTGATTAGTTCATAGAGAATGACGCCGACTGAATAGAGGTCGGAGCGGGAATCGATATCCCGTTCTCCCCGGGCTTGTTCCGGCGACATATAGAGTAATTTTCCTTTTAAGGCGCCGGACACGGTTTGGTGCATTTTTATCCGGGCTTTGGACACTCCGAAGTCGGTTAGTTTAACATCGCCGCCAAATGATAGCAAGATGTTGGGGGGGGAGATATCCCGGTGTACAATTTCAAGATTATTGCCATGGCTGTCTTTGGCGTGATGGGCATAACTCAGCGCTTCCAGGACTTTTAGTGTTAGGTATACGGCAAGTTCTTCGGGGACGCGGCTAGAAAGTTCGGTGAGGCGTTGGATTAAGAGTCTCAGGTCTTTCCCATGGACATATTCCATGGCGATGAAGTAGAAGTCGTCTTTTTTCCCTAGATCGTATATCTGGACAATGTTTGGATGAGTAAGTTCGGCGGCGATTTTAGCCTCGTCAACGAACATCTCGATGTATTTATCGTCTTCTCCATAGCCTGAGAGGATTTTTTTAATAGCGATGATTTTTTCAAAACCTTTGACGCCTTTTTTTTTGGCTTTATAAATTTCAGCCATTCCGCCGCGGGCTATCAGTCCTAGAATATCATAGTTGCCGAATTCGTATTTTTCTTCAGGGAAGGCTTTGGGTTTAGGCGGAGTAGGGGGTGCGGGGGGTGCGGGGGGTGCGGGGGGTGCGGGCTCCGGTTTGGGCTGAGGTGGGATGTGGGGTTTCTTTTTGGTTGAACTCGGGGCCGTGTTAAGTCCAAGACCTGATAATGTCTCTTCAAAGCGTCTGGAGATATCGTCTTCGATTTTTTTAAACCGTTTGGTGTCTTTATCTTTTTGACCGCCGTCTAATAGGCCCTTTAAGTCCGACTCAAACGAGGGCGAGGATTTCGGTTTTGCCGGTTGTGGTGTGGATGGGCTTTGAGTCGGATCCGTAAGAATTTCCACATCTTCATCGTCAGTATGGGATGAAATTGTCGTGGTGGGTTTCTGGTTCCCTGGTTTCTCTTCGATTTTTTTGATAATGTCGCCGAACAAATCATCGGAACTGAATTGACTTTTTCTACCATGGGTTTTCTTGATGGCAGGGATTTGCGCCGTATCTACAATCGGTATCGGTGACGTGGCTGGAGCCGCGGCGCCTGAAAGATTCGCGGAATTTACGTCCAGTAATTCAAGAATCCGGGCTTTGAACTTTTCTTTGTCCAGAGGTTTCTCAAAAAAGTCATTGGCGCGGTATTGTCCCGTCGCCTGGTGTTTGTATTCAATGGCTTTGTAAATCCCGCTTATAATAACAACCTTAGTCGCAGGAAACTTATCGCTGATGTATCTGGATAAATTGAAACCATGAAATTTCGGTAGCATTGCCGCGGTGATCACCAGGTCAAAGTTCTTCTTTTCCAATACTGTCTTAGCTGTATCTCCTTCCGGCGCTGTCGTAATGTCGAATAAAGGATGGGATAGTAGTTCTTTAATGGTGTCGATGACTGGGGGATCATATTCAACTAACAAAATCTTTTTATTCATCTGCATCTCCAGGCCATTTTATTATATTATATTTTAGTTTTATTTACAAACTACAACCTGATATTATCGTGTCAGGTAACGGGCCATAAACGTCCGTACGATCTCTCTATGATCGAATACTATTGTTTTGTCTAAGTGAAGGGGATCAATCAAGGCGATGCTTTTGGCGTCCTCCACCGATTCCCAGTGGTCAACAAATCCTCCGGGTAAAGCCCAGCCATAGGGAGGGGGCTTTCTCTCCGCCACAACGATTTTATCTCCGCTGCGAACGATAATGTCAACGGTGGGGAGATAATGCTTATGAGTCTGTTCCGGTTGTTGCATTAAATGTTCGGGTGCTGATTCCGCAATATAGACAGTTTGCTTCTCATCTTGATACTCATCGGCATCAAAATGAACATCAAAAGTCCGGCTGTCAGAAATATGAACCAGGTCCTTTCGAAGGGTAGGCCTATCCAGGTGATGATCATTCCCAGTAGGGGGATCGTTTCCGCTATGGCGATGAGGATGATGTCGATGGTTCTCCATTTCTCTAAAATCTGGGTTAGATTGAATTCATCCTTAATAAGTTTGGGAGAGTAATAGATCGTTTTTCTCATCGCTAGAATTCCGATCATAATCAAAATAATGACCAGAACAAGAATGCCGTATAGATCTTCGCGCAGCTTTGGATCGAGATCTAAGTCGATGGTGATGTATTTCGCCAATAAAGCATAGATTGCAGTTGAGATTAACGCGCAGATGCCGACAATCATGGAGAGCCGCGTTTCTTTTTTAATAATTCTCCGCTCTTCCAATTCTCTTTCATATGTAGTAATCATAAGACTTTTTTACCACTTCCAATTTAAATTGTCAAGCAAAAATATCGCCTATATTCCCACCTATTTCAGTGTCGGTGGAAATGTTCGCTCAAGTTTGATTTGTAGATCTATTGAAGGCTCTCCAGAAATTCCAGAATCTCCTTCATATCAGGAACTTCAGGTATATCGTAGATTTTTTTGAAAATAACGTTCCCCTCTTCGTCTATGATTATATTCGCTCGCTGTGAAGTTCCTTCTTCTTTACGCAGCATTCCAAGCGACGCCGCCACCTGTCCATGGGGCCAGAAATCCGATAGCAGGCGAACGTTATCAATGCCGATGGTTTCCGCCCAGACCTTTTTGCTGATTGTCGAATCGACACTCACGCCCAATGGGACGGTGTTCAATTCCGTCAAGCGGCGGAGGTTGCTTTCGAGCGATTGCATTTGGGTGGCGCAAACTCCGGTCCAGGCCAACGGGTGAAAGGATAATAGCACTTTTTTCCCCCGGTAGTCCTCTAATTTTATCTCTTCTCCTTTTTGGTCTTTCAAAACGAAATCAGGAATTTTAGCCCCTTTTTTCAAGGTTGTCATGTTATCCTCCCTTTAGTTAAATAATAAACAGTTTTAGAGGAATTTCAACTGCAAAACGAGACCGCGTTAAAAATAAAAATGTAGGCCGGCGGATATCTGGATCCCAGGGGCTTCGGGAATGTCGGGGTCCGGATTGGCGTAATAGAGGGTGTCGAACAGGTTCGAAATCCGCGCGAAGAGGAAAAAATTCGCTGAGAAATAGTATCCCCCTTTAAGATTCACCAGATCGTAATTACGGTTACATACTTCCGCGGGGCCCGGATCTTTTTTGGAGAACGCGTGAAGGTAATTGGCTTCAGCCCAGAATTTGCCGGCGAATAGTTTGGCGCCGTGGAATACGCGGGCGGCGGGGATATCATTGAGCGGGGCTTCGGTCTCAATTGTCCTTCCCTTAAAAAGGGACAGGTGGCCGAATAGTTCCAGGCCCTGGAAAGGGAAGAGCTGAAATTCACTCTCGATGCCGATAATCCTGCCTTTCGCCACATTATCGTAGGTATAGATTCCGGCGTCGTCCCGGTAGCGTTCGATCATGTCTTTGATTGAGTAGGAAAACCCATACAATCCCAGGAACATGGAATCGGAGAAAAGTTTAAGCCCCGTATCCACGTTAACGCTACTCTCCGGCAGCAAGCCGGGATTTCCCACCACGTATTTCCGTCCGGTAATCCCTGTATAGAAGGATTCGCTCAGGGAGGGAAGGCGGAACGCCCGACCGATATCAATGAATAATGACGCTGATGAACCTAGTTTGTGGGTGACGCCAAGGAAAGCAGACGGGGCGAATGAAGATTTTTCCAGATACACTCCCTGCGTGTCCGCCTGGAGATTAAAATGGCTGTAGCGGACACCGCCGATGATATCGAACCCTTTCCACCCGGAGTAGTCGAGGGTGGCGAATAGTCCCACATCATTTCTCAAACCTGAGGAGAGGGGGATTGTCGTGTTCATCCGGCCCTCAACGGTGTCGGTGTTTTCGATTCGCAGGTTCTGCCTCGAGAACCATTCCAGTCCGACGCGGTAGGATAGGTCTGCGTTCAAGGATTTGTGAACGCCGGCTTTCAGTCCCATGTTGGTTACGTCGGTGACGGCCTGCTGGCGGCTGAGTTCTGAGTCTGAAATCTTCTCCAGGTTGTAGTGGGAGGGATTCACAAATATGAGTAGATTCAATTGTCCGTTATTCAAAAACGTTTTTTCGATCCAATTGAATCGTAATATTTGTTCCGATTCTTCCGGTACCAACGAATAGTCCCGCAATGTGCCGCCCCTCTCGGGTTTACCGATATCCCTCCCGAATCCTCCCATGTAACCGATGGTCACGTCTCTCTCTTCATTGAAATATCCGATGTTCAATGTTCCTGAGTAATAGGTGTAACCGGAGTGAGGTATCTCGTGAATCGGAGAGGAATAATTGCCCGCTTGCAGGAAATTGAAGCCCGCCGAAACGAAATGGGAATCGGATTTTTTTTGTAAAGACAGCCCGGTGGCGAGGCGTTGGTCATTGGTGTTCATGTTCAGGTGAAAGTTATTTTGCGGTGTGGTCGGCATCGTTTGTGGAGCGGTGAAGAGTTGCACCACTCCGCCGATGGCATCGGATCCGTAGAGGACAGAGGATGACGAACGCACCACTTCGATGCGGCGAATCATGTTCGGTGGCACAAAGGATGCAGATACTCCCACCCGGCGGTCGCTGGACAGTCTGACTCCATCCACCAGTATCAAGACTCTGCGGCGCGCCAACCCCCGGATGCTGGGGGTGATGGAAAATCCTCCCTTGCCAATGAAATGAATCCCCGGCACCTGCGTCAGCGTTCCGGCTACATTCTCCGGCATTTGCTCCTTGATGTCCAGGTCCGACAGGGAACTCTCCGCCATTGGAACATCGATGATTTGCTCCTGCCGGTTTAAGGCCGTGACGGAGATCTCTTCTTTGATGTGTTCTTTGGGGATCATCAAGATGTTCAAAACTGAAATTTTTCTGTCGGGTGATATCTTCAGCTCTTGAGGATGGTACCGGTTATGGGTGGCCTGGAGCATCAGGGCCCTCTTTCGAAGTTCCGGTGGCACAGGCAGTAGGAATTTCCCTTCGCGGTCCGATAAGGTGGCGGAACCGTTTGGTTGCAATTTGATGGAGACGGCGGACAGGGGTTGGTTGTAAATGTCCTTCACGGTGCCGCGAATCTCAGCCCCATAAAGCGAGTGAATTCCTGAATAGAACAAAACAATAAATAAAATTACAACTATTCTCTTCATGTTTCTAATACGCGAAAACAGCGCGATGGTTTATGCTGAGTTCTTAAAATTTGTTGTGTACAGGCAACCGGGATGGTTGATATTTTGTACGATATACTGAAATTTTTCCCCTGAATCCCCCCTCCAGATTGAAATTCCTTGCGGATGGGTGAGATTCATGAGGTAGATGTCTGTGTCGCTATCGCCGCCGGTTATGAGCGGCGGATCGTGCGCGATATGGTTGAAGTAGACGTGCGCTTTGCCGTCTGTTATGGGAAGCGGCTCCTCCAACCGGTGGGACAAAATGTCCACGCCGTCATCATTTTGTTCCAATATAGGACGTATTCCGTAGCAATGGTTTTCCGGCAGCGATAGATAGCGCCGGCCCACTTCCCTGACGGTGAATTGATTGGAGGCGGAGATGACATAAATACCGTAGCCTTTACGCCTCAGAAGCTCCAAAACTTGAAGCATCATGGGGTTAGGCGCCGGGACCGGGATCTTCTCGCCCTCCCACTGGAGGAATGGGAGTTGGCAGTCCATTACTTTCCTTGTGGTTTTTATGAGGGTGTGGAGAGGGATCCCGGCCATGGCGGTTGTAATGCGCTGGTAAGCGACGATTTTTCCCTCCCGGGCGAGAATGTCTCGATATTCCAGCCAGGTAAGAGGGAGCGGCGCTTTATCGATAGCCAGCGGCCCTTCCTGTTCATCCAGCTTCAACTGGACAAATACTGCGTCGCCCACATCGCCGTCCAGCAATGTGTTGTCCAGGTCAAAGACCGCGATTTTCACTGACGGCGGATGGGCCAATCCACCACCGGCAACCGCTTGGTCGATGGCTTCGATTCTTGATAGTAATTCTTCCGGTATTGCTGTTAGTTGTATCTGTTTTCCAATATGGTTCATCCAAGTTTAAATTCGACTGCGGCGCGCGGTTCCAGCACCTGGAAGGTGAAGGATCCGGTCAAGAACAAGTGGATGTTTTTATCGTCATGCTTGAGGTAGCCGATGGATAAATCGTGCCCCACTGTCATTTCGTAATCGCCGCCTCGGCCGGATAGTATCAAGCCGCCTTCGATGGCAGGGCTCCAGTGGATGCCTCCTCTTAACATATCCTTCAACCGCTTGGCCAATGGGTAGCCTCTATCGTCGCCTTTCTGAATATTCTGAAAGGGGAGAGTGCCAAGCACCAAATGATATGGACCTCCGATCTTGTTTTTTTGCAACTGGATGATGCCGCTCTCGACGATCTCTTGCATCCCCGCTGAAGTGGAGGGCATGGTGACCGGTTTGTAAGGAGACATTTCTGCAATCCCCTCGATTCCCGCTTCGGAGAGGCCGTGATAAATGGCGCTCTCCTCGAATCGGGCGGCATTGTAGCAGGCTTTGTCCAATGGATCTAGATCCGGGTTTTTCAATCCCCGTTCCAGATTGTCGAGCTCGTTGATATCCAGTGCGAACGGAAGCCTGAATTCGATGAGAGGTAGAACCTCCCGTTTGCCCCATTTCAATTCTTTGATTTTCCCATCCGCGTGGTTGAATTGAACGGTTCCAAGATTCACCGCTGCGGCGGTCCAACCGTGCGGTCCGTTGAAATCCACTAGTGAACGGGCGGATAGGTTGCCCGATAACACGTTTTTCGCTTGATGCTCGATTTCTTCCCAGGCGCTGTCGCTGATGGGCGCCATCGACCGTTTTAACAAGCCGCTCATGATAGTCCTCCTCTCCCGGTTCTCCCAATACCAAGACTTCCGTCGGGATTTTTCGCTTCACCCTCCGCGGTATCGCCATCACCCCCTTCAATTTTTGTGATGGGGGCGGAGGAGAATAAATATGTGCGAAGTTCTTCGTCAAATTCCGGTATTTTCCGCCTCAACCATTCCAACGCCATGGCCGCGTGTTCGATTTCCTCGTTGCGGTTATGAAGCAGAATGGCTTTGAGTTCCGGATTCCCGGTGACATCGGCACGTTGATTATACCAATCCACCGCTTCTAATTCTTCGATAAGGCTTGCCAATGCGCGATGGACATCTTTGGCATCTTCGGAAAGTCCAGTTTCATGATAAACTGTACTCATAGGTCCCTCCCCTTAAGATATTTGAGACACTCAATTAAATTATATCAAAACGCTGCTTCCTATGCAACAATAAAAAGTTCAAAGGCGGGAAGAATACCACTAAGGCGGGGTAAAGCGTGCGTATTTTTTGTAAGGACAAAGAAATAAATTGTTATTATTTAAAATTTGTGGAAACTTTTTTCATAAAGAGGCGTATTTGATATTGTGTTAATTGTTACAAGTTGCTACAATTGGAACTTGTAAAGGAAATGGGACATTTAGAAAAAGGAGAAAATATGTTAAAAAAACTTACGAAAAAAGATGTCAAATTCAAAAAAGTCTTGAATGACCGGATGGCTTTCCACAGCGTATGCTATTTCGAATGCGTCGGCTTATGCAGTATCAATGGTCTAACAGTAACAAACGACTATCAGTTGAAAGCTGATATGTAAGCAATTGATAACAATGTAATGACCGCGGGCAGTTTGAAGGCTGCCCGCATCTAAAGTTTTCAGGGGAATGGGGAGGTGGTTACTGAAAGTTTGCGAATCATCAAAGGGGAGTTATCAGAGTATAACACCTATAAGTCGGGTGTTTCTAATATATATAAAGTAAAGGAGGAACCATGTTAAAAAAACTAACAAAAAAAAGTATTGAAGGAAAAAGAGTCCTGAATGACCGGATGGCTTTCCAGAGTGAATGCTACCTATTTTGCCTCATGGATTGTGGTGATAACTTACAGAGATACACCATCGACTATCAGATGAAAGTTTTAATGTAGGCTTTTAAGTACTTTAAATCAATGTAATTCCCGCGGGCAGTTTTAAGACTGCCCGTACTTTGTGTATCACCCTAATAGTGCTTCTTGTCTTCTTTTTTTCCCCAGGTTTCGAACAATTCGAGGCATTCGTCGCGGGCGATTTGGGCGACCGAGACCTGTTGGGTTTTGGCTGTTCCTTTGATGACATCGTAGATGAATTTATCGTCGAAACCGATTCGGGCCGCGTCGTTTTGATTGCATCCATAATAGAGGGTTTTAATCTTGGCCCAATGAACCGCGGCGAAACACATGGGGCAGGGTTCGCAGGTGGAGTAGATTTCACAGTCCGAGAGATCGAAGGTGTTCAGCTTTTCCGCCGCACGGCGGATGGCGACAACTTCGGCGTGGGCCGTGGGATCGTTGGTGGATAGCACCAGGTTGTGTCCGGCCGATACGATGATCCCATCTTTGACGATGACGGCTCCGAAGGGACCTCCGTCGCCGTTTCGCATTCCTTTTTCCGCTTCTTTGATGGCTGCGTCCATAAATTCTTTTTTCATAGTACAGGTTTTATCATAAATTCCGTTAAATTTAAAGTGAATTGATCGGTTTTTAGCTAGTTTTTCTTCGACTGGCTCTGGATTAGAGTCAAATTCAGGTGACTTTCAGCAAATCCTCTTTGTGCCCGATCAGTATCAAGAGATCGCCCTCGGCGATTGTTAGATCCGGTGAGGGATTGAAGAGTAGTCTTCCGTCTCTTTGGACGGCAACCACCATCGCGTCGTATTGTTGCCGGATTCCCGACTGGCGGATGGTTTTGCCGAGCAATGGCGAATCAGCGGCGATTCGCACCTCTTCCAATGACAGGGCCAGATCTTTACTCTGGGTGACCAGATCGATGAGGTTGACGACATTGGGTTTCAATACAGTGTTGACAATGCGTTGGGAGGTGAGGCGGTGGGGGGTGACCACCTGGTCGGCGCCGATTTTGAGGAGTTTCTTCTCGTTATTCAGCTCCACGGCGCGGGTGATGATAAAGATGCCGCTGTTTAGGTCGCGGGCGGTGAGGACTGTGAATAGATTTTCGGCATCGGTGGGGAGCAAGGAGATAAGGGTTTTCGCCCGTTTCACTCCCGCCACTTCCAGAAAGTCTTCCACTGTGGCGTCCGCCAGCATTACATCGAATCCCATCTCTTCGGCCCGGGCAAAACGGTCCTGATCTTTTTCGATGATCACGAAATCCACCTCTTTTTGGCACAATTCCCGGGTCACTTGCTCACCCATGCGGCCGAAGCCTACGATAATGATATGGTTGTCCATTTTTTCGATTGATTTCATTCTGCGTCTCCCCAGGATTTTACGGAGGCGGTTTTCGATGATGGTTTCGCCGATGAATACCGCCGCGGAGAAAAAGATGCCCAGACCGCTTACGATGACAAAGATAGTGAAGCCGACGCCGGCGCGGGACAATGGAAACACTTCTTTGTAGCCGACGGTGGAGATACTGATGACCGTCATGTACATGGCGTCCAGAAAATCGACCTCCTCGATGAGCATGTAACCAATAACATCGACCGATAGGATCATGCCCAGGATAAAGAGTAAAAAGGGGATTCTGGATTCTTTTCTCCGTTTCATGAAACTATTTTAGCAGATTTTCCCGTTGGAGAAAATATTTAAATTGAAAAAACGAGGCGAGCGGCGGTGGCCAGGATGATGGCGATGGTCAAGGTCAGTAATGTGATGGCTCCGGCTTTCTTCCAGCTCAACTCTCTGGCCAATACGGCGATGGTGGCGATACAGGGGACATAGAATGTGACGAATAGAGTGAAGCTGTAGATTTGAGGCGCGGTCATGACTTTCAGCAATTCGCCGGATTCGAGGCTTACATTCAATGCGGAGGCCAGTAGGAAGAGGGCCAACTCTTTTCTCATGATTCCAAAGACCAACACAATACCTACGGCCGCCGGAAGACCCAATAGCCCCGAGGTGAACGGCTCCATTGCGCTGTTGATGGATTCATGCCAGCGGAAATACTTGACCAACTCGAGAATGACGCTGCCCGCGATAATGAGCGGCCAGGCCACCACCAAAAATTCTTTCAGTCTGAACCAGGTTTTTTGGAGCACTGTCTTGATTTCGGGTGTGTGGTAACGGGGGATTTCCATAATCAAACCGGGACTGACTTCAGGAAACGCCATTGCCAGGAATTTGCCGGTGACGCCCAACACCAGGATGTTGATGACATAGATGACCATGGCGGCGTTAACGGAAACCAATGCGCCCACCAGGCCGAAGATGACAATCATGCGGGCTGAGCAAGGAATCATGGAGGTCAGGGTTGCGGTGATGAACTTATCGCGGGGAGACTTGAGGATTCTGGTGGCCAGAATTCCGGGGACCGTGCAACCATAACCAAGGATCATCGGTACGACGGACATTCCGTGCAAACCGATGCGGTGCATGATGTTGTCGGTTAGATAGGCGATACGGGCCAAATAACCGGTGTCCTCCAGGATGGACAATATGATGAAAAACGGCAACAAAAAAGGAACCGCGATGGCGAGTCCGCCGCCGATTCCCTCCAATAGTCCGGTAAGACCCGATAGCGCCAGCGGCTGCGAGGCTAATTCCCGTTTCATAAAAAGGCCGATTCTTTCGATGGCTCCGGTGAATATCGGCTCGATAAAATCTCCAGTCTTGAATATAGTGAAAAAGATCAGGTAAAGAATGCCGACCAGAAAAATATAACCCAGGATTGGGTGCATCAGTATATTGTCAAGGCTTTGGCGGATGTCTTTCTTTTGGGCGCTGCCTACCTTCGCCACTTTTTCGAATATGTTGAAGGCCATGTTGTGGCGGATGGAGGAGATGATGAATTCGCTCTTGTGATGGTGGTTTGATTCCAATCTGGCGAGGTGATTGTCGATTTCCTGTTTATGCTCGTCGTTCAGCTTTGGCTGGAGGTATTCCATAATCATCCGGTCCTTTTCCAACACTTTGATGGCCATGAACCGGGGATTCCAGCGCTCCGGGATGTTTTTCGCCTCTTCCAATTGGGTGGCGATGCGGCGGATGACCGGCTCGATTGTCGAATTGGTTGCGGTGATGCGGGGGATTGATTGTTCGAGCGCCGCCCGGCGGGCTTCCTGGAATAACTCGAAGATTCCCTCGCCTTTGCGTCCGATGGTTGGAATCACCGGCGCCCCGATGATTTTAGAGAGGGCGTCGATATCGATATGGAGACCTTTTCGTTTCACGTCGTCCATCATGTTCAGCGCGATGACCATCGGTTTTTGCATTTCCATCAATTGAAGCGTCAGCTCCAGGCTGCGGGACAAAACCGAGGCGTCGATGATATTGATAATGACGGATCCGGGGTTCGCTGTAAACAGATATTGGGCGGCCGCCAACTCCGCTTCGTCCGATGTTTGTAGGGAGTAGGTGCCGGGGAGGTCCGTCACCAGGATGTTTTCGTCTTCGATAACGATGTCGCCCTGGGTGTATTGAACGGTAATGCCGGGAAAATTGGATGCCACCGATTTATAACCGATGACGTCGTTAAAAATTGTACTCTTTCCACAATTGGGCTGACCAATCAGGATGAATTCCACCGGGCCTACCCTTTAACAAGAATTTTTTGGGAGAGTCCAAATCCCAGGGCAATCTCCGAGCCCCGGTGAAGCACCACTACCGGGCCGTGAAAATGTGACTTGCGGTGAACTTTGATTATGTCGCCGATGTTTAGGCCGAGGCCGGTTAGATTCATTCTGGCTCTGTGCCCGGCATCGATGTCTGTGATTTGAACTTCCTCTCCTGTTTGGCAATCCGATAAACTGCGGATTGTCCCTTCTTTATCTATCTGTTTCATATGTTTATCAGATTCTCGCAAAAACATGTCGTTTTTTCCTCAACTAGCTTGTCACCCGTTGCGCGGTGAAATAACTAAACTAAATTATAGGCGTGCCTAACTTTTTTGTCAAGTCCCAAAATGGTTTATTTTGGGTTTGGCGTGTGATCTTTGAATGATTGCAACCACGATGCGTGGTCAGAGGGGCATGTCTCGATATAATGGATGAAATCGATGATTTTTTTGTAGGAAATATCGCTGATGTAATGCTCGATCATGCAGGCATCTTTTTCCGCCGCCTCGCCGTCCACGTCCAGGATTTCTCGTAGAAATCTCGCCAGCGTCCGGTGCTTTTCATATATCTTGAGCGCTTCAGCTTTGCCCGTCGCGGTGAGTTCTACGTAACCGTAATGTTCATGCTCGACAAATCCTTTGTCTTCCAATTTGCGCAGGGCTCCGATAACCGACGCCGACCGGACTTGCAGACGTTTTACCAGGTCCTTGACCCGGACGGTATCTTGAGTTTGGGAGATCATGTAAATTGATTCCAGGTAATCTTCTAGACTTTGACTCAGCGGTAGTTCCATTGTGTTGCCCTCAACTTAAGCATATTCTTATTCTATAGACAAAACCGTCGCTTGTCAAATGCCGTGAACTTTTTGGGGTTGACAAGAGGGAAGAAGATTGATATGAAATGAATTTACATGGTCTGAACGTTAAAATATCCCGTTGGTTGGTTTTGAGTTTTCAAACGATTGTGATACTATGTCCCGTTACGCGAAATAGATGTGCAGGATGTTGGTATGATCAGGAAATTAACTGAAAAAGACCGGCAAGCGGTTATGGAATTTTTGCTGCCGGAAAAGGAATACAATATATTTATTATCGGCGATATAAAAAATCATGGCTTCTCAACTGAATTTCAGGAGTTGTGGGGAGATTTTGACGACAATGGTCGGTATCGAGCTGTTCTTCTCCGCTACATGCGGAACGCCATTGTGTATGCGCCGGAAGATTATCATGCGGCTCAGTTCGGGCGGATGATCCTGGAGCATCCGCAGATCAAGACCGTGATGGGAAAAACAGCGGTGATCGACAGATTGACGGTGGACGGACGATTGAGCTACTCAAATGTAAGGACAACCTATCTGGCCCGGTTGGACCATCTGGATACCGGGGGACTGAATCGCGAAAACCAATCGGAAGTGCGCGTCGCAGGCCTGGATGATGTCCCGGCGATTGTCCAACTCCACTCTACTATCGAGGAATTCAACTACGATACGGTGGAAGAGAAATCCCTGGCGTTGAATCGGGATCTGGAAAGCCGGTCGGGTCGCGCCTATATCGTCATGGAAGGGGGAAAAACGGTATCCACGGCTCTGACTACCGCTGAAAACAAGTTTTCCGCCCTTGTTCGCGGCGTCGCCACAGCGATCGACCATCGCAAGCATGGATTGGCCACCGCTTGCATGATCGTTTTGTGCCGGGATTTACAAACAGAGGGTAAGACCCCCTGTCTGTTTTACGATAATCCTTCGGCCGGATCAATTTACCGGCGGATGGGATTTCAGGAATTGGGAACCTGGCAGTTCTGTTTGTTACCGTAGACTGCCGGCTATTTCTCCATTTTCTTTTTTCCCATGTAACTGGGAATGGCGATAGCGGCCACCACGCCCGCTACCATTACCGCCGGCAATACCATCACCATATTGCCGAGGCCCATGGAGTGATTGAACTCAAATGTGAAGCCTTCATCGTTGACCTGGGTAACGCCATACAGCGCAATCTCTTTGGTGAATGGATTGAGTTTATTCACCATTTCCTTGACTTCGGCGGACATTTTTTCATCCGACATGATGGCGTCTTCCTGCAATTTCAAAAATATTTTACCAAGTCTGGGGCTGACATAGCGGATGCCGTTGCCCATTGACGGGATGCCTCTGGACATGCGCTCGAATTCTTCGGTTTTCACAAGCCCGTTCCCTTCTAATTCTCCCTCGATAATAGCATTCAAGATCTGATCGTTTGAGACCAGCATGAGCCGGTTTTTGGTTTGGACGATCTGCGGTTTCAGGGTAATCGGCACCGGTAGGGGAGGCACTGGGAGCGCTATTTTTTTGAGCCCCTCTTTTTCGGTTACCTGGGCCCCCGGTATCTTTTCCTTCAAAATTCCGAACAGGTAGTCGTTGGTGGTGCGTAACATGAACGCGGCGGCGGGTTCCGGGATCTCCACAGTCTTGCCTTTGGCGGGAATAGCGACCATTTTTTCCTTTGAGAGGGTGATGATGATCCCCGGTTGACCGTCCAGACATTCCAGAAGTTTGGCCGGATCGATCCCCTGTCCCTGGAGCATCGGTTCCACCATCCCAACTCCCTGAACCAGTTCGGGAATCCCTGAATCGGTGAGTTCACTTTTCATCCATTCCCATAGATTCTTTAGGCGGAAGTCGGAGAAACTGGCGAATACAGTGTCTGCCGGAAGTAGGTTCAAGCATTTCAGTTCATGAGGCGCCGATCCGGTCATGTTCCATAATTTGCCGTTCCCTTTGTCTTTGGAATGGTGAATGGCAATGACATTGCGATCCAGCTTTTCGTCGATGGCGATGGAACTCATGCCGATGCCGTCGATATCGAAAAAACCGCTGTTTTTGACGAAACTCAACATGAAGGTGAAGGCTTGTTCGGCTTCATTTGTTTTTGACTTTTCTTTTTCCATGCGGGTGAGCGCCAGTTTTTTTAGATCTGTCAGAAATGTTTCGAGCGCTGCCATCGCTTTTTCGGTGCTCAAGAACATATAAAAATTTCCCTGGGGGTCGAGGTTTTTAGCCACATCTCCATACGAGGTCGCTTCGAAGGGAGCGATCGTCTGTTTCCCGGTTTTGGGAGTCTGTGTTTGGATGAAATAAAATAATAGACCACCGATAACAATACCGATGATGAGTGGAATAAGGCTTTTTTTCATTGTAATCTCCTCCTAATACTCAATGTGTACCTATTGTAAGGGAAATTGACAAAAAAATAAATAGTAAAGGAAATTTATTTCATCATTGCCAGAGAACCCATGGGATCCCAGGGGGGAAGTACTTGTGGCGGTAACGACGCTGCGGTTTTTAAATGGTCCGGGAGGTATTTTTTTTGGATGACCACCTGGAAATTGTATTGGTCGAACCAATCGTCGCTCATGACAAAAAAACCTTTTTCTCCCACTTTCTCTCCCCAACTGTTCTCCACCTTCCAGCGGTTGGGTTTGCCCTCGACAATATTTACGCCGGTAAACACCATGGCGTGGGTCAGTTGGCTTTCTCCGTAATCCAGGCGTTCTCCTTTGTCGAGGCCGAACGACAATTCCATGGCTTTTTCATAGAGAAACAAATCGCTAGCCAGAACGCCGGACTCCCTTTCCGCCATTTTTCCCACATCGCACCCAAACCATACAAGCTCATTGTCTTTGAGTTGCGCCATGGTAAGGTCTTTGAGAACCTGGTTCTCCACATTCAAATAAAGGACGTCGCGGCCTCCCCGGACATTGCCGAGGTATCGAACTGTATAGGTCCTGTCAAACGCTTTGTCGCCGGTGGGAGCGTTGATAACGCTCATATAACCGTCGAGGTCTATGGCGACAAATTTCTCGAGGAATTCTTGTGGCGTTAATTGACGGTGGTTAAAATAATTGTTGTCTTTGTCACGGTATTCAAAATCAAAATTTTTCGGCGGTTGCCCCAGGAAATAAATCAGCATCCGGTAGAATTCGCTTAACATCTTTTTTTTTTCGGAGCGCATAGCCTCAAGAGATATTCCATCGCTGTGCATCCTCCTGAGTTTGGCGGAATCGCCCCTGAGTTTGCGGGTTAAAAGGCGGTTCATGATGAGTGATTGCTGGCTGTGATAGGTTTCCGGCATAACATATTTGGGAATTACGCCATATTTTTTTACCAGGTTGGAGAACATGTCCCATTGCCCGCCGTCCTGTACGGGATCTTTTAAAAGCCACATAAAAAGTCTACTATCTATCGCTTCATCCAATGTTTCGAGAATATTTTCCAGAAAATAATTGGCTTTTTCCAGTTTGTCCCAGAACATCAGGTGGGTTTGAGATAGTTCGAAGTCTTTGATGTTATAGTCTCGCGATACTTTTTGCCTCATAATATTGAGACCGGCGAACAACCAACAGCGGCCGCTCTTTTTTTGTGATGTGATTTTGCCGGTTTCGATATCGTGTGAAAAGGTAAATTGATTGCGCACGAGAGAATCATGATTTAACGCTACCGCCTGGATACCGTTCTTGATGATGGCGTTTTTTAATAGTTGCCGTTGAGGAATGCTATCGAAATTTTCCTGAAAGGTTGCCAACATTTCGGGCATAATCGCGTGGTCTTGATTCATGATTTCTCCTCTATCTCAAAGATTGAGATTGCTTTTGATCCTGTTGAGCCGGCCCGGCAATTCGGGTATTAGCCGGTCCAGGAGTTTCAATGTTTTTTTTATCTCGACGATATTGACCTCTCCGGATAATTGGGAGACTTCCAGGTTGACAAGAATTTCGTGAAGCGTTTTGTCCAATTCCATCAAGCGCATCATATCGTCTTGAGGTAGTTCTTCCGGGAGAATCATTGCGGCGTCGAGATAACGTAAAAACTCGGAGATCTGCAGTTCCACGTCCAATATTTTTTTTCTGACTGTGGTCAAAGGCAAGAACGCTGATTCAGGATTGTATTTCCTTTTTATTTCCTGATATTCCCGCCGTACCATCTTTTTGAATTCGCTGCAAATGTCGTCCGGCATAAACGGCTTTTCCAATCCTTTGAACAGATAATTTTCGATGAATTTATAGCTATATCTCTTTTGTGAAGACAATTGGTCCAATACCAGGGCTCTCACCACAGTCAGGCTATTGTTGTTACCCAGGTATTGAAGCACTCCCTCCACGGATTCCAGGTCCGGTTGGGCGTGATCGTTCATTTCTACCGGGAAATCTGAGAATGAAGGATAAATTCCCAGGTCTTCCGGCGATTCATCGGAGAAGTGGAGGATTTTGCGGCCGTCCGGCAGGGACGAGAGGGTGAAATCCTGCGATTGGATGATCAGCGGGGCGATTGAGTCTCCCGGCAGGGAATACTGGTTCCTGTCCAGGTAATAATAGGTGTATAGCAATTGTTTCTCGAGATTTGGATATTCTATGTCCATTTGCAGAACATCTTCAAGTGTTTTTTTAAAAAAGCGGTTGAATTTTTCTATCTCGAACTGGTGAATCTCGGAGTTTTCCCAGGAGTCGTAGGTTAATGTGAATACTCCGGGATCATCGAGATTGGTGTCGGCGATGATGCTGTCGCCGAAGACAAAATTGTGTCGTTTGTAAAACTGCCGCATATCGATGGCATCCACGAATAAATCCGAATCGTCATCCAAAATGTCTTCGATATTTTTGATGGGCATTCGTTCGAAATCAAGCAATGAAAAATAGATAATCATATGTTTGGCTTTGAGTTTAATTTCACGGGTTTTAAGGGGCTCCGCGGCGGAAACGTAAAAAAGGTCTTTTTGAGCCAGGGCAAATGGTTGAAAGGGAATGAACCGGTGGCCGGGAATCAGGATGCCTTCCTGAATTTCAAATTCGCTGGGTTTTATGCGAAAGGGGATTCCAGACAAAAAAGATTCTTTGGGATAAAACACACCGTCTTCCACGACAAAATCAGGGAGCGAGGTCAAGATAAAATTTATATCTTCCTGGTTTTCCGGGGATTGGTCCATCCCGGTCGCCTGAATCAGGTCCAGTACGGTAAAAGGCGCTACAGCTTCTACAAGGTAATCGAGTACCAAATCCTCTTTTTCGATATCTATCATATTTATCCTCATCTCCGTATAGTGTACACCAATTGCCACTTTACTTCAATAACAGTGGGTTAATTTAATCGTTGCCGACCTGAAACAGGAGGTGGAAATAATAGACTGAAATTTCAAGAAACTATGGATGTTTGCGTTTTTGTAGAAATGAGAGTGAATGGATGGCCAGGATTTCCCCGGTAGCGTGGGAAGTGTATTCGAATTCAATGAAGTCACTGCTATTGGAACCTTTTGCCAACGTGGCCCAATTATTTTATCAATGGTATCTTAAAGCCGCGGCCTGGGAGTTTGGACGGGAAAGCGCGGATATTCCTGAGTCTTTGGTTAACCTTGATCCCTGGAAATAAAAGCCGGAAGTAATTGATCGTATAGCTCTGTCAGCGATTGAGCCACAACGCGGGTGTCGCTGATGACCGGCATGAAATTGGTGTCGCCGGACCAACGGGGCACCACATGCTGGTGGATATGGTCTTTGAGTCCCGCGCCCGCCACTTGACCGAGATTCACACCAATGTTCAAACCCTGGGGTTGCATCTCTTTTTTCAATATAGCGACGATTTCAGCGGTCAAGGACATCCATTCCAATTGTTCGTCTCCGGTCATCAATTCTATTGTGTCGATATGGCGGTTGGCGGCGATCATCAAGTGGCCGTTATTGTAGGGGTAGCGGTTCATGATCACCAGGCAATGGGTTCCTCTTTTCAGAATGAGATTATCCCGGTCCCGGTCCTCTCGCAATGCCTTGCAAATAAAGCACTCGTCGCTTTTTTCACCGAGGATGTACTCGATACGCCATGGGGCCCATAATGGTTTTTCCATTTGCTTTCTCCTTATCTCCTGTTCATCTTCACATTGCCGAGGTAGGAAGCGTCCAGCGCCTTCTCATTTATGCGGCCGTCCCGGCGGGTCACTTCATAGGCCGCGGCGCAGGGACGGGATGCGATAATTTCTTCGAGGGTGTCGTCTTCATAATAAAGCGCGGCGAAATTCTCCACTCCAACTCCCTCCGCCAGGCGCTTCTCTTGTATCAACCGATGAAATGTGGGCCGGCGCCCCTCGTTTTCGTAATGGGCGCAGAAACTTCCTGATAGAAAGCCGAGACATTCTTCCCGGTCCAGTTCTTGGGGATTGGAATCTGTCACTCCCTCTTCAAACCAGCAAACGCCGCCGGAGCTGACTCCTGCCAGTAGAATTCCCGCCTTCCAGGCATCGTAAAGCACGCGGTCGATTCCATACGTCTTCCAGATTCGGATCATCATTTCCGTATGGCCGCCGCTCACATAGATTATATCTTGTTTCATCAAGTGATTCGCGACATCCGCCGGCTGTACCGGCGGGTGAAAAAGGGATGCGTGTGTGGGAGTGCATTTCCGGTTTGAGAACAAATCGTAGAATCCCTGTAGGTACTCTTCATGATCGCCGCTGGCGGTGGGCAAAAGACAGATGTGGGGATTTGCCACGCGAGCTTTTTCGAGAATGTAATCGTCGAACAATGGATTGCCCTGTTCCATGGTGAAACCGCCGCCGCCCATCGCGATAATCCGCCGTGTCCGTTTCATTATTTGCTTCATAACCTCCTGTAAGAAGTTGAAACCAGTGTTCTGAGTATAAAGGATTTGAGAGGAAAAATCCATGCGGTTTCCGTAAAATATGAAAAATCCTATTCGTTGGCTTTCAGGTTTTTTTGTTCCTCCGGGCCCTTTTCAAAAAAATGTATCCGGTTGCGGCCGCAGCGTTTGGCTTCATAAAGGGCGCGATCGGCGGATTGAACTAAATCTGTGGAGCTGTGCTCTTTGTCGGGAACCATGGTGGAGACGCCGAGGCTGAGGGTGATCCGTTCGAATCCGGCTGGATGGTGGAAGGGAATAGGGGATAGGCCGACTATGGATTTGATTCTTTTGGCCACATGACGCGCACCGTTCCGGTCGGTTTGCGGAAGCAATACCGCGAATTCGTCGCCGCCATAACGCGCCGCCAAATCTCCGGGGCGGCGGGCGCCTCTCTCTACACTGGCGGCGACTCTAGTGAGGCACCGGTCTCCCGCCAGATGGCCGTTTGAATCGTTGTATACTTTGAAGAAGTCGATGTCGATCATGACCAGGGTAACGGGAACCCGGTCCCGCTGCGCCCGTTTCCATTCCTTGTCAAGTACCTCCTGGAATGTTCTGTGATTGGCGATCCCAGTCAAACCATCTTCGCGGGCGATGCGTTGGAGCTCTTCGTTGGTTTCAGCCAGAAGCGAGGTGCGCTCGCTCACTATGAGTTCAAGTTTTCTTTTTTGCTCTTCTATTTTCATAATTTTCCAGCGGATTCCAAAAAACAGCCCCAGGAAAAGCGATAGAATGGCGATGCTTTTAAACCATATGGTCATCCAGAATGGCGGTATTATTTTCACGATTATAACAAGACCTTCATTGTTCCAGTAATTATCGTTATTGGAGCCTTTCGCCCTGAATCTATAGGTGCCGGGATCGAGATTTGTATATGTGGCCATCCGCTGGTTGCCGATGAAATTCCAATTGGAATCGAATCCTTCCATCATGTAGGCGTAGTTGTTTTTTCCCGGAGCGTGGAAGTCCAGGGCCGCGAATTCGAATGATAAGTAATTGTCCCAATACGGCAGCGACAAAGAGGGGGGGTGGTCGCTGTCCGGTGAAAGCGGTAATGTGATTTTCTGGTTTAACTTTTTGAACATTGTGACCGCAATGGGGGGGACAAATGTATTTTTTTTGATTTGGTGGGGGGAAAAATAGGTGATGCCGTTAATTCCGCCGAAGAACATCTGGCCGGATTTGTTTTTGAAATAAGCGCCGGCATTGAATTCATCGCTTTGCAGCCCATCGGCTTTGTCGAAATTCTGGAAGTGTTCCATCACGGGATCGTAGCGGGATAATCCATGGTTGGTGCTGATCCACAACCGTTTTTTTTCATCGTATAGAATTCCATATACAAAATCATTGGGCAGACCGTCATCTTGCTTTAGGCGGGTAAACGTGATGGTTTTATTGTGCCGGCTCAATACATTCAGCCCCCGGTCGGTTCCCACCCAGATCTTGCCCTCGGGATCCTCGATGATTGCCCCGATTCCATTGTCGCTGATGGAACCTGGATCTTTTGGGTCGTGAGTGAAGTGGGAAAATGTTCCGGATGTTTTGTCATACAGGTCTAAACCTGCTAACGTGCCGATCCAGATGTTTCCTTTCGAGTCTTCCAAAATAGCGTATACACTGTTGTTTGCCAGAGTCGCAGGATTTCCAGGATCATGGGTGAAGCGGGTGAATGTGGTCTCGCTCGCTTTTTTAATATTCAGCCCTCCCCCCCTTGTTCCGATCCAGAGGTTGTCTTTACGGTCCCGGTAAGCGATAAGAATGCGGTTGCTGCTTATGGATTGGGGATCGTCTGCTGAATATACGTATGATTCTATTTTTCCCGATTTCGGTTCCAACCGGAAAAGCCCACTACCATCAGTGCCCGCCCATATGTAACCCTCATGGTCTTCCAAAATTGAACGGACAATGATATTGGTGGAATGGTCCGGATCAGTATCAGTATCAGGCAATGAATATTCCCGGTAGAGATGTTTTTTTATGTCGATCCTACGGATACCACGCTCGGTTCCCGCCCACAAAAAGTCGTTCGAATCCTGAAAGATCGACCATACGACATTATTGGCGAGTAATCCCGTGTGACCCGGAGTCGCGTCGATGCGGTGAAACGGTTTTGAAATATTGCTGTATTTGTTGAGTCCGTTACTGGCGGTACCAATCCAGATGACGCCGGATCTGTCTTCGAAAAGCGAATAGATGCTGTTGCCGGACAATGAGTTTTTGTCACAGAAATTATTCCTGAAATGTTTCAATGTAAGAGTTCCGGGATCCAGACAGTCAACACCCCCGCCGTCGGTCCCAATCCAGATTTTCCCGGTTGAATCTTGCAGGATGCTCTTGATGTGATTGTGGCTGAGGGTCGTGCTATTGCCTGGAATGTGAAAGAAATGGATGAATGAAGCGCTTTTGGAATCAGATTTATCGAGGCCTTTGGCGGTTCCAACCCAAATGTTATCCGCTTTATCCCGCATCAGGGAATTGACGCGGTTGTCGCACAAACTATCGGGATCCGCCGGATCATGGGCGATAAACTGCAGGCGTCTTCCTCTAGAATCCAATATATATAACCCCTGGGTTGTGCCTACCCAGATTCGACCGTCGGCGGATTCCTGAATTGCCGTCACTTCCGGCTCCGGCGAATCGGAGGCCTTTTGATTCCCGGGCATGAGGGATATGTTGTAAAATGTTTCCGATCTGGGGTCCATACGGTCGATTCCGTTCTCTTCGGTACCGATCCAGATGATCCCGTCGCTGTCTTCGAACAATTCGCTAATGTAATCGCTGCTGATGCTTGCGGGATTGCCGGAGTCATAACGGAAGTGCTTGAAGTTTTCGTAAATTGGATCGAAACGGTTCAATCCCCCTCCTTCCGTTCCGATCCATATGATTCCTTGATGGTCCACCAATAATGATAGAATGTTATTGTCGGAAAGTTCATTGCTGGTTGAGGTTTGGTTTTTGAAATGTGTAAATTTGTAGCCGTCGTATTTGTTGAGTCCGTCCTGGGTACCGATCCATAGAAACCCGTTCCTGTCTTGCCCGATTGCGAAGATGGTGCTCTGGGATAATCCCTCTTCCAACGTAAGCCTATGAAATTGGGCGTTTATTTGCCGGGAAAAGAACAGGAAAACAAGTATTGTTGCCAATTGGCATAAAAGTCGGCCTTTTCTCTGCTCGCTCATAATTATAATCCGTATGTGATTTTATATTGTACCAGAAAACGTTACAAAAAGTATAGAGCGTTTTTATTTGTAGAAAAAAATGGTGACGGGTGTTGGCGGCGTGGCGTTGACTTATAAGAAAAATAGCATCGCCGCCCCCGCGGTGGCGATCAGGGTTCCGGTAATCGCCTGGATTGTGATTTTTTCTTTAAAAAATATTTTCGATACAGGAATCAATATAATCGGAGCCAACGACATCAGGGCGGAGGCGATACCTATGTGGGTATGCGCTATGGCCACCAATGACAGGACGATCCCCAGGACCGGTCCCACCAGGCTTCCGCTCAATATTTCAACGAAAGCTTTTTTGTCTTTCATTTTTTTTAGTTCCGACGGAATCATTCCCCTCAGGAAAAATAGTGTTCCAAGGATGATGGCGGAGGCTGAAATGCGAACAAGACTGGCTGAGACCGGGGAATAACCGCCCTCCATTCCCATTTTTGAAAAAAGAAGTCCGCCGGCTTGACCGGCCGCCCCTCCGGCCCCCAGAAGAATTCCCAATATGTATTTTTTTGACTTTTTTTTGCCCCGGTCTGTGCGCTCGGATATCACCCAGCCGATTCCCGCCACTGTAATGGTAATTCCCGCAATCTCGATCATCTGGAGTTTTTCACCGATGGCAATCCAGGCCATAATGGAGCCGAATATCGGGGTCAGGAGCATCAACAGCATGGCCAAACGGGGACCAATCAGCACAAATGATTCGAACAGCAAACCATCGCCAATGATGAGGCCGATGATACCTGAGAGGGCGAGGTAAAAAAAACGCCAGTCTTCCATCGGCAGTGGGAATAGGGATCCATAAAATATCAGGTGAAGAGTCGATAGGGCGAATGTGGCGATCCACAACCGAAAATGATTGACTGTTTTGGAGCCGACCCTGCTGCCGGCTTTACTGAAAACAACTGAGTTGAAACTCCAACACACCGCCGTTAAAATTGCCGCTAGTTCACCCTGGTACATCATGATTATGTAGACCCTCCTGGAATTGAAAACGTCTGTGATGTTTGATTATAACAACAAAAATCTTGTTATACAACTATGTCATGAATTTACTTTTTTTTCTTCGATGTGTATGTTGATCCGCATGCTTTGGTGTCCCATATCGATGTTGACTATCCGCAATTCCACCTCTTCATGCTTCTCGATAATGCCTAACTTCATTGTGATCTCTTGCAATTGCGCCACTGATAGGGCGGTGGTATAATTTAAATCGACCCTCACCTCCGCATAGTTTCCCCGGTCGAAGTGGTCGATCCTCTGAACCGGGAATCCTCTCCCGGCGAAGGCTTCATAGATTACTTGTGGATCCATGGTGTTTTCCATTGTCTCTCCTCACCAGTATCATAAATATAATATCGCCCCGTGGGAAAATCAACATTTTAAAATTTTACTTTGATTTTTTGTTTCGTTTAACAATAAAATGATTGTGGTTTTGAGGGTAAGCGTCAAAAAAAGTGTAAGAATTTGTGAAATACGTTGAAATCGGGTAGGTGTTATGATATAGATGATTATGTTACTTGTTTTACATTTTTAAATATGAATCGGTTATGAAAGGGGAGCCCAAAAGGTTTGAAAGGAAGAATGGGATTTTTTAGCCGGGGAGTATGCCATGGCGGAATTAACGCTAAATTATAAGTTTGATTCATCAAAAAATCGACATTATTTAAATGATGAACATTTTGTTCTACATTGCCATCATTATGCCATATTGTTGACACAATTGGCGATCGATGCGGAAGCGTTGGTCAAAGGGACCGGGATCCTTACAAAATCATCGGAGGAAAGCTTCTTGAAGTTTTTGTCCGGCTATTTTGAAAAGAATGGCGTTTCTGAGCCGGCGGAGCGGTTCGATGCCGGTTGCTTGATGTTTTCGGAATTGGGAATGGGGAAAATCGAGGTGACTTCTG
The DNA here is from genome assembly GCA_964491915.1 of uncultured Clostridia bacterium. GTDB lineage: Bacteria > Acidobacteriota > Aminicenantia > UBA2199 > UBA2199 > JAHELQ01. The sequence goes on from CAZBHS010000031.1 coordinate 56,136, forward strand.
CAGACGCCGCCGGCGGTGAGGTCACGATGCCTCGCTCGCATATAGATGAAGGTTGGGTAAAGAAATGGGGAGCCAACGATTCCGCCATCAATTTTATCGGTAGCGGATATATCGGCGCCTTGTTCGCTGCGGCATATGGAAAACCGGCCGGTAGCTTCAGCGTTGAAGAAATTCAGAGTATTGCCTCCGGCGCCGGGCATTCGGTTTTCAAAGTCCAGGCGTAATCTAAAGGAGGATTCATATGGCAGTCGATCGGCAGAAAGTTATCAACGATATGGCGACGGTACAGATGAATGCCAACGAGGATGGAATCATTTCCGGTTTTAATGTATTGGTCACCAAGTTGCCCGGTGTTTTCTGGAATTCATTCGCGAAGAATATGGTGGAGGCCGCTTCGGAGGATATTGTCGAAGCTGTTGAAGAGCTTCTGATGAATGCCGCTCATGAATGCGGCTATCACACCGGTCACGGCATCTTTAACTCTATGGAATGGGAGGCCGCAGTCAAACCGATGCTGGAAACCAGGGAAGATCTGCTTCACGCGGCGTTCGCGTTATGCACCGCATGGGGTTGGGCCGACGCCGAAGTGGTGGCACTCGATCCGGGCAAAAAAATGGTGATCCGGGCGAAAGATTACTATGAAGCGGATATGGCGAAAGATTTTCCCGGAAACAAAGCCCCCCGCCTCGTGGCATACATGCTCCGCGGCGTATGCGCGGCGTTTATGGATTTGGCGTATGGGGGGGATTACGATCCCTCTGGCGACTCCGGTCTTTACACATTCCGCTGCAAGCAGACCAAAGGCATTGAAATCGGTGACAAGTATGGTGAGTTCGAGGTGGTAAACGCAGATGAATACGAAGGGTGATGGTCGTCGCCAGCGCGGCTCAGCACAATGTCCCCCGCGATTCATCCGGGCGGGTGGTGGAATCTGAAACGGAAAGTCGAATTTGAGAAAGAGTTAGAAGATATACCCGCGTATTCTGGCTAAGATATCACAGGGGGTCATGTCTTTTTTATGACTACATAGGTGATGTCGTCTTCCAGTTCCGCGGCGAACGCCGCCAGCTCTTTTTGCAACTCACGGCAAATCTGACGGCTGTCCATGGTTTTATTGCGTTTTAAAACCTCTTCCAACTTCCGTGGGAAAAACATGTGACCCGACGAATCGCTATGATCCATCAAGCCGTCGGTATAAAGGAGTAAAATGTCGCCTTTTCCCATAAGATGGATCTCATGGACCCGGTATTCTTTTTTGTACCCCAGGTTGCTGTGGGTTTGCGTAATGTCGATATCATCGGCGGAGGGCATGACGCCGATGGGGGGGTAATTGGCGATAAATTCCGGCCGGATGTCCACCAAACGGTTGAACTCATTTGAAAACACAACTGGTTTGGGGTGTCCGGCGGTAATGAATTTAAAATTCCCCTCTTCTGAAATTTCGCCGTACAACATGGTGAGAAAATCGTCGATGCTGGAGGAGTTGTAGAATCTGGTGTTGATGATCTCAAACAGGTGGGTGGTGATATTGCCGAACATGGACAACTCGTATAACGATCCGGTCAAGAACGCTTGATGCAACATGCCGGCAATAAAAGCGGCGCTCTCGTCATGTCCTTTGACATCCGCCACCAATACCCCGGCTCTTGTTTTATTGCGATTGATTTTTTCGATGACTATGTTTTTCTCTATCTCTTTTTTTTGGATGTAAGGGTTTGCGGCGATTTCTGCAGCGGAAAATTCTTTGATATCCATCTCCCAATCTTCATTGATTTTCTGAATCCGCGCCTCCAAATCGTACCGTTTGGAAAAATCGATATATATCATATGATCGCCGCCGATGGCACGGTTCTTCGGCAATGAGACCCCATAGATATCAATGTTTTTGAGGATTGGAATTTCTCCAGGGGAGGGATTGATACACTTTACCCTCTTTTTCAGTATTTGCAGAAATTGTTTTACCGATTCCAAATCATCGCATTGTTCACATCCGGTCAAACCCACGACCACCTCCTTGTAAATCCTAAATATGTCACATTTTAATTAATTTTTCAAGCGACACGCCAAATCTAAACTTAAAATTTTCTATATCTTCAAGCACTTGAATTTTATACCATCAATATTGATATTGACAGGGAAATGGGTTTGCAGTAGAATTTTTTTATTGAGGTTAAAGGTTAGAATTAGAAATTAATTATCCAGGAGGATTGAATGCGTAATATATTATGTGTCTTATTTTCTTTGATGTTTCTCTCCGGGATCGCTCTGTCCGCCGCTGACAGTCATCCCTTCTCGGTTCACGATCTGGTGGGTATGGACCGGATTTCCGGGCAGCAGGTGTCGCCGGATGGGAAACTGATTGTGTTCCAGATCAGAAAGACGGATCTGGAAGCCAACAAAGGCAGGACCGATCTATGGATCGTGGGGACCGATGGGAAGGGACTCCGCCAATTGACCAAAGATCCGGCGGGCGATTGGAATCCGTTGTGGTCCGTTGACGGACAATTTGTCTATTTCCTCTCCACCCGTTCCGGTTCCACCCAGGTCTGGACTATCCCTGCCATAGGCGGCGAAGCCAAACAAGTGACGGATCTCGCTTTAGGCGTCGGCAATCTGATTATGTCCCGCGACGGAAAGAAGTTGGCGTTTTCTATCGAAGTATTCCCCAAAATGGGTATCGATGAAACCAAAAAGAAGCTGGACGACATAGCCGCTCAAAAAATAAGCGGCAGAATTTATGAAAACCTTCTGTTCCGGCATTGGGACACATGGTTCGACGGCCGGCGCTCTCATGTTTTCGTGATGGATATCACCGGCGCAGCTCCGGTGGATGTGATGAAAGACACGGATTTCGACACCCCCACCAAACCGTTCGGCGGCAGCGAGGAATTCGCGTTCACCCCTTGCGGAAAATCTATTGTGTTTACAGCCGCTAATAGCGGAAAAGCCGATGCCTGGTCCACCAACAACGACTTGTTCATGGTTCCCGTCGACGGTTCCAAAGCGCCCAAGTGCATTACCGAGAAGAACAAGGCCTGGGACACCACGCCGGTGTTTTCCAACGACGGCAAAACCCTGGCTTACCTGGCAATGTCCAGGCCCGGCTTCGAAGCCGACCGTTTCCGCGTCATGCTCAGGGATCTCAAAACCGGAACCGAACGGGAATTGGCAAAAGATTGGGATCATTCCCCCGGCACAATTTTCTGGGGACCCCGCGATCGTTATATTTACGCCACAGCCGGTCATCTGGGGCAGGGAACGTTGTTCGCCATCCATGTAAAAACCGGTAAAATAAAGATTCTGGTGAACGACGGCAATGTCCGCGGTCCGTCGATTTTTAAGAACAAGATCTACTTCGGCCTCGATAACTTGAAGTCGCCGGTGGAATTGTATTCTATCGACACCCGCGGCAGAAAGATGACAAAGATTACCGATATCAACAAAGACAAGATCGCCGCAGCCCGCATGGGTGACTACGAGCAGTTCAATTTCAAAGGTTGGAACGACGAGACCGTGTACGGCTATGTGGTGAAACCGGCTGATTTTGACGCTGCCAAGAAGTACCCGGTGGCTTTCCTGATCCATGGCGGCCCGCAGGGCTCTTTCGGCAACGACTTCCATTACCGCTGGAACCCCCAGGTCTATTGCGGAGCCGGTTACGGCGCGGTGATGATCGATTTCCACGGCTCCACCGGATATGGTCAGGCGTTTACCGATTCTATCACCGGCGATTGGGGCGGCAAGCCTCTGGAAGACTTGCAGAAAGGTTTGGCCGCTGCTCTGGCCAAATATCCCTGGCTGGACGGCGATAAAGTCGGCGCTTTGGGCGCGTCCTACGGCGGTTACATGATCAACTGGATTGCCGGCAATTGGCCCGACCGCTTCCGCTGCCTCATCAACCACGACGGCAACCTGGACGAGCGCATGGCCTACTATGACACCGAAGAATTGTGGTTCCCCGAATGGGAACACGGCGGCACCCCCTGGGACAATCCCGCCGGATACAACAAACACAATCCCGTCGATTTCGTCAAAAACTGGAAGACTCCGATGTTGGTGATCCACGGCGGCCTCGATTACAGAGTGGTCGAGACCCAGGGCTTCTCCACCTTTACCGCGTTGCAACGCAAAGGAATCCCCAGCAAGCTCCTCTATTTCCCCGATGAGAATCACTGGGTCCTGCAGCCCCACAACAGCATTTTGTGGCACGACACGGTGATCGGCTGGCTCGACCAGTGGACTAAAAAATAAAAAACAAATAAATTATCTATACAATAGGGGCGGCCGCGTGGTCGCCCCTTTTTTTTCGAACCGGGAGACTGTGAGATGTTGGTATGCAAAAAATGCGGCAATAGATTTCAAACCGGCGAGCCCCGCTGGCGGTGTGATTGTGGCTCGCTATTGGATCTTGAATTCGAGCCCCGCTTCGATATCGCCAAAATCCAGAGCCGGAAGCCCTCGATGTGGCGCTACCGGGAAGCCATTCCCATCGACGACGACGCCCACATCGTCTCCTTCTCCGAAGGCTTCACCCCCATGATCGAGCTCCAGATGGGGGAGGTCCCGGTTCTATTCAAGCAGGACCACCTCTTTCCCACCGGATCGTTCAAAGATCGCGGCGCTTCGGTATTGGTCAGTAAAATCAAGGAATTGGGGATTCGCCGGGTGGTGGAAGACTCGTCCGGCAACGCCGGCTCCGCTGTGGCGGGGTATTGCGCCAAGGCGGGAATCGATTGCGATATCTATGTTCCCGACAGCACCAGCGAAGGCAAATGCAGCCAGGTGACCGGTTACGGCGCCCGCTTGACCCGCGTCCCCGGTTCACGGGAGCACACCGCCGCCGCGGCTCTCGAAGCCGCCTCGTCAACCTATTACGCCAGTCATACCTGGAATCCCTGGTTCTTTCACGGCACCAAGACATTCGCCTTCGAAGTATGCGAACAATTGTGCTGGAAGAGCCCCGGTACATTGGTGACGCCGGTGGGAAACGGCACATTGCTGTTAGGCGCCTTTATCGGCTTCAACGAATTGATGAACGCCGGCATCATCGGCCGCATCCCCAAAATCATAGGGGTGCAAACCGCGGCGTGCGCTCCATTGGCCGAAGGGACAGATCTCCGACCGTTGATCGCAACACCGACAATGGCTGAAGGTATCGCTGTGGCGGAGCCGGCGCGGGGACAGGAGATCGTCGAGGCGGTTCGACAAAGCGGCGGTTTTTTTATGACTGTGGAAGAGGAAGAGATTCGTCGTAGCCTTAAAGATATTTTATCGAGAGGATTTTATATTGAACCGACATCCGCCGTTGTTTGCGCGGCACTATCTAAACTGGCCGCCGAACCGGAACTGGAGCATCCTGTGATGTCCCTCTTTACCGGACATGGCCTCAAGGCCGCGGGAAAAATAACGAAGCTTCTGGCCGGCGGTTAATCGAGAATTGTCTCGGTCCGTTTGGTATCGTCCGAATGCACCAACACCTTGTTGCTGTTCAGATCGAACTCTAGTTTTTCTCCTTTCGAAGTACCCTTGTCGCCCCTCGCCAAATTGGCGGCGCCGGTAAACACAATGATTTCATCCTGAAATTTCCATTGCACATTTGTCGAGCTTCCGATGATGTCATCCTTGATGAATTGGATATTCTTATCGCCGTTGATTGTGCTCAATTTATTGTCCTTACTGAATTGCAGGATTAGATTGTCGGCCTTCAAGATAGAACCTTTCCCCTGGATAGCTCCGGATGTCTCAATGGTGATGCGCCGGTTTTTAGAATCAAACACAACCTTTTGACCCTTCACGCTGATTTCATCTTCTTTTTTGTCTTTTCCCGAACGAAATGCCAGAGACACATCGCCGGTGGCCACAATGTCGTTTTTCTTGTTGATGAATAATTTTTCCGCCGAAAGGGTTGTATTGTCCTGGGTGAGCTGGACATTGCCCTCGTAGTGGAAGGTTTCTTGCCTGCTGGAAAAATTGATCTTTTTGGCGTTAATGAAGATGGACGCATCGGAGAATAGTAGATTGCCGCTGCCTAAACTAATGGTAGAGTCAACGCCCGCTTGAGAGACCAATACTTTTTTTTCCGACAAGACAAGAAATTCGGAGGAGCGGAACAAATTATTTTTATGGGACACCGAAGCGTTTTCGCCTTTGATGACAACGGATTTTTTATCCACATTGTAGCGCAGCTCATTGGCCTCGATACCGTAACCTTCGAGTTTTAGCCGGCAATCTTTCACGCCGCGGCAAAACTTGATGTCGCCCTCCTGGAATTGAAGGCTCATCTCGCCTGCCAACAGGCTGAAGTCTGTCTGACCTTTGTTGCGCAATTCACCCGGTTGTTGCACCTGAATTTCAGTCACTTTTTCCGTTTCCGGGTCGAATAGGATCTTGAGGTAGTCGCTGCGAATACCGGTTCTATTCTTTTCCGATGCGATAAGCACCTGGGCCTCTTTCAAGATTTCGACATTCATGAGACGACCCGCTTCATCGTAATAACTTTTGATATTCTGGGCTTCGATCTCTTTGAAATCGTTCTGCTCCTTGTCGGGGTTCCCCATCAATAGATAACTATTACCAATGGCGGAGGCCTCTTGAATGGTTTTCATATCTTCGTAAAAGATCGTCGCCACCCAATCGCTTTTCAGAATCGACCGGTCGCTTTTGATGCCGGCTTTTTTCTGCATGATCAACTTACGTTCGTTCTCGATGAACCAGAGGATGTCGGTTTTGTAGTGGTGGTCCCGGTTGTTCCTGATGTATTTGCCGGCGGTATCGAAAAACTTGATCACATTCAATTTGACGTAATATTCCATCCCTTTGCGGGCTGTGCCTTCGAGGGTAGCGGTGCGGTAATCCACCTTGATTTTACTCTTCAGGTTGGCGCGGTTTTTCAAGAAGAATTTTTCGCTATGGATCTCGAAGTCTTCAGAAATAATGCGGGCATTTTTACGTACTTCAAAATCGTGGAAATTGTTGGCGGCAAAGCCCTCGTCTCCCATGATGCGGATGTCTTTGTTCATTTTCCCTTTTTTCAACACCCGGGCATCTATATGTCTCATCTCCAATGTATCTTTTTCGGTTCTTCGGGATTGGGTGCAATTCAATTCGATAATTTTACGGTTTTCTACGTCGTAAAGGCTCTGGCTCATCTCTACGCCGTCCACATCCATGGAGGCCACAAAGTCCGACTTCGGCGCCTCGTCCTGCATCATCCCTTTGAAAATCAGGAAAAAGGTAAATAGTGTAATACAGATCAATAATAATTTGATAAGTTTCTGGTATTTATGCATGGTTCTATTTTATCATACCCCGCGATAAGCTGTCATTGTTTCGGACGCAAGAGTTTTGTCAAATCCCTGATAAACATCCTGGTAAAGCGTTTGGCCCCCTCTTTGGAGAGATGGGAGTTGGTCCTGCCCCAACCGCCGTTGATAAAGAGATTGACATTTTTGAGGGGGAATTTTTTGGGGAGATTGTAATTGGCGATGTGAACCTTGGGCATGCCCTGGCTCAACCGTTTTAAATCAATGCGTAGACGCTTGCGGTTGAAGTTGGTGCGGTAGGTTCCGAAGTGGTCCGGCAATATCAACAGAATCACAGTGACGCCATCTTTATCCAGCTCTTCCAGCAACATCTTCACGTACTGCCCTTCGCGGCCGGGGTAGGGACGGTACTTCTGTTTCTTGAACACCCTCGGCTTCTTGGCCACCACCTCGCATTTCTCCGGCTGAGTGCCCATATAACCCTGAATATCCACAAAATCCATGCGGTTGCGGTCCACTTGAATCCCTTCCCATTTTTCTCTGAACCGGTCGATGATGTCATTGAGAAAATCGTCGATCTCCTGCTTGTTTTGGATGAGCATCGACGGCGTGCCCAGATAATCCCTATCATCGTCAATCAGATCGAAACGGGCCAACCAGCGTTTGTTGGAAGTGGTATTGAAAATAAAATAATCGATGCCGTATACCACCACCTCCGGAATACCGGCCAATTTTTTGTACTCTTTGTAAAAGTAATAATTGTATTTGGGATTCTTACCGAATTGAGCCTCTTTAAAAGGATTCCACGATTTAGCCTGCTTGAAGTACACCGGATGCAACGCCTCATAGGTCCTGGAGGTTCCCAGTATCAACATATCGAACTGTTTGTCCCCCACATAGTCGGCGAACCGTTGTGCGTAGGTTTTTTCCTTGTAAAAGCCGTTTTCCGCCAAAGAAATCAAAAAGAAGAGTCCTCTGTCCAACACCAGAAAAAAGCAGGCCAACATCACGATTGTCGTGACAATACGTTTTATTTTAGAATTGGAAGTAGATGAATTCATTGGTCGTGTCCACAGAAAAGATAATGATGATACAGATAAATAGGGCAAACAGCGCGATCCTGGCGGGGCGGGGCATCCGCGTCCAAAATGTCGGTTCCGACCGCCGCTTGTAAATGGCTTCCATCAATAAAAAGGCCGCCGCCACCAGCAGGTTGAACAAGAAGAATACCTGCCCGGTGTCCGGGAGTTTGAGCTGCAAGTACTTGACATACGTGTACGCGCTCTGAAGCGACGGAGCCCTGAAAAAGATCCAGGTGATAGCCAGCATGTTGAAGGTGATGATCACCTGCAAGGCGTGGTGCAGTTTGGGCCGTTTGTTGAGGCCCATCTTCTTCACCAGGCGTTTACGTTTTTTCTTGGTGGTAAACGAGATCACCAAATATATACCGTGCAACATCCCCCAAATCACGAAGGTCCAACTGGCGCCGTGCCACAAGCCGCCCAGGAACATGGTGACAAACATGCCGACGCAATATCCCCAGGCCTCCACCTTGATATTCCAGAGCTTCGGCCCTTCGATCCGCCGCATCACCGCATAGGCGATCGGCAAGAACAGATAATCCCTCAGCCAGGTGGAGAGGGAGATGTGCCAACGATTCCAAAAACCGGTAATATTCCTGGCGTCGTAAGGATAATCGAAATTCTTCATGGACTTGAAGCCCAGTATCCTCGCAATGCCGATGGCAATGTCGGTGTAACCGGAGAAGTCGCAATAGATCTGTATAGCGTAAAAATAGGTGGCGAATATCAAGTACAAACCCTGTCCCTGAGGCTCCGCGAACATCTGGTCAACGAACATCGCCAACCGGTCCGCCACCACCATCTTCTTGAACACACCCCAGGCCGCCAATTGCAAACCCGAAGCGATTCTCGCCCCGTCGAACCGCACCCGCTTCTTCAATTCGGGAATGAAGTTGACGGCGCGGTCGATGGGTCCCATGAACAATTGCGGGAAGAACGACACATAGAGCGCGAAGTATCCGATGTGACGTTCGGCCGGCATGTGCTCCCTGTACACATCCACCACATAGCTCACCAGCTTGAAGGTGAAAAACGAGATACCGATGGTGAAGGCCAGGTCGTAAGGCTTGAATTCCAGCCCCGGCTTCCACAACCCGATAAACGAGAACATCGAGCCCATGATGAAATTGGCGTACTTGAACACCACCAACACCGCCAGCGCCGCTGCCAGGCCGGCTATCAGCAGCCATTTTCGTCGCCCAGGCGATTGGCTCGTCTCGATCCCTTTTGCGATGAAATAGATGATGATGATAGGAATCAGGAGCAACGCCAGGTTGAACAGGTTGTAATATCCGTAAAAAAACAGGCTGGCGGCCAAAAGATACAGCCATTTGATCTTTGCCGGCACCAAAAAATAGAGCGAAAAAACAGCGCTAAAAAACAGTATAAATTCAATCGAGATGAAATTCATTGTCCACGTTTACCAGTTATTTAGTTACAAATTCTACATTTATTGACTAAAAATGTCAATGAGCCCGATCTTGTTTTATTTTTGCCGTAATTTTTACGAAACCCGGTTCGCCGCGAACAGCGTCGAGGTCTGGGTCGGCTTCCAGAGTCTCGCGTTGATTGAAACCCGCTTCGACCGCAAATTCAAGATTTTTCAGAGCCTTCTTTTTATGTCCGGCCCGGGAATGGGCGCACGCCAGATTGTAATAATCATACGGCCGGTAGGGAGAGTCGCCTCCCGCCTCCAGAGCGATGCCATACAGCGCGACCACCTTGAGATATTCCCCTTTTTGATGCAATTTCCCCGCCTCTGCCCGCGCCTGAACCGCCAGATTGTGGAGTTGCCGCTTGCCGAAGCCTTGCTCATAGATATCGTTGTCCCGGGCGGATTTTTTTAAACCCTCGATCTTCAATCCGAAGCTCAATCGCTTCAAGTCCAATGTCGCGGACTCCGAGTAATGGATGACACTCAACACCTGGTAAAAACTGCGCACAATGACAAGCTCCCGCTCATTGCGCCCCTCTTCCAATTTATGAAATTTCCTATAATATTTTGTCTTCTCCAACCGGGCGATGGCACCTTCGACGCCGGCTTCCTTCGATGGTCCGGGGAAGAGTTCTTGAATCCCGCGATACGCCGACACCGCCATCACAATCTTCCCTTCGTTTTCCAGCCCTTTCGCCCTTTGTAAATCTTCAGTGAATATATCCCGCAGCATCCCATCATCCGCCGGTTCGATTTTTTGCTTCACCGCCTGAACCTCCATCCACTGAATCGCCTGAAGGCACAAATCCTCCGGCGGCCAGACATGAGGCCCTTCAAAGACTTTGATGAAGTGAAGCACACCCGCTTTATCCAATAAAGTGTCCAGATGATTCATTTCCCTATAATTAAAATCAGCGGTCCCCACAATCCCATAATAGAGCGACGGCTTCACCCGCTCCGGCGTCACCAATTGCGACAATCCAGCGCCGCAAGCGATAATCCCCGCCACATTGTTTCGCACCACATTGTAAAAAAACGTGGACACCCGCGCCCCGCCGGAAAACCCCGTCACATAAACCCTCCGTTTATCAATGGTGAACAAGCGATTGGTCTCGTGCCAGATTGCATTCATCGCCGCCATCACCGGCTCCTGTGGCCCATTCCTCGAGTTGTTGGAGCACGCCACAATATACCCATACCTCTCCGCCGCCCTGGAAAACAGCTCCACCGGAATCCGCCCCCGCGCCGCCGGATCAAACGCGTACAACACCGGCCACGCTTTCTCCCGGCTATAATTGGCGGGCAAATACAACGAAAAACTCTGCCCCTCAGCCCCTTGACATTGCACCGAAGGAATAACCACCCCCGTCTCGAACGAACCTTCGCTTCCCGCCAAATCAAGAGTTCCAAACCCCAAACACAGCGCGCACGCCGCCATCACTCCAACAACAATTCTTTTCGTCCCCATCATCCCCACATTATAATCTCCTCCCACACCCAACGCAATAGTTTTTGCGTCTAAATCACCGCCTACCGGGGCAACCACATGTGCATGGACGATGCATTCATCTGTATCCGTAACACTTTCTTCTGCTTCCGTATCAAAATCATCGGAACATGGAACGGATTCATCTGCTTCCGTTACATATCTGTCAGTCAGTGTTACAAAATTACACATTCCGGCGGCAGTTTCTTGTGCCACTGGAATAGATTCATGTGATTCCGAGACAAAATCACATGAATTCGTCACACAACCTTCCGCTTTTGTCATATAATCTGAAGAATCGGGAAGATATTCAGAAGGATTCGCTACAGATTCATAACAATCTTTAACACAATCTTCTTCTCCCGGAACGAAAACAAGTAAAACCGCTGGTTTACCGTGTAATTTATGCGCAAATCGAGGTAAAAGGAAGAATTTGTAGAATAACTCCGAGTGAAAGTGTTCCGATTGCCCTTTAGGACTTGACTTTTTGGCCATTGTGGGAAACAATCTAATATTACCAAAAAGGATGTGAATGATACGATGATTATTCTAGTGACCGGAGCCGCAGGATTCCTGGGCTCCCACCTCTGCGACGCATTGCTCGAAAAAGGCCACGAAGTGATCGGCCTCGACAACTTCCTCACCGGCAACAAAGAGAACCTCCGCCACCTCATCGGCAACTACCGTTTCGAACTGGTGCGCCACGACATCACCCAACCCATCTTGCTGGAAGCCCAGCAAATCTACAACTTCGCCTGCCCCGCCTCGCCAATCCACTACCAATCCAACCCCGTCAAAACCATCAAAACCTCAGTCATGGGCACCATCAACATGCTGGGCCTGGCCAAACGGGTCAACGCCCGCATCCTCCAGGCCTCCACCTCCGAAGTCTACGGCGACCCCGAAGAACACCCGCAAAAAGAGACCTACCACGGCCGCGTCAACCCCATCGGCCCCCGCGCCTGCTACGACGAAGGCAAACGGGTGGCCGAATCCCTCATGGTGAACTACCACCGCCAAAACAAAGTAGACATCCGCATCATCCGCATCTTCAACACCTACGGCCCCCGCATGGCCCTCAACGACGGCCGCGTCATCTCCAACTTCATCCTCCAGGCCCTTGAAGGCAAACCCATCACCATCTTCGGCAAAGGCCAACAAACCCGCACCTTCTGCTACGTAGACGACCTCATCGACGGCACAATAACCATGATGGAACAAGTTGGCTTCATCGGCCCCGTCAACATCGGCAACGACCACGAAACCACCATCCTCGAGCTCGCCGAGACCATCCTCCGCCTCACCAACTCCCGCTCCAAACTCCACTTCAAACCCATCCCCAAAGACGACCCCCAACGCCGCAAACCCGACCTCACCCTGGCCCGCACCCAACTAAACTGGACCCCCCAAACCCCCCTAGAAGACGGCCTGGCCCAAACCATCCGCCACTTCAAAAAACGCCTCCAGATGTAAACCCCCTCCAGTCCCCATACTCCCCCAAAAAGCATCACAATTTTTAGGGGTTGCAAATCAACCCCCACCTATGCTACAAAAATACCGAGGTGAAAAACCCATGACGTTTATTCAAGTTGCAGTATTAATTCTAACTCTCATTCTATTCGCCCTCATTCTCTGGGGCTATCTTGTTTGGAAAAAACGCGAGAAATATACAAGAGAACGATTTGCGTTTGTCGGACTTACCACCCTTTCGTCAATGGTCTTGATAGTCCTGACAAGTCTAATGGTTAGCGAAACACCCTGGGGAATAATTTATTTTACTATTTCAAAAATATTTGGCGTGGAACACAACCTTCCAGAGCCCGGGAAATTAGACTACTTTCTATCTTTTAGTTTAATTGTAATGATGGCTTTTTTCATTAAAAGTATCCATCAATCCTGGGATGGCGCAGTCAGCGAACAACAGAAAAACCGGGAAAGATATCAAGGGAATAGCACGATAATAACCGAAGGCTATAGTGAGCTCAAGCGATTGGTTACGAAGCAAAAGCCATTCGATATCTACGAGCCTGAAAATCTCTCAAGTTACAATCTAATATTAGATGCGCCGCAAGATTCGTTAGCCTGGCATAGGAACGCGAAAGAACTTCTGACTTTGAGAACGAGACGTTTCTATTTTGAAGAAAACAGTTACGATGATTCGGAATGTTGTTGGGTCGGCCGGAACAAAAGAACTAACAATACTGTATTGCTTCGTTGCTCACATACTGATCCTACCGAAAAAGAAATCAGCAGTTTTATTAAATATGCTTCCAGGATAGCCAGTCAAAATGGCGAACCCCTAGACCAGGCTGAACTGATTTGGGCGTCAAAAGTAGGCGGAGGAGAACCGATAAGTTATAACGGCTTTGAAATTCAAAAAGAGACCGAGGAATCACTTATTGAGGATCTGGTTGATTTTACCGACTATTTTTTTGAAATAAAAAGAAGAGTAGAGACAGAAAATCTCCCCAATTCGAAATTAACCCTGAATGATGTCTATGTCCCGTCAAGCTTCAGACTGGAAAACTCAAATAAACCAGGAGAGAGTAATGTAGAAGAATTTATCTCAGACTGGCTTAATGAACCGGGTAGAAAACAATTGGCATTATTGGGTGAATATGGACAGGGAAAGAGCACGTGCTCGTTAATGTTATCTTATCATCTCATAAAAAATTCAAACAATAATCCTCCCAGAATACCAATCCTGATCGAATTGAGGGGAAGAAGCCCGAGAACAATGACTCCAGAAGATCTCCTGGCAGCTTGGGCGCACCCTTATGACATTAATCCAAATGCCCTCATGAAGTTATTGATCGCCGGAAAGCTGCTATTGATATTGGAAGGATTCGATGAAGTTGATTTGAGCGGCGATTCCGAAATGAGACTCGCTCATTTCCGCCAACTCTGGAAATTTTCCTATCCCAAAGCAAAAGTTCTTTTCACCGGCCGCCCAAACTTCTTTCTTGACGACTCGGAAATGAAAGCCGCACTCGGAATACGCGATTTCTCCCTTGAAAAACCATATTGCCAGGCATTGTCTCTAGAGTCCTTTAATTTGGATAAAATGAGACGTGCCTTAAGATTTTTAGACCAAAATGTCATAGATGAAATCCATGGATTAGCCGAGAAAGATGAAAAGTTTCTGGAGATTGCGTCGCGTCCTTCTCTATTATATTTAATAGGTATTCTGTGGGAAAGGGGAAATTTTTCGAAATACAAAGACAAGATTAACTCCGCATTTGTGATGGATCACTACATTCGATACAGTCTTCAACGCCAGGAAGAAAAAGTTCGAGAGGGGATCCGATATATGGTTCTCAATTCACCGGAGCGAGAATATTTCATGAAAGGCATTGCGGTCTACATGGTAAGTAAAAATCTCCCAAATCAAATAAATAGAGACCAATTTGATGAAATTGTCAATAAGCTTTTTGAGGCCATACCAGATAGTGTCTCTTTAACCAATGCCGCCTCTGGAGAAGACCCGCGACCTTTAAGGATACGCAAAAAAGACGATGAACATTTGATAAAGCATATCAAAACCGATGTTCGCACTTGCGGATTACTGGTCGCCGACCTTTCAAGCTCCGGCAGCTTAAAATTTTCCCATAAATCTTTTATGGAATTCTTGTGTGCCGACTTTTGGGCACAAAAAATTCTAAACTTTCGACGTGTTTTTGTTGGAAAAAGAACATCAGATTCAATAATTATTGCTACTGATGCGAAAATTAATAGTATTTTAAAATATCAAGAAATAACCTCATTTTTTGCTGAAATTCTTAGTATAAATTCTTCTTCAATTGAGGGGGGGGATCAGTTAGAGAAGGCAAAATTTTTGTTTGCAACTATAATGGACTTTGAATCACGTTTTTCTTTAGTTAGGCGAATCTGGTTAAATTGGGGAAAAATATATCGAGTTCTTATTTATATTCTTACAAGTATCTTTCTTTTTATATTACCGGGACTTAAAGTAAAACAACCGGATTATAGGTTATTTTGGCAGATTCTGATGGCCACATTTATTATTCCTTCTGCTGTTATTGTTATGCATTTTTTTTTAAGAAACAGAAAATTTATGATTAGAGAAAACAGGATTTTGATAAAGCTCTTCTTTCAAAGTTGCGAGGCTCTTGGATTCAGTCAAAAGATTATGGGTAAAGTAATAGGTGTAAAAAATGTTGGTTTGTGGAAATATAAATTTCTGAATAAGTTCATAAAGAAACCTAAAATGTACGTTGTGTTAAAAAGGTGAATTTACTCTACAAGAGATGTAATGGAGACGGGTGAATAAGCTTCTTGAAATTTTCTGCTTGGGCCTATTAGTTTTGAATTAGCCTTTATTTGCTTCCTTTCTTTTTGGAGGATTCGATCTGTTTTACTGCTTTATCAAAATCACTCAATTCTTTTGTGGAGGAAGAAAGTCGATTGCTATGAAACTTTTTATATTCTCCTTCCGCAAGCTGCTTGGCTATTTCATGGGAGATTTTTCCGGCATTCTCCAGAATCTCCCTGTCATTGATTTTCAGAAAACCATCCAGTTTTTTAATCCAGTCTTTCATATACATGGGAATGCGTCTCATCGCCTGGCCCTGGGCAAATATCAGATATTGTTCAACGAGATTGTTCAACGCCGCCAATTCGTCTTCTTTCAGGTAATTCTTGGCAATGGTGACATCCTGTTTGCGCACCTTTGCATGGCGGTAACTGGTCAGTCCCATGTTCGGCTTAGCCGCGTCGGCGCGGGAGTGAATGATCTCCGCGGCTGTCTTTCCGGTAATGGCCCAGTGCATTTTGTTCTGAACGGTTTTGAAAAACTCGATACTGATATCCAGGGTGGGATCATAATCAATACTGGTGGCGTAGATATCGGTGATTTTCTGATAAAAGCGCCGTTCCGAAGTGCGAATATCCTGAATCCGTTGTTCCAGTTCTTCAAAGTAATCAAAAGGAGAAAATTCAGGGGACAGGCG
>CAZBHS010000032.1:0-72232 GCA_964491915.1 uncultured Clostridia bacterium
ACTGACCGAATCAGCCTCGCATCTCTACAACTACGACCCAGACGGCAATCTCACCCGTGAAACGAATAAAACCTCGGGCGAGCAAAAACTCTTCCAATACACCAGCGACAATCGCCTCACCAAATTCGAACACATCCCTGCCGGCCAAACAACCCCAGCCACCATCGCCACCTACACCTACGACACCTTCGGCCGCCGCCTCTCTAAAACTGTAAATGGAGCGACGACGCACTTCCACTGGGAAGGCGACAACCTGGCCATGGAACTCGACGCCTCGTTCACCCCCATCCGCCGCTACACCTATGGGTTAGGGAAGGACTCAGTCGAAGGCCACATCGAATTCTCCGAAGCCTCCGCCAACCTCTTCGCCCACCCCTACGGCTGGTACTCCTACATCAAAGACCAGGTCGGCACCATCTACAAAATCCACTCCCACCAAACCCAATCAACCATCACCACCCGCCACACCGACACCTTCGGCAACCTCCTCTCCCAATCCGGCCCCACCAAAGGCAACCTGGGCTTCCAGTCAAAATACTACGACCAGGAATCCGGCCTGAATTACTTTTATCATCGATATTATAATTCTAGTTACGGAAGATTCATCACTGAAGATCCCCTTCAATTTCAATCAAGTTTAGTTTTGTATGATTTTGTTGAAGGTAATCCAACAAATTTTAATGACCCCTATGGCCTAATGATTTATCCACCTCCAGAAATGAGGCCATGCGGTTATCCTCCAATGTCATATGAGAATCTATCAGATTCAGATTTTATGATATGTCTTGGCGATTGCCTTGAGAAAAATAGACTCGATACAATTTTTTGGAATGAACTTAAATATATTCCTTTTTTTTCCGCAGTTCCCAAAAAAACAGTCCCACCTTATAGAGTTGTAAATTCTCAAACATTGAGTGGAAGATTGACGAACTTATGTAGTTCGCTTATGCATTCTGTTCATAGGACATTGCCTAAGTTAACAAAAATCGTACGCGGCATAGCAGGAGCCGCAACCTGGATCGCTACTCCTATTACAATAACGGAGGGGATATGGGATTTTTCCCTGATTTTCCACTGTATTTCTGAATGTAGTAAATGTAAAGGGAAGTAACATGAATATATTGTGGCCTTATTTTGTTTTTATTCTGTTTGTATTCATTTTGTTATCGATCCCTCGATGCATTGAGAGGAGGAGACTTATCAATTCATTGGAATTCACTGAAGATCATATATTTGTAGAAAAATTGAAGGAGAATTTCAACATCCCAGATGTTTATATTTTGGAGAAACGGAGTTATATCGGGAAAAAATTGAGAATACCTTATAAAAAGCTCTCGCCAGATTTCAAATTGCCGTTACTAAAAAATTGCTGGTTTTTAGCTCAGGGTAATGATGCGTCCATGCGCTTAATTGGAGATCTAAGTGAAGATTTATATTATGCCGGTGATTCTCCTCTATATAAAAAAAAAATAAAAATTGAGACTGTTGGCGAGTACATTTACTATTCAGCAGTTTATGATGGAATCGTTTACATCAGCAATTGAATGGGGAGTGTATCAGGAAGCGATGGGATAAGTCTGTATTCCTTTCCCTGTTTATTGAAAATGAAGGGGAGTTGTATTATACTTACGGCATGATCGGGACAGCGAGGCGATACTTCAATACTTCAGGACCCAACCGGCCGGAAGAGCATTATACTTTGCCACGGAAAGATTTGATCGCCACAGGAATCGATTTGGTGAAGAGGGAACGGTACTTTACCATTTGGGCGCCGCGGCAAACGGGGAAATCCACCTATTTCCGCTTGTTGGCCGATGAATTGGAGAAAATCGGGTACGAGGTGTTGCACATCAATGTGGAAAACTTCATGAGCGCCTCTGAGGAGCAGCTCCTGCAATTCCTGGGCGGCGAACTGGAAGAGCGGTTCGGGTATGGGATAGAGGCAAGTACATTCGGATCGTTCTACGACCGGTTGAAGGACGCGACAGGCAAGAAGTGGGTCTTGATCATCGATGAGATCGAAGGGTTGAATCCCGAGATATTCGGGCAGTTTTTGCACACCATTCGCAATTTGTATCATTTCCGGGACAAGCACAATCTCAAGTCGGTCGTGCTGGTGGGGGTGTCCAATATCGTCGGCATTGTGCAGGATCACGCCAGTCCCTTCAACATCGCCGACAATCTGGAAGTCCCTTATTTCACCGACGAGGAGACCCAGGAGCTGCTGGGGATGCACGAGGTAGAGACGGGCCAGAGATTCGCGCCTCCGGTAAAGGACAAGATCTCGGCCATTACCGCCAACCAGCCGGGCCTGGTCAATGGGTTCGCCTATCAATTGGTGGAGCGGCATCCGCAAAAGGTCGAGATCGATATGGAAGACTATTTGCTGGTGGAGGATTGGTATCTGACGGAAGCCATCGATAAGAACATCTCCAATGTGATCAATAAGGCGAGGCAGCATCGCCGCTTCCTGGAAAAGCTCTTGTTCACCGAAGAAAAGCAAAAATATAAAATCAACGATCCCACCATCAAGTTTCTCCATACCCAGGGCTTGATCCGCAAGAGCGCCGAGGGCTTCGTCGAGTTTTGGGTCCCGATTTACAAAAAGGCGGTGTTCGACGCCTTCTACCCCTTCTCCAATGGAGAATCAGACCTTTTTTTCCGCAATGTGGACTTCCAGACTCTCTTCCACAATGACCGCCGCATCGACTTCCAATCGTTGATCGCCAATTTCAAGGATTATGTCAAGAGGCGCAGTTTCAGGTATTTCCGGGAGAAAGATCCCGAGACCGGAGAATACAAAAATCTCAAAGAGGCGGCCTTAGGCTACAGTTTCGAGACCTACATCCAGTCCTTCCTCCAGGAAATGGGCGGCAAAAGTTACCTCGAACCCCACACGGGCCTCGGCCGCTGCGATCTGCTCATCAATCTGCACAACCACGAATACGTCATCGAGTTCAAGATCTACCGCAACCAGGCCCAGTTCCAACGGGGAAAAGCCCAGGTGGCCCACTACGCCCGCAGTCTAAACCTAACCCAGGGAATCTACTTAGTCTTCGTCCCCAACACCGTCCAACTCCCCGAAATCCAGGACAGCACAGAACAAATAAACACCACCCAAATCCAAACCTTCATCGTCCATTACGACGAAGAAAAAGACTTCTAGTCTCCCTCAACTCCACCCCACAATAATTCCCACCAACCAATCCATCCCCAACACACAAAATCAGACACCTGGATGCAAAAAAAATCGCAGCACCGAGTCCCACATCCCCCCCATCACCGGGCGAGAGGCGGAGCTACGCTTCCCGCCCTCCCCCACACCCCAGTTCGCCACCCCATTTTTCCGGGGTAGCAAGTGGCAAAGGGGCAAAGGGGAAAGTGGCTAAAGAGACCTGGCAAGGCGGAACCCAACGCAGCGGAGGACGGGATGAACGGAGTAGCGGAAAGCGCACCGGCAAAAAGTACGATTGCTGAACCAGCTACCGCCACGCACAACACGGCACTCGCCACCCTTAGGACCTTTAGGATTAGTTTTAGTACTTTTTTTCCCATCAAACCAATCCTGACACCATTCAAAAACATTCCCCGCCATATCCAGGCAACCATACGGGCTTACCCCTTTGGGAAAGATCCCAACAGCGCTTGGAGCATGGAGGCCACATTCCGTTGAATTACAAAAATTGCTATCAAACGTATCTCCCCAGGGCCAGGTTCGACCGTCGGTCCCTCGGGCGGCTTTCTCCCATTCCGCTTCGGTTGGAAGGCGATACTTCTGGCCTGTTTTAGCGCTCAACCATTTACAGAAAGCGTCGGCTTCATACCAGTTTACGCCTACAACCGGAAAGTTAGAAACGTTGAATTGCCGCTCGTTCCAATTGCCCGGTGCAGAAATATTCTCTCCCTTTACCCAACGCCACCCTTCGGGCATCCAAAATTCCTTCGTTTCATACCCTTTATCATCCAAAAATCCCTTAAATTCACCATTGGTAACAAGATTTTTCCCAATCAAGAAGGTATCGAGCCAGATTTCCTGCGCAGGGCGTCCCGCTTCACCCCCCCCCTTCTCTTTACTTCCCCGAATAAACGGCCCCTCCGGGACTTCCACCATCTCAAATTTCTCAAACCTATCATCGCCAAACACTCCCAATAAGTTTCCGGCCTGGAATCGAAATTTTACCTCTTCAGATTCATCTATAACCGCCTTCATTTTTTCTCTGGAAAGCTTGATGACTTCCTGCTCCCGTTTGAGAGGCAACATATCCTTTAGAGCCGTCGCTCCCAGAAGCCACACGCGATGATGGTGATCCGGCTTGTCTCCGTCAAAGCCAAGAATCTCCCGAGCCAGGTTATTACCACCGTGTTTGGAATTCATGCTCTTTAGGCCGGCGTACAGGAGGATGGTCTCTTGCCACCACGGATCCGGTAAATACTTTTTAAAATCAATGCCATTGTCAACCATATATTTGGCAGCCATGAATTCCTGGAACGTCAAATGAAAAAACTCCACGTCGCCGTTATCCAGCCGTTTCAGTAATCCGCAATGAGGCTCTATTTCTTCGAACGTTTCATCTATTCTTCGATTATAACGAACAAGCTCCTCTCCCTCTTTTTCTTTGTAAAACTCTTTGAGAATTTTTTTTGCCTCCGAAGCCTCAATAGTCTTGAGGTTACCGGTCTGCATCTGGAAGGCCAATTTCATTAAATAATCCTCTATCAGCCTGGGCTTATCTTTCTCCGGTGAATTTGTAAATCTCTTACAGAGAAGATTATCCACCACCCGCCCATAAAGATCCGCCCGTTGATCCGGCAGTCTTTTATTGTCCTGATACAAGATACAAATAGCGGTGAGGAGAAGAGGATTCTCGATAAATAGTTCAACTTTCTCATTCGACGAAATGTCGGCGATCAATTCTTCGGCTGTTCGTAGCGCCACCCCTTTTTCGTGATTACAGATGGCATGAAACCAAGAGATGATGAATCTTTCGATCTTTTGTTCAGAAAGCGGTAGGATATCGTGAAGATATTCTCCCAAAAGTCTCATCACCGTCTCATCGATGCCATGCGGCCTGCCAGTAATGAGGAAGCGATTTTGCCTGTTATTAGTACGAAACCGGGCGATCATCTCTACAATCGGCTTTCGCAAGCGTTCGGGCACTTCATCGAGGCCATCGATAAGAAAGATCGCCCGGTTCTTCGACAAGTAGTTCTTGATGATTTTTATGTTTAGACTACAGCTTGCCTCATCCAAATACAAAGGCATTAAAGACATGAAGTTTAATTTCTTGTTTTCTTTCATCAGTTCTTTCTCAAATAGGGGCCATAAGTCCTTCAAGAAGACAATCACCGGAAGACACCCCTGTAGCGTCGTCTCCACCTCCCCTATTACCATAGAATAGGCGATATGCCTGACAAGAGTCGTCTTTCCCATACCCGGATCACCTCGGAGTAGGATGGTTTTTCCCCTCGACAGGAGCTTTTCAATATCAATAGTAGCTGGAACTTCCGGTGCTATCGTTTCTATAGATACATCCTCTCTACCAATGCCCTTCTTTTCTCTACTCTCAGCCTCCAGTCTCTTCTTTTCCTCATGATACTCAGGATTAGTTGTCTCCAATGGGATATACACCTCCGGCAACGAAACCGAAAAAACTTCGCCTTTCTTTGCCAGTTGATCGATAGGAAGATTTGAATGGAAATCCGTAATCCAATTGCGATAGGATTCTGGGATTTCCAGAGAGATAGAGGGTACACTCGCTTGACTGGAAGCCTGTTGGACCAAATTAATCACGAAATACTCCAGCCCATTTTGACTCGAATAACGCTCGCGATCAGGTACAAAATCATTCCTGCGGTGTTCATCAAAAATATACGGCCAGACCTGATAGTCAACGCCTTTTCCCTGAGGCGACACCGACACAAACTGAAAGCCAATGAATCCTTTCCTATCTTTTGTATACGAAGCATTGGCTCCCAGGCAGACAATCGAATCAGAGGGATCTGAATGAATAGCCGCCCGATCGCTATGATCATGCCCATGAAGAATTAAATGGCAATGCTGAAACAATTCCTTCCGGCACTTGCCGGCCTCCAGATCTTTGAGCCAATAGTAGTGTGGATGGTGCATCAAGGCAATGCGAACCGGCATTTTCTCCGACTTTTTTATCGCCTCCCGAATCTGAAAATAACCGAGAGAAATATTTGCCCGATCCCTATCTCCCTCACAAGCCCAACTACTGTTCAATCCCCAAAACGCGACTTGATGTTCCTCAAAAGATTTTACCCAAAAATAATCTCCTGGATCCGGATAGAATTCTCCACCCAATTTTCCAGCAAACTCGCGGTAAGCAGAAAATTTCGGACTTACATGCTTTCTGATAGCCTTTTTGTCTGCCAGAAATTTATTGATATCCTCATCATTGACGATATTCCTCTGAACAGAAAACCACTCATCAATCTTTCCCCGATCCACATCATGGTTCCCTGGAACCACCAAAAAAGAAGTCTCGTTCGGCAGTTTCGCCTTCAATTCATTGATAAATCCCAGGGCTAGATCATACTCCGCCTTTTTCCCGGAAAACGCGATATCCCCAGTAATCGCCACAAAATCCGGCGGATCGTGCTCTGCAACATGAGCTTCGATGGCCTTGAGCATTTTCTCCTGGACATCCTCCCGAAAAACCGGATCATCCTCATTTTTACCCTTTCTAAAATGAATATCCGACAAATGCAGAATCCTGATCTCACCCATCAGTCGTTCCTCCTCGCAGTTTTGGTCTTTACGTTGGATTCGTTCAAAAAATACCACACCTCAACCAAAATCTCAACCAGATTTTTATTCTTCACAGTTCTCTCCTAACAAAGCTTTATAGCGTGTTGCCTCACGAAAAATTATCTTTAAAAATAAACTCTTACTCAAACCCAAGTTTAACCTACCAATCAACATATTTTGTGGGGATATGGAAAAATTAATTAGACTTGCCAGGCGGAAGCCTGGATCTCCATCACGGATAATAGTCTTCATGTAGCCACGATAAGCACAGCGACAAAAATCAGCAGCACTGATGCTGCAACCACTTCGTTCTACATGGAATATCCCAAGACTTGAGCCTATTGGATTGTTCTTAGGATATATCTCATAGTATCCCCCATCACACCAATCTTGACGCCACTCCCAAACGTTTCCATCCTTATCCAGGCAACCATAAAGACTTTTCCGTTTCAGAAAAATTTCTACTGGAGTCATTCCTTCTAGCAACCTTCCCCCTCCAAGATTTCAATCATCTCATTCTTCTTGGATCGACGATCACCTAATACCCTTATTAAATTCTCTGCTTGGGATCTAGTTTTTATTATTTTAGATTCACGGATAATTCTCTCCAATATACTCAAGCATTGACGAACAACAACATCATCTCTTCTAAACTCACTTATCTCCTTAAGACACTGCGCTCCTAACAACCAGTATCTATGATTCTGAGTCAGATCTCCACAGTCGAGTTCAAAAAATTTACGGACAAGATTATTTCCCTCTATTCTACTGTGCCTCCTTCTTATGCCTACATAGAAAATTATGGTATCTTCCCACCGGGAATCTTGTAAGTACGAATCAATGCCAAAACCTTTATCAATCAGATATTTTGCAGCCATGAATCCCTGAAATGTTGAATGAAAGAATTCTAAATATCCATTAGGCTTACTCTTCAATAAACCGCAGTTTAGTTCGATCTCTTGGAATTCCTTATCAATACCCCTAGAATTCCCTTCCAGTTGTTGCGTGGAGTGCTTTTTTAGAATCTGCTTTGCTGATGCTATTTCGAAATCAGTTTTATCCCGCTGTATTCGGAAAGCAAGATGGGCGAGAAAATCTTTAACAGTATAAATCCTATCCCTATCTTTAGGATCGTTGAATCTTGCATAAAGAAGGTTATCCACCACCTGCTCATAAAGTTCAGCTCTTTGGTCAGGGAGTTTTTTTTCGTACTTATACAACACACAGATGGCGGTAAGAAGAAGAGGTTCCTTGAAAAACTGCACATCCTTCTCATACAAAGATATTTCGGAGATCAACTCATTCGCATGTTGTTGAGCAACTTTATGCGAATAGTAACAGATATTTTCAAACCATTTAATGACAAATTCTTCAGTTTTAGATTTTGAGAGTGGCAGAATATCCATGCAATATTTTTCCCAAACCCTTACAACTGAATTATCGATCCCATTTGGACGGCTAGTGATGAGGAACCGGTTATCACTATATTCAGTACAAAAATGAGCTATTAGCTCAACCAAATCAAAACGAAGATCTTCTGGAACCTCATCAATCCCATCAATAAGAAAAATTGCACGGTTTTGGAGAAGATATTCTTTTGTTGTATTAATATCAAGCAGGCATTTAGTTTTTTTTAGATAAATATCTAGTAATGGCAAAAAATCAACAACTTTACCATTTTTTTTAATTTCGCCATCTAATATAGGCCAAAATTCTTTTAAAAAAACAACCACCGGGAGACAACCTGCAATTTCTGGCTCTACAGTTCCCTTTACAAGAGAATAAGCTAGATGTTTCACCAGGGTGGTTTTCCCCATTCCATGTTTTCCACTCAAAACAATCATGTGCCGTTGGGATAATAAAACTTCTATTTTAACTTTAGGCGGACTACAAAATTCTTTCTGATCCGTATTAATATTTTCTATTTCAGATTTTTCAGTTACCTTGTCGGTCAATCTAGATTTTTGCTTGTTTAATTTTCTAACCGGCTCTCCGTCATCTTCATTATATTCATTATCATATGTCTCCAACTGTATATAAACCTTAGAGAGTGAAACAGAAAATGGATCTTCTTCTTTTTTAGCTAATTTATCTATTGGAATATTTGAAAAGATATTTTCAATCCAATTACGATATTTTGACGGAATTTCCAGAGAGTTAGAAGGAATACTTACTTGACTTAATGTTTGATTGAAGGAGCTAATCACGAATGATTCCTCGCCATTCTGGGATTCATAGCGGTCACGATGATTTATGAAACGATAATTATCCGACTCCTCAAAAATGTAAGGCCAAACTCTAGCAGTGACAGCATTTCCTTGAGGAATAATTGAAATGAACTGAAAACCGATGCGACCACCGTTATCTTCTGTATATGAAGCGTTAGATCCAAGAAAGATGATAGAATTTGAGGGATTGGAAATAACCTCTGCCCGATCGCTATGGTCATGGCCATGTAGAATTAAGTGACAGTTTCGAAACAATTCGACACGCCCCCTACCTTTATACAAATCTTTGAGGTAATAGAAATGCGGATGATGCATCATGGCAATCCGAACCGGCATCGTTTTCGACCTCTTTATCGCCTCTTGAAGCTGAGGATAGCCAAGCGCAATTTTTAATTGCTCCTCGCGTTTCTCACTCCCCCAACTACTATTCAATCCCAAAAACGCGACTCCATGTTCCTTAAAAAGCTTCACCCAAAAGAGGTCGGTAATTTCCGGATAAAAGGTTTCATCTAAAGTCTGCGCAAAATCCCGAAAAGCCATAAATTTTGGACTTATATGTTTTTCGACAGCGTTTTTGTCAGCCAAAAACTTACTGATATCTTTCTCTTCACTGAATATCTCCTGAACAGAAACCCACTCATCAATCTCATCCCGATCCACATCATGGTTCCCAGGAACAACCAAATAATGAGTCTCCAGGGGCAACTTTGCCTTCAATTCGTTGATGAATTTTAGTGCCAGAAGGTACTCCTCTTCTTTACCGGAAAACGCAATATCCCCTGTTATAGACACAAACTCCGGTGGTTCATGTTTCTTGACATGAGCCTCGATAGTCTCAAGTAATTTCTCCTGAACATCTGCTCGCAAACCCGGATTATCCTTTTTCGTGCTCTTCCTAAAATGAATGTCCGACAAATGCAGAATCCTGACCTCATCCATTAGTGGGTCCTCCTGGCAATTTTTTTCCTTTACAATGTCTTCTCAAAAAACATACCACACCCCCATCAAATTCTCAACCGGTATTTTTGTTGCAGGTTTGGACGAGTTGCATTCAGAAAAGTGTTTCAGAAAGGGACAGGTGAATTTTTTCTTATTTCAGTGTTTTGCACCGGACAAATAGATCTCTGTCTCCATCAGTTTTGCAAAGATGAATGCCTCGACTTTCGGGTTTTTCATTTTTTCGAGAAGATTTGTATATCTCTCGTCAAGGTCCAGCGTTTTCATTGTCCCCTTTCCATTGATCAGCCAGTTTAAGCCGATTTGGTAACGATCCGCCAGGCTATTGACGGTTGCCAGCGAGGGAAAAATCGCCCCGCTTTCGATTTGGGAAATTGTAGATTGAGGGATGTCTAGATCGATCGCAATTTCCTGTTGGGATTTTCCCATCTCTTCCCGTAACGTCTTAAATCGTACACCAATGTCTTCCATTAATTTGTTCTCACTGCTATCTGTTTTCATCCAGATATTTTACTTCTAATTATAAAAGAGATCCAGAGGCCGATTGGATTTTTCCAGCAGACAATCAACCTGTCCCCAGAATACTTATTTGAGAGTATCTAATTCCTGTATTCTTTTTTCAAAGAGGAGAACATTCTCGTAGAGGCTGCTCCACTCGAAAAAATCTTCTTTATCTCCTAATTCTCCGGCTTCAAATTGAGTATGAAATTGTTTGGTAGGCATCCCATATCGCTTTTCAAATTTTTCCAGGTCGCAATTTATCTGAGCAATATAGTTCTTGTATTTAGATAATTGATAGTGAATAATATTATCGACCGCGTTCGCAACGAGTTTCCCCGCGCCAATCGAAATAAGCGCTTCAATCTTTTCGATGGAAATACTGTCAGGCGTATTTGAATTTTCTATTGTTGCCATGCCTATTTTCCTCCGCTAATAGTATTTTAGCACAACAAAAAAGAGTTTTGTTATTTTTCCCAAGAGAAAAAAATAAGGGACTGGTAAGGGACAGACGCGTTTGGTTCTTTTTTCTCCACTAAATATCGTATATAATATAAGGCCCAAGGAGTAGGCCGAAGAATGAGAATGACCGTAGCCCGAGCTTTGATTGCAGGAGACAATAAATGGAAGAGCGAAAAAGACGCGATCCTGAATTTGAAAAGATATGGGAAGAGGGCGCTACAAAACGGGAAGAGACAATAATACTTGATTGAGAAAAGTCTTCAAGAGAGAGCTCAAACTTCCTTGCGCTTTGCAAGTGAAGATGGGAGTGAATGATATGGGGATTTTTCGGGAGACTCGAGTTGTCGATGGGAATGAGGTTGTGGTTCGTGTGCCTGACGAGATGGTGAACCGGGAGATTGAGATTATTGTCAGGACGGTTGGAGAGAAGGCTGCGTTCGAGGCGTTTCGGGCTGAAATGAAGGATTATGAGTTTGACCGGGAAGAGGCGAATTCACGGTAAGTCGGTCAATAGTCCGCACAATTTATCGAGGGCTTCGAGTTGTTCTTTTAAATCAGTGGGACAATAACTCATCGTTTTTTTAAGCCGATGTGAGGTGATTGTGAAAATTAATATTGGAGAATACATTAAATTTTATTACGCCAAAGGTATTTCGTTGGCAGAGATTGGCATTTCGTACAAAGCCTTTGCTAGAGAAGATGCTCTGGAAGCGGTGGAGATGTTGAGGCGTTTTCGGATTCCCATTTTGGGGGGAGATGTTATAACTTTAAAAAAAGGACGGCTCGATATGTCCGACGATCATTGGGTTTGCGATCTCCAGAGCGATTTTGGAGATTATGAAGAATATCTCGAGGCTAGCTGGAAGAAAGCAGAAAAATACATCCGTCTTTTCAGTGATTCTCCAGACTGCAAATATCTCTACGACCTTTCCCTTCCATTCCATATCGAAGAACCGCCGGATGATGATTAAGGGAGGAAAAAAGGGATCGGTGAATTATTTCTTATCCTCGACATGCGGGGTTTTCATTTTTTCCAGGGAAAATTCACCTGTCCCTAATTGTCGCCCTTACCAGGATCTCAACCGGTTGTTTTGGTTGGGGAGGCGTGGTATATTTTGGGTTGGACAATTGTCGAGGTGAATCAATTGGTTAGTTTGACACTCTGGAGGGATGAATCTATGCGTTTAGTTATTGGTCGGAGTCTGTTTTTTGTTTTGGTGGTGGTGTTTGGTTTTGTTGGTCTTCATTATGGTTTGATGGCAGGGGATGTCGGGAAGCGGTTTGAGGATGTGTTTCGGCGGGACGGTGGGGTTGTTGTTTTGGAGGAGGATGAGGCTCTGGTTGGGTCGTTGCGGGAGCTTCAGGTCGATTCGGATCATTGTTTGTGGTTTTTGGACTCTAAGGTTGGGAATGTCAAACAGTATGATGGGGAAGGGAAGTTTTTGAAGGCGATCGGGGGGAAAGGACAGGGGCCTGGGGAGTTTGTTCGGCCGTTGGCGTTTTGGGTGGATGATGAGAATCTGCTGGTGGGGGATCCTCAGGGGCGGAAGCTTCATGTGTTTGATGGAGAACGAAAATTTGTGCGGTTTTTTAAGATACGGGATTGCCGGAGAGTGCGGCGGATTGATGAGAAGCGGATTGTGTTGGGGGCGGCCATTAGGGAGGATAAGAATAGAGGGGCTTGTTTGCACTTGTTTGATATGGAGAAAGGGGAAACGGTTCGCTCTTTTTTCTCGGTGGCGGAGAATTGTTTGAAGAACCGGATGATTGGGGACGGGGTGTATTTTGATGTCGATGGGGAGAATGATATTTATGGTGTTCAGGAAATGGAGTATAGGATTTGTAAGTTCAGCGCCGGGGGGAAGCTGCTAAAGGCTTTTGGGAAGCCTGGACCGGGGTATGTGGCTCCGCCGGGAAATGCGTTTGGGGATTTTTTGGACCGGGGGAAATTGACCGCCTGGATAAAGAGTTGGACGCATATTTTGGGATTGTTTGTGGTGGGGGATTTTGTCGTTGTTCAGATGGTTAACTTTGGCAAGGGACACGACTCATACCTTTTGGATATTTACTCTTTGGCGGGGAAGCCTGTAGTTGTGGGCATTGAGAGCAGGTATCGGTTGCTGAATGCGGATTCAAAGGGAGTTCTTTATTTTGTGAAAGAGGGCTCTGCCGCGGATGATGGGACCGGGATAGTGAAGTTTCGTATCAGAAAAGGAAAAATTTAGTCACATTGGCGGGTCTCTTTTGACGGGCAAGAGGAATTCGTAATGGAGATGGTGGTTTTTTTTATGGAATCTTTGAGGGTTGGGGCGGGATTTTATTCCCGCCCCTTTTTTTTGTGATGTTGGGTTTTGAATTGGTGATTGTTGGTTAGGGGATGGTGGTGTTGTTGAGGGGGTGTGGGGGGAGGCCTCCGGGGGCGATGTTTTTGTAGTAGGTGGGGCCGCGGTCGAGGATGAGCCAGTCGAGGGAGAGGCCGTAGTTTAGGGAGGCGTTGGCCAGGACGGTGAGACTGGGGACGCGGGTGGCGTTTATGTAGCGGGTGAAGGTGTCCGGCTTGACGCCGAGGGTCGAAGCGATTTCGGCGCTGGGGATATCGAGGATTTTCTCGAGGTTTTTTAGCTTTTGGGTCAGCTTGGGGAGAAGGTCTTTCTTTTTGATTTGTGTTTTTAGCATGTGTTTCTCCTTATGTTGGTTGTATTTTAGACGGGGATTGTCCCGTTTTTTTGATAAATGGGGTGTAAGAAGTGGAGGAGGGACGCCTGGTGCGGGAGGAAGGACGCCTGGTCCGGGAGGGGGGACGCCTGGTACGGGAGGAGGGACGCCTGGTCCGGGAGGAGGGACTCCCTGTCCGGGAGGAGGGACGCCTGGTCCGGGAGGAAGGACGCCTGGTCCGGGAGGAAGGACGCCTGGTACGGGAGGGAGGACGCCTTGAGCGGGATATTGGGGGCATTCATCAAATGTTTTGCGTTTCATGGGTGGATTTAGTGTTTGGCGTCGATTCCGAAGCCGATCCAATGGGCCTGGGGGAAGTTGTTTTTGATGGTTTTACGTCCCCAGATGTAAAGGTTGTCGAGGGTTTGCATCTGTTCCTGCAACTGGGCAGTGGCGACTCTTTTTTGGGCCTCGAGATGTTCGCGCCGGTGCTTGGTTTTTTCCACTTTTAGTTTGGCCTCTTTTAACCGCTTTAGGTAATCGGCGGTGAGGCCTATGGAATCCAGGGCCGGGATGTGATTATCGACGCATTCGATCATGAGCCGGATGTCGTCGAGCTTTTCAGCGTAGGAAATAGTAGGTTTTTTCATTGTGTTCTCCGTGAATGGTTGGTTTGGGCGGAAGTCTGTATGTAATATCTATATAATTTGTTATTCATGCCGCAATTATAACACAACTCCTACATAACGCAACCCCAAAATAAAATTTCCCCTCTACTAATTCTCCAAAATAAACAAACGCCGCAATTTCTTTTGTCGGGGCGGGACACCGTGCCCGCCCGCTTTTTGCCCATCCCCACGCTCAAACAATATACTTATGGGGAAATGCCTTTATCCATGGCGGGTTTTTGGCGATGAAACGGTGTTGACCCTGATTTATGAGGTGACGTATAATAGGGGTGTGAATTTTTAATCTGAGGAGCGGACATGGAACGAAAAGATATTCGGCAATGTGTAACAGAGCGGGTGTTGTTGTTGGACGGAGCCATGGGCACGCAGATCCAGTCGTTCGGACTGGGGGCGGAAGACTTTGGCGGGGAAGCGCATGTAGGCTGTAACGAGCATTTGAATCTCACCCGGCCGGACGTGATCGCCGCTATCCACGACCGGTATTTGGAGGCTGGGGCGGATATCATCGAGACCAATTCGTTGTGCTCCTCGGAGATGGAGCTGGAAGAGTTCGGGATCACGGGGTTGTCGTATGACGTGGCCCGGGCCGCGGCGGAGATCGCGCGAGGGTCGGCGGACCGTTTCTGGACTGAGGAAAAACCGCGGTTTGTGGCGGGGAATATCGGTCCTACCGGTAAATTGTTGAACCTGTCGGAGGGGATCACCTTCGATGAGCTCGTCGAGATGTACAAGCCGTTGGTAAAGGGTCTGGTGGACGGCGGCGTGGATATGATTTTGTTCGAGACCTTTTCGGATACCTCCAATTTGAAGGCGGGGCTCCTGGCGTTGCGAGAGGTGTTCGAGGAGTTGAAGGTGGAGTTGCCGGTGATGATCAGCGTCACCATCGAGAGCAACGGGACCATGCTGGCGGGTCAGACGTTGGAGGCGTTGTACGCGTCGGTGCGGCATTTCAAACCGTTTGCCGTGGGCATCAACTGCGGGTTGGGTCCCGGACAGGCGGCGGAGACCATTAGTTGGTTGAGGGAGCGGTCGGATTTTTATGTGTCGTTGTATCCCAACGCCGGGTTGCCGGACGAAAATGGAAATTTTACATTGGGGGCCGAAGATTTCGCGAAGGAATTGGCGCCTATCATTAAACAGGGACAGGTGAATATTGTGGGCGGGTGTTGCGGCACCACGCCGGAGCATATCCGCGTGTTGAGCGCGTTGACTGCCAAGGCGAAGCCCCGTGTGGTGGAGCCCGAAGCGGCGTCGTTGGTGTCGGGGCTGGAGTTGGTGGAATTCACGGACCGGAACCGGCCGGTGATGATCGGCGAGCGCACCAATATGTCGGGGTCGAAAAAGTTTCGCAAATTGATCCGGGGGGCGGAATTCGACCAGGCCAGCGACATCGGTAAATTGCAGGTGATGGGCGGGGCGCAAATCCTGGACATCAATTTGGCGGACACCGAGAGCGACGAGGGCGAGAATATCTCGGCCTTCTATCCCCTACTCTTGAAAAAGGTGAAGGCGCCGTTGATGATCGATTCGTCGTCGCCGGCGGGGGTGATCGAGGCGGCTCTCAAGCTGACTCAAGGTAAGTGTTTGATCAATTCCATCAATCTGGAGGACGAGGCCCGGTTCAGGGAGGTAGCGTCGCTGGCCAAAGGGTATGGGGCGGCGTTGATCTGCCTTCTCATCGACCAAAACCAGATGGCCGTCACTTTGGAGCAAAAGCTGGATGTGGCGGAGCGGAGCTTCCGCATCTTGACGGACGAGCTGGGGATCGCGGCGGAGGATGTTGTCTTCGACCCGTTGGTGTTCGCGGTGGGGACAGGCGACCGGACGTTTTTCGGTTGCGCGAAGGCGACGATCGAAGCGGTGGCTGAATTGAAGAAGAGATACCCGGAGAGCAAGACCTCGCTGGGGATATCCAATGTGTCGTATGGTTTGCCGGCGGCGGGGCGCGAGGCGTTGAACGCGGCGATGCTCTATCACGCGGTGCAGGCGGGTCTGGACATGGCCATCGTCAATAGTGAGAAGATTGTGAGGTACGGCAATTTGCCGGACGACGAGAAGCGACTTTGCCGCGAAATTTTATATAATAATACCGGTGATGTGGTCAGACAATTCATCGACTATTACGGCGGGCGGGCGGTGAAAGCCAAGGCGGCGCCGGACCATCGCCAATTGCCGCTGGAAGAGCGGCTGCAATACTATATTGTCGAGGGTCTGAAGCAGGGGCTGGCGGAGGATCTGGAAGAGGCGTTGAAGAGTTTTGCCCCCATCGATATCATCAACCGCTTCTTGATGGCGGGGATGGCGGCTGTGGGGGCGCGGTTCAACGCCCGGGAGCTGACGGTCATCGAGGTGCTGCAATCGGCGGAAGTGATGAAAGCCGCGGTGGATCATTTGGAGCGATATTTGGCGCCGTCGGAGACTGTGAGTAAAGGGAAACTCTTGCTGGCGACGGTAAAAGGGGATGTGCACGATATCGGCAAAAATTTGGTGGAGATGGTGATTTCCAACAATGGCTACGAGGTGGTGGATCTGGGTATCAATGTGGATACCCGGAGGTTGATCGAGGGCATCGAGGAGCACAAACCCGACGCTGTGGGCTTGAGCGGCCTGTTGGTCAGGTCGGCCCAGCAGATGCAGGCGGTGGCGAGGGAATTGGAGGCCGAAGGGATCTCGATTCCGGTGTTGGTGGGGGGCGCGGCGTTGTCGCAGTCCTTTACGGAGGGCAAGCTTCAGCCCGGTTATTCCGGCAAGATCTATTACGCCGCCGATGCTGTGGCCGGGTTGCAGACGCTGGACCGGCTGACCGAGGATGAACCGCCGGCGGCGGAAGAGACCGCTTCGCCAGAGGCTGATGGTGTAGATTCAAAAGAGACGCCCATAGAGACTGGGATGGAAGATAGGGGCGCGCCGGCGGCGGATGTCGAGAGTCTGCCGCGACCGGTGGATTTTGAGCTTCACACGATGGCGTTTTCGTTTGACCAGGTGTTTGGGGCGTTGAACGAGCAAATGCTCTACGGCAAGCATTTCGGCTTGAAAGGGGTGTACGCGAAACTGTCGGCGGAGAAGAATCCGCGGGCGCTGGAGTTGACAAAAACCGTGGAAGCGGTGAAGCGACAGATTGCAGCCGCGGGCATAACTCCGCCCAAAGGTGTGTATAGGTTTTTTAAGGTGAAGCGGGATGGGGACGGAATCGTCCTGTTGGATGGGACGGACCGGGAATCGGCCCGTTTTGAATTCCCCCGGCAGTCACATGGCGCGAAGCGTTGTCTCGCCGATTATGTGGCGGTCGAAGGGATCGATACGGTGGCGCTGTTTTGTGTTACCGCCGGTTCCGGCATCATTGGTCTGGCCAATAATCATAAATACAAGAAGGAATACGCCACCTCCCATATCGTCTACTCGTTGGCTCTGGAGGCGGCGGAGGCGGCGGCGCATTTGACGCACAAAAAAATCCGTGAGGATTGGGGGATCGGCGACCGGGGCTGCCGCTACAGTCCGGGGTATTCGGCGTTCCCGCGGTTGGAGGCCCAAAGGGACCTGTTCCGGCTGCTGGATATCGAGGCGACGCTCTCGGTGAAGCTGACGGAGGGGTTGATGATGGATCCGGAGGCGTCGGTCACGGCGTTGGCGCTTCATCACCCGGAGGCCGGCTACTTTACGGTTTAGCCTGAGTGGTGGGCGATGAACTGTTTGGCCCAGTCGTTGTTGTACACGGTGTCGGCGTATCTCTCTCCCCTATCGGCGAATACCGCCACAATGTCGAGTTTTTTATCCATTGGTTTACCGGCGAAGTATTTTTTGATGGCTCCGAACACCGATCCTGAGGAGCCGCCGGCGAAAATATAGTGCTTTTTTAATAGCTGGAGGCAATTCTCGATAGTGGACACTTCGTCCATCATCACCACATCGTCTATTTTGGCCATCTTTAGAATATCCGGCTTCATACTGGAACCGATGCCGGGGATGTAGCGTTTTTTGGGGGGGTTGCCGAAGATCACGGAGCCGTAGATATCGACGGCGATGACTTTGGCGTTGGGGAACCGCTCTTTTATTTTGCGGGACACGCCGGTGATGGTGCCGCCGGAGCTGACGCCCATGAACACGTAGTCGATGTTGTCCAGGTTGTCGCAGATTTCGTTGCCCAGGGTGTGGAAATAGGCTTCGGCGTTCAATGGGTTGCCGTATTGGTTGACCCAATAGGAGTTTTCGATCTTCTGCCGTAATTCTTTGACGGTTTTGACTCTGGTGAGCAGGTAGCCGCCGGCGCAATCAGGCTGGTCCACTTTGATGATTTGGGCGTCGAAGGAGCGGATGAGCACTTCGTTGATGGGGGTGATGTGGGGGTCCACCACAGCGATGAATGTCTGTCCTCTTTTTTTGCAGTACGCCGCCAGGGCGATGCCGAAATTTCCCGAGGAGGATTCGATGAGGGTGGTGTCGGGGTCGATATCGCCGGTATCCAACAATTTCTGGATTATATAACAGGCGGCTCTGTCTTTGACGCTCCCGGTGGGGTTGTAAAATTCCAGTTTGGCATGGAGGCGGATATCGGGGAAATCTTCCATGCGAATGGAAACCAGAGGTGTGTTGCCGACTTTTTCCAGGTTGCATTGTAATTTCATGGTGTCTTCCTTTTTTTTGGGTAATTGACAAAGGGGAGGAGAACCTGGCGGTTCCCTTCCCATATTTGGCTAATGATTAATTGACGAACCTATCAATTGGAGCCGGGGAGCTGGATCTCTTCGATTTTTCCCATATCCAACTTGACGATCTTATCGGCTACATCGAAGTAATGGTCGTCGTGGGTGATGGCGATCACGATTTTGCCCTCGGCTTTCATGCGGGGCAGTAGATCGCGGTAGAAGAATTTCCTGAATTCGGGATCCTGGTCGGCGGCGATTTCGTCGAACAGGTAGATGGGGGAATTCTCCAGGTAGCAGAGCATCAGGGCCAGCCGTTTCCTCTGGCCGCCGGAGAGGTCGATGGTGGTAAAGGCGTTGCCTTCGATGTTGACCTTATCTTCGAGCTGGAGAGTTTTCAGATGGGCTGCGATTTCCTCGTCGCGACCGTCGAGGTTGACGTTGTACAATTTATTGAACAGGTGGAAGTTACTGAATACTGTGGAATAATATTCTCCCAGCGGTTGTTCGTCGTTGCCGCCGTTTTTGATGGCCACGGTCCCTTTTCCCGGTTGGTACAAGCCTGTCAATAGTTTGGCCAATGTTGTCTTGCCGCTGCCGTTACCGCCGATGATAAAGGTGATTTCGCCTTTGCGGGCGCTAAAATCGATGGGCCCCACAGAGAAGGATTTATCGCCCTTCTTGTCGTGATACTGGTATTCGATCCCATGGGCTTCGAGGGCCTCGATGGAGGTGGTTTTTTGGTAGTTTTTATCGAGAATCGCCGGATCGATGTTGGCGGGGATGTCTTTTTCGAATCCTTTGATGCGGTCCCAGGAGATTTTGATATTGGTGAGGGTGGGAATGGAGTTGAGGATGCCGTTGATGGGGCCGATGAGGTAGAGGAGGATCATGATAAAGCTCATGAGGGTGAAGGAGCTGATATCCGGGAACATTCTGGGGATGCCGAAACCAACGGCTCCCAGCACGATGATGAGGAAGGACTCGCCGATGAGGAAGGCGTTGATGAACTTGACCATGGCTTTGGTGATCTGCTTGCGGAATTCATCGCATGTGTTCTCCACATCATCGCGGAATTCACGTTTTTTGTTGACGCTGAGGCTCAACTCTTTAAATCCGTCCAGCAGACCGTTGACCAATCCCATAAATACGTTCCGGGTGTCGCGGGCGCGGTTTAAAAACACCTGGGCTTGCTGGCCCACGAAGCTGTAGAGCACGCCGATGGCGGCGATCACGCCCAATGTGATCAACGTAGCCCAGAAGGCCAGTGTCGCCAGATAGATGAAGGCGCCGATGGTGGTGATGATACTGGTGGCCAATTGAACAATCACGGCGGCGAAGTTGCCGATTTGGTTGGTATCGTCGTTGAGGGTGGCGTAAATGCGGCCCCGGTCGATTTGCTCGAACCGTTGGTACGTGGTTCTGAAGACCCGGTGGATGAGGCGCATGCGCAGGTCGTAGACAATATCGTAGGTCAGCTTGATGAGCCTGGTCTCCAGTACTTTGCGGCCTAGAATCGACACCAGGAAGGCCAGGGAGAAGAAATACATCTGGTAGATGAAGCCCATGTCGCTGAATAGGGAGCTGGAGATGAGAAAGATGACCAACGCGTTGGCGCCGCCGGCCAATAAGCTGAGTACGATGACCAACGGCATGGAGCGCACATACTTGTTTTTTTGCGGAAACAATGTGGAGAAGACAAACGAAATAAAACCCACTCCGATACAGCCCAGAACGATCCAGACCGCGGCGTAAAAACTGACCGGCGACCACACGACTGCGGTGGCCCAGGAGACGCCGCCCATGGCAAAGGGGATCAGATAGACCGCCAGGAGGAAGGGGAGCAATAGAACGAGGCCGGCCGCCAATTGGCCGATTTTCTTTAGATTCAACGCCTCGAACGCCCGCTTTTTCCTGGCGATCTCCACCGGGATGGCGAAGAGGAATACAAGGATGCTGAGGAGAAAGATCGACAATACCACCGAAATCACGGAGCTGGCTTTGTCGAGATTGTCGCCTACCATCGAGGGATAGTCGGGCTGTTTGCCCGCCACGACGCCGAGAATATATTTGCCCAGAGTGTGGGCGTGGCGGCTGTTGGAGTTGGCCAATAGGGCGACGGCGCAGCGCTGCTGGGTGTCGAATCCCATATAGGACGCGAAATTCGGGTTGTCGCCGCCGTGATCGATGACATGGCTGCCGTCCATGTAGACCTGCCAGCCCATT
This sequence comes from uncultured Clostridia bacterium, assembly GCA_964491915.1. Taxonomy (GTDB): domain Bacteria; phylum Acidobacteriota; class Aminicenantia; order UBA2199; family UBA2199; genus JAHELQ01. Next base: position 21,128 of record CAZBHS010000032.1, read on the forward strand.
CCATACGACGACAGATCGGCTTTGGACAGGGCCACATCGTCATTTTTGCGATGGCTTTCCTCGATCGACTTGTACAGGTCGCTTTCGGGCTCGATGAGTCCCAGGTTCCAACTCAGCCAACGGCCCATATCATTGCCGTTGGTGACGATATATCCCGCCGGCGTGTTGCCTCTGTAGACCGGGGCGTCGAATTTCCGGGCTCCGAAAAAACCGATTTTGTAGCCGGTGGCTGTTTCCCCCTCGGTGATCCCTTTGCCCGCCACGGTGGCGGCCATGCCCAGGGGGGCGAAGACATTCCGCTTCATGTATTCTTCGTAGGTGGCGCCGGAGACGGTTTGAATGATCAGGCCCAGGATGTCGTAGTTGATGGTGGCGTATAAGAACGACCGGCCCGGCGGATTTTGCAATTCCATTCCCGACACAGCCCGCACGGCTTTTTCCAGAGCGTCCGCTTCGTTTGACGGAGCGATGGCGTCAACGCTTTTCCAGGGGATGCCGCTGGTATGGTGGAGCAATTGACGGATGGTGATGGTCTGGGCTTCCCCTTCGTATTCCATCTTGAACCAGGGAAGGTATTGACTCACCGTCGCATCCAGGTCGATAGCCCCTTTTTTGTTCAGGTCCAACACCGCCAGCGCGGTAAAGGCTTTGCTGCACGAGGCCAATTCGAACATCGTGCCGGCGGTGACAGGCCGGCCGGAGTCTATATCGCTGACGCCATACCCTTTGACATGGACCTTTCCTTGATTGTCCACCATCACCAGCGACAATCCGGGGATATCGCCTTTAGCCATGATATCCTCGACTTTTTTGTCGATCGAGCCCATCCAATCGGGAACAATTGTTTCCTGCGCCGAAAGGTCATACGGAAGGATATGGCATATCAAAAAAAGTATACAAAAATACATTACGGGTTTTCTTATCATATTGTCTCCTAAAAAAGTTCTACAAGAATTTATTCGCTTTTCAATATAGTGGCGGGATTGGCCAGAGCGGCTTTAGCCGATTGATAGGTCACTGTGACCAGGGCGATGACCAGGGATCCGCCGAAGGCCGACAGGAATATTTCCAGGCCGGCGTCCGAACGGTAGGCAAAATCACGAAGCCATTCCTGCTTGGCCAAATAGGCCGCCGGCCAGGCCAGCGCATTGGCCAACACAATCAGCATCAGGAATTCTTTTTTCAGCAACCAGAGGATATCCGGCACGGACGCGCCCAGCACTTTACGGATACCGATCTCTTTTTGCCGTTGCTCCGCCACGAAGGACGCCAGGCCGAAGAGACCGAGGCAGGCGATCAGCACCCCCAGAATGGTGGCGTACTGAAATGTACTGCCGAGCCTCTGTTCCGCCCGGTATTGGCGGTCGAATTGCTCTTCGAGAAAGTGGTAGTCGAGGGGGACGCCGGGATTGACGCGGCCGCAGACCTGTTTGATCAAATCGACGGAGGAGGCCACCTTGCGGGGATTGACGCGAATCAAGATGTAGCGGTAATACTCCGGGGCGATGGCGAACATCAAGGGCTCGATCTGTTGGCGCAGCGAGGCGAAATGGAAATTTTTCACCACTCCCACGACCCGCCGCTTATAGTCGGGCCAAAGGGAGATCTCTTTGCCGAGGGGCTCTTTCATCCCCAACATCTTGGCCGCCTCTTCATTGATAATGCAGCCGTTGGTAGCGTCGGTGACGACCTCCCGCTTGAATTCGCGGCCTTCGGCCATTTTCAGGCGGTTGACGGCGAAGTAATCGTGGCTGGAGGCCACAAAATTCATCTTCACCATTTGATCCGGTTGTTTGCCTTCCCAGTCATGGACATTGGTGGTCATGGCGGCGCCGCCCAAAAGCAAGCTCTCGCTGGCGGCGACCCCCTTGATATCGGTATGTCCCAATAATTCTTTCTTTATATAATCGTATTGTTTGTTCAATTGCCCCCGCATGGGGATGTAAATGATGTCGCTGCGATCCATACCCATTTGCCGCCCCTTCATATACCCCAATTGGCTGTACACCACAACCGTGAATATCACCAGGAAGATGGAGATGGCGAATTGGCCGACGATAAAAATCTTGCGCATCAGGGTGTTCTTGGCGCCGGTCCTCACTCCCCCTTTGAACAGCACCGCCGGCTTGAAGGAGGAGAGAAACAGGGCCGGATAGCTACCGGCCAGAAAACCGGTGAAGACCACGATGGCCAGGAGTCCTAAAATATTGCCCGCGTTCATTTGATCCAACAGGCTCAATTGTTTGCCGGTGAGGCCGTTGAAGGCGGGCAAAAGCAGGACGGTCAGTAGTACCGCCAGCCCCATGGCCAGGCAGACCAGCAAGAAGGATTCCCCCAGGAATTGTTTGATCAGGTTGAGTCGCGACGCCCCCATCACCTTGCGGATCCCCACCTCTTTGGCCCGGTTGGAATAGCGGGCGGTGGATAGATTCATGAAGTTGAGGCAGGCGATCACCAGGACAAACAGGGCCACGGCGATGAACAGGTAGATGTAGACGATGGGGCCGGTCTCGTTGAGGCCATGGAGGTGAATGTCCCCCATTGGTTGGAGCCGGAGCTTCGATTTGTATTTGGGATAGTTTTGCTGCATGAAGCCGGCGATATTATGCTCCGTGCTTTGGCGGGAGGCGTTGGCGTCCAATTGGACATAGGTCTGGAACGCCTGGTATCCCCAATTCTCCAATTGGTTTTGGCCGGTGATTTTGGTGATGGCCACAAAGGGGATCAGGAATTCGAATTGCAAGTCGGAGTTTTTAGGGACATCTTCCACAATGCCGGCGACGGTGAAATCGAACGTGCCGTCGAAATTGAGGGTTTTTCCCAACGGGTTTTCGCCGGGGAAGTATTTATTGGCGATTGATTGGGTAATCACGATGGCGTCGATGTTGTCAAAGGCGTGATCCGGCGAGCCGTTGATGAATGGGACGTCGAACATGGTAAAAAAATCGGGATCCGCCAGCGCCACTTTGTCTTCATAAAAACCGTCGATCCCTTTTTTGACCAACCGGGGATTGATGACTGTGAAGCGGGTGGATTTGACGATTTCCGGGAAGTTGGTTTTGAGGCCCTCCGCCAGAGGGGGCGGTGTTTGCCAATACCGCTTCACCTGATCGGTGCTGAGATCTTCCTTGATCACCCGGTAGAGGGAGTCTGTATTGGAATGAAAACGGTTATAGCCGGTCTCGTGCCGCACCCAGAGCAAAATCAGGACACAGCAGGCGATACCCACGGCCAGCCCAAACACATTGACCAGGGAATATAGTTTTTGACGGATAAAGTTTCTCCATAATACTTTCAGATAATTTGCAAACACTGGCTTCTCCTTATAGATTGCATGTTCGTTTCCTTTTTGAGTCGGTCGTTCGTTTCACCAGGATAAAATTATAGTACAGCGGGATATCATAGTAAATAAAAATACCGTCAATCGGGACGAATTAGTGATAACTCCCGAACGATCCGCGCTATATGGTCCACCGCCGGCGCCGTCATGATGGAGAAATGGTCGCCGTTGACAACGGTATGCCCAACCGGTTGCCGGCAATAGGGTTGCCACGCCGAGGCGGACTTCGCTTCGGAATCCCGGGCTTCGATGACGTGAATCGGCGTCTCCAACGTGCGGTCCGGCACATAGAGCGACCGGGCCCTGGCCAGGCCGCGGTTTAGATTCAAGGCGCGCAGCAGTTGGGGAATGGTCATGGCGTGGCGTTGGGGAAATAATTGGGCCATTGCCGGGGGCATCATCCGGGCGATATCGTTCGCTTCGATCCCGGCATCCGCCAACATACCGGCGACAGCCGGCCAAAAGTCCTGTAATCGCACCCCGTCTTCTACAAGCGGCTCCACCGGCAATTGGGGAAAATAGTCCCGCAAGAGGCCGGTCTCGGTCTCGATGGAGAATCCGCCGATATCAGCCGTTTCTTCCGGCCTCGGTCCCGGCGCATCCACCAATAGGACCGCGCCCAAATCTCCGGGACGCGTTTCCAATTGCCGCGCCATTTCAAACACGATGGTTCCGCCCAACGACCAGCCCAGCAAATGATAGGGGGCGGGCAATTCCAATTCGTCGATGCGTTGGATATAATCTGCGGCCAATTGCCGGACGGTCCAATCCCCCGGAGTCAGGTCTTCCAACTCCGGCGCCGTAATCCCCCAACCGTTGCCGGGGAATTGGTCATGGGAAACGAGATTGGCGTAGCCGTCCACAGCGCCGCTTCCGTCGTGGATCAAGAAGAGATGGGACTCTGAAGCGGATTGTTGCCGCAGCGGTATAACGGCTGTGCCGCTTTGTGGCTGAAGGCCGGCTGCCTGATTGCCGATATAGGCCGCCTGCGAACGAATGGTGGGATGCTTGAAGACTTGAACCAACGGTAGATTGTAGCCCAATAGGTCGCGCGCCCGCGCCGCCAGAGTGGTGGCCCGCAATGAATGGCCGCCGATTTGAAAGAAGTCGGCGGTGACACTAATCGCTTCTTCTTCCAATCCCAACACGCCGGACCAGATCCCGGCGAGACGTCGCTCCAGATCGTTTTCCGGCGCCATATAGGAAGGCAGGGATAATTCCGGTTCAGGCAATGCCCGCCGGTCGGTTTTATTGCTGGGAGTCATGGGGATGGCGGGAATCGCGGTTATATACGAGGGGATCATATAATAGGGCACATAGTTCCCGAGAAATTCCCGTATAGAATCGATATCGATCTCTACGTCCGCCTCCGGCACCACATAGGCGCACAAACACGGTTCCCCCCCCGGGTCCGGTTTGAGGGCGGCGACCGCGGCTGATACCGCCGGATGGTTGCGGAGGCAATCCTCGATTTCTCCCAATTCGATCCGATAGCCCCGGAGTTTTATCTGGTTGTCCCGCCGCCCCAGAAAATCGATGGCCCCATCGGGCGACAGACGGGCCGAATCTCCGCTGCGGTACATCCGTTTGCCGGGATTGAAGGGATCCGGCAGGAACCGCTCATGGGTCAAAGGGCCGCGATTCAAGTAACCGCGGGCCACGCCTTCGCCGCCGATGAAAAGCTCCCCCACCACCCCTGTGGGCGCCGGGCGCAATTGTTTGTCAAGAATATAGGCGCGGTAATTGTCCATGGGTTTGCCGATGGGAATCCTCTCGCCGGAGGGAAGACTTTCGTTCTCCAGCGGCATCATGGTGCAATTGACGGTGCACTCGGTGGGACCGTATACATTGAGCAGCAGAAAATCACGCCCGGCGTTGTGAAATGCCGATAAAAACGCGCTTACCACCGGTTTGGGCAATACATCGCCACCGGTCACAATACACCTGACGGTCAGCGGGAGACCGGCGGCGGGAATTGCCTCCGCCAGAAGCGAGATATGCACCGGTGTGCCGTCCGAGACATCGATGCAATGCCGGTTGAAGTAATGAATGATGGCCTCGCCGTCCGAGCGTATGCTCTTGGAAGCGATCACCAAATTGCCGGCGAACAAGAGCGCCGCCAGGATCTGTTGCAGAGAGGCGTCGAAGATGAACGGCGATAGGAAGCCCAGGTGCAAGGGGCCGCTGACGCGGCGATGGACATTCTCGTGAAGGGCGTAAGCCAGATTGACGGCGCTTTTGTGTTCCACCACGACCCCTTTGGGTTTTCCTGTGGTGCCGGAGGTGTAGATGACATAGGCCGGATCGTTTGGCGACGGCTCTATAGAGGCGGGGAACCGCTTTTTGGCCCAGGTGGCCTCAGCCGCGGCATCCACCACTGTGACGCCCGGAAGGTGTTGCTGGATGGCGTCGAGAGCCGGGTTACCGGAACTCGACGCCACCAGCAACGGAGCGTTGCAATCTTTCATAATGAAGAGATTTCTCTCTTCCGGAGCGTCGCTATCGAGCGGTAGATACGCGCCTCCCGACTCCAGAGCGCCGACAATGGAGAGGAGGGTTTCCAGAGAGCGTTCCGCCAATAGTGCGATGATTGTTTCGGCGCCGGCTCCATGGCAGCGCAGGATGTGGGCCAGAGAGCGGCCTCTGCGGTAAAGCTCCCGGACGGTCAATTGCAGGTTACGGCCCCTGTCGCCGTCATCGGCGGCGATGATGTGGTGCGGCCGCTTTTTTGCCTGTTGGCCAATGAAGGTGGGGATGGATAGATGAAGAGGATATGCTTTGACAGGGCCATTGAATCGCTCCAGGATGAGAGCCCTCTCTTCCGGCGGGATGATATCGATCTCTTCCAGAAGGATGGAGGGATCGCTCGCCACCGCCTGCGCCAGGATCTTGAAGTAACCGGCGAACCGGCTGATTGTGGACCTGGCCAGCAAGAGGTCGTAGTACTCGATAGCCGCTTCCAGCCCATCGCGCCCCTTCGCGAACGTCCAGGACATGTCGAAGCGCGAGCCTCGTTTGCCGCGGCCGAAGGGGCCCCGGGCATCCGGGTCTTCCTCGGGCGGGGCGTCATTACCGCCGTCAATGGTTTGCACTGTCATCATCACGTCGAACACCGGGTTGCGGGACACATCGCGGGGAAGATTCAGGGACTCCACCAGGTCGTCGAATTGAACATCCTGATGATCGAAGGCGGCGATGGCCCGTTCGCTTACCTGCCGCAGGAATCGAGCGAAGGTCTGTCCCTCTGTGGGGAAGTTCCTGAGGGCCAGGGTGTTGACGAACATGCCGATGATCGAAAACAAGTCGGCGTGAACGCGTCCCGCCGCCGGAGTCCCCACCACGATGTCGTCCTGGCCGCTCAAGCGGGATAAAAGTACATTGAAGATAGCCAATAACACCATAAACAGGGTGGCTCCGCTTTGAACGGCTGTCTCTTCCAACCGCCGGGTCAAGGAGCGGTCCAATGTGAATCCGAAGATATCGCCGGAGAAGCGGCGAATCGCCGGGCGGGAGTAGTCGGCGGGCAATTCCAACACTGGAACACTTCCGCTGAATTGCTCCAGCCAATAATCCAGATGGCGGCGATGCGCCTCTGCCTGTCGCCTTCTCCGCTGCCAGTCCGCATAGTCTTTGTACTGGATGGCCAACGGCTGAAGGGAACCTCCGCGATACAGGGTAGTGAATTCCCGCGCCAGGATTTCCATGGAGGCGCCGTCGCTGATGATATGATGCATATCTGTCAGTAAGTAGTCATGTCCTTTGCCGGTGCGGAGCAGAGCAATCCGTAACAGCGGGGCGCAAGAGAGGTCGAAGGGGCGGAAAAACCGCCGCGAGATTCGCTGTCCGCTCTCATGAGGATGCGCGGGATCCAACGAAAACGTCTCGATTTCAAACGTCACGGAGTCGCGCACCCGTTGCACCGGTTGCTGGTCAACCATTGTAAACGAGGTGCGCAGGCTTTCGTGCCGTTGGATGATTGTTTCGAGAGTTCGCTTCAGCATCGCTTCATCGATACCTCCGGGCAAGGTGATAATTTGCGGGATATTGTAGACTGTGGATTGGAGGTCCAGTTGTTGGAGGGTGAACAATCGTTTTTGGGCGGAGGAGAGAAAATAATAATCCTGTTTTTCCAATAGCGGCACCGCCAAGGCCTCGCGCACCTCGGAGCGGTTGATGATCCCGGCCATGCCGCGGATGGTGGGGGCTCTGAACACCTCCACCAATGGGATCTCAACTCCTAAATCCCGATGGATCCGGGAGACCAGCGCCGTTGCTTTCAGCGAATGGCCGCCCAGTTCGAAGAAGTTGCCGGTGACGCCGATCCGCTCTTCATCCAGATTCAGTACTTCCGCCCAGAGGGCCAGCAATTGCCGCTCTTGGCCGGTTTCAGGCGGCACGATCGCCGTTTCCAATGGAAGGTCCGGCTCCGGTAATCGCGCGTGATCAACCTTACCGTTGGCGGTGAGGGGAATGGAGGGGACAATCACGAATACAGCGGGAATCATGTAGACCGGCAGGCCAAGGCTTAGATATTGTTTGACGGCGGTAATATCGAGGGGATTATCCTCATCTGCGGCAACCACATACGCCGCCAGGGCTTTGTCCCCGTCCGGCGCGGTTTTCACCGTCACGGCCGCCCCTTTCACCCAACTGCTCTCCAGCAACACCGACTCGATCTCCCGCAACTCGATTCTGAAGCCGCGAATCTTCACCTGTTGGTCGATACGGCCCAAAAATTCGATGGTCCCATCCTCCAAAAAACGGCAACGGTCGCCGGTTTTATACAGTCTGGAGTCCGGGAGGGAACCCTCGCTCACAAATTGTTCATGCGTTAGTTCCGGGCGGTTCAAATAGCCCCGCGCCAGGCCGTCGCCGGCGGCGCACAATTCTCCCGGCACCCCCAGCGGTTGGGGATTGTTATTGGGATCCAGAATATAGACCCGGCCATTGTCCACCGGAGCGCCGATGGGGATGTTGCGGGCCGGTCGCTTGACAGTGAAGCTGGTGGTCACCACTGTGTTTTCCGTGGGGCCGTAATTGTTTACCAATTGGTAGCGGGGGGCGTGAAATTCCCGCAAGGCGTCGCCGCCGGTGAGAAGGGTCCGTAGGCTGCGATTGTCCAATGTCATGAATTGTTCGCAGATCTGGGTGGGTAAAAAAGCGATGGTGATATGATTGCTTTCAAGAAAGTCGTTCAGCCCCGCGATATCGGTCCTGATACTCGAGGGAACGATGTGAAGACTACTGCCGGCGATCAGGTAGGGAAAGATTTCCCACACCGAAGCGTCGAATCCCAGGCCCGCGTACTTGGCGGCCCGGTCATGGGGGGTCACCTCGAAGCGGCGTTCGTGCCAGAGGCACAGGTTCACCAGCGAGCGGTGCTCCACCGCCACCCCTTTGGGCCGTCCGCTGGACCCGGAGGTGTAGATGATATAAGCCAGATCTTCCCCTCTGCCTGATGGCGGTATATCCGGCGATCCCGCTTGCTCTGGAGACGGGATCTCTCGCAGAAGGAGCGACGCGTTACTGTCCTCCAACATGAAGCGCACCCTCTCCTGGGGATAGGCCGGATCGATGGGGAGATAGGCGCTTCCGGTTTTCAAAATCCCCAGTATCGCCGCCGGCAAATCTATGGAGGCCTCCATAAGCACCGCCACAATGGAGCCCGGCGCAACGCCCCGCTCAATAAGGTCCAGAGCGATACTGGAGCTCCAGCGGTCCAACTCACTGTAGGTGAGGAAGCGGCAGCACGAGTTCTTGCCGGTATCCGCCCCTTCGGCGATGGCCACGGCGTGGGGATGCTCGAGAGCGGTCTCGGTTATCACGTGGTGAACGGCCCGGTGAAGGGGATATTCACGGGAGGTATCGTTAAAATCGATTAAAATTCGTTGTTTTTCCGAGGGCGGAATCATATCCACCGCTTCCAGGGCAATTGAGGAATCTTGCGTCAACGCCGCCGCCAATTGCCGGTAGTAGGAGATGAAGCGCGAGATGGCGGTGTCTTTAAAGAGTTTTGTACAATATTGCACCTGGAACCACAGTCCGTCTTCCCGCTCCACAGCGGCGAAAATCAGGTCGAATTTCGCCACCTGTCCGGCGGGCGATTCATCGCTGTCTTCGCTATTTTCGCCGCTATCCGTTATTTGCCCATCAGGGGACAGGTAATTGAGAAAATTGAAGGCCACATCGAACAATGGATTGCGGGAGGTGTCCCGCTGGATGGAGAGTTTTTCCACTAAATCCTCGAATTGGCAGTCCTGGTTGTCGAAGGCGGCGATGGTGGTGTGCCGCACAGAGGCCAGAAAATGATCGAAACCGTCGCTTCCCCGACAGAGACTGCGCATCACCAGGGTGTTGACAAACATACCCAACACCCCTTGCAGATCGATGTGGCGGCGGCCGGCGATTGGGATGCCGACGATGACATCCTCTTGACCGGTCAAACGGTGCAGCAACACATCGAAGATAGCCAGCAGCGTCATGAAGAGGGTGGCGTCGTGTGCCGCATCCAATTGTTTGAGGCTGATGGAGGTTTGCCGGTCCAGGCAAAAATCGACGGTGCGCCCTTCAAAACTCTGGATCGTGGGCCTGGGAAAGTCGAGGGGCAGCTCCAATTCAGGAATCTCTCCGGCCAATTGTTCCAGCCAATAGGCCTCTTGTTTGGCCATCGCCTCTTGCTGGGCATTCTCCCCTTGCCACATGGCGAACTCTTTGTATTGAATGCGCAGCGGCGGCAGATTTTGGCCCGCGGACAGGGCGGCGAAATCCCGCACCAGAATATCCTGCGACACGCCGTCGGCGATGATGTGGTGCATGTCCACCACCAGCATCGAGGGGCCGTCGTCACCCTCCACCAAAACCGCCCGCGCCAATGGGGCGGACGAGAGGTCGAAGGGCTCTACAAATTCTTCCATGGCCACACTCGATCGCCGCTGGATCTCCAGCTCCGCGCCGGCGTGAATCCGTTGCACCGGTTCATCGTTCAGCCAAAAAAACGAGGTGCGCAGGCTTTCGTGGCGGCGGACCAATTGCCGCAAGATCTCTTCCAATCGTCGCGCATCGGCGCCTGCGGGCAAATAGACGATTCTAGGGCGATTGTAGGCTGTGCTCGCCGGTTCCATGCGCTGGAGGATCAGCAACCGCTTCTGGGCCGAAGAGAGAGGATAGACATCCCGCTCTTCCACCGCTTCGATGCGGTGGTGCGATTCCAGCTCCGCAGAGTCTATATAGAGGGCTTGCCCCGCCACAGTGGGGGCTTTGAATAGTTCGACCAGGGGAATATGAACGCTGAACTCTTTTTGGATCTTTCCCGCCAGGACAGTGGCTTTCAGCGATTGGCCTCCGAGGGAGAAGAAGTCGGCATCGACGCCGATCTGTTGGGGATCCAGCCCCAATACTCCGGCCCAGAGTCCCACCAATGCCTGTTCCCGCTGATTGGACGGAGCCCGGTATTGGCCCGCGTCATCGAGGGCGGGCTGGGGAAGGGCGTTTCGGTCCAGCTTGTTGTTGGCGGTGAGGGGGAGCTTCTCGAGGGCCACAAAGAAGTGGGGAATCATGTAATCGGGTAAATCCTGGGCCAGTATTTCCCGCAGCGAGTCGGTATCGAGGGCGTCTTCCTTCCACACCAGATAGGCGCACAGGTAGGGATCGTCGCCATTGTCACGGCGCACCACCACGGCTGTCTCATCCACCGCTTCGATAGCCCCGAGCCGGCTCTCGATCTCCTGCAACTCGATTCTGAAGCCGCGAATCTTGACTTGATGGTCGATGCGCCCCAGGAATTGAACGCTTCCGTTCTCGAGGCGGCGAGCCAGGTCTCCGCTGCGATAGAGCCGCCGGTCAGGTTCCATCAAGCCTAAGGGGAATTTTTCATCCGTCACGTCCGGCCGGTTCAGGTAGCCGCGGGCCAATCCCTCCCCCGCCAGGCACAACTCCCCCGCCACGCCGATGGGTTGGAGGCATTGGGGGCTGAGGGGATCGACGATGAAGACCTTCATATTGTCGATGGGGGCGCCGATCACCGGCATCGCTTTATAATCCTCGAACCGCTTGAAATCTATAAAATGGGCGATGCAGCCGATGGCGGCTTCGGTGGGGCCGTAGTGATTCATGACCCGAAGGGCGGGATAATGCTTGTGGGCCGTGGCCACATCATCGAGATTCATGGCTTCGCCCCCCAATACCAACAAGCGCAGGCGGCGGCAATTGCCATCTGCGAAGAGGCGGCTGCCCAGCAGGATGGTAAATAAAGAGGGCGTCATTTTCAGGTAAGTAATGCTGTTACGAAGGATGTGATCCAGGAGAATATCCGCCTCCAGGAAATGATCTTTGGCTATCAGATGCAGTTCTGCGCCGCTGAGGAGGGCCGGCCACACCGCCGTGTAACCGAGGTCGAAGGCGAAGGACGAGACCAGCATGGAGCGGTCGGCGGCTGTGATGTCCGCGGCGCGGCAAAACCAGTTGACATAGTTCAAGAGGTTTTGGTTCAGCAATTGCACCCCTTTGGGTTTGCCGGTGGTGCCGGAGGTGTAGATCACGTACAATAAATCCAGCGGCATGGTATCCGGGGCTTCGTGGTTTTCAACAATGTCCTCATCACGCGCGTCACTATGATCGAGGGTTAGGAGAGAGCCGGCGAAGGAGAGACCCGTCTCCAGATCCTGTCGAGCCAGAAGAGCCGAGGCTTTACTGTCCTCGAGCATGAATTCGATGCGACCGATGGGAAACCGGGGATCCAGCGGCAAAAACGCGGCTCCGGCGTACAGGATTCCCAGAAGTCCGGTCATCATATGGAGCGACGGTTCGCTCAGCAAGCCCACGATAGAGCCTGGAGCGATCCCTTCCTGTTTGAGCCGGCGGGCCAGGAGTTTGGCGTCGCGCGATAGTTTGCCGTAGGTCAAGGAGCCGGAATCATGCGGGCCGGAGATTGCGACGGCATCCGGCGTGTTTTGCCCGGTGGTCTCAAACCAGCTACAGATGGAAGCGTGCGCCGGCTTGGGCGCGGATGTTTGATTGAGATCTTCCAACAACCGCAGCCTCTCTTCCGGCGATACCAATTCGATGGCGTTTATCTCCAGTTGCGGGTTGAACAACGCTTGCCGCAGAATAGTGAATAAAAATTCGCTGGTCCGGGAAATAGTGGTCTCAGTGTACAATGCCCGGTTGTACTCGACAACGCCTGCCAATGAACCGTGATTCAGTCTAAAAGAAAATACTGTATTGGGCCGTGCCGGCAGCAGGTGGTCCCGTTGTTGGATGTCTTCCATCAGCAAGGCCACATCAAAAAACGCGGGGGCGCCGCTTGGTTCCAGGCAATCCAGGTCCCGCGCCAGAATTTCCATAGGATAGCGGTAGTGTTCGATGGCCTCCCGCACCCGCCGGCGCACATCCAGCACCAGCTCTTTGAAGCTTTGGCTCCGGCGGCCGGCTATATAAATAGGCAAGACAGTGTTGCTGAAAGCCTGGTCCTCTTCCAGCCGGTAAATCGCCGTTCCGGCGACAATATCTTCCGCTCCGGTAACCTTTCGCAAAAGAACCGCCAGCCCCGCCAGCAAGAGCACATGCATGGTGTGGGGGGACCCCTTGCTCATCTCCAATAATTTCGCCGCCACAACATCCGGGAGCTCGAGCGCCAATGTCTCAGCCGGGATGTCATCGCCGGCTTGCTGGGTGTGATCCCTGGGAACGGCGGTGTTCATGGTCCTGCCTCGCAGAAGACCATGCCAATAATCCTTTTCTTTTTTGTACTTTCCCGCCGCCTCGACAAGGGCTTCGGCGAATTTCGGTCGTTGGATGAAATTCATCCTACCCGCTCCTCGATCCTTTCACGGACAAATGCGGCGATGTCGCCCGCCGACGGATGCTTCATCATGGAAAAATGATCCCCGTCGATGGTGTCGCAAAAAAGGGGGAGTTCGCAATAAGATTGCCATTCCTGTCTGGGATCCAATTCAGATTGACGGGCCTTTAGGAAATAGAGGGTGGACTCCAGGGTGTGGGAGGGTTTGTAATGGGCGCGGGCGCGGGCGAGGCTGCGGTTTAGATTGAGATATTCTATTAGTTCAACCATTGTCAGGCGCTCGATGTTGGGGATCAAGCGGACAAGATCCGGCGGCAGCATGGCGATAATATCACGGGCTTCGATTCCACGCCGTTGGAAAATGTCGAGAATGGCGACCCAAATATCTTGAACGGCGGTGTCTGTCCCCAACGTATCTTCCAAATCCAGTTCAGGGAAATATTGGTTGAGTAAGCCGCTCTCCGATTCAAGGGTAAAATCTCCGGCGTCCTCCACATTGGCGGACCACGGGCCGGGGGCGTCTACCAATAGTAGCATGCCGCGGTTCCGGCCCCGTTTTTGCAATTGCAAGGCCATTTCAAAGGCGATGCCGCCACCCAATGACCAACCGATCAAATGGATCGGCCCTGGAAGCTGTAACTCATCGATGCGCTGGATATAGGAAGCGGCGATGGCTTCGACATCCAGATTTTGAGGAGCCGGAACTTCGGGTCTGGAGGCGCGGATACCCCAGGCGTTGGTTTGGAAATCATTATGGCTGTATAGATCGATATATCCATCCACATCTCCACTGCCGTCATGGATCAAAAAGAGATGCGCCGCTGTGTCCTCTTGCTTGCGCAAAAGAACAACGCCGGACGGGGAGGTTTTCTGTACAGCATCGCCGTGTTCCTGAATATAACGGGCCATACCGCGGACTGTCGGATTTTTGAATATCTCCATAAGCGGTAACTGAAAATCCAGCCTCTTGACTACCCGCGCCGCCAGCAACGTAGCTCTGAGCGAATGTCCGCCCAATTGGAAGAAGTTGGCGGTGACGCTGATTTGTTCCTTCCCGAGTCCCAGAACACCGGCCCAGATTTCGGCCAAATCCTCTTCGAGTCCCTGCCGCGGCGGAATATATTCTGAAAAATCCAACTGCGGGAGGGGAAGAGCCCGGCGATTCAGCTTGCCGTTGGCAGTGAGGGGGATGGATTGAATTTCTATAAAAAATGTGGGGATCATATAATAGGGCAGCGATTGTTTCAGATAATCTCTGATGGCGTCGATATCCAGCGGTCTCCTGTTTTCCGGCACCAGGTAGGCGCAGAGATGCCGCTCGCCGTCTTCCATTTGCCTGATATCTGCCACCGCGTCGTTCACGTCGTCAATAGCCCGCAAGCAATGTTCGATTTCACCTAATTCGATGCGGTAGCCCCGGAGTTTCACCTGGTTGTCCACACGCCCCAGGTACTCTATATTGCCGTCTTCCAGCCAGCGGGCCAGATCGCCGGCGCGATACATTCTTAGGCCTGGGCAAAAGGGATCGGCAACAAAGGAATCAACGGTTAAACCGACACGGTTCAGATACCCCCGTCCCACTCCGGCGCCGGAGATCCATATCTCTCCCGCCATACCCACCGGTACCGGCCGCTTCTCAGGGTCAAGGATGTAGATCCGGGTATTGGACAGCGGTTTACCAATGGGAATTCGCCCTCTTTCCGTAGTATATTCGAGTGTCAGCTCAAACGAGGCGGCATCGACAGTGCATTCGGTGGGACCATACACATTCAGGATGACCGGGCATGAGGCCTGCGATTTAAATGGTTTAAAAAATGCCTTGACTAAAGGTCCCGGCAGTTCTTCACCGCCGATCAAAAAGTATTTTACCGTCAGGGTGGATTTCAGTCCGGCTCCGGCATCCCGCAACATGCCGATGTGCACCGGCGTTCCATCCGCCACATCGACGCAATGCCTGTTATAACAGTCTAAAAGTTTGTGCCCGTCCGAGCGGATATCGTCCGGAACGATCACCAGAGTATGGGATAACATCAACGCGGCGAATGTGTGCTGGATGGATGCGTCGAACAAAAAGGGCGAGACCAGGGACAATTTCAGCAGGTGGTCCAAATTCCCATATACAAGCCCATTTAATGCTTCGATTAAAAAACACAGATTCCTCCGCTCCACCATCACCCCTTTGGGTGCGCCGGTGGTGCCGGATGTGTACAGAACATAAGCGAGGCCGGAGGGATTACTCTCTGTTGAAGTCCCCGGCGACTCATTCTCCCACACTTCAGGTAACGAGATATCAATCACCGGCGGCTCCACCTCCAGATGGGCGCTACCCTGGGTAAGAATCACAGACGTTCCGCTGTCCCGTATAATAAGACCGGTACGCTCCGGCGGCGCGTCAATGTCCAACGGAAGATAGGCGCCGCCGGCTTCCAGGATTGCCGCGATACAAACAAAGAATTCGAGGGAACGCTTCGATAAAATGGCTACAATGCGATTATTTCCAACGCCGTGTTCCTCGAGTCGGCGGGCCAAAGAACAGGCCCGGCGATGAAGTTCCCCTGCGGTCAATTGCCGGTTCAGGCTTTCGGGGCCATCGTCCACACCAATCATCCGGTGTGGGTCTGTTGCCATTTGCCTGCGGATTATAACGACGGGATCTTGTTTGAAACATTCACAGTTGGTGTCGCCGGCGAATGTTCGCAATATGATGTTTTTTTGTTCATCCGGTAACAACTGGATGTTTTGAACGGGAATCTGCGGCTCGAACAATGCTTGCGCCAAAATATAATTCAACAACCGGACGGCCCGCCGGATCGTGGCTTTTTCATATACCCCCCGGTTATAGACCACTTTCCCGCCGATACCGGAGTCAGTACGGTTAAACAAGAACAATTGATTCGGTCGAGCCGTTGATAGATGCGCGGGATCCTGGATGTTTTCCATTTGCAATCCCACATCAAAGAACGAAGGCACACCCTCTGAAGTCAAGCAGCCAAGATCGCGCCCCAGAATTTCAAAAGGATAGCCATAATGCGCCAACGCTCCTTGCAGCGTTTTGCGGACCTCGAGCACTAAATCGCGGAACGTTGCCCCCGCATCCCAGGAAATCCGCAAGGCCAGCACAGTATTGCAAAAATCGAATTCATCCCCTTGCCGGTAAATGGAGGTGCCGATCAGTATATCTTCCTCGCGGGTGTGCCGGGCCAATAGGATGGCCAGGCCGCTGAGCAGCAGAACGTGAATGGTAGGATCCAAACCTTTACTCATGGTCATTAATCGCTCGGTGATTGAACAGGGAACATCGAAGACTTCCTCGGCTAAATCCCTGTCCGCGCCAACCGGCGGGAGATCGTGCGGAATGACGGCGAGAGCGGGGCGGTCCTTCAGCGATTCATGCCAGTACTCCCGCTCCCTGGGATGCTTAGCCGCGATTTCGATCAGCGTTTCAGTATATCGTTGTCGTGACACGTGTTTCACCCAAAAAAATTAGAAATCCACTTCAAATTGCGGCACGTCGAGTTTCCCATCGAACAAGCCTTCGGTCATTTGCAAATCACAAAGCCGGACATCCGGCTCTTCAGTCACCTGCCCCGCCAGCTTGACAAAATAGTCCGACAACCGCCGGATGGTTTCGTCTTTGAATAATTGGACATTGTAGGTCAGAATTGCCCGTAACTCCCCACCCGCCCTGGTGATGACCAGGGTCATATCAAACTTCGATGTCGTATTCTCATACTCCGGCACCTCGCCGGTCGGCATCCGGGCCTCTGCCGCCGATTGTAATTCTTCTCCCATGTTGCCTAATTCGAACATAACATCGAACAGCGGATTGCGACTGATATCACGGCTCTTTAACACATTCTCCACAAGGTCCTCAAACTGGTAATCCTGGTTTTCGAAGGCCTCGAGAGTGCGTTTTTTGACCTGGAGTAAAAATTCAGTAAATGTCATCGTCATATCCGGCGTGTTTCTGAGGGCCAGGGTGTTGACGAACATACCGATGATTGGCGCCAGGTCGGCATGCCCCCGACCCGCCACCGGAGCGCCCACCACAATGTCTTCCTGCCCCGAGAGTTTTGCCAGCCAGGTGTTGAACAAAGCCAACAGCACCATGAACAATGTCGTACCAGTCTGTTTCCCCAATCCATTGACGGCCGCGGTCTCGCGATGTCCTATGGTGAAGCTGTGAGTACGGCCCGCATAGGCCTGCACCTGTGGGCGTTCAAAATCTGTGGGCAATCGCAGTACAGGTAAAGGTCCGCTAAACACTTCCAACCAGTACCTCTCCTCTTCCTGAATCCGCGCTTTCACCTCTTGGCTGTGTTGCCAATGAGCGTAGTCCTTGTATTGGATCCGCAAGGGCGTTAACTCTTCGCCGTCGTAGCGGGCCAGGAACTCATTGATAAGCACATCCACCGAGGTTCCATCGCTGATGATATGATGTATATCCACCAGCAGCAACACATCATTGTCCCGTTTCAATATACCGACTCTTAACAGCGGCGCCCGCGACAAATCAAAGGGCCGGACGAATTGCCGCATCAAATCCTGGGGAGACGCGCCTCGATCCACATGTTCAATCGCTATGTCCACCTTCTCCACCACCCGCTGCACGGTTTCTTCTTCCAGAGATGCAAAAAATGTCCGGAACACCTCGTGGCGGTTTACCAATTCGTTAAAAACCTGTTCCAACCGGTCAATATCGATGTCCGCGTCCAGGGGGAAGACCTGGGGAATATTGTAAGCGGCGCTTTGGGGTTCCATTTGTTGCAGGATGTATAACCGCTGTTGAGCCGCTGAGAGAAAGTAATAATCCATTTTTTCCACAGCGTCCACCCATTTGAACGCCTGCTTGGCAGCTTGGTCCACAAAGTTTGACAATTGGCGGATGGTGGGAGACGTAAAGATTTCAATTAACGCCACCCGCACATTAAATTCTTTGTGAATCCTGGCGGTCAGGATGGTAGCCCGCAGTGAATGGCCCCCCAAATCGAAAAAGTCCGAGGTGACACTGAGAGTATCAGCCGGTATCGACAGCACATCGGCCCAGAGGGACTGCATACGTTCTTCAGTCGGGGTTTCCGGCGCTGTATAATCTTTGGTCACGGGAAATACGGGTTCCGGTAACGCGCGGCGGTCCACTTTGCCGTTGCTTGTCAGGGGAATCGAATCCAATTCCATAATATAAGAGGGAATCATATGGGCCGGCAATCGCTTCGAAAGATCGTCGCGGATCGAATCCACATCGAGTCCTTCCCCATCATGTTCCGCCACTAAATAGGCCGCCAGGTATTTTGAGCCGGTACCGTCATCGGCTGCGATCACCACCGCGTCCACAACACGTCTATCATCGCGGAAGACACTCTCTATTTCCCCCAATTCCACACGGAAGCCCCTGATTTTGACTTGCTGATCGATGCGGCCCATGAATTGGAGGGCGCCTCCCGGCAGCCACCGGCCCAGGTCTCCGGTACGATAGATTCTGTCGCCGGGTTTGAAAGGGTCATCGAGAAACATTGCCATTGTTTTTTCCGGATCGCCGAGGTAGCCGCGGGCCACGCCCTCGCCCCCCACCAGAATCTCCCCG
Source organism: uncultured Clostridia bacterium (assembly GCA_964491915.1). Lineage (GTDB taxonomy): Bacteria > Acidobacteriota > Aminicenantia > UBA2199 > UBA2199 > JAHELQ01. The sequence goes on from CAZBHS010000032.1 coordinate 39,851, forward strand.
GGAATACCCACAGGTTGTAGGTTGTCATAGGGATCCACAACATACGCGGTGGAGTTGGAGACAGGATACCCAATAGGGATATTCTCTTTGTATTCGGACTTTATCCAAAATGTGGTGGAGAATGTCGAGTTTTCCGTCGGTCCATAGCCGTTTATAATCTCCATTTCAGGATACCGGCGCTGGAGGCGGTTGATATGGGCCGGAGACAGCGCTTCTCCACCTGCGATAATCCGAAGTACCCCATGGAAGGTATCGATATCCGCATCGAGCAATTGGTTCAATAAAGGAGCCGATAACCACATAGTGTCGATTTGATGTGCGCGGATCGTCTGTTTCAACAGATGCGCCTGGATGATATTATCCTTTGCCGTTATCACAAGTTGCAATCCATTGAGAAGGGAACCCCAGATCTCGAAAGTGGAGGGATCGAATTCCAACGCCCCGGTTTGAAGAATGCGCCGTACTTTCGAAAAATCGATATAGTTAGTTCCCCGCACCAGCCGCACCGCGTTGCCGTGCTCCACCATCACACCTTTGGGCCGGCCTGTGGAGCCGGAGGTATAAATGATGTAACACAGCATCCGGGGTTTACCGGCAACCGGAAGAAAATCCTCGCTACAGTCCGCGTCGCAGCTCATAAGATCCGGTTGTATTACATCGCAAGCGGAGCCCTCGACGCCGTTTCCTTCGGCGATGATCCACCGGGCCCGGCAATCGGCCAGCAGGTATTGTTTGCGTTCCAATGGATAATCCATGTTGACGGGAACATACGAGCAGCCGGCCTTCAGAGTGCCCAACAATCCGACGACCACTTCCATGGAGCGTTTAAGCATAATGGCGATGGGTTCTTCGGGAGTCGCCCCGAGTTTTTGGAGTTTGGCGGCGAACGCGTTGCTTCGAACGGCCAATTCACCGTAGGTCATTGTCTGATTGTCAAAGACCAACGCGGTGTTGTGGGGTGTTTTTTCCGCCTGCTTCTCAAATAATTCATGCACCATGGCATTGCGGGGGAATTCAGTGGCGGTATCATTAAACGTATTCAATATCATCGCCTTCCCGGCCTCGTCTAGAAGGGATAAATCTTTCAGCGGCGACTCCGGATCGCCGACCACCCGGTTGACCAGAGTTTGGAATAACGCTGTCAACCGCCGGACGGTCTCCGCCGCAAACAGACCGGCGCTGTATTCCACAGTAAAGCCCAGGGAGTTTTCATACTCGCTGGCGCTCATGGTCAAATCGAAGCGGGATACCGGATTGTCGATTTCAGGCTGCCGGCCGGATTCGCCATCGACGACGTCCGCCTGGTTCTGCAACACGAACATCACATCGAACAAGGGGTTGCGGCCGGCGTCCCTGCGGATATCCAGGGCTTCCACCAACGTCTCGAATGGAACGTCCTGGTATTCTAACGCTTGCAGAGTCTCGTTTGCGATCAACGCTAAAAATTCGTTGAAGGTGAGCGATAAATCGACGGTGTTGCGCAGGGCCAGGGTATTGACGAACATGCCGACAATCTCTTCTAGATCCGCATGACGGCGGCCCGCCACAGGGGTGCCCACCACGATGTCCTTATTGCCTGAAATTTTGGACAGCCAGGTATAGAACAGCGCCAACAATACATTATACAGGGTCGTATGATGGGACGTTGCCAGGCGTTTCAAGAGATTCACCTCTGACTTCGGAAGTTCGAATGTAACGAGCCCACCGGAAAAATCCTGAACCGGAGGCCGGGAAAAATCAAGCGGAAGCTCCAACACCGGGAGATCGTCCTTCAGCCGGCTGACCCAGTACTCCATCTGTCGTGCGGCGATACCGGATTCCTGTTGGCGGTTGCGCCATTCGGCGTAGTCCTTGTACTGGACGCGGAGCGGTTGCGGAGCCTCTCCGTCCAGCAATCGATAGAAGTCGTCGATCAATATGTTCATCGACACACCATCGCTGACGGAGTGGTGCACATCCATCAGTAAATAATGCCGCTCTTCGGACAATTCCACCAACGCCCCCCTCAATAAGGGAGCTGCCGACAGCTCAAAGGGACGGGCAAATCGGCGGAAAATAGAATCCCGGTCATCTTCCGCTTCCACCACATGACGCTCCAGCCCGAAGCGCGCCTGGTCGCGCACCCGTTGCACAGGTTCATCGTTATAATAGGTAAACGAGGTGCGCAATGCCTCATGACGCCGGATCAATTGCTTCAGTACGTGCTCCAGCCTCTTGAAACCGATGCCGGACTCGATGGGGAACACCATGGGGATATTGTAAACAGTGCTATCAGGATCCATTTGTTGGAGGATCACCATCCGTTTTTGAGCCGGAGATAAAGGATAATAGTCTTTCTTCTCCACCGCTTCGATGGCGAAAAAGCTCTGCCGCGCAGATTGTTCAATAGATTGCGCCAACCCGCGGATTGTCGGTGATGTAAATATCTCCACCAACGGCAGATTCACATCGAAGGCCTTATGAATTCCCGCCGCCAGGACAGTGGCCCGGAGTGAATGGCCGCCGGACTCGAAGAAATCCGCGTTCACACTGATCCGGTCCGCTTCGATCCCTAAGACATCGCTCCAAATCAGCGTCAGCTTCTTTTCGGTGGCGGTGGAGGGCGGTTCGTAAGCGGCGGCGGTCGCGCCGGAGGGTTCCGGAAGCCGGCGACGGTCCACTTTGCCGTTGGCGTTCAGGGGAATCGCCTCTAGTTCCATAATATAAGTGGGAATCATATGGGGCGGTAAATAGAGCGCCAGATAGTCCCGCAGAGCCTGAATATCCAATTCCGTTCCAGAGGATGCGGTCACGTAAGCCGCCAGGTATTTGATGCCTAGCCGGTCTTCGCGGGCGACGACCACAGCTTCCCGGATGTCCTCGTGGGCCATCGAACGGTTCTCGATCTCTCCCAATTCGACTCTGAAACCGCGGATTTTAACCTGGCCATCGATACGGCCCAGGAATTCGATGGCGCCGTCGTGACGCCAACGGCCGAGGTCGCCGGTGCGATACAGTCTGCCGCCGGGCTTGAAGGGATCGTCCACAAATTTTTCCGCGGTTTTTTGAGGATCCCCCAGATAACCGCGGGCCACGCCGTCGCCTCCCACCAGAATCTCTCCCGGCACGCCCGCCGGCTGCAAGCGGTCGAAGCGGTCAACGATGTAGGCGGTGGAGTTGGTGATGGGAGCGCCGATAGGAATATTATCGTTGAATTCGGTTCTTACCGGATAGGTGGTGGAGAACGTCGTGTTCTCCGTCGGCCCGTAGCCGTTGATAATCGCCACCTGCGGATAGCGATCCCGCAAGCGGTTGATATGGTTGGGCGACAGGGCGTCGCCGCCGCACAATAGGTGTCGCAACGGCTGGAACAATGTGATATCCGCGTCCAGCAATTGATTGAACAATGGAGCCGTCAACCAGATGGTGTCGATAGCGTATTTTAGTAGAATAGCTTTTAGCGATCGAGGGTCGATGATGGTATCGGTGGCGGCGAGCGCCAGGGAGAGGCCGTTTAATAACGCCCCCCAAATTTCGAAGGTGGAGGCGTCGAATTCCAGGGCTCCGGTTTGGAGGATACGCTCGACAGTCGAGAAATCAATGAACTCCGTCCCTTTGACCAGGCGAACCACATTGCGATGCTCCACCATCACCCCTTTGGGCGTGCCGGTGGTGCCGGAGGTGTACATAATATAGCATAAATCCCGTGGGTTTGAAGCCCGCACGCCCCCATCAGTTCGTTCACCGTTGTAAAAATCACTGTCAACCTCCAGGATACCGCATTCAAAATCATCGTTAACAGGACCATCGACTATCAACCACTCAGTCCGGCAGTCCGCCAACATGAAGCGTTTTCTCTGAAGCGGATATTCCCGGTTCAACGGCACATAAGCGCCGCCGGCCCCGAGAATTCCCAGTACGCCGGCAATCATCTCTAACGAGCGATCCATCATGACGGCCACCGGTTGTTCGGCGGCGATCCCCTTTTGGACCAGGAACGCGGTCAACTGTCCGGCAGCCTTGTGGAGGCCCCGGTATGTGAGCATCCGCTCGCCGTCGATGAGGGCGATCTTGTCCGGCGTCTCGTTGGCCTGCCGCTGGAACAATCGCGGCACTGTCACATGGCCTGGGTAATCGGAGGCGGTATTGTTAAAGTCGTTCACTATTCGTTCTTTTTCTTTTTCCGACAGAATAGACATATCCCGAACCTGTATCGAGGGATTCTCCGCCGCCTGGGCGGCCAGCAATGTAAAAAATTCGCAGAAGCGCTCGATGCTCTGTTTTGTAAACAAGCGGGTGCAATATTCCAGAGTGAATCCGACCGAGCCGTTGTCTTCCACCCCACTCAAGGTCAAGTCGAAGCGGGCCACCGGATGTTCCATGGCGAGCTCCGCGTCCCGGTTTCGCGGCGAACCGTTTATCGAGGAAAGATCGGATGCTCCCATATTCTGGAACACAAACACAACGTCAAACAGCGGATTGCGGGCCGGATCACGTTTGACCACCGTTTTTTCCACCAGCTCTTCGAATGGGTAGTCCTGATTGTCGAACGCCTGGAGCATCCGCTCTTTGGTAACTTCAAGCAAGCGGTGGAAACTCATGGCGGGGTCCACCCGGTTGCGGACGGCCAGGGTATTGACGAACATGCCGATAATATCTTCCAATTCAGCGTGACGCCTGCCCGCCACCGGGGTGCCGACGATAAAGTCGTCCTGCGACGACAGTTTTGCCAACCAGGTGTAAAACAACGCCATCAATACCATATAGAGGGTGGCGTTTCCTGAGGAGGCCATCGCCTGCAACCGCGATACCACCGCAGGCTCCAGAGAGAAGGCCGCGATGTCTCCGTCGAAACTCCGCATCGCCGGGCGGGGATAATCCAGCGGTAGGTTCAGTACCGGGAGTTCGCCCTCCATTTGATCCAGCCAGTATTGTTCTTGCTTCTGGATATGGCCGTTCGCTTCCTGATTCCGCCGCCACACGGCGTAATCTTTATAGTGAACCGGCAGAGGTACAAGTTCCTGTCCCTGGAAGAAATTTGAAAAATCACGAACCAGGATATTGATGGACACACCGTCGCTGATGATGTGGTGCATATCCGACAATAGCAGATTGCCCCCATCCCGGAGCTTCAGCACACCGAGACGCAAGAGCGGCGCCCGGGAGAGGTCAAAGGGACGGACGAACCGGCGGATGATGGCCGCCGGTTCGTCACCCTCTTTTATTTCATCAAAATATTCCACCTGGAAGTCTATGCCTGGACGCACTCTCTGATACGGCACGCCGTTGCGGGATCCAAATTCCGTGCGGAAGCTTTCATGCCGCTGTACCAGCAGGGCGAGCGCATGGTCCAGTGTCTCCTGGTCCGGCTGCCGATCTAAATTCAACAGCGACGGCAAATTGTAAACCGTGCTGTCCCGGTCCAATTGCTGCAGGAAATACATTCTCTTTTGGGCCGGGGACAATGGGTAGTAGTCCTGTTTCTCAACCGCTGGAATGGCTGAGTATGTTGGTTTGGCCTCGCTTTTGATCAGCTTTGCCAATCCTTGAATGGTGGGGGCTTCGAATACTTTGAACAATGGAATGTTCACCCCCCATTGGCGGTGCGCCCGCGCCAGCATCATGGTGGCTTTGAGGGAGTTGCCGCCGAAGTCGAAGAAACTGGCGGCGGCGCTGATTTGATCCGTTTCGAGGTGAAGCACGCCGGCCCATAAAGCCGCCAGAGCCTCTTCCAATTCACCGTCCGGCGCCACATACCGGCTTGTCTGTATAAACTCCGGCTCCGGCAATGCCGGGCGGTCCACTTTGCCGTTGCGGTTGCGGGGCATGCCGTCTAACTCGATAAAATAGGAGGGGATCATGTAGCCCGGAAGTTTTCGGGAAAGAAATTCTTTTAGAACGGCGGGCGCATTATCCTGGAGTTCAGAACCGGCATCGGCCGTCACATAGGCCGCCAGATAAGCGTCGCCCGACGGATCCTGCCTGATGACAACCGCCGCCTCTTTGACGTCCGGTTGTTCCAGGAGTGTGTTCTCTATTTCCCCCAACTCTATTCTGTAGCCTCTGACTTTCACCTGTTGATCGATCCGGCCCAGGTATTCCAGGTTCCCGTCCGCAAGGTACCGTCCCAGATCGCCGCTCCTGTAGTAACGTTCTCCGCCGGCGAGCCGGATCTCTTTGTACTGCTCCGCTGTCAGTTCCGGGCGGTTCAGATAGCCGCGGGACACTCCATCTCCGCCGATATAGATTTCGCCGGCGATGCCCGGCGGCTGGATATGCGCTTGATTATTGGGATCCATCACCAAAACCTTCACATTATCGATGGGTTTGCCGATGGAAACGCTGCGCCCCCATCCATTGGGCCGGATGGTGTACTGAGTGGTATAAACCGTGGCCTCGGTGGGGCCGTAGAGGTTTTCGACGCTAACGTCGAGACCGATTCCCGTTACCTTTTCGGCCAACGCGATGCTGACTGCTTCACCGGCAACCAGTAAATAGCGCAGCCCATTGAGTTTCTCCAGCTCTACATCCGGTAACGCCTCCAAAAACACATGGAGCATCGACGGGACAAAGCTGGCGTGAGTGACCGAGAAGGTCTCGATAGCAACGGCGATTGCCGGCGGATCTTTCTCGTCGCCTAACGCCAGAATCGCCAATTTTCCGCTCCCCATCAGCCAACCGAACAATTCCGCCACAGACACATCGAAGGTATAATTTGTCTTGAATAAATAGGCGCCGTTCTCCCCCATGGGGCAGCGATGGGCCATCGAATACAGGAGATTCATCACGCTTTTGTATTCGATCGTCACTCCTTTGGGAATTCCGGTGGAGCCGGAGGTATAGAGAATATAACACAAATCGTTTTCCTGGGGATAAGGAGGCAAATCATCGGCGCCGCCGGCATTCGCCAATTCGTCCATCGAGACCGTCATCCCCTCGAAGCGAATCCGGCTCTCAAAGGCGGAATCCTGAAAAAGAACATTCGAACCGCTGTCTCCCAGGAAAAATTCAATCCGCTCCGGAGGCGCTTCCCAATCAATCGACAAGTAGGCGGCTCCGGCTCTCAAAATTCCAAATAAAGCCGCCACCATATCAGGCGACCGCCGGTAGAGTATCGAAACAATCGCTCCGGGTCCCACTCCCTTGCCGATCAAACCGGCGGCGATGTTTTTGGCCCGTTTGTTCAGTTGTCCATACGACATCGAGCCGGAGTCCCACACCAGAGCGATTTTGTCCGGTTGTTCGGCCGCCTCTCGTTCCAGTAGTTGCGGGATTGTTATGTCCGGAGGAAATTCCCGCTGTGTGGCGTTGAATTCATTCAGGATGAGATGCTTCTCGGAATCCGGTAGAATGCTGATATCTTTGATGGGCAGCAACGGGTGTTCCGTCAATTGAGCCGCCAGTGCGGTCAAATAGGCGGCGAACCGTTGGATGGTCTCCAGCTTGAACAGTTTGGTGGAGTATTCCAGAGAGAAATAGACGACATCATTCTCTTCGTATGCCTGGAGGGTGAGGTCGAATTTCGAGGTTACGTTCTCATAATCGTAGGGTTCGATGGTCAAGCCCTCCAATTCCATAACCGGGAGATCCATATTCTGGAACACGAACATCACGTCGAACAATGGATTGCGGCTGAGGTCGCGTTTGATGTCGAGGGCCGGATGTTCCACCAAATCCTCGAATTGATAATCCTGGTTCTCGAACGCCTCGAGGGTATCATGCTTCAACGACAACAGCAGGTCTTTGAAGGATACGGCCGGCGTCACCTGCCGCCGCAGCGCCAGAGTGTTGACAAACATACCGATCACCCGTTCCAGGTCCGCGTGACGCCTGCCGCTCACCGGGGTGCCGACGATAATGTCTTCCTGGCCGCTGATTTTGGCAAGCCAGGTCATAAACACTGCCGACACCGCCATGAAGAGCGTGGCGTCGTTCTTTGAAGCCAGCTCTTTCAAAGGTTCGGCGATTGGTTCCTCGAGGGTGAATTGCCAGGTGGCCCCGTCGAAGTTCTGGACCGCCGGCCGCTGGAAATCCGCCGGTAATTGAAGAACCGGTAGATCACCGGAGAATTTTTGTGTCCAATACCGCTCCTGGTTCTGCACATTTTGTTTTTGGCTATCGCTGTGCTGCCATTGGGAATAATCTTTGTAGTGAAGCCTGAGGGATTCCAGTTCCTCTCCGCTGTACAGGGCGGCGAATTCCTCCTGCAGGACCGACTGGCTGATGCCGTCGGAAATAATGTGGTGCAGATCCACCAATAAGATATGGCGGTCTTCCTCCAGCTCGATGAGGCCCACCCGCAGCAATGGCGCTTGACTTAGATCAAACGGTCTCACAAAGGCTTCGACTGTTTTTCGCAATCCGGCAGTCTCATCCACCTCGATGTCTTCGATCTCGAGGGAGGCTGAATCAAAAATCCGCTGAACCGGCTCGCTGTCCACCAATTCAAACGACGTGCGCAAACTCTCGTGCCGCGCCACCAGGGTGTCGAAAATCTCTTCCAGCCGGGTAGAAAGTTCTCCCTTCAATTGGATGATCATCGGCATGTTGTAGCCGATATTGTCCGCTTCCAATTGCTGAAGCACATACAGCCGCTTTTGAGCGGCGGAGAGGGGGTAATAGTCCATTTTGGCCGCCGGCTCGATGGCTTCGAACCGCTCTTCCACCAATTGTCCGATATGCTTTGCCAACGCCTCGATGGTGGAGATACTGAAAAATTCCGCCAACGGTATGCGCACATTAAATTCTTTATGGAGTCTGGAGACGGCGATGGTGGCGTTCAACGAATGCCCCCCCAGTTCGAAGAAGGTATCGTCCACTCCGATGGTCGCGATATCCCGCGACAGGATATCGGACCACAATTGGGCCAGTTTCTTTTCCATCGGCGTTTGCGGCATTTTGAACGAGGCGGCGTCGGCGATGGCGTCCGGGGACGGCAATGCCTTGCGGTCGATTTTGCCGTTGGGGGTCAGGGGGATTTTTTCCAATTGGATAAAATAGGCGGGCACCATATATTCCGGTAATTCCTCCGCCAATTCTTGCCGCAATTGTTTTGTGTCCAGGGTGCCTGACGATACAAGATAGGCGCAGAGGAAGTTCTCTTCGCGGTCCTCCGCCACCTTCTTTTTCCCCACATCCACCACAGCCTCTTTCACACCGTCTTTATTCAGAATGCGGTTCTCGATTTCCCCCGGCTCGATTCTGAAACCGCGGATCTTCACCTGTTGGTCCACCCGGCCGAGAAATTCGATCTGTCCGTTGGCCAGCAAGCGGCCGCGATCACCGGTGCGGTACATCCTGCCGTTCGCTTGAATGGTATCGGCCACAAATTTTTCATGGGTCAATTCCACCCGGTTCAAATACCCCCGCGCCACTCCGGCGCCGGACACACACATCTCTCCCGGCACTCCCAGCGGCGACAAGCCCTGATCGGGGTCCAACATATAACAATTCACATTGTCGATGGGAGTTCCGATCCAGATGGACCGGTCGCCCTGCCGGAATTTGTAGGCCGTGCTGCAGACGCTATTTTCCGTGGGACCATATTCATTGTAAAGCCCTGTTTCGGGACAGTGTTTTTCGTGAAGGGCCAGCAAATCCGGGGTGAAGTTTTCCCCCGCCACTGTAACAGTGCGCAATCCTTTGAGGCTGTCGGGGATTTCCTGGAGAAAGGTGCGATAAAAATTCGGCACAATCAGAAAATGACTGACCCGGTTTTTGCGAATCAGATCGCTGAGGTAAGGAAGGTTGAAGCGGCTCTGCTCCTGGATCAAGAGTAACCTCGATCCGCTGATCAGGGGGGTGAAAATATCCTCTACGGAACTATCGAAGGAGAAGGAGGGAATCTGCAGCACACAATCGTTTTCATCGAATTGATAATGACGCTTGCGCCATTGCAGGGTATTGGCGATGGATCGATGCTCCACCAACACACCTTTGGGCAAACCGGTGGAACCGGAGGTGTAGATGACATAGGCCGGAGACTCACAATGCGACCGGTCTTTAGAAGGGTTTTCACGCGGATCTATATCATCGCAATTCAATTCCAGGATGTCTCCGTCGAATTGCACCCGATCTTTCAGATGCGGTTGAGCCAGCGCATGCCGCGCCCCCGAGTCCTTCAACATATAGGAAATCCTTGCCTGCGGATAGGACGGATCAATGGGTAGATACGCGCAACCGGCCTTCATGATGCCCAGCATCGCCGCCATCATTTCCAATGACCGGCCGGCCACGACGCCCACGATGGATTCCGGCTCCGTTCCGGCGGCGATCAATTGCGCGGCGATGTGATTCGACTGGCGGTCCAATTGTTCATAGGACCAATCCTTGTACACCATCAATTTGCGCCGTTTGTCCCCGCGGAACTGGATAATTTTGTTGTTGGTTTCGGAATAGTATTGGCTGAGCTTTGAATTCAGACGGTCGTCTTTGAAATAAATATAGGGATAGTAAAAATTATCGACCCCAGGGTATACCTCGTTGTCCTCGAAGTTGCGGCGGCTGATTTCCAGGAATTCCTCGAATGTGGAGGCCAGGGTGTACATGCCGTAATCGGCGGCGTTGTCGATGATAGGGGCGCCCGGTTGAGCGTGGAGCCGGGCCCAGAAGAGTTCGCTGAAGCTGGAGTAATTGCCCATGATGTGGTCCATCATTTGCTTGCTCTGCTCGATGTCGTCATAGTTGAAGTACGGCAAGCCCACAATCAGGTTGATGATCAATTCATTGTTATCGTAGCGTTCGCATTTGTCCAGGAAGGCCAGCAATTCAGCGTCCGTCGGTTGGGGTTTGGCCAGTCCCAATGTTTGCAATTGTTTACGGTGGCGCTCCGAAAGACTGCACAAATCGACATTCCAATAGACATACTTGAACACGCTGTTGACATACTCCACCATTTCGTCGGTGGGGGGCGCCACATTGGTGATAAAGAGGAAATGGGAGCTCAGGTCGATGCCGTCCCAAATCTCATGCAAATACCGCAGAAGCCTCTCATTATCAAAATCGTCGAACAAGAATTTTAATGTCGAAGTGTAGGATTTAAGGGCGGTAATGTCTTTTCTCACCTCTTGGGGGTCGCGGACAAACAGGTTCTTGCGGTTGAAGGTCTGTCGCATCGCTTTGTTGCAACCGCCGCAATAGATACAATTGAGCAGGCAGCCTCTCTGGGTGTAGATGAAAAATATGCCGAAGAAGGGCGCATAGGTGGAGAGCATGATCTCATCGATATGGGAGAGATAAATCTCCTTTGAATTGGACTCACCGTGGATATAGGTCATGGGCGACTCGATCACTTGCCCATCCTGTTTGTAGGCGCAATTGGGGATATCTTTTTTGCCGCGGCAAATTTCCAGCAGCGGCAATTCCCCGTCGCCCCGGACAACGTAATCGATAAAATCGTACTGAATCACCTCCTGCCAATAATAGGAGGCGGAGTTTCCCCCCAGCACAACCTTCGTGTCCGGCGAAAACTCTTTGACAATACGGCAGGTTTCCAGGGTTCTGGCGATATGGAGGAACCACTTCATGCTGACCGCCACCACCTTGGGCTGGACGATTTCGAGCAATTGCCGGATATTCTCCCGCTGCGATTGCCGTTCCCAGTTGGTATCGCTAAACTGGCAATAGGCTTTGACGCCGTTGCGCATCAGATAAGAGGCCAGATACAACAAACCGGTGGAGGACAATCCTGGAGTGTCGCCGAAGATCAAGACATCCGCTTTTTGGGGAACTTTATCCCGGCTGAGAATGAGGTCCAGCTCTTCCCGGTGGGGGTGGGCGGATTGGAGGGGGAAGTAACCGGGCTCCACCCTCTGGATGATGGGCTCCATATCTTCCGGTATATCAACCAATTCCACGAGTTTTTCCTGGAACAACCGTTTTAAGATAAACGAAAAGGTTTCGTGATTGTCATCCAGATGAAATATCTCTTTTTTGCCGAAGCGGTTGCCGATCTCCATCACATCGTCGGCATTCACCGAATAGAGGAGCAGAGGCGGTTGATTGCCCCGAAGACATGCAAATAGTTCGTGAACGGTCCGCTTTCCGTCGAACAATTCCAGAAGGGCGAAGAGATTGTCGTCTACCACAACGCTGTTGTGTTGACGGGTTTTGAGTATTTTATAGCCGGTGTCGTCATCGAAGAATGTCACGTCGCTTTTCAGCAGGTAGGGGTTCATCAGAAAGCAACAATTCTTCAATGTATCCCAGGAAATATCCTTGTCCGCGGCTCCGGTCAGGCCTTCGAACACATCGCTCAGGTCCCTGGCGGCCCGCAGAGCCGTGAGCTCCGGTGTTTGTCGAACCTGTTGGGAAAAGAGAGCGGGAATGGTCACGTTCTCTTGATAGCGATATGGCTCCCCATTCAGATGCCCGAGAATCTCTTCCTTTTGCCCGGCGGTGGTCAGTTGAATATCCTTGACGCGCATGGCGGTATCCGCCGCCACCTGTTCCACCACCAGGAGCAAGCGGTCCCAAAACGCCGCCATCGAATCTCTGGAGAACTTTTCGCAATTATAATGGAGCTCTCCTTCTATTGTCCCCTGAAGGCTTTTGATTGAGATATAGATATCCGGCTTCGCCTGCCTGGAAACCGTCTCCGCTACTGAGGGGTCGTGAACGCCGGTCATGGAAAATAGCACGCGTGTCAACTGCGATTCGCTTTCCAGCCCCAGTAATTCCACCAGTTTCGGGAAGGGGTAGTATTGATGTTTATACCCATCCACCACCGTCTGTTTTACCGACATCAGCAGCTCTTTGAAACCGGCGCCCCCTTCGATCCCGGTGCGAAACGCCACCCACTCGTTAAATTCCTGGGGATTGGCGTTATAGATAGGACTGGCCACCAGGATATCCCGCTGCATCGTGTATTTATAGAGGGTTATTTTAAGCGCGGTAAGAATTATTATATAAAGGGAAAGCGGATTTCCTTTGCTCATCCGCTGCAATTGGTCGATCTCTTTTTGCTTGAAACCGACCGGAAGTACGGCTTCCTTAAAATGCCGGGCGCCGGAAAAATCCGCCGCTAGCTCGACTTTTTGAAGCCGGCTATCCAATTGACGCAGCCAGAATTCCTTTGCTTCGTTAAATTTATCCAGTGAAATTAAAACAGTCCTTTCCATAATGCACTCCCGGTTTTTCAAGATTTAGAGATCAAAATCCGCGTTGATATCGGTGGGGACCCGGTGGATTTCCTCCGGCTTTACAGAGCCCAACAGCTTTTTGTATTGATCATATTCCCCAAGGAAATCGCGGGCCATTTTCTGAATCCCTTCGATCTCCTTGACATCGAAATGTTTGCGAAGAAAGTTCTCGCAATACCGGCATTCGCTACAATTGTGACGGCAGAAGCGGTCGTTTTCCACAAAGGGTTTGATATATCCATCCAGTTTTTTGTTGTCCAGGTTGACTTTGAATTTTGTCAAATCTCCCATCATCATCAAGAGGTCCATGAGATTCCCGTCAAACGACTTGTCCAAATAGGCTTTGACGGTCTTCACGGCGTCTCCGCCCTGGACAAAGGCGTGCCGTCCCTGGATCTTGAAGTAGTTGATGCCGATGTCCGTATAATAATGGATATCTTCGGGCCTGACCCAGCACAGCTTCAGGCAATTATCGATGGTTTTCAATTGTTGCAACACGCAGCGGTGTTCGTAATAATTAATGCTCACCTGACTGGTCAGTTTGTCCGGGTCGCCGGAAATCATGTTGTAGTGGAACAGCCGGTACATGCAATTCTGATCGCAAATTTGGTTGACGATAATCTCGACTTTTTCCCCAAACGCCTTGCGGATACTTTTCAAGGCGTAAAAGTCACGATTGATGCATTCATCCACCACAATCTTATCGACCCCCATATTCTTGTACGCCACAGCCCGGTTGGCGTTACGAATTTGGCTGAGGCACGAGGTCCTGATCTTGAAATCGAGGCCGGTGGATTGCACCAATTCCGTCAATGACGGCAAGGTCACAGTGATGGACCGCACCCCCGCCTCATACAACTTAGCCAAATGTTCCTTTAATACCTTAACCCCTTCTTCGGTAAATTCCCGGTTCTGGAAATGGGTGGGATTCAGCGTATAGTTGAAGCCGATCCCCCGTTCGCTGGAATACTTTATGTATTCATACAAATCGAGGAAATCGATCTTTTGCATCTGCCGGACCAGCCGGCCGGAGGCCAGGACCTTGCCGTGGGTGATGCTCCCATAGGTTTCCAACACCATGCCGTCATCATATTGTTTATTGAGTTTTTCGTACTGGTCGATCGTCTCTTTTTTAAAATCAGCGGGCACGCTATAATAATTCATCATCCACTCCTCAAGCTTGTTTGAATTGTTTTAGATATCGAAATCCACCTGCATATCATCATCCGAGATCTCGATGGACGACAGGATTTTCTGTTTTTCCTCCGCCGACAGCACATCGATATCCTTCAATTTTTGCAGCGGATTGTCGATAACCGCATTGACAATCTCTCTGTAATAACCGATATACCGCTCTATGGTGGCGGGTTTGAATAGATCCGTGCAATACTCGAGAGAAAAACCGAGCCCCTCGCCGCTTTCCACTCCGAACAAAAAGATATCGAACTTAGAGACCTTGTTTTCAGCCACAAAAGGGGAAATCTTCAAACCGGGAATTTCTATCTCCAGAAGTCCGGCGGGAGCGCCTTTTTGAGTCCATAGACCAAAGGTCACATCAAAGAGGGCGTTGCGGCCCGGATCCCGTTTCTTCACGATTTTCGACACCAGATCCTCAAATTGGTAATCCTGGTTTTCGAACACGTCGATCACTTTGGCGGACAAACTCTGGAAATACTCCTGAAAGGTTTTTTCCATATCCAGTGTTTCCCTCAACGCCAGCGTATTGAGAAAGACCCCGACAATTTGCTCCAGATCCGGATGACCGCGACCGGCGGTGGTAAGGCCCACGACGATTTCTTCCTGGGCGCTCAGTTTGGATATCCAGACATTGAAGATCGCCAACAAGAGCATGTACAGAGTGGCGGACTCTCTGAGAGCCAGGGCGTTCAACGCCGCCGTCACATCCACGTCCAGGTCGAAACTGACGGTTTTTCCGGCGAAACTCTGAACCGGCGGCCGTGGAAAATCGGTGGGAAGATTCACCTGGGGAATCTCTCCCTCGAATTGTTTGATCCAGAATCGCTCCTGTTTCTCGATGAGGTTACGCACCTCGGTTGTGTTCTGCCATTCGGAATAATCTATATACCGCAGTTGTAACGACGGCAACGCCTCGCCCCGGTAATAGGCCATAAAATCAGTCAACAAAATACCGTTGGAAACGCCGTCTGTGATAACATGGTGCATGTCTATCATTAACAAATACCGGTCTATTCCATGCTTAGCCAACCCCACCCGGAACAACGGCGGTTTGCCGAGATTGAAGGGTCTGACAAATTCCTTTGCCATGTCTTCCAGCGCTTGCCCCGATCCGTCGCTGTATTCAATGGAAAAATCCACGGTGTCCAGCACGTATTGGACCGGATTCCCCTGATACAGGCCAAAGGAGGTGCGCAAACTTTCATGACGCCGGATCAATTTTTCGAAAGCCTGCTCGAAGCGTTCCGTCTCCACTGTTCCGGTCAAATTGACCATCACCGGCATATTGTAATGGGTGTTGCCCTCTTCCATTTGGTGGAGCACATACAACCGCCGTTGCACCGCCGAGACAACATAAAAGTCTTTGTTTCCAACCGGTTGGATTGCGGAATAACGATCGGTTTCGCAGGCCTTGATATGCTCGGCCAATTCCCGGACTGTGGGTCTTGAAAAAAGCTCTCCCAGGGGAAGCTTCACATTCAATTCCTTGTGGATACGGGCAATCAACATCACGGACTTCAACGAATGGCCGCCGATCTCGAAAAAATTATGATCGATGCCGATTTGCTCTTCCGGGAGTCCCAACACATCGGCCCACAGCCCCACAAGTTTTTCCTGGAGCGGATCCTGAGGCGCCGCATAGTCGGCCAGACCCGCGAATTCCATCATATCGGGGGCGGGCAACGCGTTGCGATCGACTTTTCCGCTAACCGTCACAGGGAATTCATCCAGGAAAATGTAATAATTGGGAACCATATATTCGGGCAAGGACCGGCCGAGGAACTCTTTGATTTCAGCGGCCGGAAGTTCAGAATCGGCGGTCAGGTATGCGCACAGATAAACATCATCGCTGTCATCACGGTCAATAACCATAGCGTGACTTATTTTTTCGTGATTCAGGAGTTTTGCCTCGATTTCCCCGAGCTCGATTCGCAAGCCCCGGATTTTCACCTGATGGTCCATGCGACCGTAAAACTCCACATTGCCGTCCGGCAGAAAGCGGGCCAAATCGCCGGTTTTGTATATTTTTTCTCCTTCGCAAAAAGGATTGGGGACAAATTTTTCCGCCGTCAAGTCGTCCCGTTTGAAATAGCCGCGGGCCAATCCTTCGCCGCCGATGCACAATTCCCCCATCACTCCGATGGGGCATAGATTGCCGGTTTTGTCCAATATATAAATCTTTTCATTGGGCAATGGTTTGCCGATAGGCACAGTCCCATATCCAGCCAAACTCTCGGCGGAAATTTCAAAGGCGCTGGAATCGACACACGCTTCGGTGGGACCGTAAATATTGCTGATCGCCGGCGGAGCCGACGGAAAATGCTTTAGAAATTGTTCAGCCAATTTTTTGGGGAACATCTCGCCCGCCACAAGGAAATGCTTGACCGGCACGGAGACCTTCTCGGCATCCAGGGCTGTCATAAGCATGCGCTGATGGGTGGGGGTCCCGTCCGAAATATCGATAGAGTATTTCCTGTAAAAATCCAGTAATCCGAATCCGTCCAACCGGTCCTCTTCCGCCACCACCACCAGGGTATGACCTTGAAGCAGAGCGCCGGCCACTTGCTGCACCGAGGCGTCGAATTCATACGGCGCCACCAGACAAACTCTCAATACTCCGGGATACTTTTTGTATATCCTCTCATTCAAACCGGCAACCAAGTTGGTCACACGACAGTGTTCCATCATAACGCCTTTGGGGGTTCCTGTAGAACCGGATGTATAGATTAAATAACACAAATCTTTCGAGCTATTGCAATTGGCCGGAACCTCTTCTTGGTCCGGTTGAAGAGCATGCCCAGCCAAAGGCAAGCATGATATCGAGTCGCTCATATCGCCGAAGAACTCTGTCTGAGCAACCAGTACCTTTGCGCCGCTATCTTCCAGCACAAAGCGCACCCTGTCGCTGGGGTATGCCAGAGACAGCGGTAGATACGCGCCTCCGGCTTTCATAATAGCCATCATCCCCAACACCATCTCCACAGAGCGATGGCTCATCAAGCCCACCACATCGTCAACTCCGACACCCATCTCTCTCAACTCCGACGCCAGGGCGTCGCTCAACGTATCAAAATGTCCGTAAGTTAGAGTCTTGTCGGAAAACACAACCGCCGCCCGGCCGGGATTTTCCCGCGCTTGCCGGCGAAAGATCTCATGAATCGGTTCCTCTTTGGAGTATTCGAGGCATTCATTGTTGAATGTTTCAAGCAACAACGCTTTTTCTCCGGGAGAGATGACATCCATGTCTTTCAATTCCGCTTCGACATTGAAAAGACTGGCTTTCATCATCTCCTCGAGGTGTCCCACAATCCGTTGCCAGGTGGAATTCAAATACAGGGACGCGTCGTATTTAATAGTGCATTCGAGACAATCTTCGCACCGGTTGAACGACCAGACGACCGCCGGATTGGCGGCATCGAGGTAGCTCTCGTCCTGGATGTTCTCCACTATGACGCCGATATCGAAGAGGGGAAATTCGCCTTCGGAAAAAGCTAGATTCAAATCATAGAGCAATGTTTTAATAGGATAATTCTGGTGGTTCACAGCCTCGTCCATCACCTGTTTGGATTGGTACAACATTGTCTTGAAAGTGGCGCTGTCAGGCACATCCAATCTCAACGGCAGGACTGTATTGACAAAACTCCCCTCCTGCTCTTGTTTGTAAATGGAAGTACCGATTAAAATGTCTTGCCTACCGGTGTATTTGGCCAGCAGCAACGCCAACTCCGTCACCAGAATGATATGCAGCCGCGCGTCCGAGCCATTGATAATCCACATCAAACGGGAGAACAGCTCGCCGCCGACAACATATTTATATTCTTCTATCCGCCGCCGGGGAGAACCGCTTTTGGAAAAATCGTAAAAGAGTACACTCTTCTCCAATTCCCCCGACAATTTTTCGAGCCAAAATTCTCTCTCTTTCTTGAACTGTCCGGCAGCCAGATGACTCATATCCGCATGATTGAGATGATCCATAGTGAAATCCTCCTGAAATTTCTTGAAACTTAGAACATAAAGTCGCCGTCGTCTTTCGGCGTCGTCCGGGCCAGGACCAACTCTTTAACATTGCCGCGATCATCGATCCAATTCCCGTTATTCTGAAAATCGACCACCGGTGGAGGGGCGTTGTCATGGAGCCGCTTCCAGCGCAGATCCGCTTCGTACAATTCTTTCAGCGAATAGGGATTGGGGATTCCCAATTTCCGGCAATGGGCGACAAAACGGCTGACCCTCTGAAAAATCACTTCCCGCGTGGGTTCCCCTTGAATCCCCCACTTTTGTACCATCAGCAGGTCCCGGTATTTCTCAGGATACACCATTTCCCGTTTGTCGGCCCATTGATTCGACGCAGACTGGCCGGCATAGTTGTAATTGAAATACTCACATTCCGCTTCCCAGATATCGTTCCGGCAATCGGCGATGAAATCAAGGGTTTGCTGAAAATCCTCTTCCGTCTCCCCCGGATGTCCCACCAACCAATAGGTCGTCGTTTTAATGCCGGCGTAGGCAAGCCCCGCCAGCATCGCCCGGCTCATGTCCGGAGTGATCCGTTTATCCATCATTTCCAATACATGGGGAGAACCGCTATCGACCCCTAACCGCGCGTGATAATAGCCCCCCCGCCGCCACAACAACGCGGTATCGATATCCGAGCCGTGATCGTCCACCTTTAGGTAGGCCGACCAGTAGAGAGGTTTGTCCTGTTCCGCCAGTATCCCGCAGAGATCGGTAATATAGGTGTTTACCATATTGTCGCTCAAATAGAACAATTGCGCTTTGTATTCATCCGCCAACCGGCGCATCTCGCCGGCAATTTGAGACGCGTCTTTTTGTTTGAACGGACCGAAATATTCCACCACATTGCAAAAGCTACATTGGTAGGGACAGCTCGTGGAGCCGGTGAATCCCAGGAAAGGATATTTACCCACGTCGATATCCGAATAATCGGGAACTGTCAATTGTTCGAATTCCGGGGTCCGTCCCCCGACATCCTCCCGGGTATAGACCCGTTGTCCCAGCGGTAACTCTTCTCTCAAGTATTTGAGAAACAATAATTCAGCCTGCCCAATAATAATATGATCAATATAATCCTTTGTTTTCTCCAGAAAGAAATCAAGGTCCGGCGCCCCCTGGGCCAATTGTTCGGAAAAGACGGAGCCCCCCATTATGGTTTTGATCTGCGGGTATTTTTCCCTGACCTTTTTGAACACGAACACCGAGGCCGGGAGAATGTCTTTGTATACCGAAAGCCCAAGCAAATCCGGTTTATCCCGTTCGATATAGTCAACGACATATTTCTCCAACCATAAAAATAATTCAGCGACAATATCATCCTGTTGCCGCAGCACATCGTCGCCGGCGTCGATGAAATAGGTCTGGGCTATCAAAAGCTTCAGCAACTCCCGATAGTCCCGCTCGTCGGTCTTGAAGATATAAGCCATCATATGATTGCGCAACACATCGGTGCCGATGCTGAAAAAATTTCCTTGTTTCTCCACCGGGACATGTTCCCTCAATGAGTTGAAATACTTGTAATAAATGGCTTTATAACCATCATCGGTATTCGCGTCTCCAATCGTTACCCGATACCCATGGTTCTCCAGGTAACTTTTCAAGCTGGCGATCCCCACCGGTGGAATCATCGGGGTCCAAAACGGCAACAACAACATAAGAATATTATTCATTTCGCTCATCTCTGGGTTACACTCCTTATTCCCAATTTTGCCACGCTCGAGGTCATAATCTGAAATCCTCATCGAGACCGGACATAGCCTGGGCGCTGGCGGTAATGTAGTCATGGGAGACCTGGATACCTTCAACCGGGACATCTCCATTCTCTACAACCACATCGACAATTTCACGGATATGGCGGCAAATCTTTTCCACAAGGGCTTTATCGTATAGACGCGCATTGTATTTCAATTCAATGACCAGAGCCTCCTGGTGCACCGCCACAATATTAAAATCAAAGCTATTATGCTCAAATGTTTCAGCCCGGGACACAGTAAACAAAGTCCCGCTCGAGTCCTCGTTATCTCCATCCAATAAATCGCGAATTCGTTTGGCGATGGGGTAATTCTGAAAAGAGATCAGACTGCCCAGCAAATCGTTCTTGAGTTTGCTTTTCGCTTGAATCTCAACGAGGGGATAATGATGGTAGCGCTCAGCCTCGGTGGCTTCGTCTTGCATCTTTTTTATCAAGCCGGAAAAGGTTGCGTCTTCCGAATAGCGAACCCGGATAGGTACGGAATTGATGAACAATCCCACAATGGAGTCAATCCCCGGAATCGCCGGGGGCCGTCCGCTTACCACCGCCCCGAACACCACATCGCGCGTGCCGTTGTATTTGGCCAGCACAATACCCCAGATGGTCTGGATCATCGTGTTCATCGTGACATTCAGCCGGGCGCCCAATTCCTCGAGCCTCTTTGTTTTAGTTCCGTCAAACTCTATCTCGACCTTCTCCAAATCATAACCTTCGTCCGCGGGCTGTATGCCAGGTTTGCGCGGAACAATGGCCGCGGCGTCATAACCGTCAAGGCGGCGCGCCCAATAAGCGGAGGCTTCATCGGTATTTAAAGCGGATAACCATTTGATATAAACACGGAAGGGGACCGGAGGTCCAAGCCTGTGGTTGCGGCCGGCAACCAGACTGCTGTAAATCTCAAAGAAATCGGCGTTCAAGACTCCCACCCCCCAACCGTCCATTATGATGTGATGGAAGCTCCAGATCACTTCGTATTCATGGTCTTCCAACTGAAGAACCGCCACCCGCAACAAGACATCCCGCGAAAGATCAAAGGACCGCCTCCGGTCCTCGTCCCTATAGGCGACGATCCGTTCTTCCACATCACGTTTCCCGGGCATGCCCTGTTTGCGGAAATCCAGGTAGGCGAATTCGATGGCGCGGTGGTGGACAATGAGCTGGACCGGCCGCTCCAACCCCTCATATAAGAATGCCGCCCGCAGGATTTCATGACGGCGGGACAATTCCCGAAGTGTTTCATTTATCAATTCAATGTCCAATGTCCCATGCAACCGGTAAGAGGTTTGCTCGAAATAGGCCGAACCCCCGGCTTTCAGCATCGCGTGAAACAACATTCCCTCTTGCATCGGCGTCAACGGATAAATGTCGTCCAGGCGGTAATCGGATTGGATCTGCTGAAGTACATCACACGAAAGTCCCGGAAAGGTAAAATCACTGGGGGTGTGAATTTGCTTTTCCCGGGAAGCGCAATAACGCGCCAGTTTTCCCAGGCACGCTTCGTATGCCTCCCATAGGGCTGTCACAGTCTCGTCTTCATACTGACAAGAGCTGTAGGTCAAAGACATTTGCAGGAGTCCTTCCTGGACGACGCCGGAAATTTCGAAATCATAGATTCTTGGCGACGCAAGGGATTGAGGGGCGCCGGGAACTTCGGACGCCACATCAAAGGGCATCCGGTCGATTTCACTATCGATGCCGCCTAGATAATTAAAGCTGATCCGGGGCGCCTGCCGGTGCTTCAAGTCGCCTTTGTGACGCTGGGGCGTCATATATTTCAACACCCCATACCCGGAACCATTCCGCGGAATTCGCTTCAACATCTCCTTGATATCGATGACGGACCGTTCCATGTCATGGACATCGACCGCGGGTAAAATAACCGGGAACAGACTGGTGAACCAGCCGACGGTCCGGCTGACATCGACGCGGTCGCCAAGCGCCTCCCGCCCGTGCCCTTCCAATGCCAGCAAGAGTTGCGTTGTATCGAACACCTGGCCGAAAGCCAGGGCCAATGCGGTGAGCAGGAGATCGTTCATGTCTGTGTAGTAGGCTTTATGGGCCTGGGTTTGTAATAATTCAGTATCTGAAGAAGACAATTGAAACGACACAGTGCGGCTGTCTGCGATCGTTCCGGGCTCATGGTCAAAATCTCTGGGAAGCGGGGCGATTTCCTTCGTTTCAATCGCTTGCCAGTAGTCTATATCTTTCAGAAACGCGGCCTCCGTACTCAAAGCCTCCAATTGTTCCACCCAATATTTAAACGGCGCGCTTCTGGGAGGCAATGCCGGCGGAAGCGCTTCGACATATTGCCGGTGAAGTGTCGCCAGGTCTTCGAAAATAACACGCCAGGAAACGCCGTCAACCACCAGGTGATGAATGACAATCAACAACCGGTCGCCTTTGTCGAGGCGGAACAACGCCAAGCGCATCAGCGGTCCGTTATCCAATGGAATCGACGATTGAATGTCGTTTGCGTGCCGTTCCAGATCTTTTTCGGGATCCTTGCGGCCGGATAAATCAAATATTTCGAGATGGAGCGGCAGGTCCGCATCCAGGTTTTCCTGAACGATGCCGTCCTGGGTTTGCGAAAATGTCATCCTGAGAGCATCGTGATGTTCCAGCAACGCAGCGAAGATCGACCGGATTTCATCTTCGTCAAATCCTTCGCAAGACTGCAACATAACCGACTGGTTGAAGTGATGTTGGTAGCCATAGCGGTCAAAAAACCACCGCTGCGAAGGGGCGAGGGGCAGAACACCGGACACGTTGGATTGGTCAACCGCAGAACGATTGCGTGTCACATAAGGAGACAATGCCGCGACAGTCGGATTTTGAAAAATCTCCTTCATATCGAATTGAAAGCCCAGCTCATTCATCCGGGCAGCCACTTGAATCGTTTTGATGGAATCTCCGCCGATCATGAAGAAATTAT
Source organism: uncultured Clostridia bacterium (assembly GCA_964491915.1). Taxonomy (GTDB): domain Bacteria; phylum Acidobacteriota; class Aminicenantia; order UBA2199; family UBA2199; genus JAHELQ01. Next base: position 62,865 of record CAZBHS010000032.1, read on the forward strand.
CGTGGATCCCCACCTCGTGTTTTCCCAACACATCGCACCAAACCCGGACCATATTCTTTTCCAGATCATTCCGGGGCGGGGCAAACGCTATGCCGCTTCCTAATTCCAGGCCCTCGGGGGCAGGCAGCGCTTTACGGTCAACTTTGCCGCTGGGAGTCAACGGCATGGCATCCACCGGCACAAATCGCGCGGGAATCATATAATCCGGAAGTTCCCCGGACAAAAAATCCCTCAAATCAGTAACGGTCAATTCTTCAGAACATACAATGTAAGCGCACAGATAGGGGTCGCCGTTTGATTCTCGAATCATAGCCGCGGCTTCTGAAATAGTTGAATGCCCGAGCAAACGGTTCTCTATCTCTCCCAGCTCGATGCGGTACCCTCTCAATTTAACCTGATTGTCCATACGGCCCAGGAACTCTATGTTCCCATCCGGAAGCCATCGGGCGAGATCACCGGTCCGGTACATCCGGGAACCACTATCAAACGGATCATCTACAAATTTTTCGGCCGTCAATTCATCCCGCTTTAAATAGCCGCGCACCACACCTTCGCCGGAGACACACAATTCGCCCGGCGCTCCCACCGGCGCCGGATCATTCTGACGATCCAATATATAAATTTTGTAGTTGGGGATCGGCTTTCCTATGGGGATACGGTCCAGTGCGGATATATTCTCACGGTTCACCATAAAAGATGTGCAATTGATGGTGCACTCGGTGGGGCCATAAACATTCATAACGGCGGGTGGATCGGACCGGTACAGGGCCAGAAAGTCGAGGACCACTCGCCTGGACAAAACATCTCCGCCCATAATGAAGTGTTTCACCGTCACGTTTCCCAACCGGCCGCCGGCGGCCTCCAATAGCATGCGGAGATAAATAGGGGTTCCATCCGCCACATCGACGCGGTGCCGGTTGTAATAAGCCAGCAATTTTCGGCCGTCCACCCGGATATCGTTGGGGACAATCACCAGAGTATGCCCCAACAGCAACGCTCCGTAGGTTTGCTGCCCCGACGCGTCGAAAATAAACGGAGATACCAGGCCCAGGCGCAAACTCTCACCATATAACGAATACACCTGGTCCCGGAGTCCATAGATAAAATTGACGACATTCCGCTGCTGAACCATCACCCCTTTGGGATTTCCGGTGGTTCCGGAGGTGTAAATGACATAGGCCAAACTGGATGCCGGCGAACCCTTCATCTCGGTGTGAGAAAAATCGACTTCGGTCTCGATGTTATCGATGTCTATGACTTTATCCGCCGGGAATTCGCCGTTCAATTCATCGATCCCTTGAACGACGGTATCTTTCGAAAGCAAAATCACCGCTTCACTATCTTGAACGATAAACTTGTTTCTAGCTCCGGGAGCCTCGTGGTCCAGGGGTAAATAGGCGCCGCCCGCCTTTAATACCGCCAATATCGAGACAACAGACTCGAGGGACCGTTCCAACAGGACGGCGACAATGGCATCCTCTCGCACCCCCTTTTCCGTCAATATAGAGGCCAGGCAGCTTGCCCGGTGATCCAACTCCTGGAAGGTGATATGCCTGTTCGCCATATCCCCGCCGCGATCATCGATGATAGCCACCCGGTCCGGAGTTTTGACGGTCTCTTCATGGATCAATCGGACCAGGTTTTTTTCCAATGGATAATCGGCGTTGGCGGCGTTAAACTCCGCCAGGATCATTTCCCGTTCATGGGGCGGTGTAATGGAGATGGCGGAGATTTTTGTCTCCACATCAAAGAGAGTGTTTTTCAGCAATAATAAAAAATGCTCCGCGATAAACCGAATGGAGGATTCACAATATTTATTGGAATTGTATTCAATGGTCCCATCGATTGAATCCGGCCGGCGTGAAAAGAGGAAGGTCATTCCGTTCGGGACCTGCTTCAGATAGTGGCGGTCCTGGATATTTTCCAGCAATACAGCCACATCGAACAACGGAAACTCATTGACCGCCGTCGAAAGCCCCAATTGATAGATCAACGTATCAACCGGATAATTGGCATTGGCCGACGCGTCGCTGATATTTTGCCGGATCTGGAGAAGGAGCTCTTTGAAGCTGGATTCCTCTTTTACCTTATTGCGTAGAACAAGAATCGTGTTTGTAAAATTGCCTTCGGATTTTTGCTTGAAGATCGAAGTACCCAGCAAGATGTCTTCATCGCGTGTATATTTGTGCAGCAACACACTCACCGCCGCCGCCGCCACCATGTGGAGACGGAGATCCGAGCCGCTGATGATTTTACTCAACCGCTGGAACAATGGCTCGCTCAATTTGAAATGATAGGATTTCAAATCAGGCTCACTCAACCCGCCTTCACGATCGACGGGAAATCTCGATTTGGGCAAGTCTCCGGACAAGGAATCGAGCCAATACTCTTTCTCTTTGGAATAATGCGCGGCGGCAGCCGCGGAATCATAGGAAAATGTCTGACGTTCCATTATATAATAGGTCCTTGTGATTAATTCATTGTGTGGGTAAGGGATTAAAAATCAAAATCCCCTTCACCTTCCGCAAGAGGCTCGACCTCGAGTAAAGACTGAACGCCGCGGCATTCAGTGATTTGCTGTGAAGACTCGAGCTCGACAAGCGACGGAACCGCGTTTTGATGCAGCTTTTTCCAGCGTTGGTCCGCCAAATATATATCGTATTTGGAATATGGATTCGGAATATTCAGGCGGCGGCAATGTTGGGAAAAACGGTTGAGCCGCCGGGACACCTCTTCCCGATCGGGCTTACAATCAAGCGTCCAGGTCTGGATCATCAACATATCCTCCGCCCAGGCGGGATAGAGAAGCGAGTGACTGTAAGCCTCGCTCCATTGATCCGAAGACTTTTGGCCGCTGAGGTAATACTCGAAGGGATTGCAGTCCGCTTCGTAGATATTGTCTTTCATCTCCTCGATCAGATCGAGTGTAGCCTGGAAATCCTCTTCCGTCTCCCCAGGATATCCCACAATCCAGTATGTGGTTGTCTTGATACCGGCATCGGCGAGAGTGGCCACCGCCGACCGGATCTGTTCCGGTGTGATTCGTTTATCCATGGCTTCGAGAATGTTTACCGATCCGCTCTCCAATCCCAATCGGGCGCGATAGAATCCACCTTGACGCCACAATAGCGCGTTTTCAGGATCGCACACCGCCTTGTCCGCCCGCAAATATCCATCCCAATAGGGATAAATCCCCGAGGCGATACACTCTTTGGCCAAATCCGTTACAATGGGATTCAACAGGGAATCGCTGAGCAAAAACAATTGCCGTCCGTATCGCGTCGATAACTCATCCAATTCCCGGACCACCTGGGACGCTTTTTTTCGCCTGTATTTTCCCCATAAAACAGCCTCGGAACAAAAAGAACAATTAAAGGGGCAACTACGGGACGAGTAGGATGGAAGATTGGGATAATAGCGCAGGTCGAAATCTGAAAAATCGGGAACCGGCATGGTGTCTAAATTTAGCGTCGAACCGGAAATATCGTCTAAAGTGACCACTTTTTTCCCTTCGGGAAACTTTCCCTGTAAATAATGCAAAAACAATTGCTCGCCCTCTCCCATGATGATGCAGTCGATGTGGGGAGTATGGTTGATAAAATAGTTGAAGTTCGGGGAATCGATGGCCATCTCGCCGGAGAAAATGCCCCCTCCCATCACAGTCTTCACCGACGGATCCAATTCTTTGGCAATCTCGAAGGCGAACAGGGAGACCGCCACCGTGGCGCCGTACACACTGGCTCCAAACACAGCCGGCTTCACCTCCTCCAGTAATCCGGTCAAATAGCGGCGGAATTCATCGAAAAATTCAATGATCAAATTTGTAAGTTCCCGGATCCGGTCCTGGGAAATAGTCTGGAAAAACGCCTGGTAAACCACCGCTTGCATCAATTCCAGATATTCTTTTTCGTCCGTGTGCCGCCGGTGAACCATCAGATGCTTCTCCAGGACAGTGTTGGCGATGTTGTTGAAATTTCCCGATTGTTCCCTGGGAATCCAACCGCCCAAACGCTGGAAGTAGTCCGATATGATATTGTTCAACGCCGGAACCACATTGGCGTCGGCGGTTGTCGCATGATATCCATGCTCATTCAAATAACTCTTGAGACATGAAATCCCCAATGGTGGAATCAGCGGATTCCACAACGGCATGACCATGAGTAATAATCGTTCTTGTTTCATCATCGTTTAAAAGTCGAAATCTCCTTCATCTTCTTGTACCAGGGTTTGTTCCACTTCCAACAACTGGTGGGAAATAGTGATGTCTTTTATGAGTCGGTTCTTGTCTTCCAGTATTGCTCCGGCCATCTTTTTGAAATCATCGATGAACCGCTGGACAGTGTTTTCTTTGAACAGTTCCGTATTGTACTGGACAGTAAAATCGATGTTTTCTCCGGTGTCGCGGCCCGTCCAGATCATGTCGCAAATCGAGGCGCCCCGCTCATATGGATAACGGCGCAATTTCATACCGGAACCCTCGATCAATCGATCCTCTTCCCTGTTTTGCCACAAATTGTGCAACGCGAAGATGACATCGAACAATGGATTACGGTTCGGCGTCCGGGTGACCATCAACCGGTCCACCAAATCTTCAAATGGATAATCCTGGTTTTCGAACGCCTCGATAGACCGCTGTCTCACATCCTCCAGGAAACCGGCAAACGGCAGATCAGCCCTGGGTTCGTTTTTCAAGGCAAGGGTATTGACAAACATCCCCACCGTATCCTGGATCTCAACTGTGCGCCGTCCCGACACCGGGCTGCCGACGACAATTGCCTCCTGGTTGCCGAGCTTTGCCAAAAAGACATTGAACATGGCCAACAACACCATAAACAAGGTGCTACCGGTCTCCAACGCCAGCGCGTTCAATTGCCCGGCCTGCGCGACATCCAGTTTGAAGCTCTCCTGCCCGCCGGCGTCGAATGTCCTCTCCCTGGGCCTGGGAAAATCTGTGGGGACATTCAATTGAGGAATGTCCCCGGCCAATTGATCCAGCCAAAAATCTGCTTGGGTCGCGAAATCGTTGGCCTTCATATTGTTAGACCAATGGGTGTAATCCCGGTATTGAACCGCTAATGGCTGCAAATCCCGGTGGGTATACAATGCTGTAAAATCCCGTTCTAGAATTGACAATGACAATCCGTCGGCAACGATATGATGGACATCCATCATTAGCAGCCATTGGTTTTCTGCGATTTCAGCCGTTCCCAACCGCATCAAGGGCGGAGAATCCAATAGGAACGGGCGCACAAACGTCTCGATGATAGTATCGGCGCTCGTCTCTCGCTCCAGGCTATATTCTTCTATCTCGATCGTCACATGCCGGTAAATTCGTTGCACCGGTATTCCACCAAATACTTCAAACGATGTCCGCAAGCTTTCGTGGCGTAGAATCAGCCGGTTCAAAGCATCGTTCAATCGTTTTTTATCCGGTTCTTCGTCCAACACAAAGGCCTGCGGCATATTGTACTCGATGGAATTTACCTCCATCCGCTGCATAACGAACAAACGCTCCTGGGCCGAAGAGAGAGGATAATAGTCACGATCTTCCACCGGAACGATTCCCGCCTGAGCATTAATAGTGGCCGTCGAGATATATTCGGCAAGTCCCTGTACAGTCGGAGCGGCAAACAAAAAATCCCAGGGAATTCTAATTGAAAATTTCTTCTGGATCCGGGCCAATAATATCGTGGCGTTCAATGAATGGCCGCCCACTTCAAAAAAGCTGGCGGCAGCGGAAATCGTAGCGCTATCGATATCCAATATTTCCGCCCATAGCCGTGTCAGCTCGATTTCAATCAAACTTGCCGGTGCGATGTATGTCCGGCCATTGTTTTCGGCAGAGGGAACCGGTAGGGCCCGTTTGTCAACTTTGCCGTTGGCATTCAAAGGAATCGCCTCCAGCCGGATAAAAAAGCCCGGGATCATATAATCCGGAAGATGAGCCTCCAAATCAGCTCTTAACTGAGATATATCTAACTCGGAGTCGTCAACAAAATAAGCGCAAATATATTTATCCCCCCGCTCCACATCATGGATGACCACAGCCGCGTCGCGAATGGCGGGATGCCGGCGGAGCGCATCCTCGATTTCCCCCAATTCGATCCTATAACCCCTAACTTTGACCTGCTGATCGATACGGCCGATGAAATCAATCTTGCCATCCGGCAACCAACGGGCAAAGTCGCCGGTACGGTAAATTCTACCGTCTTGTCCCAGTCGATGAGCCGGAAATTTTTCATTCGTCAATTCAGGTCTGTTTAAATAGCCCGCGGCAAGGCAGACGCCGGACACGCACAGCTCCCCGATCACCCCCATAGGCTGAAGCTCGAGGTCACGGTTCAGGATGTGGAGTTTGATGTTGTTAATGGCCCGGCCAATATTGGGAACACGCTTGAACTCCTGGATGGAATCTTTGTCGATCCATTCGGTATTGGTGCCGATTGTCGCCTCTGTGGGACCATATTCATTTAACACCACCAACCGGGGGCTCACAGACAAAGCGATTTCAATATCGGTGGGATTCAAAACCTCTCCCCCTAAAATCGCGAACCGCAGGGCGCGGGTATTCCATTCGGTGTAAGCGGGACTATTGGCGATGGTGCTGAAAAATGAAGGCGTCGCTTTGATATAATCAATCTTCCTGGTCCCATAGTATAACAAAAGCTTTTCGGCGAACACATACAGGCTCTTGGGAACCACATGCAATTCCAGACCGGCCATCAAGGCGGGATAGATCACTGAATATCCCAGATCAAAGGCAAACGAAGAGGTCAATACAGTACGCTCGCCAACTTCGACATTCATCTCCCTCAGAAGCCAATCCACATAATTGGCCATACTTCGATGATTGACCGACACCCCTTTGGGTCTTCCGGTGGTGCCGGAGGTGTAAATGGTGTACAGGGGATCGTTGATATTGGGAATAGCTCGAGATTTGTTTTCCTGGAATGAGCCGGCGTCCAAGTCATCGACAAACACAAGCGCGGCCCCGCCCGCGGCCTCGTTCGCATCACTCTCCAACGACCGTTGACTGAGCAGAAGTTTTACATTGCTATCCGATAAAACGTATTTTATCCGTTCCACTGGAGTCCCTGGATCAATGGGAAGGTAGGCGGCGCCTATTTTTAAGATGCCTAGAATCCCAATCACAATATCAAGTGACGGCGAAGCCATGAACGCCACCAGGCCTTCAGTATCCGCTCCTCTCCGCCGCAAACGGCGCGCAAGGTTATCCCCGAGTGAATTTAATTCACCAAAGGTCAATGCGGACTGCCGAATCCCATCCGCTTCAGTAAACACAAGCGCCAACGCGTCGGGACGCATGCCGGCTTGCTTCTCAAATTCTTGCGAAACTGTTCCGGTCAGCAAATTCTCCATCTCGGCGGCATTGAACCGAGTGAGCATCATCCGCTTTTCATCGGAGCTCAATAGATCTGAATTACGGATCTTTACCAGAGGATCGGTAACCATTCGCCGGAGTATATTTTTGAAATACACCCCCAGGCGATCGATAAATTCAGGGGAAAACACTTCGCAAAAGTACGCTATATATAGCTCGAACCCACCAAAAGTGGTATTGATGTTGACATCCAACACCGCGTTGGTGAATCCCTCTCCTTCCACCAATTGGTCACGGTTCAATTCCTCGTGGCTCTGATAATTGCCATCGTCCTGACCGGCCTGGTTAAAAACATGAAAATCCACAAAATTGAAGTAGGTGTCGAACAATGGATTCCGGTCGTCTGTTTTAACGCCGGCCAATCGCGCGATCTCGAATAAGGGCAACCGCTCGTACTTTTTCACTTGCTTTAATTTTAATTCCACAAGATCTAAAAATCCTTTCCAATGAATCTCGCCGGGGATTTTTATCCTCAAAGGGAATGTATTGAGAAAACACCCCAAGATTTTGTCTCCATCGGGACACAAGGGCCGGTTATGGGTCACGAGCCCGACGGTAATATCATCCTCGTAAGAAATAAGCTTCATTAGATAGAGGTAAGCGGCAAAACAAAGATTTTTGACACTGGATCCATAGGCGCCTGCGACTTCCGAGAGTTGAGCCGACAACTCCTTACCGAGACCGTATGTCTTACGCTGGATATTATGCGCCCCACCCGGAGAGTTCACCACCCGTTTGAAATCAAGCCGTTTGAAATCCCGCAACTCATTCTTCCAAAAAGCGGCGATATCAGGATCTCGCTTGTCAACCAATTCCTGGACTACAAATTTTTTGTATGTATTCCGCAATTTTGGGGGCCGATAGTCCGGATTTTCCTTTAATACCAAATAGGTATTGTTCATTTCCGTAAGGAACGACGCATTACTCCATCCATCCAATATCGCGTGGTGAAACACCCAGAAGAACAAGATTATATCCCCCCCCAGCGCGAATGTCTTGATGCGGCTAAGCGGCAAACGACCCACATCGAAGCCGGTGTTACGATCTTCCTCCAGGACGCGGGTCAAATACTCTTGCTGCTCTTTACGGCTGCGCCCGGATAAATCTTCATGGGAAATATCGTAAAATCCTTTTTTATAGACAAATTGCACCGGTTGATCAAATTCATCCAGGTTAAACGCGGTGCGCATGATAGGATGCGCATCCACCATCAATTGGTATGCCCGCTCGAATAACAGGTGGTCAAAGTCCCTGTACTTGACCTGGTAAATGGTCTGGTTATAGTATTGCAAAGTTTTATTGCCGTCGCGTATCGAATAATATATCATCCCCTTCTGGATATCGCTCATAGGAAAGACATCTTCGATATTGTTTAGATTGGCAGAATTCATCGTTACCTCTCAACCGATAGTGATTTCCCGGAGGTGGCAATCCAATATCCAGGCGCTATAATCCCCTCCACAGAATATGGATTCATATTTTATAATCCCTTCCAAAGTTCTCTGGATATCCTCGCCATCGATGGACCGGCACGCGGCTTCGCAAGCCAGGATAATATCGGTTGTTTCTTCGGAAATTTTTGTATATTCGCAATCCCGGTAGTTCCAATTCCGGGTGAGCACATGACGGTGGTCCGCGTAAACGATTTCGTCCTTTGTTGTAGTTTCAGACGCCTCGTCGCTACCGAGGGGAACAAACGGCTCGTCGCCCGGAGACCGGCGCAGTGCAACATCCCCGGATAGCTTCTTTAAATCGTATCCGCCGATAGGGAGCATGGTCTCCATTTCAGCCAGCAAATAGGCATCCACCGCTGTATTGATATTGGGAAACGGTTTGTTCTTGAGCATCCGGGACAGAAACGCTTCAGCCGTCGGTTTGAACTTTCTCGGATTAGCCCCAAAGGACCGGTAGGTCCTAATGTAAATCAACAATTCCAACCCCTGGAAGGATCGGTTGTTGGTATGGC